>DCEX01000032.1:0-1757 GCA_002315015.1 Faecalibacterium sp. UBA1819
CCTGTGTCGCTGCTGACGAATCTCCTGCACCTTGTCAAAGACTTCCTGCTCGATAATGGCAGGATGGGTGTTGTAGAAAATCACTCGATTTTCTTCGGGATTTTCCCGCTGCTTTTTGTCCCAAATGGAATTGGTGTAGGTCTTGAAATTGACCGTTGCGCCAATGTACTCTTTTCGTTCAAGAATATTGACAATGGTGCTTTCGTGCCAGCGGTAAGGGTTCTCCGGCTCGGTGTGCGGTGTTTTCACGCCTTGCTTGTTTTTGTATGCGGTAGGTGTGAGTATCTTGTCCTTTTCAAGCTGGTCTGCAATTTGGCTCGGTCCACGCCCATTCATGCAGAGCGTGAAAATCTTCTTGACCACCTGTGCAGCTTCCTCGTCAATAATCCATTCCTTTGGATTTTCGGGATTTTTCATGTAGCCATATGGCACATGGACGGTCAATCTTTCACCACGCTCACCCTTTGCTTTTTGCACCGCACGAATCTTTCGGCTTGTATCTTTGGCAAAAAATTCGTTGAACCAGTTTTTGATACCGGCAATGTCACTGTCGGTGCTGTTAGGGTTGATGCTGTCAAAGTGGTCGTTGATGGCGATGTAGCGGACATCGTTCTGAGGGAAAGTGTAGTTGATATACAGTCCCGTCAAGGCGGAGTTTCGCCCAAGCCTTGACAGGTCTTTCGTAATGACCGCACCCACATGACCGGCTTCGATTTCATCAAGCATTTTCTGAAATCCCGGACGATCATAGGTCACACCGCTGTAGCCGTCATCAATGAAAAATGTCGGGTGGGGAAAGCGGTGATCTCGTGCGTATTGAAGCAACATAGCCTTTTGATTTTGGATGGAGTTCGACAAATCTTCTTTGCCGTTTTTCTTCTCGTCCTTGGTGTCCTCTACGGACAATCTGCAATAGAGTGCTGTGATTTTGTCGGTTGCCCTTAACATATTTTTGTCCTCCTTCTGTTGGGCAACTGTCTGTACAGGATTGGAATGGTTTTTTATATCAAGAGAGGTGTCGCTATTCATTCGCCATCCTCCGTGATATCAGATTCATCATCGGTAGCGTTCTGCTCCATAATGCGTTTGAGCTTTTTATCAAGAGTTTCCGTGCCCTCGTAGCTGCCTGTAACTGTGTATTCTGCGCCGCCGATTTCATCCACGATTGTCACTTCGGGCAACCAAAAGGCAGACGGATTTTTTACAACGATGTTACCGTTTTCATCAAACTTGATGTCACGCTTTGGTGCATCATCGGGGCGAGGCTCGACCTTAGCATACGGGTCAGGATTGGAGAAGTAGTATTCGGAAACTTCTCGTCATATTCTCCACTCGCAATCTGTTCCTCAAGAATCATATCGTCTATTTCTTCGGGAGTAAGCCCACGGGCTTCTTCCTCTGTTCGTTTCTCATCCATCCTGTCGAGCCTCCTTTTCTTTCATTCACTTCAATTCGATTTATTCAAAGTATTGTTGGGATTGCAAGTACCGCAGGTATAGCTGCACACTGCGATGTTTTACAAAATATAGCGTTGCCGATTTGGCGGAAAATGAAAATCTTCAATTTGCTTACAAAAGGTCAAAACAAACTTTGCAAGCAGTGCACGTGTGTACACACATCGTGCGTTTTGCAAATTTCAGCGAAGCTGATTTTTGCAAAAGCTTGTTGGGAAGCATCCCAAACCCTTTGACGATTTTTTCAAAATCGGCTACGCTCCTGCGGAGCTGACATCATTTCAGATGGGAAAGAGAAAGCAG
>DCEX01000032.1:1817-116186 GCA_002315015.1 Faecalibacterium sp. UBA1819
CCGTCGATTGCCATTTTGCGGAGATAGGCACTCATGTTCTCTGTTCCCATCTGTGCCATTTTCTTTCTTATCAGCTCATATTCCTTGTCGTTCACAAAGAACTTTATCTGTTTTGGACGCAGTCTGTTTCTGTTGTCAGACATATTTTTTACCACCATTTTTATACAAATAGTTTCCTATAATACTTGTACACTTACACTAGATTGCTTTTACCCAAGTTGCATTTCGAACACAGGGTTTGTAGGTTGTCAATTTCGGTTTCTCCACCCTTTGACCAAGGAATAATATGATCCACATGTAGTTCTATTGTTGGATCTTTGGCTGGGGATGCACCACAAGCACAGCATTTGAAATTATCCCTTTTCATAACCTTAAAACGAAGTCGGGTGTTTATATTGCGGGATGTTCTGTGAATATTTTCCAACTTCGCTTGTGTTTCTGGAATGCCATTCCGTGTAGACAAAATACTGTCACGGATATCATGTGTGCGATCTTCGACTGTCTGGTTATCAATATCCGTGTCGCTGTCATCATTTTCGTTTATGTATTCAACAAAGGCCTCAAGAGCTTTTCGCCAACCACCAAATCGCCGCTTATATGTATCGATGGAATAATGGGATACATTTCCTTTTATTATGTCGGTTGAGGTTGGCTGGCGTCCCAATAGACGCCACATCCGCTCAATTTCATCAAAACATTCCTGTTGAGATATTTTATCTTTTGAAAATCCAGTAGAACATAAACCAGCCAGCTCAAGCGCACGATTCCATTTCCCAAACCGGTTGAAAATATGCTCGGCAGAATATCTGCCAAATTTTCTGTAATCATCGTATGGAACTGTATTTTGCTGGATTAGATTAGCAACTCTTCGCAAATCCTCAAAATAATCTTCATCTGAAATCAATTTCAATTCTGACGCATTTCTGTCAGTTCGCAAACCTGCTAAAGATAAAGCGTTTTTCCATGTCCCAAAATGATGTTGGATGGCTGTTTGAGAATACTTTCCATTTTTTCTATAATAAGAAATAGAAATATAATCCCTTCCAAGTCTTTCTGCAGTATTTTTTATGTCCGACAATATTTCCTCATCAGTTAATTCCTGTTTATAGTCATTCAGTTCGAACTTCATACGTTTCCTCCATTACTGGTTGCATGTTCACAATACATAGATGTGTGTCCACACATTATTTTACACGATTGCTGTTGTTTCTTCAAGATAGTATGGCAAAATTCAGCACATTAAAGTGTAACAATTTTGAAAACACGCCCCAAGAAAAACTTGGAGCGTGCGGAAAATCAATCAAGCGGTTTGTATTCTGTTACTGTCTTTAGATAGGCTTTGGGATTGCCGCATAATATCAAATTAGCGTATGCAGCAGGGTCATTGTAGATCAGATAGTCGAGTTCCGACTGTTGATGTATATTGTTCACCATCTCATTTTCCACAGCGATAGTATCAATGGAAACCATGCTGCCATCTGAAAAGCAAAGCTCTACACAAGCAGTATCAAGGTTAAATTCACAAGATAACAGGTGTTTCATGGTAAATACCTCCGTAATTCTAATATTTTGTTGCAAAAAAGAACGATGCCGGTCTTTCGACTCGACATCGTTCTTTTCGTTGTTGTTTCCAACCCTGCCAGACAGATGCCGTAAAATAGTAATTTTTTAGAATTACTGTCTTACGAGCACCCATCTAAGGCTTGGCTTTTTTTCCTTTATCGTGTACAATAAGAGAGATTCAGTTTTGATATAGCCCAGAAAATCTGTCTTGGCGGCAATGGCGTATTTTCAACCAAAAGCGCATATTGCTTGAAGAATACGCGATACAGGTTTTCTTTTATATCGACCCAGAGAAACGGAGGTTTCATGATGAATGACGTTTACCATTTTCAAGTTAATTTAGGCGGAATGCTGGATATTCTGTCCAACCACCTTTACAAAAGCCCTGACGTATTCCTGCGGGAATTGATGCAAAACGGCATTGACGCAATTACCATGCGGCGCAAACAAGATCCGAATTGGAAAGGCGGGCAGATTGCCATTCAAGTGGAACCGGGCGAAAGCTTAATGCTGCAAGATAACGGCGCCGGTTTGAGCGAAGAAGGCATTCATCGCTTTTTGGCGGTGATTGGTCAATCGTCGAAAACGGAGCTTGTCAACGGAAAACTCCCGGAAGATTACATTGGACGATTCGGCATTGGTCTGTTGTCCTGCTTTATGGTTTCCGATTCCATTGTGGTGCATACGCGCCCGGCACAGGGCGGGCCAGCGCATGTTTGGACGGGATATCCCGACGGTACTTATACTTTGCAGCCGCTGGAAGATTGCCCCGTCGGAACTACCATTATTCTCACGGCAAAGCCGGGCATGGAGCGTTATTTTCAAGCAAGCAAAATTGAGGAGCTTGTGCGCTATTATGGCTTGGCGCTGCCTGTTCCCATTTATCTCAACGGAAGCACGAAGCGTATCAACAGTCTGCCGTCTGATTTTTCCGGCGTGAGCCGTGAGCAGCTGCTCAGCTTTGGCGAGTGGGTGTTTCAAGAAAAGTTTTTGGAGGCCATCCCCATCCGAACGCCGCACCTCAGCGGTGCCGCTTATGTGCTGCCGTATCGAACCGATCAATCCGTCAAAAACAGTCACCGCATTTACCTAAAACAAATGCTGCTCACAGAGAACGGCGAGCGCATTTTGCCGCCGTGGGCATTTTTCCTGCGCTGTTTTTTGAATACACGCAACTTGCGCCCCACCGCTTCCCGTGAAGATTTTTATGAGGATGAAGCGTTGGACGAGGCACGGCAAGAGTTTGTGCAGGTGGTTCGCGCCTATTTGGCAAATCTCGCCCAGAAAAACCCCGAGCGTTTGCGCACGATTGTTGAGGTGCATGAACAAGCGATTAAAGCGATGGCAGTTTGGGACGAAGAATTGTTCCGCATTTTTATTGACTACCTTTCTTTTGAAACAAGTGAAGGAACCTTGACGGGGGCGGTACTCAAAGAGGCGGGCGAAGCGTTTTGGGTTGGTTCCGTACCGCGCTATCAGCAGCTTCGCTCGCTGTTTTTGGCGCAGGGACGGCTGCTGATCTGCACCGGATATGTCAGCGACCAAGAGCTGATTGAGCAATTGGCAAAGCGCTTTCGGCTTCCCATTCATCCTTTGCGCGAAGAAGACATGGAAACAGTGCTGAATGAGGTGACTTCCGAGGAAAAGGAGCAGGCGGAAACCTTGCTGAATGCAGCGGACAATGCATTGCAGGCGTTTGACTGCCGCACGCAGCTGTGCCGCTTTTTGCCCGCTGATTTACCCGCCTTGTACGCGCTGAGCGATCAAGTGCAGTTTTTGCGTCAGGTACAATCGGCGCAGGAGAGCAGCACCGGCGTTTTTTCGGATGCACTGGCCTGCATGTTGGAAGGCATTGAAGAAAAGCCGCTCGCAAGCCTTTACCTCAATGCCAATAACACACTCATTCGCCGCTTAATGCATATGCAGGATGAAGCACTGCTGAGGCAAACCATAAAAATTCTGTATGTGCAGTCGCTGCTTGCCGGCGGCCATTCTGTACAAGGCGAAGAACTGCGCGCGCTGAACGGCGGCCTGATGATGCTTTTGGAGCGCATTTCTTATGAGGAATGGGAACAAGAGAACGAGGATTAAAACGTCGGATCGGGGGAATATAGGATGGCTGAAAGTGAATTGCAGCGGATGTTTAACCATTATGTAGCGCTGCCGCATGGTGCAGAACGCATTCGTGCGAAGCAAGAGGCGTTAAAGCGGTCAGATGAATTGGATGATTTGGGCTGGCGGCTTGCCAACCGCCGCAACCTCGCTCTCGAAGAGTTTTTTCATGGCGATAAGGCGAAAGCGCTGCCGGTGATTGCAGAATATATAGAGATTTTTGAAAGAAATCTTGCAAATGGCAGGATGGTGCCGACAGAGAACCGCGTTGAAGGTTATTTGCGTATGCTGGATATGGCGCTGGAAGTGTTTGAAACGCTGCCGCAGCTGCCGATGGAGCAGTGGAGAAAAATGGAAGAAAAGTACTGGAGTGCCATGCAGCGCTACCACTATGGCAAAGCGGACTATTTTCAAAAGAAATTCAACCAGCTTCTGTGCGAAGGAAGTGTGCAGGAAGCAGAGGAATTTTATCGCATGTGGGAAGAAGAGCAGCAGACAAATCACGATCAGGTGGTAGACTGTGAAGGATGCATTCAATATTTCCGCGTGCGTCACGCGCTGGTGCAAAACGACTGGGACGGTGCCGTCAAAGAGGCGCAGCCCCTGCTTGGTGACGATCCCGGTTGTTCGCAGCAGCCGTGGCGTGTGCTGCACCTGTTCATGACAGAAAGCCGTGACAGGGGCAGCCGCTCTAGCGTAAAAGAGTACGGAAAAAAGCTGCGCATGCGCTTGGACTGGGACGAAAATGCCGATGCCATGGAGCTGCTGGCATATGACGCATTGTTTGACCTTTCCCATGGGTTGAAAGCAATCGAATCTTGCTTGGAGCGAGTTTTGGAAAAATGGGATTACTTGCAGCGCTGGAGACATTTTTTAGAAACGTCCTTGCTATTGCAGCAAGCGGCTCGTGAACACGAAACGCTCTCGCTTATGCTGCCGCAGCAGCTCGGCTGCTATCGGGAAGATGGGCAATATCACCCGGCAGAGCTATCCCAATGGTTTTACGAGGAAGCGCTCAAAATTGCTCAAAAATTTGATGAAAGAAACGGCTTTCCCTATTATCAAAATGCAATGGAAAAAGCGCGGGCGGGAATGAAGCAAATGACAGACGCAATGGAAAAAGCGAAACACTCTAACCAATAGAATGGAGGCGATGACGAGGTGATGGAGGAAGAACTTTATGGGCTGTTTGAACGCTACACAGCAATGCCGCATGGGTCAGAACGCATTGATGCCATCCGCGAAGCGGTAAAGAAGGCGGATGAATGGGGCGATGACTATTGGCGGCTGAAAAATCGTTATCAACTTGCAATTGAGCAGTATCGTTATGATGATTCGGGAAAGGTACTGCCCATGATTGCGGAATATGTGGCGATTTTTGAAAAAAAGTATTTTGATACAGGAAAAAGCCCAACGCACCAACAGCTCGACGACTATCTTTATTTGTTGGATTTGTCGTTGAATGTTTTCGGAATGCTGCCGCAGCTGCCGCTGGCACAGTGCAGACAGCTGGAAGAACAATATTGGAATGCGCTGAAGCGGTTCGGGTATGGGAAAGCCGATTATTATGACCGTCGATATTTTCAGCTGCGTTATGAAGACCGTTTGGAAGAAGCAGAAGAAGTTTTCGAGCTTTGGGAAAAGGAACGGCAGGGAAATGCGCATCAGGTGACCTCTTGTGAGGGATGCATTAAGAGTATTCAGATAAGACACAAGCTGCATCAAGGAAAGCGGGACGAAGCCTTGAAGCTGGCAAGACCGCTGATGGACGGCACCATCCAATGCAGCTATGAGCCCTGGCGCTCGTTGCGCCTTTTTATGAATAACAGCCGCAACCGCGGAGAGCGCGGGGGAATGAAATACTACGGCAGACAGCTGATTCGCCGTTTGGGCTGGGATGAGAATGCCGACGAAATGTCGCTTTTGTCGTATGATGCTTTGTTCGACCTTCCGCGCGGATTTAAAACGGTGGAAACATCACTTGGCAAGATTTTTGGCGAGTGGGATCAAGGCAGCCGCTGGAGAGGCTTTATGGACGCTTGGCTCTTTTTTTCACAGGCTGCCCATACTTATGAAGCCGTTTCTCTTGCAATGCCCGAAAGCTTCCCTCTTTACCGTGAGGACGGCGAGTACAATACGGCGGAGCTTGCCCAGTGGTTTCACGAAGCCGCGCTGGGAATTGCCCGAAAATTTGACGAACGCAACCATTCTTCTTATTATCAAAATAAAATGCAAAGAGCGTGGGATGGAATGCAGAAAATGACAGGTGAGAGCAATGAGTGAACACGAACGTTTAAAAGACCAATACAAAGCAATGCCGCACGGCTCCGCCAGAGTACAGGCCATTCAGAAGGCCGTGAAAAAAGCCGATGATCAAAAAGACCACGCATGGCAAATCATTCATCGGTTTGAGCTGGCAGATGAGCTGCATTTTTACGGGGATTGTGCAAAAACGCTGCCTATTATTGCGCGTGCAACAGAGCTGTTTGAACAAGAACCGCTTGAAAGTTACGTCTACGACTATTTGTTTGCGTTTTATGAAGCGCTCGACGTGTGGAACGAGGTTCCGCAGCTTTCTTTGGAGCAGCGTGAACAGGTTGCGGAAAAGTTTTTTTATGCGTTAAAACGCTATGGATACAGCACGTCCCTGTATCACGAAAGGCAGTACATGCAAAGGAGAAGAGAGGGAAGGTTTGAAGAAGCGGAAAGAGAATATGAGCTGCGCTTTACACAAGAGCCGGGCGTTCATAAGACGCTTACACGATGTAAAGCATGTGAGCAAGGCATGCGGATACTTCATGCACTAAATAGCCAAAATTGGCAGGAGGCAATGGAGCTGGCAAAGCCGATTTTGGACGGAACCCTTTCTTGCCGCACAGAGCCATGGTGCGCACTGAATCTATTGTTTGAATTTGCTTGGAGCCAAGGAAATCGCGCTGACGTTCAATTTTTTGGTGAGCGGCTGCTTCAGCGCTTGGCATGGGACCCTTATGCGCAGGAATCCGATGTGCTTTGCTGCTATATTCTATCCCATATTAAGGAAGGGCTGAAAGCTTTGGAGCGAACCCTTCCCGAGATTCCTCAAAAGTGGAGCCAACAGGAGCGGCAGGATTATTTTCAAAGTGCTTGGCTGCTGTTGACGCGGGCGGCACAAACGGATGAAACGCTTTCGCTTTCTTTGCCGAAAGAATTTGCCCTTTACCGTGAGGATGGCCGCTATAACGCCGCGGAATTGGCCCAGTGGTTTTATGAGCAGGCACTGGACATTGCAAAGAAGTTCGATCAGCGCAATGGTTATCCTTACTATCAAAACCAGATGGAAAAGGCAGGGCAAGGTTTGCAAGCCATGATGGCGCAGGAGATATCGAATCAATAAATCAGGCTTGCTTTTCTGCCTATCAAAATGCCCCCTGACGTGCTTTTGCACCAGGGGGCATTTTCGTGTGTTATTTGCTTTTTTCTGCGGCAAAGATTCCGTGTTCTGTCATCACTTGCCTGAGCTCTTTGTATCCATGATGAAAGAAATAGACGGGAATGAATATGGCGGCGGCTTCTTCGTCCTGCTTTTGAAACACGAACAGAAAGCCGGGAAGAGCAGCAGGCGGCGGTTCCAAGAGGACATCACCGCAGAGGATTTGCTCTTTGAGCGAGTCCCACGTCATTTCCTGTTCTTGCGCTGCACTGAAATGAAAAATAACAATGTATTCATCAAACTCAATTTCAATCTCTTTTGCAATCAGGGCGTGGCGCAGACAATAAAACAGCGTTCCGCCGAATACGGCCAGCCCAGCTGCGTCCATTTCTTTTTCGCGCAAAGCGATTGTGGGGTCAAGCAGATTGAACAAACAAAACCCGATTACAGGAACACATAAAAACACCATAAAAAGAACCCCGATTCCAAGCGAAAGGTTCCCTGTTTTGCATTTGTGCATTTTTATGAACTCCTTTCCGGTTTTCGGTGAGTAAAAAATATGCTGTTATGAGCAGCCGGGGCAGCTCGGCAAGCAAAATGTTTGCCGGGCTGCCCCGTGTTTTGTGAAAGCATTGCTCTGCGGCAGGGAACAGAGCACGCTTATTATAGAAATTGCCAAGTGTTGTAAATACTGATGCCGATGATAACGGCCATTAAGCCCATGAACAGCTTATCCACGGCTTTGTTGTCCATGCGGCGGTTGCAAATGCGGCCCAGAATGCCGCCCAAGATGCCGCCCGCTACCATCAATACCAACTTGTACCAAGCAAACTCCGGTACGGTACCGGTGACAATCGTTGCCCCTACGCTGGTAATCTGGCTGAACAGGATGATGTACAAGCTATTCTGTGCGGCTGTTTTCGTATCCATGCTGAAAAAGAAGAACAGCACCACCAGATTGATCGGCCCGCCGCCAATGCCGAGGAAGCTGGACATGACGCCGAGCGCCAAGCCAATCAGCACACAAACGGCCAAAGCGTTTACTTTCAAAGTGGGAATACGCGCTTTAAAAATTGTGTAAATTAGTGTGCCCAAGGTAATAACGGCCAGCGCCGACGCCTGAACGGCTCCCACGGTATTCGGGTCGGCAAACAAGCCGCTGACGGCGGTAAACAATTGCTTTCCCACAATGCCGCCTACTGCCGCGCCGATGGCCAAGGGAGTGCCGGTGCGTAAGTTCACCTTGCTGTCACGGGCAATCATGCTTTTTCCTACGGAATAGCACGTCATTCCCAATACGGTGCAGCCCGATAAAAAGCTGATGGTGGACACACTGTCCAGATGGAACAAATCAAGGGTCGGCTTAATGATAACCCCGCCGCCAATACCGCAAATGGCTCCGGCCACGCTGGCGAGCATACTGATGATAAAATAGGCGATTACTTCCAACGATTTCAGTCTCCTTTGCTGATAGACTTTCTTTCACCAGTATAGCACATCTGATTTCCATGGGAAAGCTTTCAAACGCTTTGAGGCAAAATATATCGGCTTTTTGATAAAAAAGAAGGCGGCTTTGCGTTCAAACAGGCTTTTATGATAAAAAATCCACAGTGCCTTGGGGGTGCGCCCAACGCGCAAGAAACCCAAAGCACTGCGGATGACAGATAAGGGGTGTTTTGAAAAATTGATGCATTTCTTTGTTTTCAAAAACGCCCCGGTTTTTAAAATACCTTTTTGTTTTGTCAAAAGCGCTGTATCAAAAAAGAGATTGGATAAGAATTAAACGTCATTCTTGTCGTCCGGCGGCTGAGCGCCGGGCATATCCTCCAGCGGCAAAAATGCCGGAACCCACGGGTCTTGAATTAAATTGCGATATTCATTTTGTACTGCTGCGCGGGAATCCAACGGGGTTTTTCCTGCAACGTAACGTTTTCCCGGCTGAAACGACTGTGTCGTGCGGGGCATTTTGTTCTTTTTTCGTTCCATAAAAAAGCTCCCACCTTTCAAAACAATCCATTCAAAGGACGCATTGTGCGACCCCTTCTATGAATAGTATGGTACAGGTGGGAGCATTTTATACGGCTTTTTTGCAATGCTCAGAAAGGCGTTTAGAATCTTTTCAAAAAGCCCTTATTTGTCGCCGCGTAAAATTTTATAAAGCTGAATCAGCACAGTCGGGGCAAATGCCAAACCGACAATTTGCAAAAGATGTGTGCCGGTGAGCGGGGTGACAGCGAAAAGCGTGTTCAGACCCGGAACAAAGAGCACCGCCGCCAAAAGAACAACGCCGCCCGCAAACGCATAAAGCGAAGCGCGGTTTGTGCCGAGACCCAAGCGGAAGATGGATTCTGCACCGCGGCAGTTGAAGCCGTGGAACAAACGTGCCAAGGTAAGGGTAGCAAAAGCCATCGTTGCAGCGCCTGCGGCACCAGCATAAGCATTGCCCAGATAGAAGGCAATCATGGTGCTGATGGCGATTAAAAGACCTTGGCCAAAAATCAAGCTGAGCAGCTTGTTGTCCAAAATAGGCGCTTTCGGGTCACGCGGTTTTTGTTTCAGCAAGCCGGCACGCGCGGGCTCCATGCCGATGGCGATGGCGGGCAGCGAGTCGGTAAGCAGGTTGATAAACAAAAGGTGTACCGGCAGGAAGGGAACAGAAAGCCCCATGATGGAAGCATACACCACGCAAAGGATGGCCGCCATGTTGCCGGAAAGCAAAAATTGAATCGAGTTTTTAATATTGGTGTACACACCGCGTCCGTTGACAACCGCATGAACAATGGTAGCAAAGTTGTCGTCGGAAAGAATCATGGAAGCAGCGTCTTTGCTGACCTCCGTTCCCGTAATGCCCATGGCCACGCCAATATCTGCTTTCTTCAAAGCGGGGGCGTCGTTCACGCCGTCGCCCGTCATGGAAACAATGCAGCCGCGGCGCTGCCATGCCGAAACAATGCGGATTTTGTGTTCGGGAGAAACGCGGGCATAAACCGAAACGCGGGGCAATACTTCATCCAGCTGGTCGTCGGTCATTGCATCCAGTTCTACGCCGTCAAGCGCGATATCGTTGTCTTCAAAAATGCCAATCTGACGCGCGATGGCCGAAGCCGTTGTTTTGTGGTCGCCTGTAATCATGACCGTGCGAATGCCGCCCGTTTTAGCGTCGGCAACTGCCTGTACCGATTCGGGACGCGGCGGGTCAATCATAGAAACCAAACCGACGAAGGTGAAGTGCTGCTCGTCCTCGAAATCGAGATCGCGCACGCTGTCCAAAGTGCGCTGCGCAAAGGCCAGCACGCGCAGACCGTTTTGCGAAAGCTCATCGTTGGCTTTTTCAATCATGGCTTTGCGTTCGGCGGTCATCGGCACAACGCCTTCGTCCGTCAGCATAAAGTCGGAGCGGTTGAGCAGCACGTCAATGGCGCCCTTGGTCATCAAAACAGCTTCGCCGTCAATCTCGTGCAAGGTGCTCATCAGCTTGCGGTCGGAATCGAAAGAAAGCTCGCGAAGGCGCGGGTGCTGGCTGCGGTAGGTGACTTCCTCCACGCCCAGTTCGTCCGCCACTTGAATCAGGGCAACTTCGGTGGGGTCGCCGATAGCGGTATTGGTTTCTGCGTCGGTGGTAGCGTCGCTGGCCAAAATGCCAATCTTAACCAAAAGACGCTGGGTGTCGCTGGCCAAATTCAGCTCTTTAATGGGAACCAGTTTGCCGTCTGCCCAAAGGTGCTGAACGGTCATGCGGTTTTGGGTAAGCGTGCCGGTTTTATCCGAACAAATAACCGATACTGCGCCAAGGCTTTCCACGGCTTTCAAATCTTTCAAAATCGCATTTTGACGCGCCATTTTCTGCGTACTCATGGCAAGCACAATCGTGACGATAGACGACAGCGCCTCGGGAATAGCGGCTACCGCCAGCGCCACGGCAAACATGAGCGAGTCAAGAATGGACATGCCGCTGCGGAAAATGGACAGGCCAAACACGATGGCGCAGATAACCATGATGACAATGGCAAGCTTGCCGGAAAAATCATCCAGGCTTTTTTGCAGCGGAGTGCGGCGCTGCTGCGTTTCGTTCATCAAGGACGCAATTTTGCCAAGCTCGGTGTTCATGCCCGTGCCGGTAACAATCACGTTGGCGCGTCCGTAGGTGACGAGCGAGCCGGAAAATACCATGTTTTTCTGGTCGCCCAGTGCAATTTTTTCGCCCGGCAGGCAATCGGCAGTTTTGTCCACGCCTTCGCTTTCGCCCGTCAGCGAGCTTTCGTTGATTTTCATGGAGAAGTTTTCCAGAATGCGGCCGTCCGCGCCAACGAGGTCGCCCGCTTCCAAAACCAGGATGTCACCGGGCACCACTTCGGCAACGGGAATCTCTACGCGTGTGCCGTCGCGCAGCACCTTGGCGGACGGAGAGCTCATGGCCTTCAAGCTTTCCAGCGATTTTTCAGCCTTAAAATATTGTACGGTACCTAAAATAGCGTTTAAAATGAGAACGGCAAAAATAACAAGCGTACTTTCCATATTGCCGGACACCATTGAGATAATGGCGGCAATAATGAGAATAATGACGAGCAAGTCTTTAAACTGTTCAAAAAAGACTGCTAAGGGGGATTTGCGTTTGGCTTCACTGAGTTTGTTTGGGCCGTACTGCTCCAGCCTTTTTTTGGCCTCTTGAGAGGAGAGACCCTGTTCCGAGGTGTTCAGCTCGGTTAAGGCTTCCTGCACAGACCGGTTGAAAAATTGTTTTTCCATGCCGATATCCATCCTTCCGTTTTGCGTTTAAGTGCGTTTTTTCGGCGTCTTAAAAGAAGCAGCTGCAAAGAATATACCCGTAAAAAAATAAAAAAAGACCTTTCGACGGTAACACAAAGTAACCGTCGAAAAGTCTTATTACCGAAAAATAAACGGCGTATACCACCAGATTTTCCCAAAACGAAAATCGTGCTGTTGACAGTATACACAAAAGAGGAATACTCCTTTGTAACGACTCCCTTTCCAACACGGCTATGATACCACAGGTGGAGCTGAAAAGTCAAGGGGCGCTGCAAAAAAGGATGCCTTTTTGTGTTTTTTTTTGCAAAGGCGGGCCGTTTATCGAGCGGAATGCGGACAGAAAAAATGAAATATTATTTCAAAAGGCTTTCCACATACGCTTTGATGGCGTCGTTTTTGCACGAGGCAAAGAACAGCTCACGGAAGCGCTCGCCCGCCACAGCACGGCTGACGAGATGCTCCATGTTGGTGATGCCCTCTACCGGTTCCATCGCTTCAATTTTTTTCAGCGTGTCGATGAGGTCGTTCATGCTGTTTGCACGCACCAAGTCCAGAATTTTTTTGTTGTTCTGTTCCGGCACAACGCGGTCGGCGGGGTAGCCCTTGCCGCTGCCGAAGCCGAACAGCTTTTCAAACACATACTCCCAGTTCAGCTCCATACCCCAGCCGCAGCCCTTGGCAAACGGCATGGCAACACAGTTGCCGTCGTTGACTTGGGCAAACGTATAAGCGTCCACGGGGTCTTCCACATGGCCGCACAAAACGCCGGGGAAGCTGTTGCACGCGAGCATCGCGCCCTCGCCGGTGCCGCAGCCCGTGACAACGTAGTCTGCCGCGCCGCTGTTCAGCAAAATAGCGGCCAGAATGCCGGCCTGCACATAGGTGAGCTGCACATTGTCATCGGCGCTGTACATGCCGTAATTGTCTACGGTATGGCCCATCGGCTCTACTACCTTTTTCAAGGCAGCTTCGATTTGGCTGTTTTTTGCCGCTTGGCTGTTTTCGTTAATCAAAGCAATTCTCATGATATTCCTTCTCCTTATACCAATTTAATTTTTTGGGAAATGACAACTGTCGTTCCTTTGGTATAAGATTAAAGGATTTTGCCCAAAAAGTCAAACGTCAAAGCTTGCCTTACACATCGCGCGAAGGGTAGTACAAATTATTGGAAACAAACTCCAGCTTATCGCGCAGGGTGTGCTCCAAATCGTTAATGGTTTGCACCATATTCATGGCGGTGTCGTTGACATTGAGCAGCTGGTCCAAAGAAATTTCCATGGTGAGCGCTTTTTGAATTTTTTGTGCCTCGGCAGCCAAAATGCAGCTCATCGAAGCCTCCTGCATGGCGATGGACTCAATCAGGTCGGTGATGGCTTGGCTCATGGATACCGGGTTGTTGGATGTGGTGATGATTGGTGTAGACATAATCTAATTCCTCCCTTGGCAATCGTTCGTTGCCCAATTTGAAAAAAGCAGCCTGCCCCAAGGTATGCACAGCCAAAAAAGGGCAGAGAGCTTCCTACCATTACTTATATGACGCATGGTGTCAAAATGTGCCTGTCTCGCCAAAAACACCTGCTGATACAGCCTAAAGTAAAAAAATCAAAAAAATGAAAAAAAGTGTTGACAGAAGCGATAAAATCGTGTATGATATAGAAGTCACTTGGAGAGTTGGCTGAGTGGTCTAAGGCGCACGACTGGAAATCGTGTGTACGTTAATAGCGTACCTAGGGTTCAAATCCCTAACTCTCCGCCAGAGAGAAACCCCCGCAGAATTATTCTGCGGGGGTTTTGCTTTTCCTATTTTCCTTATCGGGTTTACTTTTTCGCACCAAAGATACTGCGGTAAAAATGCCAATAAAAAAGCGGAACGGGGAGGAGGGTTCCCACGTTCCGAAAAAGGAGAAAGGCAGTTATTGTCCGCTTGCGCCGTAATTGGAAAGCACACGGGCGCTGGGGTCGTTGACACGGCAGCCTTCCCAAGATTGGTTGGGCATCCAAAAGCCGGGAATCATGCCCGCCTGTCCGGGATAATGGCGTTCAAAGATTTCCCGGTAAAGCAGGCTTTCTTTGGTAAACGGCGCGGCGTAATCATATTTTAAGCAAAGCTTTGCGAATTCTTCGTCGGTGTAGGTTTCTTCGGCGTACTGCTTTAAGTCGTCCACCAGGCTGTGGCCAACCGCATCGCTGAATGCGGCTTTTTCACGCCATAGAATTTCATCCGGCAGAAGATGGTCGTTTTCAAACGCTTTGCGCAAAAGGTACTTGCCCTTTTGGTGGTGGTTCATCTTTTGGTAAGGGTCAATCGACATCACATACCGTGCAAAATCCAAGTCGCCGAACGGTACGCGCGCTTCCAGGCTGTTTGCCGCCAAACACCGGTCGGCGCGAAGCACATCATAGGCATGAAGTTCACGCACACGCTTTTGAGATTCCGCATAAAAAGATGCTGCATCCGGTGCAAAGTCGGTGTACTTATAGCCAAACAGCTCGTCGGACACTTCACCCGTTAACAAAACTTTCAAGTCGGTTTGATGGTGAATGGCTTTGCACAGCAAATACATGCCCATGGATGCCCGAATGGTGGTAATATCGTAAGTAGCTAGTGCCCGAATCACCTCGTCGAGATGAGAAAGCACATCTTCGCGCGTAATAATGATTTCTGTATGTGCCGTGCCGAGATACGCCGCTGTTTGTGCAGCATACTTCAAGTCAATGGCGTCATGCTCCATACCAATAGCAAAGGTGCGAATGGGCGTGGTGCTGTGTTTTGCAGCAATGGCGCACACTAAGCTGGAGTCTAAGCCCCCGGAAAGCAAAAAGCCAAGGGGTGCGTCGGAGTCCAGCCGTTTCAGCACGGCCTTCGTCAGCAAATCGTGAATTTGGGCGGTGACGGCGGTTTCGTCTTCATGAATAAAACGGTCGGTTTGTGAAAGATCGTCATAGGTGTGAAACGTGCCGTTGCAGTAATAGCACCCCGGAGGGAAGGGAAGAATGGTTTCCACCAGCCCAAGCAGATTTTGCGGTTCGCTGGCAAAGGAAATCATGCCGTCTGAAGAATAACCGTAGTAAAGAGGCCGAATGCCGATGGGGTCGCGCGCGGCAATGACACGGTTATGTTTGGGGTCGACAATCACACAGGCAAATTCTGCGTCAAGGTGGCGAAACATCTCAAGCCCGTATTCTTGGTACAGAGGCAAAAGCACCTCGCAGTCTGAGCCGCTCAAAAAACGGTATCCGCGCTGAGAAAGTTCCTCTTTCAGGCGCCGAAAGCCGTAAATTTCACCATTGCAGACGGCCATGCAATCGTTTTGAACAAAGGGCTGCATGCCGCTTTCCTCTAACCCCATAATGGCAAGGCGGGCAAAGCCCAGCCAGCCAAGGCCGGTATCCAAAACGCGCGCACCGTCCGGGCCGCGATGGGGCGCAGCCAGCAGGTGTTCCTGCACCTGTGCCGCAGAAAACTGGCTGCCGCCATAGTACAAAATAGTACACATTTTGATTCCTCTCCTTCCTGCCATCGGGCTGCGGAAACACGCCTTGATTCATGTGTGTTCCCGCAGCCTTGCTTTTTTATAAGTTGCTGTATCCCATTAAAGAAGCGTCGATGGCTCTTGCTGCGTTTTCACCTTCTGCAATGGCCCAAACCACCAGCGATTGCCCCCGGCGTGCATCACCGGCTGCAAACACATGCTTGGCGCTGGTTTCATACGTTTTTTGCTCGGTCGAAATCGTTCCGCGCGGGCTTACTTCAATGCCGAGTTGTTTGGGCAAAAGCTCCTCGCAGCCGGTAAACCCGGCGGCAATCAGAACCAGCTCACACGGGATTTCCTGTTCTGTACCTGCAATCGGTGTCATTTTGAAGCGGCCATCCTCGCCCTTTTCTGCCTTCAGGGAAACAGTGACGGCAGCACGGACATGGCCGCTTTCGTCCGATACAAAGCGCTGCACGGTGGTTTGATAAACGCGCGGATCACTGCCGTATACCGCGGCCGCTTCCTGCTGGCCGTAATCGGTCTTTTTGACGCGCGGCCACTGCGGCCACGGATTATCCGCGCTGCGTGTTTCGGGCGGGCAGGGCATCATTTCTAATTGAACGATGCTCTTTGCCCCTAAACGCACGCAAGTGCCCACGCAGTCGTTGCCGGTGTCGCCGCCGCCGATGACCAGCACGTTTTTGCCTTGAACAAGCTCAGATGAAACCGGCTCATAATCACTGTGCTCCAGCTTTTTGGTAATATCGCTTAAAAAATCAACGGCAAACAGAATATTCTCTCCGTCGCGTCCGGGTACGCCGATATCACGCGGAACCCCAGCGCCGATAGCCAAAAGAATGCGGTCGTGCCGTTTGCAAAGCTGCACGGTGCTGATGTCGCGCCCAATGCGTGTATTGCAGACAAAGGTAATGCCGGACGCCGCCATTTGCTGAATGCGTCGGTCGATGATGCGCTTATCCAGCTTCATATTGGGAATGCCGTAGCGCAGAAGGCCGCCGGGCAGCGGCTGCTGTTCGTAGACAGTAACACTGTGCCCGCGGCGGTTCAGCCAAATGGCCGCCGCCAGCCCTGCGGGGCCGCTGCCCACAATACCAACGCTTTTTCCTGTTTTTGTTAAGGGTAAGTCAGGTGTGACAAGCCCGTTTTCATAGGCGTATTCAATGACAGCCAGTTCATTGTCTTTGGTGCATACCGCGCCTTCGGCCGCCGCGCAGGTACAGGACGCTTCGCACAAGGCAGGGCATACGCGCGCGGTAAACTCCGGCAAAGAATGGGTTTTGCTCAGCCGAAAATAGGCTTGCTTTAAATTGCCGTGATAAACAAGGTCGTTCATTTCCGGCACCAAATTGTGCAAAGGGCATCCCGATGTCATGCCAAACAGAGCTTCGCCTGATTGGCAAAAGGGGACACCGCAGTCCATACAGCGTGCCGCTTGCTTGCGCCGCTCCTCCATGGGAAGCGGCGTGTAAAATTCATTGAAATGGCGAATGCGGTGCAAGGGTTCTTCGCCTTGATTATGCTTTGCGGGATACTCTAAAAATCCCGTTGGTTTTGCCATGTGAAATCCCTCCCGAAAATATTGGAGCACCGTTTGAACGGGGCTGCTGTGTGGTAAGCCTTAACCGCCCTGTAATGCTTTTTTGTATTCAAACGGAATGATTTTTTTGAATTTGCAGGCGTAGTCACTGAAGTGTGCCAAAATGTTTTGGCCTTTTTCAGAATGCGTTGCCGCAACATGGCGCTGCAACAAACTGCGGATGGTTTCCCGGTCGTTTTCGTCCGGCTCCTCCATGCTCACCATGTCGCTGTTTAAGTTTTTATACAGCCGGTTGTGTTCGTCCAGGACAAAGGCGATGCCGCCGCTCATGCCCGCCGCAAAGTTTTTACCCGTCGGCCCCAGCACAAGCACACAGCCGCCCGTCATATATTCGCAGCCGTGCTCACCCACGCCTTCGACAACAGCAGTTGCGCCCGAATTGCGCACGCAGAAACGCTCGCCTGCCACGCCGTTGATATAAGCTTCGCCGGAAGTGGCTCCGTAAAAAGCCACATTGCCGACGGCGATATTATCCTCGGCAGAATATGCCGCGTGCTCGGGACGGCTGATGGACAGTTTGCCGCCCGAAAGCCCTTTTCCGAAATAATCGTTTGCATCGCCGTGCAGTGACAGCGTGATGCCGCGCGGCAAAAATGCGCCGAAGCTTTGGCCGCCTGCGCCAAAGCAGTCAATCGCAATCGTGTCATCGGCTAACCCTTCGGGGAAATGGCGTGTCAGTTCTGCGCCTATTTGTGTTCCGAAGGTGCGGTCGGTGTTTGTCAGGCTCGTGGTCAAATGGCAGGAAGTGCCGGTTTCGAGTGCTTTCTTCAAGGCGCGGTTACGGGTTAACAGTGCGCTATCCTGCGTTTTTTCCAGCTCAAAGTCATAGCGGTTTTGCTCGGCAAAGGTGCGGCCTTCGCCGGGCTGTGCCAACAGCGCGGTCAAATCCAGCGGGCTGTCGGCTTTTTGGCACAAAAGGTCGGTGCGTCCCACCATTTCTTCCACGGTGCGCATACCCAGCTTTGCCATATATTCACGCAATTCCTGCGCAATGAATAACATAAAGTTTTCCACATATTCCGGCTTTCCGGCAAAGCGCTTTCTCAGCTCGGGATTTTGGGTGGCGATGCCCATGGGGCAGGTGTCCAAACTGCAAACGCGCATCATAGTACAGCCCAGTGTGACAAGCGGTGCGGTGGCAAAGCCGAATTCCTCGGCGCCCAACAGTGCAGCCATGGCGACATCGCGCCCGGTCATCAGCTTGCCGTCTGTTTCCAAACGAACCGAGCGGCGCAGACCGTTTTGCATCAGCGTTTGATGTGCTTCACAAAGACCGAGCTCCCACGGCAAACCCGCGTGATGAATCGAGCTGATGGGCGCAGCGCCGGTGCCGCCGTCATAGCCCGACACCAAAATCACCTGTGCGCCCGCCTTAGCGACGCCCGCCGCAACGGTGCCGACGCCCGCCTCAGAAACCAGCTTGACGCTGATATCGGCGCGGTCGTTGGCATTTTTCAAGTCGTAAATCAGCTGTGCCAAATCTTCAATGGAATAAATGTCGTGGTGCGGCGGGGGAGAAATCAAACTGACGCCCGGTGTGGAGTGGCGCGTTTTGGCAATCCACGGATATACCTTTTTGCCGGGCAGATGGCCGCCCTCGCCGGGCTTTGCGCCCTGCGCCATTTTGATTTGCAGCTCTTTTGCGCTGACAAGGTAACGGCTGGTCACGCCAAAGCGGCCGCTTGCCACCTGTTTAATGGCGGAGCTTCGCCCGTCCGCGCGTTCCGCTTCGCTTAAACGCTCGTCGCTTTCGCCGCCCTCGCCGCTGTTCGATTTTCCGCCTAAGCGGTTCATGGCAATGGCCAGTGCTTCGTGGGCTTCCTGTGAAATCGAACCATAAGACATTGCGCCCGTTTTAAAGCGGCGTACAATGCTTTCCACCGGCTCAACCTCGTCTAGCGAAATGCCCTGTTGGGGATATACGAAGTCCAGCAGGCTGCGGATGCTGCCGCCAAGGCCGTCCACTTGCTCGGTATATTGTTTAAACAGCCCATAGTCGGAAAGACGGGTGGATTGTTGCAGCAGGTGGATGGTTTGCGGGTGATAGCGGTGAACTTCGCCGCCGCTGCGTGCTTTGTGCCGTCCGATGGAAGGCAGAGTATGGTCGGTTTTCAGCCCCAGCGGGTCGAATGCTTTTGCGTGCTGACGGTGCAGCGCCGCTTCAACATCAGCAAGCGTTAAACCGCCGATGCGGCTGACGGTTCCGGTAAAGTAATCGTCAATCAACTCGTTGGAAAGCCCGAGTGCTTCAAAAATCTGACTGCCTTGGTAAGATTGCAGCGTGGAAATGCCCATCTTTGCCGCAATTTTTACAATGCCGTTCATCACGGCGCGGTCGTAGTCCTGCACGGCGGCGTAATAATCTTTTTCCAGCAAGCCGTCCTCAATCAGCCCCGCGATGGTGCTGTGAGCAAGGTACGGGTTGACCGCACAAGCGCCATAGCCCAGCAAGGTGGCAAAATCATGCACACCCTTCGGTTCGCCCGACTCCAAAATAATGGAAAGGGCCGTACATTTTTTGGTTTTGACAAGATGCTTGTGAACAGCAGAGACCGCCAGCAAAGACGGCAGGGCAAGATGGTTTTCATCTGTTCCCCGGTCGGACAAAATCAAAATATTGGCTTTATGATAGTAGGCTTTATCTACTTCAATAAACAAATGCTCGAGCGCTTCTTTCAGCGGTGTGTTTTTGAAAAACACCGTAGAAACGCACGCCACATGGAAGCCGGGGCGGTTCATGTGTTTGATTTTTAAAAGGTCAAGGTCGGTTAAAATGGGGTTGTTGATTTTCAATACATTGCAGTTTTCTGCGCAGGGTGTAAACAAATTGCCCGTTTTGCCGACATAAACGGTTGTGGAAGTCACAATTTTTTCTTTGCCGGAGTCGATGGGCGGGTTCGTGACCTGCGCAAACATCTGTTTGAAAAAGCCGAACAACGGCTGATAATGTTCCGACAAGGCAGCAATGGGCGTATCAATTCCCATGGCGCCGATGGCTTCCGTGCCGTTGAGCGCCATGGCGTGAACGGTGTCGCGGTAATCCTCATAGGTATAGCCGAACACCGTTTGCAGGCGTGCGCGCTCCTCAGCATCAATTTTGGGAACAAGCTCGTTCGGGATTTTCAAATCTTTCAGCTGGACAAGATTGCGGCTGAGCCATTCGCCGTAAGGGTGCGCCAGTGCATAGCGCTGTTTGATTTCTTCGTCCGACAGCACTTTGCCGGCGTGCAAATCAACGAGCAGCATTTTGCCCGGATACAAACGGTCTTTTTTGAGAATCGTCTCCTCGGGGACATTCAGCACACCGACTTCGGAGGACAAAATCAAACGCCCGTCTTTTGTGATGTAATAGCGCGAGGGGCGCAGACCGTTGCGGTCCAGCACCGCGCCCATGCAGTCGCCGTCGGAAAATAAGATGGAGGCGGGGCCGTCCCATGGCTCCATCATGGTGGCGTAATACTGGTAAAAATCACGCTGCTCGTCCGAAAGAGCGGCGTTGTGCGCCCACGGCTCGGGAATAGCGATGCTGACAGCGAGCGGAAGCTCGATGCCGTTCATCATCAAAAATTCCAGTGTGTTGTCCAGCATGGCGGAGTCGGAGCCGCCCCGGTCAATGACCGGGAAAATGCGGTGCAAATCCTCTGCCGACAAAGAACCTCCGCGCAGTGCTTCCTCGCGTGCCAGCATTTTGTCGGCATTGCCCTTGATGGTGTTGATTTCGCCGTTGTGCACCATCAGGCGGTTGGGGTGTGCGCGGTGCCAGCTGGGTACGGTATTCGTGGAAAAGCGGGAATGCACAAGCGCCAGCGCCGAGCGAAAATCCTCGTTTTGCAAATCGGTGTAAAAAAGGCGCAGCTGTGTGACAAGGAACATGCCCTTGTAAACAATGGTGCGGCAGGAAAGCGACGGTACATAAACTTCCTCGGCGCTTTGCTCAAAAATGCGGCGCACAAGATAGAGCCGACGGTCAAAGTCTAAATCCGTTACAGCATCTTTCGGGCGCTTGACAAAGCACTGCATCATGCACGGCATGGCGTCGAGCGCTTTTTGGCTGAGCGTTTCCTTGGCGCACGGCACTTTGCGCCAGCCGAGACATTCCAGCCCTTCTTTTTGGGCGACGGTTTCAAACATTTTCTTCGCGCGGCTGCATTTCAGCTCATCATTCGGCAAAAAGAACATGCCCACGCCGTACTGCCGCGCTTCGCCCAGTGAAAAGCCCAGCGCTTCACACTCTTTTGCAAAAAAGCTGTGGGGAATCTGCGTCAAAATGCCGACGCCGTCGCCGGTAGTTCCCTCTGCATCGCGCCCCGCGCGATGGGCCAGTGTTTCCACGATTTTCAAAGCATCGTCAACGACGGCATGGGTTTGCGCGCCGTTTATATTTACCACCGCGCCGATGCCGCAGTTGTCGTGCTCAAACGACGGGTGGTACAAGGTGTTTTGCTGTTTCATCTTCCCATCCCCCTTAGATTTCCTGTTCGGAAAAGCAAAAAGGCGACAAAAGAAGCCCGCCGCAAAGCAACGGTTTTCTTTTGACGCCTTTGTCAAAAATATTTTAGGGGCTTTCTGAAAAGCCGAAATTTTCCTCTTGTTCTACAAGGCGCGGTGCCTGCTGCATTAAAAATGCTCGGAATCCACAAAGGATTCCTGCGCTTTTTGCCTTGCAGCCCTTCACGCCTTACGAAAAATCGGTGCATTTCTTTGTTTTCAGAAACGCCTTAACTTGTGTGTACATCACTATACGCTATTTTTTGCCGTTTGCAAAGAGCTTTTTGCAAAAATCGGCACAACACACAAATACATTACACTGCTAAAGGGGTGAATTGTGTCAATGTGACGGCAGACGGCCTTTTATTACCTTTAATGCCTTTTGGCATGACAGGCAAACCGGGAAAATATTCCGCTGAAAAAAGCAGTTGACAACCCGAAAAAAAGGAGTATACTACCAAGCAGAAAGCAAAGGCGCTTTGAGCTGTAACGGCTCAAGGCGTCTTTTTGCATTTACGGGGTTTACCGTGAGGAAAGGAGCTTTTGTTATGTCGAAAAATATTCCAGAATTATACGGAAGTTTGGTGTTTGGTGATCGTATCATGCGTGAAAAGCTGCCCAAAGAGGTCTATCGCGCACTCAGAAAAACCATTGATGAAAATCGTCCTCTGGGGCTGGAAGTAGCAAATGCCGTGGCGGTTGCGATGAAAGAATGGGCGGTGGAGCACGGCGCAACGCACTATACCCACTGGTTCCAGCCCATGACGGGAAATACCGCCGAAAAGCACGACAGTTTCCTCACGCCGATTGGCCACGGGGAAGTGATTATGGATTTTTCCGGCAAGGAGCTGATTAAGGGCGAGCCGGACGCATCCAGCTTCCCGTCGGGCGGTCTGCGGGCAACCTTTGAGGCCAGAGGTTATACCGCTTGGGACCCGACCTCCCCGGCCTTCATTAAGGATGGAACGCTCTACATTCCCACGGCGTTCTGTTCGTACAGCGGCGAGGCGCTCGATAAAAAGACGCCGCTTCTGCGTTCGATGGAAACGCTGAGCAAAGAAGCAGTCAAGGTGCTGCATCTGCTGGGAAATACCGACGTAACCGGTGTTTTGACCACCATCGGCCCGGAACAGGAGTACTTTTTGGTGGATAAAGATTTGTATGCAAAACGTCGGGATCTGCTGTTCACCGGCCGCACGCTTTTGGGCGCGATGGCGCCGAAAGGGCAGGAGATGGAAGACCACTATTTCGGCACGCTGAAATCTCGTGTGTCGGCGTACATGCATGAGCTGGACGAGGAGCTTTGGAAGCTGGGCGTTCCCGCGAAAACAAAGCACAACGAAGTTGCCCCCGCCCAGCATGAGCTGGCTCCCGTGTTCGACACCGCTAATATTGCCGTTGACCACAACCAGCTCACCATGGAGATGATGAAGAAGGTGGCCGACCGCCACGGCCTTGTTTGCCTGCTGCATGAAAAACCGTTCGAGGGAATCAACGGCAGCGGTAAGCACAACAACTGGTCGATGATTACCAACACCGGCACCAACCTTTTGTACCCCGGTTCCACGCCGCGCGAAAATATTCAGTTTTTAGTATTCCTCGTTGCCGTTATCAAAGCGGTGGATGATTATGCAGACTTGCTGCGCGTGTCGGTTGCCAGTGCGGGAAATGACCATCGTTTGGGTGCAAATGAAGCACCGCCCGCCATTGTGTCTATTTTCCTCGGTGATGAGCTGACGGAAGTGCTTGATTCCATTGAAAACGGCACCTTCCTTGCCAAAAGGGAAGCGGTACCTATGGAAATCGGTGCCGCTGTCATTCCGCGTTTCTTCAAGGACACCACCGACCGCAACCGCACCTCTCCCTTTGCCTTTACCGGCAATAAATTTGAGTTCCGTATGCTCGGCTCGGAAATTTCTGTTTCCGGCCCCAACGTGGTGCTCAATACCGCTGTGGCGCAGGTGCTGCGCGGCTTTTACGAGGAGCTGAAAGACACCAGCGAAAGTGAGCGCAGCGAGGCGGTGTATCAGCTGTTAAAACGCACCGTGACACAGCATAAACGTGTGATTTTCAACGGCAACGGCTACACGGACGAGTGGGTGCAGGAAGCAGAAAAACGCGGCCTTTACAACCTGAAAGCAACGCCGGACGCGCTGCCGCACTTCATCGACGAGAAAAACGTGAAGCTGTTCACTGACCACCACATCTTCACGAGAGAGGAAATGGTTTCGCGTTACGTCATTTTGCTGGAAGGATACAGCAAAACGCTGCACGTTGAGGCAAAAGCGATGCTCTCGATGCTCCATCACGACTTTTTGCCCGCAGCCGAGCGCTATATTGCCCAGCTGGTTTCTGTCATCCAAGGGAAAAACGGCATTGACCCCGCGCTGTCATGCACCGCAGAACGCAAGCGTTTGGCCAGAATCAACGAGCTGACACAGGCAGTTTATGAGGGGGCGGACGTGCTCTCCGAGCATCTCAAAAAGGCGGAAGCGATCTCCGACCCGCTGGAGCAGGCAAAGTATTATCAAAGTGTAATTTTGCAGGATATGCAGAATATCCGCACCCCGGCGGACGAGGCCGAGGGCTGCTTGCCGCAGGAGCTTTTGCCCTATCCGAACTACGAAGCACTTCTGTTCTCGGTTTAAAGCAATGCTTCCCCTCGCCGGAAAAAGGATTTGCTTGTTTTTTGAAAAATAGAATTGACATTTTGTGTCAAAACGACTATAATAACTTCCATTGAAGAACAATGGGGTTCATCAAGTGCCGGTGACGTGCCGGTGTTTGGTGAACCCCTTTTTTAATGAAATACGGAGGGGTTTTCGTGAAAAGCAAGCATGTATTTGTAACGGGCGGCGTGGTATCCGGCTTAGGAAAGGGCATCAGTGCGGCAAGCCTTGGGCGGCTGCTCAAGCAGCGCGGGCTGAAAGTTGCCGCTCAAAAGTTAGACCCTTATATGAACGTTGACCCGGGAACAATGAGCCCCTACCAGCACGGTGAAGTGTTTGTGACGGACGACGGCGCGGAAACCGACCTCGATTTGGGCCACTATGAGCGCTTCATTGATGAAGATTTAAACAAAATGTCCAACCTGACGAGCGGCCGCGTGTACTGGAACGTACTGCACAAGGAGCGCCGCGGCGAGTATCTAGGCGGCACGGTGCAGATTATTCCTCATGTGACGCGCGAAATTAAAAAGTATGTGCTGGGCATTGCGGAATACACAAACGCCGATGTAGTGATTACGGAAATCGGCGGCACCATCGGCGATATTGAAAGCCAGCCGTTTCTGGAGGCCATCCGCCAAGTGAGCCGCGAGGTAGGGCGCGAAAACTGCATGTTTCTGCATGTGGTGCTTGTGCCATACTTGAAGTGCAGCGGCGAACATAAAACCAAGCCCGCACAGCACTCGGTGCATGAACTGCAAAGCATGGGCATTATGCCGGATGTGATTATTGCGCGCTGTGACGAGCCGCTGGAGGACGGCATTTTGCAGAAAATTGCCGCTTTCTGCAATGTGGATGAAGATTGCGTGATTGAAAACCGCACGCTGGACAATCTCTATGAGGCGCCGCTGATGCTGCATCGCGCCAAGCTCGATGATATTGTTTGCCGCCGTTTTGGCTGGCAGGAAACAACGCCGGATTTGACCGAGTGGGAAGCGCTGTGCAAACAGGTCGATTCTCTTTCCGAGACGGTGGAAATCGCCATTGTAGGCAAATATGTCGAGCTGCACGACGCTTACCTCTCCGTAGTGGAAGCGCTGCGTCATGCGGGCTATCAAAACGGTAAAAAGGTGCATCTGCACTGGGTGGATGCCGAGGGCTTAACGCCGGAAAACATTCGAGCGCAGCTGAAAGATGTGCAAGGCGTTTTAGTGCCCGGCGGCTTTGGTGAGCGCGGCATTGAGGGAATGATTGCCGCGGCCCAGTATGCGCGGGAAAACCGCGTGCCGTATTTTGGCATTTGTCTTGGAATGCAGATTGCCGTTATTGAGGCAGCGCGTCACTTGTGCGGCTGGCAGGACGCCAATTCCGCCGAGTTTGCGCCGGACAGCGCTCACCGTGTGATTGATTGGATGCCCGACCAAAACGCCGACGCACCCAAAGGCGGCACCATGCGTTTGGGCGCTTATCCCTGTGTGCTGGCGGAAAGTAGCCGAATGCATCAAATCTATCAAACACGCGAAATTCAAGAGCGTCACCGTCACCGTTATGAGGTGAGCAATGCATTTCGTCAGCAGCTGCAAGAGGCGGGACTGGTTTTGAGCGGCACTTCACCTGATGGCCGCTTGGTGGAAGCGGTAGAGTATGACGCTCACCCGTTCTTTGTCGCTGTTCAGTACCATCCTGAGTTTAAAAGCCGCCCCAACAAAGCGCATCCGATTTTCTGCGCGTTTGTAAAAGCGGCAAGCGATATTTGAAAAAGTTCCATAACACATAAGGGGGAATGATGATGCCGCAGCTTACGAAATTGATGGAAACGATTGAAGACCACGATGTAAAATTTATTCGGCTGGTGTTCTGCGATATTTTCGGTATTCCGAAAAATATTGCCATTATGGCAGACCGGCTGCCGCAGGCAGTAGAAAAGGGGATTTCCTTTGACGCTTCCGCGATTTCCGGCTTTTCTAATGTAGAGGAGTCCGATTTATTCCTGTTTCCTGACCTGTCCACCTTTGCGCTTTTGCCGTGGCGTCCGTCGGAAGGGTGTGTAGCGCGTTTATTCTGCTGCATCCGTTATCCAGATGGCCGCCCGTTTGAAGGGGATGGCCGCTATTTGCTGCAAGCCGCGCAGGAAAAGGCGCAGGCTGACGGATACGGCTTTTTAGTGGGGCCGGAATGCGAGTTTTATCTATTTGAAACGGATGAAAAAGGTGCACCGACCTTGACCCCGTTTGACAAAGCGGGTTATTTGGATGTAGCGCCGATGGATAAAGGCGAAAATGTGCGCCGTGACATTTGCCTCACTTTAGAAGAAATGGGCGTTCATCCCGAGCGAAGCCACCACGAGCACGGGCCGGGACAAAATGAAATTGACATTCGCTGTGCATCGCCGATGCGTGCGGTGGATGATTTTGTCACGCTGCACACGGCTGTGAAAGCAGTTTCCGAACAAAACGGCCTGTTTGCATCGTTTTTGCCCAAACCTTTGCCGGAGGAAAGCGGAAATGGTTTGCACATTAATTTATCCCTTTTGAAAAACGGCGAAAATTTATTTGCAAAGTTTGACACCGACGTACATGCCCGCGCGTTTTTGGCGGGAATTTTGCGGCGTATTGTGGAGATTACCGTGTTTGCCAATCCGCTGCCCGGTTCCTATCTGCGGTTTGGCAAGTGTGAAGCGCCGTGCGTGGTGAATTGGTCGAAGCAAAACCGCTCCACTCTTGTTCGTGTTCCGGCTGCCACCGGAAGTGATGCACGCATGGAGCTGCGCAGCCCGGACCCTTCCTGCAATTTGTACCTTTTAACGGCATTGCTGCTGCACGCAGGCATGGAAGGGGTGGCCGAGGGCTTAACGCTGGGCGAGGCGTTTGACGGAAATGTCTATGTGAACGATGTTGCGGGCTTTGAGGCGCTGCCCGACAGCCTGCAAAGCGCCGTACAGCTTGCCAAAAACAGCGCGTTTTTAAAGCGTGTTCTGCCGGAAAAGCTGCTTTGCAACTATCTGCGCGATAAAGAGCGGGAAGCTGCGGCCTTCACCGCAAGCGAAGACCCCCATGCTTATGAGATAGCACGTTACTTTGAAAGAATATAAGGGGAAAGTCATCAAGTTTTTTGAAAAAACGTTTTGATGCAGAGGAGGGGAGCAACGGTGCTTTCCGTTTTGATTGTGGGACAAACGCAGCATCAAGAGTCGCTCAAGGCGCTGTTTGCCGCCAATATCAGCCGCGTCAGCTGCTGTCAGACGGCAGGAGAGGCGCGGCGGCTGATGAGCCGTACTGAGTTTGACTGCGTGGTGATCAATGCGCCGCTCACGGATGAGTTCGGCAAGGATTTGGCTCTCAAAGCAATCGAACTTGGGGCAGAAGCGATCTTGCTGTGCCGCGCCAATCAGCGCGACCAGCTGGCCGCAGGTTTGGAACAGTACGGCGTTTTTGTGCTGGTAAAGCCGCTGGCACGGCAGCTGGCCGCTTTTTCAATGGGCCTGATTCGCACCAGCCGCTACCGCATGAAAGCCTTGCGCGAAGAAAATAAACGTATGAAAAAACGCCTGGAGGAAGCAAGGGTGCTGACACAGGCAAAGTGCTGCTTGGCGCGGTATCAACAGCTCAGTGAGGAGCAGGCTCACCGCCTGATTGAAAAACGGGCGATGGATGAACGCGCGTCGATCAAAGAGGTGGCGGAAAAAATTGTCGCCGGTTTTGAAGGCTAAAGGCTTTTTAAAAAGTCAAAATTTTCTGTTTTTTCAAACAGGCAAAAAAGAATAAAATAAAAAACAGGCAAAGGCGCCTGCACACAAACATTTTGTGCCGCAGTGTCTTTGTCTGTATTTTTTTGCGCCAAAAATTTTTGCATGGCGCTGTATCAAGGAGGAGCAAATATGAAACAGTTACCCCGTTGGATGCCCATTGATTATGAAAAGTATCGCAAGGATTTGCCACAGCAAGAACGCGAAGCGTTTTATGGCTTGCCGCGAGAAGTGCGTTTTTGTAAGGAATGCGTCATGAGCAACCAAAAGCCCAACAGCTGCTATGAGTTTGAACACACGATTGACTCTAAAAAGAAAACCATGGTGATTCAAGAAGATGGCGTTTGTGACGCTTGCCATGCCTGCCACAATAAGGTGGATCAAATTGACTGGAAAGCCCGCGAGGAGCAGCTGCGGGAGCTGTGTGACCGTTACCGCAAAACAGACGGCAGTTACGACTGTCTGGTGCCCGGCAGCGGCGGAAAAGACAGCTTTTATGCCGCCCATTTGCTGAAGTATAAATATGGAATGCACCCGCTTACCGTCACCTGGGCGCCGCATATTTACACCAGTTGGGGTTTTCAAAATTTCGAGGCGTGGATTCACGCGGGGTTTGACAATTATTTGTGTACGCCAAATGGCATTACACACCGTCTGCTCACACGCCTTGCCACGGAAAACCTGTTTCACCCGTTCCAGCCGTTTATCTTAGGGCAAAAACAGCTTGCGCCGAAAATGGCGGCCAAGTTTGGCATTCCGCTGGTGTTTTACGGCGAAAACGAAGCCGAGTTCGGCAACCCCATTGCCGATAATGACAGCGCTTTGCGTGACGAGCGCTTTTTTGCCACAAACGATATGGACCACATCTATCTGGGCGGTGTATCGCTGCGCCAGCTGGAGGAAGATTTCGGTGTCGATAAGGCGGATTTATCCATTTATCTTCCCTGCGAAACAAGCGATGTGAAGAAAAACGGCATTGAAGTGCATTACATGGGCTACTATGAAAAGTGGCACCCGCAAGGGGCGTATTATTACAGCGTGGAGCACGGCGGATTTATTCCCAGCCCGGAACGCACCGCGGGCACTTATTCAAAATATAATTCGATTGATGATAAAGTGGATGACTTTTTCTACTATACTACCTATATTAAATACGGAATTGGCCGCTGCACTTATGACGCAGCCCAAGAAATTCGCAATAACGAAATTGACTTGGAGGAAGCAAAGCTGCTGTGCAAAAAATTTGACGGCGAATTTCCCATGCGCTTTGCACAGGAATTTTTTGATTATATTTCTGTGGATGACAAAAAATTCGGCAAGGCATCCGGCTGCTTTGAACAGCCGCGTATGGATATGGACTATTTTATGCATTTGGCCGACCGTTTCCGTTCGCCCCATCTGTGGCAGTACGAGAACGGCGTTTGGAGCCTTCGTCACACCCCTTACGAGGGGGACAGCCTTTGCGGTTGGGGCGCTGTGAAGGGAGGCGAACAGCGATGAGCCATAAAATCCGGCTGATTGCGCGTTTGGACGTGAAAGGTCGAAATCTGGTCAAGGGAATCCAGTATGAGGGTTTGCGTAAATTGGGTGACCCTCACGACTTCGCCAAGCACTATTATGAACAAGGAATTGACGAGCTTTTGTATTTGGATACCGTGGCAAGCCTTTATGGGCGCAACAATCTGAGCGATATTTTGCAAAAAACAACGCAGGATATTTTTATTCCTATTACGGCGGGCGGCGGCCTTCGCAGCGTAGAGGACGTAGGGCTGGTACTCAAAATGGGCGCGGACAAAGCGGCAGTGAATACCGCGGCACTGCACCGCCCGGAGCTGATTTCGGAGCTTGCCAAAGCGTACGGAAGCCAATGTGTGGTGTTGAGCGTACAGGCCAAGCGCTGGGAAACGGGCTGGGAAGCCTACTTTGACAATGGGCGGGAGCGCTCCGGTAAGGATGCGCTGGAATGGATTGGCCAAGCGGAGCGCTGGGGCGCGGGGGAGATACTCGTCACCTCCGTGGACGCAGAAGGGCGGCAAAAGGGCATGGATCATGAGCTGATTGCCGCGGTGCGTCAGGCAACGGCGCTTCCCGTGATTGCGGCGGGCGGAGTTTCGGGCGCGGATGATATTGTCCAAGCGGCCAAGGAAGGTGCGGATGCCGTGAGTGCAGCCAGCATCCTGCATTATGATAAAACGAGCGTTCCGGCACTCAAACAGGAGATTTTGAAAGCCGGGGTGGAGGTGAGAGCATGAAAACGCAAGTAACAATTGTGGATTACGGACGCAGCAATTTGTTAAGCGTGCAGCGTGCCTTGGAACACTGCGGCGCAAACGTAAGCTATGCCCGCAATGAAAAAGAGGTTTTGCAAGCCGATGTGCTGGTTTTGCCGGGGGTTGGCGCATTTGATGACGGGATGCGGCTTTTGCGGGAAAACGGGATGGCGCAAGCGATTTGCGAAAAAGCGAAAAAGGGCACGCCGCTTTTCGGCATTTGTCTTGGCTTGCAAATGCTGTTTGAGCACAGCGCTGAAGGGGGACAGGAGCCGGGGCTTGGCCTTCTGGAAGGTACTGTGGTACCCTTGCCCAAATACACGCCGGATGGAGTGCCCGTGCGGGTGCCCAGCATGGGCTGGCGTGCCCTTAATATTCAAAAAACAGCGTCGCCGGAGTGGTTCGTGCAAGCGACGGAATCCACCCCGGCGACGCCGGAATATTACTTTGTTCACAGTTACCATGCAAAGCCAATGCATAAGGCCGACATCGCCGCCTACTATACCTATGGCGGCCATGAAATTTGCGCGGCTGTTGCAAAAGAAAATATCTTTGCTACTCAATTCCACCCGGAAAAAAGCGGCGCGGCAGGCTTATGGCTGCTGCAAAAATTCTGCGATAATTTATAAAGCAGGCTTAACTGTTTTCGGGCCGGGCCAAATCAGCCAAAAGCGAAATACAGCCATCAATGCCCAACGTGGCGGAGTTCAGGCAAACGTCGTAAGTATCTGGCGAGCCCCAGCTTAAATCGGTAAAGAAGCCGTAATAGCTTGCGCGGCGTTTATCGGTCTTTTTAATGAGCGACAGCGCAGCTTTTTCGTCAAGGTCATACAAACGGCGAATACGTTCTACGCGCTGTTCCAGCGGCGCGTGGATAAACACGCGCAGGATATCGTCGCGCCCGCGCAGAATATAGTCGGCGCAGCGCCCAATGATGACACAGCTCTCCCGCTGCGCCAGCTTGCGGATGGTATCGCTTTGGAACAAAAACAGCTTGTCATTAGTGAGATAATCTTGGTATCCCGTTAAGAAAGCGCCCTGCCCCTGTGCGCCCACCGACAAAGAGTACAATAAGCTGTTGATGGGCTTTTCGTCGGCTTTTTCAAACAGTTCGGGCATAATGCCGCTCTCTTTGGCGGCGATTTTTAAAAGCTCTTTATCGTAATAGCCAAAGGATAGTTTTTTGGCCAGCTTTTCACCAATTTCACGCCCGCCGCTTCCAAATTGACGGCCAATGCAAATCACACGAATTTTTTTCATAACGGACACCTCCCAACCGTTTGAGCGTGCGGCAAAGCCGCGCGCAAACGTGCCCCGGCTTGGAAAAATATCTCTCCGGGAGCTTACTTTTATTATAGCAGACATTTTGACAAAAAGAGAACCAAAAAAACGGCGCTGCCTTTGTGTAATTTGCCAAAGACAGCGCCGTATCTTATTTTTAAATTTCTGCTTCAAACAAACGCGGTGCGGCATTTACCAGCAAAACGGCGGCCAGCGCGGTGAGAATCGCCTCCGGCAACATATAGGTGCCGTTGTAAATCAAACTATACACCCAAACGTTTAAGCCTTCGGCCCACTCGTAAGAGCTTTGGTAGCTGTCCCACAGCAGCGCACCGGACAAAAAGCTGCACAAAAAGCGCAGTGCACAAGCCCAAATGGTGCCGCAGGCAACGCCTACTGTTCGGTTAGAAAAGCGCTTTGCCACAAGGTCGGCAGTGCCGAGCAGCGTAAATGCCAGCACATAATCGAGCAAAATCACGCCGATATAGGCCAAAACGGTGTTGGCAGGGGGCGGATAAAAGCCCATCATCATTTGTAAAAGGCTGTTGATAAAGCCGGTTAAAAGGCCCCATTTTACGCCGTGGCGGAACGAAATTAAGATAAACGGCAGCATGGACAGCAGTGTGACAGAGCCGCCGAAAGGCATGTCAAACAGCTTGATTTGTGCCAGAATGGTGCCGAGGGCAACCATTAAGGCGCACTCAATCAATGTGCGTAAACGGGTGTGTGTGGTGGTCATGTACAATCGCTTCTTTCCTTTGGTGTAACATAAAAAACAAAAACGGGTGCGCCTTTCTGCACAAAAACACAAAGGCACACCCGTCCGGTGTTCATCATCCCTAAACTCCCTACGTCGGCATTACCCGAATCAGGTTCAAGGTGACACAAAGCTGCAATTCGCTTTGTTCTCAGCCGGGAATGGCTCCCAGCGCCCCTGTTTTTATGTCCATGAAAATTATACCGCGTTTTTTCCGCTTGTCAAGACAAAAAATCCCCCGATTCGCGCAAGCGGTTTTTTACGCCTCTTTTTTAGGCAGCGTTTTTTTGCCGGTGCGGCAAATGTCCTGCAAGCAGCACTGGCCGCAGTGTGCTTTTCGTGCGGTGCATACAACGCGGCCGTGCAGCACACAGCGGTGGCAGTAATCATTCGATTCCTCCGGCGGCAGCACACGCACCAGTTCCTTTTCCACTTTGACCGGGTCGGTACAGTTTGAAACAAAGCCAAGGCGGTTGGCCATGCGGATGCAGTGTGTGTCCGCGACGACGGCCGGCAGACCAAAGATATCACCGCGAATTAAGTTGGCGCTTTTTCGGCCAATGCCGGGCAAACGCAAAAGCTCGTCCATTTCTTTGGGCACCTGTCCGCCGAATTCGTTTATCAGCATATTGCACATGCCGTCAATGTCACGCGCTTTGCTCGCCCCAAGACCGCAGGGCTTGACAATCGCCTCGATGGCTTTTGCGCCCGCGCCGGCAAGTGCTTCCAAGGTGGGGTAGCGGCCAAACAGCTCGGCGGTAACAATATTGACTCGTGCGTCGGTACACTGTGCCGATAAACGCACGCTGACAAGCAGCTGCCAAGCGTTTTCATACTCCAGCGAACACTCCGCTAAGGGGTATGCCTGCTTCAACCGTTCTACAATTTCTCTTGCGTCTGCTTTGGTACGCATGAATCATCCTCCTACTTCAAAATAAAAAATAAAGGTTACATTCAGTGTGAAATATCGGCAAAAAGCCGAAAATGTCCTTGCTGTGCGCACAAAATATACTTTTTTGATATAATAACATAAAAAGGGCTTGCTTACAAGGCTGCTTTGATGTATACTGTGAAGAATATCAAGCAGTGCTTGTTTGTTTTCCGGTCGGAAAGCCCAAAGGGGTGGGTGCTTTCGCAAAAGAAGGCGGCGGGGACGCGCTTGATAAAATACAAAAAATAGGGGGAGAAAAAATGTATCAAGACATGCCGGATTTGATTGGATTTGTGGGAAAGTATGATGCCGAATTAGGGGCGGCAATGCAGTCTGAGCTGTTGCGTCAGCGCAAAAATATTGAGCTGATTGCCTCGGAGAACATTGTATCTCCGGCGGTTCTGGCAGCCATGGGAACGGTGCTGACCAATAAGTATGCCGAGGGCTATCCCGGCCACCGTTACTATGGTGGCTGCGCGTGCGTGGACCGTGTGGAAGAATTGGCCCGTGAGCGCGCTTGCCGTTTGTTTGGAGCGGAACATGCCAATGTGCAGCCGCATTCCGGCGCACAGGCAAACCTTGCCGTTTATTTTGCGCTTTTGGAAGTGGGCGACACTGTGCTGGGTATGGATTTGTCCAACGGCGGCCACTTAACGCATGGCAGCCCGGTGAACATGAGCGGTAAAAACTACAACTTCATTCCTTATGGAGTGGATGCCAACGGCTACCTCGACTATGCCGACCTGGAAAAGAAGGCAAAAGAACATCGTCCCAAGATGATTGTGGCGGGCGCTTCGGCTTATCCGCGTGCGATTGATTTTGAACGCATCGGCGCTATTGCCAAAGAGGTGGGCGCACTGTTTATGGTGGATATGGCGCACATCGCCGGTTTGGTGGCTGCAGGACAGCACCAGAGCCCGGTGCCTTATGCCGACGTTGTCACCACCACAACGCATAAAACGCTGCGCGGCCCGCGCGGCGGCATGATTCTTTGCAAAGAGCAGTATGCAAAGGCGATTGATAAAGCGATTTTCCCTGGTACGCAGGGCGGCCCGTTGGAGCACATCATTGCCGCAAAGGCGGTATGCTTCGGCGAAGCACTCAAGCCGGAGTTCACCGCTTATCAAAAGCAGGTAGTTGCAAACGCTGCCGCACTTGCAGCCGCTTTGACAGCGCGCGGCGTGAAGCTGGTATCGGGCGGCACGGATAATCACCTGATGAACATTGATTTGCGCGGCACTGATGTGACGGGCAAGGAGCTGGAACGCCGTTTGGACGAGGTGTTCATCACGGCCAACAAAAACACCGTTCCGAATGACCCGGCTTCGCCGTTTGTCACCTCCGGTCTGCGTGTGGGTACGCCCGCTGTGACAACCCGCGGCATGAAAGAGCCTGAAATGGAAATCATCGCTGAGTGCATTGCCGATTGCATCTTTGATTTTGAAGCGAAAAAAGAGGAAATTGCCCGGCGCGCCGAGGCGCTGACGGCGCGTTTCCCGCTTTATGAATAAGCGCTTCCAGCAAACGCTCACATGGAAAAAGAAAATTTTTACTATGTTGCAAAAACAACAGAATTTTTGAAACTCCTGTGCTATACTGTACACAAATCGCATCATGCCTTTGGAAGGTGCTTGAAGGACGCTGCTTTTAAGAGCTTTCCGGCGTGATGCTTTCAAAAAAACAAGAGGAGCGTGTTTTTCCATGCGTTATGTATGCAATGTGTGCGGTTATGTTTATGACGAGGCCAACGGCGATCCCGATGCAGGTATCGCAGCAGGCACCAAATGGGCAGATGTTCCCGCTGACTGGACTTGCCCGTTGTGCGGCGTCGGCAAAGACGACTTCAGCGAAGAGTAAGCATTGGTAAAAGAAAAGGGCGTGTCGCAAAAAGCTTGCGGCGCGCTCTTTTTGCGCAATGGAAAAAGATGAGGATATACTTTTCTTTTATTTTATAGTATAATAAATAGTGTTTTTGAGGTTTTTGGATAAAAACCGGCAAGGAAATGAATGATCATCCACGGAAAGCGGGGAAAGAGAATGGCGTATATCGAATGTAAAGTAAAAAGTAAATTGCTTCAAAAACAGGTAGGAGTTCACATGTACTTTCCCAATGATCAGCCGGCGGATGAGGAAAGCCGCCCCCGCGCGGTGATCACACTGCTGCATGGCTACGGCGGGTGCGGGCAGGATTGGTTTGAGCAAACGAGCGCGGCGCGTTATGCCGGGGATAACGGTTTAGTGCTGATTGCGCCCGATTGCGGCAATTCTTTTTACCATAATATGATGTACGGCGGCGCGTACCGCACGTTTTTGATTGAGGAGCTGCCGGTGCTTTTGCATTCCATGTTCCGATTGCCGAAAAGCCGAAATCGAAATTTTATTGCGGGCCTTTCCATGGGAGGCTACGGTGCGCTCTATCTTGGCATGACACGCCCCGATATTTACGGTGCGTGTGCCAGCTTTTCCGGTGCGGTAGACCTTGGTATGATGCTGCGTTCGGACGATACGACCGCCCTGCGCGAAACGTTTGCTCCGGTGTTCGGTGAGTCTCTGGCTCTGCCGCGCACCAGTGATTTGCACGAAATTGCAAAAAAAGTGGCGGTACTGCCGCCGGAAAAACAGCCCCGCATTTTGATGACGAACGGCTTACAGGATGTGGAGCCGTACCAAATTGTCGCGCAAAACGACGCTTTGCACCAAACCATGCGCCGTGTCCGTATGGCGCACTACCGCCGACTGCAATGGAACGGCGTTCACGAATGGAATTTTTGGGATAGAAGCCTTGTGTATGCGATTGATTATTTTCTGAACAATGGTTATGCGGCAGAAAAGCTGAGCGACTGGCGCAGCGCGGCGGTTTCAAACTACTAACACGCGCCAAACGCAGCGTGCCGCAATGCCGCCCGGATGTTTTTTGCGGTGCGGCAAACAGAGGGGGAAACAACATGCAGCCTTTGGCAGACCGGTTGCGTCCGCAAAGCTTGGACGAGGTGTGCGGCCAGCGGCACCTGTTAGGAGAAAATTGTGTGTTTCGGCGTGCGATTGAGGCCGGAACCGTGCCCAATATGATTTTTTACGGGCCTCCCGGCGTGGGCAAAACTACGGTTGCACGCTTGATTGCTAAAACCAGCGGCATGAGCCTTCATATGCTCAACGGCACCAGCGCGGGCACGTCTGATATCAAGCAGGTGCTTTCCAGCGTAGGGACATTCGGCGCGCATAACGGGGTGCTGTTATACCTGGACGAGATTCAATATTTAAACAAAAAGCAGCAGCAAAGCTTGCTCGAATGCTTAGAGGACGGCTCTGTAACGCTCATTGCCTCCACAACGGAAAATCCCTCGTTTTATATTTATAGTGCACTGGTGTCACGGTGCAGCGTGTTTGAGTTCAAGCCGCTTTCCCCTGAGGACATTGCCATGGGCATTGAACGAGCCGTGCGCCGAATGGAGGAAAGCGAAAGCACGGGCGTAAGCATTGAACCGGAGGCCGTGCAGCGCCTTGCCGTGCAGTGCGGGGGTGATATGCGCCGGGCGTTGATTGCGCTGGAGTTTGCGGCGGCCGGTGCGCCGGTGCAGGACGGCAAGCGCCGCATTACGGCTGACGTGGTTGCCCAAACCGCGCAGGGCGCACGCTACGATAAAAGTGACGATATGCATTATGATTGCATTTCGGCGCTGCAAAAAAGCATTCGCGGCTCTGACCCGGACGCGGCCGTCTATTATCTGGCGCGTATTTTGTCGGGCGGAGATTTGCTTTCCGCATGTCGCCGCCTGTTGGTCATTGCCGCCGAGGACGTTGGCCTTGCGTATCCGCAGGCTGTCGTGGTGACAAAAGCGTGTGTGGACAGTGCGCTTCAGCTGGGAATGCCCGAGGCGCGTTTGCCCTTGGCCGAAGCGGCCATTTTGCTGGCGACGGCGCCCAAAAGCAATTCAGCTTACAACGCCATCAATGCTGCAATGGAGGATATTGCAAAGGGTAAGGCGGGAGCCGTTCCACGCTGTCTGCAAAATCAGCATTTCGATGGGGAAGATGCCGCCGTAAAAGGGCAGCATTACCTGTATCCCCATGATTACCCTCATCACTGGGTGGCACAGCAGTATTTGCCCGAAGAACTGAAAGATACCGTGTATTATCATTACGGCCCGAATAAAACCGAACAGGCGGCAAAAGCCTACTGGCGGGCCATCAAAGAACAATCATCCGATTGAGAAAACCCGCGGGTTTTTTCTGATTTCCATAAGTGTTGCAAAGGAAAACGGCAGGTGGATCACAATGAAAAAACGCACACTGCAAGAGGTATTGGCCTCATTGACGCTCGAGGAAAAGGCTTCGCTGCTTTCTGGGCGCGATTTTTGGCGTACAAAGCCCATCACAGAAAAGGGCATCCCGTCGATGCGCATGGCGGACGGCCCGCATGGCGTGCGCCGCGAAGCGCCATGGGCGGAAAAGCAAAACGGCGGACGCAGCTTGCCCGCTACCTGCTTTCCAACGGAATCGGCTTTGGCCTGTTCGTGGGATACGGCGCTTTGCCGCCGTGTGGGACAGGCATTGGCGCAGGAATGCGTCGAGCAGGGCGTGCAGGTGCTGCTCGGGCCGGGCGTCAACATCAAACGCAGCCCGCTTTGCGGCCGAAATTTTGAATATTTCAGCGAGGACCCGCTTTTAGCGGGAAAGCTGGCGGCGGCCTACATCCGTGGTATTGAAGGCTGGGGCGTGGGCACTTCGCTGAAGCATTTTGCGCTCAACAATCAGGAAAACTATCGGATGCGCGTGTCTGCCGAGGTGGATGAGCGCACCATGCGTGAGCTGTATTTGAAGCCCTTTGAAATTGCGGTGAAAGAAGGCCGTCCCGGAACCGTGATGGCGAGTTATAACCGCGTCAACGGCACTCACTCCACCGAACACCCCGTTCTGCTCAAGAAAATTTTGCGTGAGGAATGGGGATTTGAAGGGCTGGTCATGTCCGATTGGGGCGCGTTGAATGACCGCGTGAAGGCAGTGCGCGCCGGGCTGGATTTGGAAATGCCGGCCTCCGGCGGCGAAACCGACCGCATGATTGTACAGGCGGTGCGTCAAGGCCGCCTGCGCGAAGATGAGGTGGACCGCTGCTGTCTGCGGGTGCTGCATATGGTGTTCCACTATTTACAGGCACAGCACCCCACAAAACGCTTGTCGGCAAAGCAAAAGAAGGCACTGGCCAAGCAAGCGGTACTGGAGAGCGCGGTTTTGATGAAAAACGACGGCTTGCTGCCGTTGCAGGAAAAGGACAATATTGCCGTCATTGGTGCGCTGGCGGATAAAATGCGCTTTCAAGGCGCGGGTTCCAGCCTCGTCAATGCGCAGGGCGTCAGCCTGCTTGCGGCAATGCGCCAAAACGGACGCGCTTATGTCAACGCAGCGGCGGGCTATCATTTGAACGACCCGCGCCCCAACGATGTGCTTGAGCATCAGGCGCTGGCCTATGCCAAAACGGCCAACACCGTGATTTATGTCATAGGCTTAACGGAAATGTTTGAAAGCGAAGGTTATGACCGCACCCATCTGCGCCTGCCGCAAAATCAAGTGCAGCTGTTGGAAAAGCTGGTCAAAGTGAACCCCAATGTCGCGGTTGTACTCATCGGCGGTGCGCCGGTGGAAATGCCTTGGCTTGATTCTGTCCGCGCGGTGCTTTATGCCGGCCTTGGCGGTGAGCAAGTGGGCGCAGCGGTTTATGATTTGCTGTTCGGCAAGGAAAACCCCAGCGGCAAGCTGGCGGAAACGTGGCCGCTTTCGTTGCAAGATGTTCCGTGTGCAAAATATTACCCGATGGGTCCGCGCGCTGTAACGCATAACGAAGGCATTTATGTCGGCTACCGTTATTACGATAAGGCGAAAAAAGAGGTGCTGTTTCCCTTTGGATACGGCTTGTCCTACACAAAATACACCTACTCTGCGCTGGAATGCGACCTCTTTCCGCAGGAAGGCGGTGTGATGCGCGTTCAGTTTGAGGTTTGCAATGCAGGTCAGCGCGAAGGAAGCGAGATTGCACAGGTCTATATTGGAAAACGCGGTTCGGCGGTGCATCGCCCGGTGCGCACGCTGGCAGGGTTTCAGCGGGTGCATTTAAAGCCCGGTGAACGCAAGCGGGTTTGCATTGAAATTCCATGGTCGGAATTTGCGGTTTGGGAAACGGCCAGCCATTCTTTTGCCGTGGAAAATGGGGCGTATGAAATTTGTGTGGGTGCGAACAGCCGGGAAATTCTTTTGAAAGAATTTGTGTATCCCGATGGCCGTTTGCTGGAAGCGACAGACGCGGAAAGCGCCCACGGCCCCTATGGAGAATTTTCAGGCAACGATTTTCCCAATGAGGCATTTTATGCAGTGCATCAGCGCGAGCCGGTGTCCAACGAGCCGCTCTTGCCGGGAGAATACACCATGCAGACAACGCTGGGCGAAATGCGCGCTTCCCGCGCAGCCCGCAACTTGGAGCGCTTAGCAGTTCAGGTGTCGCTGCGCGCGATTCGATTTTCCACGAATCCTGCCGTCAACCGCAAAGTGTGCAAGACGGCTGTGCGCGATTTGCCGTTTAAAAATTTGGCGTTTAACATGGGCGGGGTGCTGTCCTTTGACCGCTTGGAGCAAATGCTGCGTGTTTGCAACCATGAAGCGGGCTGGCAGGATGTAGTAGCCCCCAAAAAACATCGGCGGCGCTGAAAACGCTATTGACATTTTTAACGTTTTTCGATAAGATAAGTAAGGAATATGGATCACAGGCCTTGACCGGGCCAGTGGCACAAAGCCCCGCGAAAGAGAGAGGATGCATGGCTGAAACATCCTTGCGGCAGTGCTGTTGCCACAGCCACCCGTGAGCCTCCGTGTGAGAACACGGCGCTTCGCAGCGTTAACGCGGCAAAAGCGGCACATTTCGGTGTGCAATTTTGGGTGGTACCACGGAAGCTTCAAAGCCTTCGTCCCGATGTGTCGGGGCGGAGGCTTTTTTTGCCGATGGGCCGATGACCATTTGACAAGAGCTGTGCAATGCGCTTTTAAGCGCCGAAACACTGATGAAAAAAGGAGAATCTGCCAATGCAATGGACAGGATTAAATGAACTGCGTGAAAAATACCTTTCTTTTTTTGAAAGCAAGGGCCATCTCCGTTTGGACAGCTTCCCGCTCGTTCCGAACAACGACAACAGCCTGCTGTTGATTAACTCCGGCATGGCGCCGATGAAAAAATGGTTCTTGGGTCAAGAGGAGCCGCCCCGTCACCGCGTGACCACTTGCCAAAAGTGCATCCGTACCCCGGATATTGAGCGCGTGGGCATTACGGCGCGTCACGGCACCTTCTTTGAAATGCTGGGCAACTTCAGCTTCCAGGATTATTTCAAAGAGGAGGCCATTCCCTGGGCGTGGGAATTTTTTACCGAAGTGCTGGAGATTCCGGCTGACCGTCTTTATATCTCCGTTTATGAAGAGGACGACGAGGCCTATGATATTTGGACGAAGAAAATCGGGATTCCCGAAGATCACATGGTTCGCTTCGGAAAAGAGGATAACTTCTGGGAGCATGGCTCCGGCCCGTGCGGCCCGTGCAGTGAGATTTATTTTGACCGCGGCGAGGAATATGGCTGCCGCAAGCCCGATTGCCGCGTTGGCTGCGACTGTGATCGCTTTATGGAAGTGTGGAACCTGGTGTTCAGCCAGTTTGATTCCGACGGCAACGGCCACTATGAGCGCTTGGAGCGCCCGAACATTGACACGGGCATGGGCTTGGAGCGTTTGGCCTGCGTGATGCAGAACGTGGACAACATGTTTGAGGTGGACACCGTCCGCAATATCTTAAAGCATGTTGAGCAGATTACCGGCAAAACTTACGGCCAGGATCACCTCACTGATGTTTCCATCCGCGTGATTGGCGACCACATCCGTTCCACCGTGTTCATGGTTTCCGACGGCATTTTGCCCTCTAACGAGGGTCGCGGCTATGTGCTTCGCCGTTTGCTGCGCCGCGCTGCCCGTCACGGCAGAATGCTTGGTGTGAAGCGCCCGTTCTTGGCGGAGCTGTGCGATACCGTCATCAAAGAAAACGGCGGTGCTTACCCCGAGTTGGTGGAGCACGCTGATTACATCAAGAAAACCATCAGCGCCGAAGAAGAACGCTTCTCCCGCACCATTGACGCCGGTTTGTCTATCTTGAATGAACTGGTGGACAATGTGAAAGAGGCGGCCCGCGAAGGAAAACGCAAAATCCTGTCCGGCCTCGATGTGTTTAAGCTGAACGATACCTTTGGCTTCCCGCTGGATTTGACCAAAGAGATTGCCGCCGAACACGACATTGAAGTGGACGAGGAAGGCTTCCGCGCCGAGCTGCAAAAACAGCGTGAGACGGCCCGAAAAGACCGTTTGAGCCGCGATATTTCCGGTTGGACAGCCGACTTGTTCGGTTCGCTGGAAGCTGAGCCCACCGAGTTTGTGGGTTATGACGTGACCGAGTGCGAAGCCGAAGTGCTGGCACTTTCCGATGGGGAGGAGCTGACTCAGGCCGTTGCAACGGACGACGGTGCAAAGGAAGGGGTGCTGGTTGTACTGAACCGCACGCCGTTCTATGCGGAGTCCGGCGGTCAGGTAGCTGATACCGGTATCATTACCACCAAGAGCGGCGCACACTTGAAGGTGACTTCCTGCAAGAAAACGCCGAAAGGCTTCTATGTCCACACCTGCGTGTTGGAGGACGGTGTGGTGCAGACGGGCGACACCGTTACTGCCGTGGTAGACCCTGCCCGCCGCCATGCGATCATGCGCAACCACACGGCGGCACATCTGCTGCAAAAGGCATTGCGCGAGGTGCTGGGCGACCATGTACACCAAGCGGGTTCTTTTGAGGACGGCGATCGCGTGCGCTTTGACTTCACGCATTTCAATGCTGTAACGCCGCAGGAGCTTGAGCAGGTGGAGCGCATTGTGAACGAAAAGATTTTCGCGGCTCTGCCGGTGGAAATCCGCACGATGTCCATTAAAGAAGCGAAAGAAATGGGCGCGATGGCGCTGTTTGGCGAAAAGTATGGCGATGTTGTGCGCGTGGTTGACGTTGCCGGCTGGTCTACTGAGCTTTGCGGCGGTACCCATGTGGGCAATACGGCAGAACTGGGCTGCTTTAAGATCCTTTCGGAGGGCGGCGTTGCCGCCGGTATCCGCCGTATTGAGGGTACTACCGGCTATGGCGTTCTGCGTCTGCTCGATGAGAAAACCGAAGTGCTCAGCAAGGTGGCCGGTGCGCTGAAAGTGAGCAGCATGAACGATTTGCCGCAGCGTGCCGCAGCAATGGTCGCTGATTTGAAGGCTGTACAAAAAGAACTGGATGACCTCAAGCGTCAAGCAGCCAGCCAAAAGGTAGAGGGCTTGTTTGAAAACGCCAAGGAAATCGACGGCGTGAAAATCTTCACCCTGTATCTGACGGGTACGCCGACGGATGCCTTGCGTGATTTGTGCGACAAAGCGCGCGACAAAGCACCCGCTTCCGTGACGGCTGTCATCGGTGAAAACGAGGGTAAGACGACGCTGGCGGTTGCCGTGGGCAAAGAGGCACAGGCGAAGGGCTTGATGGCAGGAAAGCTGGTCAAAGAGATTGCTGCGGTTGCGGGCGGCAACGGCGGCGGAAAGCCCGACTTTGCGATGGCAGGTATCAAAGACGTATCCAAAATTGACGACGCCCTGAACGCCGTGGACGAGATTGTCCGCGCGGCCATGAAATAAAAGGAGGCAAGCGAAAATGGATTGCTTGTTTTGTTCCATTGCAAAAGGGGAGATTCCCTCAAAGTGTATCTATGAGGATGAAAGCGTTTTTGCGTTTCACGACATTGATCCGCAGGCTCCGGTACACTTTCTTGTGATTCCCAAACAGCACATTGCGTCTCCGGCAGACATCAATGCGCAAAACAGCGCCGTAGTGGGCCATATTTTTGAAGTGATTGCCAAGCTGGCTGCCGAGCAGGGGCTGGAAAACGGCTATCGTGTAGTGACCAATTGCGGCAAAGACGGCGGCCAAAGCGTAGGTCATCTGCATTTCCATGTGCTTGGAAAGCGCAGCCTTGCTTGGCCTCCGGGCTGAGAACGGCGCTGTGCCTGAAAGCGGAACACAAACTGAAAAGAAGCAAAGGCGTTTCCCGGCAGCGCTTCAAGTGCTCTGCCGGGAACCATTGAAAAAGGTGATAGTATGGAAAAAACATATACCCTTACCGTTGCGGGCGTCACGCGCGAGCTGCCGCTGTGCCCGGTGAACGAACATTTGGATATTGCGGCATTTATCATGTTTGGTGATGTAGAAATGACCATTGCCTGTGCAAAAGCTCTGCTGGAAAAATGCCCGGATTTTGATATTCTGATCACGGCGGAATCCAAGGGAATTCCCCTGGCTTATGAAATGAGCCGCCAAAGCGGAAAGCCCTATGTGCTTGCCCGCAAAAGCGCAAAGCTTTATATGAAAGATCCCTTGACGGTGGAGGATCGTTCCATCACAACACAAGGGGTTCAAAAGTTGGTCATTGACCGCGAAGATTTGGCAAAAATGGACGGAAAGCGTGTGCTGATTGTAGACGATGTCATCAGCACAGGCGGCAGTTTGCACGCCATTGAAACCCTGGTCAGCCACAGCAACGGCACCGTTGTCGCGCGTGCCGCTGTGCTTGCGGAAGGCGATGCTTCCAAGCGTACAGATATTCTGTTTTTGGAGGCGCTCCCGCTCTTCTTCAAATAATGCGCAGATTGCTGGCATCCATCGGCTTTTCATTTTTGATGGTAAACTTTTTTGCCGCATACTGGCCGTCGGCAGCATATCCGCTGTCGGCGGTTGTTTGTATTTTCGGCGGGTTGATTGCTTTGTACCTCTGGCGGCGTTGGCCGCAAAAAAGCACACTGGTTTATCTTGCGGTGTTTTTCATTTGCGGCGGTATCGCTCTTGTGCATCGAGGAATCTATCAAAATGCTGTCGTGCGTCCGATACAGCAATTAGCGGGGCAGCAGGCCGCTATCACCGCCGAGGTGCAGGAGGTATGGTATACACAAGAGCGCGACTATGCTTTTGTGCAGGCAAAAGTGCTTTCGATGGATGGGCAGAAGGTTCGTCCTTTTTCGATTCGGGTCGGTCTGCCCGGCGGCTGTGAGCAAGGGGCGCAGATGACGGCGCAGGTGCTCTTTGAGCTGCCCGACAAAGACCGCTACCTGACCTCAAGCTATGCCGCCGGTGTGTATTTGAATGCCGTGCTGCAAGATGCCAACACCTTCCAATGGACGCCTGCCGGGCAAGACAGCTGGCAGGTATGGAAGTCGAATGCCATTTCCGCTGTGCAGCGCTTTCTGCCTGGGCAAAACACGGCGTTGATTGCGGCGATTACCATAGGCGACGACAGCCTGCTGGATGAGCAAACCGAGACAGAAATGCAAAAAGCAGGACTTTCCCATTTGCTTGTTGTGTCCGGGCTGCACCTCTCGGCTGTCAGCGGAATGCTCTATGAAGGAGTGCGCGGATATCTGCCGCGTAAAATGGCGGTGCTGGCGGCGTGCTGCGGCAGTCTGCTTTTTATGATGCTGGTCGGCTTTTCACCTTCGGTGGTGCGTGCCGGAGTGATGCTGTTTGCCTTTTATGCGGCCAAATGGCTGGGAGAAAAGGAGGATGCCTTTACCTCACTGGGGCTGGCTGCGCTGCTGCTGTGTCTTGTCAATCCGTATGCCGCTTGTGACGTTGGTCTGCTGTTGTCTTTTTCCGCAACACTCGGTATTTTGGCTGCCAATATTCTTTGGCAGGACTGGAGCTTTTCCCATGAGGCGTGTCCGCAGTTTTTGAAAGGCGTTTTTAAAGTAGCGCTTGCCTCTTTCGGCGCGGTATTGGCCACCGCCCCGGTTTTGATTTGGTACGACTTAGGGCTTTCTTTTTACGGTCTTTTCGCCAACTTGCTGGTGGCGCCTTTCACCGTTCTGACGCTGGCAAGCGGTCTTGGCACGGTGCTTTTGTCTTCCATTTCTTGGCTGGGGGCGCTCACTTACCCGGTTGCTTTTGTGTGCGGAATATGTTTAGGCTGGGTTCGTTTGGTGGCCGCAGCGGCGGCAGCGCTCCCGGCAAACACCGTGAGGCTTTCCGGTGCGTATCCGGCTTTGGCGCTGGTGGGATTATTCGTTGTAGGTTGGGCAGCCTATCAAAACAGAGTGTCCTTGAAAAAATCAGCGATGATCTTGGCCGTTCTTTTTGCAGGCGCTTGTGCAGTATTGCTATGGCAAAATGCCGGTGTGGTGCGCATTGTTTTCGCCGGCAGTGCCGAAAATGCACCGGTGGTTTTGCTGCATCCAAAGGCAACGGTTCTTTTCTTTCGCGGCGGAGAGAGCGGCATTGCCGAGGTGTGCGATGTACTGGAGCAGTATCAGCGCACGGACATCCAGCTGGCAGTCGATTTGCGCAAAGAGCCGGACGGTTTGCCGCTGCAGGAAGCGCTCAAAATTGACGAGCTGTTCACAGTGGAAACCGATTGCTTACAAAGGGCAAGCTTTGAGCAGTTTTTGCCGGGGCTTGATCTCTATTTGCTTCGGCAGGAAAACGGCTGTGCAGCGCTGATTTCGTGCGAAGGCGTACGGGTGGCGCTGACGAGCGGTTCCATGGATTTTTCCAATATGCCTGCGGTGGAAGTCTTTTTCGGCGGCAGCGCAAAAATTACGCAGCTGCAAGCTGATACCATTTTGTTTTCTGCTGCGCCGCGGCCACACTGGAACAACGTCTCGGCGCAGCGCAAACTGCAAGGAGAAGATATCGAACTATGGCTTCACCCCAATAGAGGTTGGAGCGTGAAGGAGGGGAATGCCGGTGTCTTATGAAAAAGAATGGAAGCAAGCGCTGAAAGAGTGTCAAAAGCACCGCGTTTTTTTGCTTTTTTCCAAAGAGGAATACCCGCTTCGCCAGTTTGCGGAGCAAACGCAAAGCTGGTTGGAACAGCACGAACAAACAACCGCAGAACGATTCCCCGGCCCGGCTCCTGACATGGGCGCAGTGACAGACGCGGCGGGAATGCTGTCCTTTTTTGGCACAAGGCGCGTGATTGTACTGCCCTTGGTAGAGCCGCAGGCGTTATCGGATGGTGATGCCGCGCTGCTGGCAAGTATGCTGGAAGAAGCGGAAAACAGTGTTTTTGTCATTACAATTTTGCTGAAAGATGACCGCAGCGCGAAAAGCAAAAAGTGGAAGCAATTGCTGGAAGCGGCGCAAAAGAACGGCTTTTGTGCGGAAGCGGTGTCGGCGCAGGAGAAAGATGCCAAACAGCTGGTCATCCGCCGTGCCAAAGCGCTCTCCACCGCGATTAGCGACCAAGCGGCACAGCTTTTGGCCGAGCGGTGCGGTATCGACCTCTTTTTGCTGGAAAGCGAAACGGATAAGCTTGCCGCGGCGTGCGGGTACACCGAAATTACCCCGCAGCTTGTCAGCGAATTGAGTACCGTTAACATGGAGACGGATGTGTTCGAGCTGGTGAATCTGGTGGAGCGCCGACAGCAAGCGCAAGCGCTTCAAAAGCTGAATCAGCTGTTTGAATTGCAGCACGACCCCATTGCTGTCACAGCGGTGCTTTGCGGTACCTTTGCCGATTTATACCGTGTGAAGTGCGCATTTGAAATGGGGAAAACGCATGAGGACGTTTACCGCGATTTTCAGTATAAGGGCAGTCCTTACCGCTTGAAAAAGGCTTCCCAAGCGGCCGCGCGCTACCAAAAGGCACAGCTGCGCCGGAATTTAAGCTTGCTGCTCGATTTGGACACCGCTTTAAAGCGTTCCGCAGCCGATAAAGCGGTGCTGGTGCAGACGGCGCTTTGTGAAATGATGCAGGAAGGAGCGCGATGATGGAAAAACTGCGCATTCAAGAGGTTGTTGTGGTAGAAGGCAAATATGATGCCATCAAATTGGCGGATTTGGTGGATGCGCTGATTGTTCCCGTGGGCGGATTTTCTGTTTTTACCAGCAAAGAAACCAAGCAGCTTTTGCGCCGTTTAGGGGAAAAGCGCGGGCTGGTGATTTTAACGGATTCCGACGCGGCGGGCTTTCGGATTCGTGCCTACCTCAATCAATTGGCACAGGACTTGCCGGTCAAAAACGCTTATATTCCCGCTTGTGAGGGCAAGGAAAAGCGCAAAGCAAAAGCGTCAAAAGAGGGATTGCTCGGCGTGGAAGGCGTATCGGCTGCCGCTATTTTGCAAGCGTTGGAGCGTGCGGGCGTACAGCGTGCGCAAACGCGCGCACAAGACACCCCGCCGATTACCTATGCCGATTTGTATGAGCAAGGACTGTCCGGCACCGACAACAGCGCGGCCTTTCGCCGGGCATGGCTTGATTCCGTGGGAATCCCGCCGCGCATTTCCAAAAAAGGTTTGTTGGAAGCGCTCAATTCAATTTTTACAAAAGACGAGTTTCTTGCCTCGGTATCGCAAATGCGCGAACATTTTGTGCAGTAAAAATCTCCGGCACAAAGCGGAATGCCGCAAAGTGCCGGAGATTTTGCAATTGAATGGAAAGAAATTTATACGCCGTACAGGTCAAAGGGTGGGGTGTACTCCTCTTTGGCGCTGGATTTTTCCTGCATGAACCCGCTGTCCAGCCCTAATTCCAGCGCGTAGTCTACCGCCTTACGATACTCATAAGTAGAAATACAGCGCGAAAGTGCGCGATGCTCCTTGGCTTTGTGAAACGGTGTATACTGGCTCATCAGACTCAGAAGAAACGGCGCTTCTTTAGAAAGCTCGGCCAAGCGATCCAATACTTCAAACGTGTCGGAAAGACAGCCCGGCAAGAGCAGGTGACGCACAATCACGCCCCGCTGCATGATGCCGTTATCGTCAAATTGCGGCTTACCGGCCAAACGGCACATTTGCCGCAGTGCGGAAAAAGCAACGGGGAAATAATCCGGCGCGTGGGAATACTGGCCGGAAAGCTCGCTGGATACATATTTGAGGTCTGTCAGCCAAATGTCTACGATTTCTGATAACAGGGTGAGCGTTTCGGCGGTCTCATAGCCGCTGGTGTTGTAGACAAACGGAATGTGCAGCGCTTCACCCGCTTGTTGTCGCGCTGCAAGAATCCAAGGCACATACGGCGCGGCTGTGACAAGGTTGATGTTGTGCGCTCCTTGTGCCTGTAATTCTAAAAAGATTTCCGCTAAGCGCTGTGTGGAGATATCTTTGCCGAAAGCTTCGGCGCTGATGCGGTAATTTTGGCAGTAGCAGCACCGCAAAGGACAGCCGGAAAAGAAAATCGTACCCGAGCCGTTGGTGCCGGAAATACAGGGTTCTTCCCAGTGGTGCAGCGCAGCACGCGCAATGCGCACGGTGTCCGGTGCGCCGCAAAAACCCGGATGTGTTGTGCGGTCGGCGTGACATTGCCGCGGGCACAGGGTACAGTGCTTGGGTGCAAGATTCATAACCAATCCTCCTGATCAGCGATGCAATAGCGGTAAATTCCGTGCGGAATCTCCCTGCACAGTATAGCATATTTTTTGCAATTATGGTACACTGATATTATGCCGTGAATGAAAGCGGATGACGGCGGAGAGGGTGGCTTTCAATAATGCAGTTAAGTGAAAAAAAGTTTTTAACGTGGATGGCAAAGGATTATCCCACCATTGCCGCTGCCAGCGAAGAAATTATCAACTTGCAGGCCATTTTAAAGCTGCCGAAGCCAACAGAGCATTTTATGAGCGATTTGCACGGGGAATATGAGGCGTTTACGCACATTCTTTCCAATGCCTCCGGCGTCATTCGGGAGAAAGTAGAGCGTGTTTTGGCAGATAAACCGGACAGGCAAACGCCCGAGCAGCGTGCGGAGCTTGCTGCACTGATTTATTATCCCGTGCAAAAACTGCCGGTGCTGAAAGAGCGTCAGACAGATTTAGAACAGTGGTACCGAAAAACGCTGCTGGATTTGCTGGAAGTGTGCCGTGTGACCGAGTCGAAATACACGCGCAGTTTTGTGCGAAAACGGCTGCCTAAAACCTTTGCTTATATTTTAGATGAGCTGTTACACGCTCACTTTGAAGACCACGCCAAAGAGGATTATTACGAACGGATTTTATCTTCCATTATTGACACAGGCCAAGCGGATGATTTTATCATTGCGCTGTGCGAGCTGATTCGCCGCTTGTCGGTGCATCGCCTTCACATCGTGGGAGATATTTTTGACCGCGGTCCAAGGCCGGATATCATCATGGACGAGCTGATTGTACACCATGCGGTAGATATTCAATGGGGCAACCATGATGCCGAGTGGATGGGCGCTGCGGCGGGCAGTGAGGTTTGCATTGCGAGTGTCATTCATGTGGCGCTGAGCTATCATGACCCTGAAATGCTGGAGGACAGCTATGGGCTGAACCTGCGCCCGCTGGCGCTTTTTGCCGAAGAAGTGTATCAGAATACGGATGTCAGCGCGTTTTACCCCAAGCTTTTGGGAAGCGAAACGCTGCCTTCCCGGCGCGATTTTGACCGCACCGCCCGAATGCACAAAGCCATTACCGTCATGCTTTGCAAGCTGGAGTGTCAGGTGCTGGCGCGCAACCCGGAATTTCAGATGGAAGACCGCGCCTTACTGGAGCGCATTGATTTTACGGCACAGTCGGTAGAGGTGGACGGCGTTCGTTACCGCTTGCGCGACTGCGATTTCCCCACGGTAGACCCCGCGTGTCCCGCCCGATTGACGAAGGAAGAAGCCGACGTGATGCAAAAGCTGTGCCGCAGTTTTCGGGAAAGCGAGCGTTTGCAGCGCCACATTCGCTTTTTATATGCCAAAGGCGGCATTTATAAAGTGGAAAATCAAAATCTTTTATTCCACGGCGCAGTGCCGATGAACGAGGCCGGCGGCTTTGCCAGTGTAAAAACGCGGGACGGATGGTTCAGCGGAAAAGCGTGGATGGATTACTGTGAAAAAAAGGCGCGGGAAGGTTACTTTGCGCCGGAAAACAGCGCAGCGCGCCGCGAAGGGCAAGACTTTTTGTGGTATTTGTGGTGCGGAAGGCTGTCGCCGCTGTTTGGCCGCCATAAAATGAGTGTATTTGAACACTTTTTTATTGGTGAGCCGCAGGCCTACGAAGAAAAAAAGAATGCTTACTACACATTTATCGAAAGTGATGACCCCAAACAGGCCGAGCGGGCGGTTCTGCGCATTTTTGAGGAGTTTGGCCTTGACGCCGAGCGCGGCCATATCATTAACGGCCATGTGCCCGTGCGCGCCAAAGCGGGGGAAAGCCCGCTCAAGGCGGGCGGAAAGCTGCTTGTGATTGACGGCGGATTTTGCAAAGCATATCAGGGCAAAACAGGCATTGCGGGCTATACGCTGGTGTCGTCGTCGCGCGGGCTTTCGCTGCGCAGCCACAGCCCGTTTGAAAGTCTGCAAAAGGCCATTGAGCAAAACGGAGATATTCTGTCGGTCGTCAACGTGGTGGAAACTTCACAAAAGCGAATTTGTGTGGAGGACACCGACGAGGGTGCACGGCTGAAAGAAAAAATTCAAGATTTACGCGCCTTAGTACAAGCGTACAGAACAGGCGTATTAAAAGAAACAAGCACCGAAGGTTCGGTGTAATTAAAAGGAGGATGTCACATGGCAACACCGCATATTTCAGCACAAAAAGGAGATTTCGCAAAAACCGTTTTTATGCCCGGCGACCCGCTGCGTGCTAAATTTATCGCAGAAAACTTTTTGGATGAGGTGCGTTTGGTCACACAAGTGCGCGGAATGCTGGGGTATACCGGCACCTATCGCGGCGTACCAGTCAGCGTAATGGGCTCCGGCATGGGTATGCCGTCCATCGGTATTTACTCTTATGAGCTGTTTACCCAGTACGATGTCGACAATATCATTCGCATCGGTTCTGCCGGTTCTTATACGGAGCGTGCTAAGATTTTTGATTTGGTATTGGCGACCGCGGCCTATTCGGAGTCCAGCTTTGCTAAAACACAAAGCGGCTGGGAGGGCGACACCATTCTTCCGAGCGATGCTTTAAACGAACGTCTGCGTGCCAGTGCCAAAAAGCTGCAAAAACCGCTGCTGGAAGGTGTGATTCACTCGTCCGACGTTTTCTATCGCGAGGACAAAACCCCCTATTGGAAAACGCTGCGCGATGAAAAAGGCTGCCTTGCGGTAGAAATGGAAAGCTTTGCGCTGTTCCACAATGCGAAGGTAAACGGCAAACAGGCAGCGTGCCTTTTGACGATTTCCGACAGCTTTATCTCGAATGAAGTTACAACCGCGGAGCAGCGTCAAAACAGCTTTACGGATATGATGGAGGTTGCGCTGGGCAGCGTGCTGGAGGGATAACATGACGCAGCAGGAAAAAGAGCGCTTAGTGCAAGCCGCTCGGCAAGCGCGCAGCCGTTCTTATGCGCCTTATTCTCATTTTGCCGTAGGCGCGGCGGTGCAGGGCGAAAGCGGAACGATTTACACGGGCTGCAATATTGAATGCGCTTCCTTTTCTGCCACCTGCTGTGCCGAGCGCGTGGCCGTTTACCATGCGGTAGCAGCAGGGGAAAAAAGCCTGTGTGCTGTTGCAGTAGCAGGCGGAGCACAAGGGCAGCCGGTGTGCGGGCGCACAGCGCCGTGCGGCATTTGCCGCCAGGTTCTCAGCGAGTTTGCCGAAAAAGACATGCCGGTTTTGATGGCAGTATCGGAGGAGGCTTACGAGGAAGTGACGCTCGAAAGCTTGCTGCCGTTAAGTTTTGGCCCTCAGGATTTGCGTGAGTAACAGCCGGAACAGCTGCACGAAAAGATTTATTTTTTACGGAAAAAAGCAGATGCAACGCCGAATTTTATTCGGACTGCATCTGCTTTTTTTGCGCGTCAACAGTGCAGATAATATAAATTTTTTCCAAAAATCTTGGCTGTTCCGATGAAAAATCGGGCAATCATGATGACGAAGGGCATTTGTTTTCATGCACATTAACGAAAACAAACACTGCTTTGAGAATATTGCACAAAAAACAAGGGGAAAAATTGGATTGACAAAACTATATCAATGCGGTATATTTAAAGCAGAGCAAGTTTATCTAATTTTTAACAGCTTGCCAAACCAGCCGTCCGGCTGAATGAAAGGAACAGTGAGGTTTTTGTTATGAAGGTAGCGGTAATCGGTGCAAACCATGCGGGAACAGCAGCAATCAACACCATGCTTGACAATTATCCCAATGCAGAGGTGCATGTATTCGACCAGAACTCCAACATTAGCTTTTTGGGGTGCGGCATGGCGCTTTGGATTGGCCATCAAATCAGTGGCCCTGAAGGGCTGTTCTATTCTTCACAGGAAAAATTGGCCGAAAAAGGCGCACACATTCACCTGAAAACGCGCGTTACCAAGGTGGATTACGCCAATAAAACGGTTTATGCCGAAGGCGAGGATGGCACTCATTACGAGCAAAGCTATGACAAGCTGATTTTGGCAACCGGTTCTGTGCCAATTTTGCCGCAAATTCCCGGCATGGATTTGGAAAACGTGCAGACGGTCAAGCTCTATCAGCACGCCCAGGAAGTGATTGAAAAACTGGCAAATCCGTCCATTCAGCATGTCACTGTCGTGGGTGCAGGATATATTGGCGTAGAGTTGGCCGAGGCATTTGTGCGCAACGGACGCGCAACGCGCTTGATTGACTGTGCGGATACCTGCCTTTCTGGATATTACGATGCTGATTTCTGCGAGAAAATGGCGCAGAACCTCAGCGAGCACGGCGTGGAGTTGTGCTTTGGCCGCCAAGTAACCGCTGTGGAAGGTGAAAACGGAAAAGTGTCCCGCGTAGTGACCAGCAATGGCACTTTTGATACGGATATGGTGGTATTTGCTATTGGCTTCAAGCCCAATACGGCTTTGTGCGGCGACCATTTGGAATTGCTGCGCGGTGCTTACCTGGTAGACAGAACCCAAAAAACAAGCGACCCGGACATTTATGCCGTGGGCGACTGCGCAACCATCTTTAACAACGCCAAGGGAAAAGAGGACTATATTGCACTTGCTACAAACGCGGTGCGCTCAGGTGTGTTGGCAGCGCACAACGCTTGCGGTACTCATTTGGAAAGCCCGGGTGTACAGGGGTCTAACGGTATTTCCATTTGGGGCTTGAACTTGTTCAGCACTGGTTTAACTGCCCAAAAGGCGAAGGCTGAAGGCATGGAGGTGCTGACCACCGAGTTTACCGACTGGCAAAAAGCCGGATTTATGGAAAACGGCAACACAAAAACAACGGTTCGCATTGTTTATGATGCAAACAGCCGCGTCATTGTGGGTGCGCAGCTGATGTCGGATTATGACGTTTCGATGGGGCTGCATATGTTCTCGCTTGCCATCCAGGAGAAACTGACCATTGACAAGCTCAAGCTGTTGGATTTGTTCTTCCTGCCGCACTTCAACCAGCCGTACAACTATATCACGATGGCGGCACTTTCTGCAAAATAAAACGAGTTTGAAACGGACAAGGGTTTTGCCCTTGTCCGTTTTTTCTGTCTGAAAAAGTACTTGACAAGCGGCGGGAAAAATGGTATTTTATCGGTGTAGGTTAGTTTAAGCTAACCACAAAAACGCTTAAAAGACCGATAACAAGTCTTATAGTTATTATTTTTTTAACAATAGGTTAGCTTTTGCTAATTAGAGGTGATACCATGCTGGAGCTTTATTTAATTCAACACTGTGCCCCCACTTTGGCGGGAGTAAAAAGCGCAAATTTGTTTACTTGTCCTGTACAAGATGCAAAGATGCTGCAAAAGATGATTGACAGCCATAATCAGCTATTGAACCCCAAAGGAGTTCACATCACGCTGCTGCGTGTGCGCAAAAGCGCAGCGCTGATTTATGTCTACCGCCCCGCAAAACTTGCGCAGGAGCTTCACCGGGCAGAAACAATGCACTTTCTGTCGCGCTACGGTTACGGTGCAGCAATGGATACCGAAAGTATGCTGGCGCATTTGACAAGCCGCTTGCAGGAAAGCGAATGCTTTCCCCATGAGATTGGCGTGTTCCTCAGCTATCCCTTAGAGGATGTGGTGGGGTTTATTGAAAACTGTGGGGGAAACTGCAAATGCTCCGGCTGTTGGAAGGTGTATTCCGATGAAGCGCAGGCCAAACGCCGTTTTGAACAGTATAAAAAATGCAGTTTGATTTACCGCAAGCGCTTTGACGAAGGGTATTCGCTTCACCGCCTGACGGTGGCGGCATAAGCTGAACGATAATAACCAATGATTCAAGTGTCTGGTGCTTACGCCCAGGCGCACAAAAAAGAAAGGATTGATTTTTTATGGCTCGTATGGCAGTAATTTATTGGAGCGGAACAGGCAACACGGAAGCAATGGCACAAGAGGTCATGCAGGGCGCTGCAAGCGCCGGCGCACAAGCGGAGCTTTTTACGGTATCCGATTTTTCGGCGGAACAGTGTGACAACTATGACGCCTTGGCGTTCGGCTGCCCGTCTATGGGGGCAGAACAGCTGGAAGAAAGCGAGTTTGAGCCGCTTTTTACCGAGTGTGAAAGCCATTTAAAGGGCAAAAAAATTGCTTTGTTCGGCTCGTACGGCTGGGGAGACGGCGAGTGGATGCGTTCTTGGGAGGAGCGCTGTGCCTCTTTAGGGGCAGTGCTTGCGCATGACAGCGTTATTTGCTGCGGTGCACCGGACGAGGATGCCGCCGAGCAGTGCCGCGCATTGGGAAGCGCTTTGGCATAAAGCGGCAAACGCGGAAATCCTTGTGGCTCTTGCCCAAAAAAGGGCGCTTTTTCAAGGGCTTTACGGTAAAGTAAACAAAATTAAAAAAATCAGTAAATATAGGCGAAATTTGTCTGTTTTTATGTTAGAATATTGGATGAAAGAAGTCCACAAACGGGAACCCGTTGGAAAGAACATAAAAGGAGAGTGTCCAAAGTAATGGCAGATGCAAAAGAGTTTTTCAATTTTGAAAACCGTGTCGCAGAGCTGGGATTGATTGCCGCCCCCGGGGCAGAGGAGCTGACGAAAAAAATCGATCATCACCTGGTCCAGTGGGCAAAAGAGGCCGGCGTGGAGATGGAAACCTTCATTATTGAAAGTGAGTGTCCGCGTTTTTCTTCCGGTGACGGTAAGGGCTTGATTCGCTCCAGCATTCGCGGTGACGATTTGTTCATTGTGGCGGACGTGGGCAATTACAGCCTGCGTTACAAAATGTTCGGCCACGAGAACATGATGTCTCCCGACGATCATTTTCAAAATATTAAGCGTCTGATTCAAGCGGCTTCGGGCAAAGCGCACCGCATCAGCCTGATTATGCCGATGCTGTACGGCAGCCGTCAGCACCGCCGCAGCTATCGTGAAAGCTTGGACTGCGCCTTCGCCTTGCAGGAGCTGCAAACCATGGGCGTATCCAATATCATTACGTTTGACGCTCACGACCCCCGTATGCAGAATGCCGTGCCTTTGATGGGTCTGGACAATGTGATGCCCACCTATCAAGTTATCAAGGCGCTGTTGCGTGATATTCCCGATTTGAGCTTTGACCGCGACCACTTTATGGTGATCAGCCCGGACGAAGGCGCAATGAACCGCAATATGTACTATGCTTCTGTTTTGGGCGTCAACCTTGGTATGTTCTATAAGCGCCGCGACTATTCCCGCATTGTAAACGGCAGAAACCCCATTGTCGCACACGAGTATTTGGGCGAGAGCGTGGAAGGAAAGGATATTTTTGTAGCAGATGATATCATTTCTTCCGGCGAGAGTATGCTGGATATTGCGGTGGCGCTGAAAGAAAAAGGAGCAAAGCGCATTTTTGCCAATGCAACCTACGCCATTTTTACGAACGGCGTGGATGCTTTTGATAAAGCTTATGAGGACGGTTTGCTGGCTGGTGTGTTTGGCACGAACCTGACCTACCGCCGCCCGGAGCTGCTCACTCGTGAATGGTTCCACGAGGTGGATTGCTCCAAGTATATCGCTTACTTCATCTCTGCGCTGAATCATGATATGTCGATTTCGGCTGTTATTGACCCGCACGAGCGCATCAATACGCTGCTGAAAAAGCACGGGATGCTGAAAGGCTAATGCTGTTTTCTGCGTCTCTTGGGGGCAAAGGCAAGCCGTTATAAAAGATAAAACTGCTTGGAAGGTGCTGCAATGCTGCGGCACCTTCTTTTTGTGCGGCGGCTTTTTTATTTTCAACTAACATAACATGATATTCGATTTGTCAAGTTATCTCGGTATAATAAAACCTGAGGTGTTACTATGCAGATAAGCAGACTTTTTAAAATCGTGTACTACCTGTTGGAAAACGGAAAAGCCACCGCTGCGGAGTTAGCAGAGGAATTTGAAGTTTCCATACGAACTGTTTACAGAGATTTGGACGCGATTAGTGCTGCGGGTATTCCCATCTATGCCACACAAGGAAAAGGCGGAGGCGTTTCTTTGTTGGAAGATTATGTTTTGGAAAAATCCCTGCTTTTTGAAGAGGAGAAAGAGCAAATACTGATGGCGCTGCAAGCGCTGACAGCCACGGACGGGGAGATAGCAAACGAATTGCTTTCTAAATTATCAGCGCTCTTTCAATTGAAAAGTACGGATTGGATTGAAGTGGATTTTTCCGACTGGGTCAAAAATACAGCGCAGCAAGATATTTTTAACGGCGTCAAAAAAGCGATTTTTGAGAAACGCATCATTGCATTTTCTTATTTTGACAATAAGGGTTTTCAGCGCAATCGCTCTGTAAAGCCGCTGAAACTGCTGTTTAAAAGCAAGGATTGGTATTTATACGGCTTTTGCCTTTTGAGAAACGACTATCGTTTTTTCAAATTAACTCGAATGAAAGACTTAGTCATTTCTAAGAAAACCTTTGTGCGTGAACCGGATGAAATCCCAAAGATAAAAGCCGAAATTCAAAATGATACGACGGTTGAGGTAGACTTGAAATTTTCTCCGCAAGTTGCGTTTCGTGTTTATGATGAGTTTACCGATCGTGTCACGACGGATTCCGAGAATAATTTATATGTCACGGCAAGCTTGCCGAATAATGAAAGAATGTACAGCTATTTGCTTACCTTTGGGGAATTTGCAGAGGTTCTTTCTCCCGATTTTGTGCGCGAAGAAATGCTTCAAAAGTTAAAATCCTTACTTAAAAAATATGAAACATGACAACAGGTGTCATGTTATATGTGTTACATTAAAGGAAAACCAAAGGAGGTTTTCCAATGAAACACGAATGGAAAAAGCACGAAAAAACAATCTATGGGGCCAAGGCGGTGCCGGCCTTGGTTTTGATTCCGGCGCAAAATTACATTATGATTGACGGGAAGGGAAATCCGAACAATGCGGATTTCTCGCATCGCGTTTCTGCGCTTTTTTCGCTCGCTTATACCATTAAAATGAACTATAAGGCCGCTATCAAAAACGGAGATTTAAAAACCGAGATAGATGATTTTGCGGTGTATCCTTTAGAAGGAATTTGGCGTCTGCCGCAAGGCGGCGAGTTTCGGAAAGAGCATTTGCAATACACCCTCATGATTTGCCAGCCGGAATGGATCAGCGGAAAAATGGTTATCACAGCACTGGAACAAGTGAAAAGAAAGAAGCCCTCTCCGCTTTGGGAGAAAGTGTATTTTGCGCGAAAGCAAAACGGCGAGTGCATCGAATGTTTGCACATCGGCGCTTTTGATGATGAGCCTGCTTCCTTTGAAAAAATGAAACAATTTGCAAGCGAAAATCACTTGCAATGGAACCAGGAACAGCACAGAGAAATTTATTTGAATAACGTGAACAGAACGGCAAAAGAAAAATGGAAAACGATTTTACGTTATTCGGTTGGTTAATGTTTGCCTCACTGTATGGTAAGCAAGCTTTGAGGATATCTGTGCGTTTTGGCGGCAATATCAAGGAAAATCTAATTTGATGCACTCGTGCGGCCTCATGCCGCCCGGGTGCTTTTTTATGTTCCCATGACGCTGTCTGCTGTGTAAAATTCTCCTTTCTTTACAACGCTTTACGTCTTGTGAAAAGGGGAACATTTCTTGGTTTTCGCGCTGGATTCTGGAAATGCAATGAAATTTGAGTTAACAAGCTGCGTTATTTCTCCTTCATTAACTTGTATTGTTTGAGCAAAGGAATTACAATAGAACGGATAGAGCTGCGAAATGGATTGTATGGCATGGAAAGAGGCTGCCGAAAAGTGGGGCGCAACACCTCGTAGAGTAAATGATTATTGTGCCGGAGGCCGTATTCCCGACGCTGTGAAGATGGCCGGTGTTTGCCTGCTCCCCAAAACTGCGGAGAAGCCGATTGATGTTCAGACAAAACAAGGGAAGGAGTTGCGCCATGAATAAAATTTTGATTATAGATGATGACAGAGAACTATGTGCTTTGATTAAACGCAGCGTGCAAACGGAAAATATACAAGCCGATTTTTGTAATACCGGAAAAGAGGGTTTGCAAAAATTGAAAGAGCGAGAGTATCAGCTTGTGGTGCTGGATGTGATGATGCCCGGTATGGACGGCTTTGAAACGCTGGAAGAAATCCGCAAAGAGAACAGCCTGCCGATTTTGATGTTAACATCCAAAAATGACAGCATTTGCAAAGTGCGGGGTTTACGGGCTGGGGCGGATGATTATCTGACAAAACCGTTTGATATGGATGAACTAATTGCTCGTATTCTTTCGCTCATTCGCCGCTACACTCGCTTTAATCATCAAGCCGAAACCATGCAAAAACTGGATTTTGACGGATTGCAGATTGACCTTGAAAATCGTTCTGTCACGACGGCAAACGGCACTTTTGAACTTCCGCCAAAGGAATTTGATCTGCTCCTATACTGTGCCAAACATCAAGGAAAAATTTTGACCAAACAGCAGATTTGCGAGGAAGTATGGGGCGAAGAATATTTCTATGATGATAGCAACATTATGGCGATTATCAGCCGACTTCGTAAAAAATTGGAAGTCAGTCCTTCCAGTCCAAAGTATATCCAAACGGTCAAAGGAATTGGCTATCGCTTTAATAAGGAGGTTTAGCCGGTATGGAAATCATCATTTTCTTTTCCATTTTGATTGCTGTTTTGGCTGTACTGACTGCCCTCGTTCTCATTCGGCGCGTACAAAAGCAAATAGCAGAAATGACCGATGCTCTGATGGATGTGAAAAATGGAAATGGTAATCGGCGTATCTTGTCTGAAGCAAATGAACTGGTAGCCCCTCTTGCTTATCAAATCAATGAGATTGTTGTGGCCTATGAAAGCAGACTTTCGACTGTACGGCAGGCAGAAGAAACTAACCGCCAGCTTATGACGAGCCTTTCCCACGATGTTCGGACGCCCCTTACCACTCTGATCGGGTATCTTGATGCTGCACACAAGGGGCTTGTCACAGGAAAAGACCGGGATGATTATATCGAAACCGCCCGCCGGAAAGCCCACGATCTGAAAGAATATATTGATGTGCTCTTTGACTGGTTTAAGTTAAATTCTGACGAGTTTGCTTTGGAGATCCAGAGCGTTGAGGCTGCCGAGCTGACAAGAAATATCCTGATTGACTGGATACCGATTTTTGAGGATAAACAGGTTGATTATGATATTGATATTCCTGAACAGCCTGTCCGGGTAAGATTGGATATGGACAGCTATATGAGGATTATCAATAACCTTATTCAAAATGTAATGGCTCACAGCCATGCGAACAAAATCAAAATCGCCCTATCAATGAAGGAAACTAACATGGAACTGCTGCTGGCGGATAATGGCGTAGGAATTGAGAAAGAAGATTTGAAACACATATTTGAACGGCTTTATAAGTGTGATAAAGGCCGATCCCAAAAAGGCAGCGGTCTTGGCCTTTCTATTGTCCATCAGCTTGTAGAAAAGATGAGCGGAAGCATAACGGTTGAAAGTTTTCCGGGAAAAGGAACTGCATTTATATTACTTTTTCCTTTGGAGATTTAAGCGGGTTCCCGTCTGTATGGCGGGAACCTTTGTCGTTTTGCTCGTTGCAAATTGCAAGGTTAATGCAAGGTTGCGGCAAGGTTCATGCAAGGTTGATGTGATAGAATACTTTACAGAACAGGAGGTTTTGAATATGGGTACAAATTACATCATTGAAACAAAAAATCTAACAAAGCAATATGGCTCACAAAAGAGTGTAGCTGACTTAAATATCCATGTGAAGCGTGGGAGAATTTATGGTCTGCTGGGCCGCAACGGAGCCGGGAAAACCACGACCATGAAAATGCTGTTGGGCTTAACGAAGCCGACTTCCGGGGCGGTTAAAATCTGGGGAAAATCTTTGCAGGGGAATGAAAAGAAGTTATTGCCCCGTATCGGCAGCCTAATTGAGTCCCCCGGCTTTTATCCCAATCTGACCGGCACAGAGAACCTGCGTATCTTTGCTACCCTGCGGGGCGTACCAAACAATCATGCCATCAAAGACGCTCTGGATTTGGTGGGTCTGCCCTACAAAGATAAAAAGCTCTTTTCCCAGTATTCTCTTGGTATGAAGCAGCGGCTTGCCATCGCCCTTGCTGTTATGCACGATCCAGAACTTTTGATTTTGGATGAGCCGATCAACGGTCTCGATCCTATCGGTATTGCAGAAGTACGCTCCTTTATTCGGGAACTGTGCGACGCAAGAGGAAAAACCATTTTGATTTCCAGTCACATTCTTTCGGAGATTTCCTTGCTGGCTGACGATATTGGAATTATCGACCACGGCGCATTGCTGGAAGAAGAAAGCCTTGCTGAGCTGGAGCAAAAAAGCAGTAAGCATATCCGGTTTACGCTCTCTGATACTGCACAGGCAGCAAGAATTTTGGAATGTACTTTCCGTGAAAATCATTTCTCTATACAGGACGACCACAATCTGCGCCTGTACAACCTTAATCTGCCGGTGCGGAAAATTGTAACTGCCTTTGTAGAAAATGGATTGGAGGTATCGGAAGCGCATACCTGTGAAGAAAGCCTTGAAGATTACTTCAAGCGTGTGACAGGGGGCGAAGGAATTGCTTAAACTAATCAAATGCGAATTTTTGAAATTAAAGCGGAAGAAATTTATTCCGTTGATTATTTTGGCCGCTTTCCTGTTTCCGATCCCGTTGACCTATCTGATGACAACACCTTCTATGATGGAGCGATATACGGATCCGACAGATGCTTTCGACGCACTTTTTAATATGGTGTTGGGTTATGGTATTCAGTTCTTACTGCCCTGCATTCTCGGAGTGATTGCCGCTATCCTGTTTTTTATGGAACGCGACAATGATACATTCAAAAATCTGCGTACTATTCCCGTAACCAGCACGCAAATGGTGCTTGCAAAAATTATTGTCCTGTTTCTCTTTGGAATTGTTTTTTGTGTTGCTTCTACTATTGCAACAATTCTTTGTGGATTTGGAACATCAGAAGTTTATGGAATAGGATATAAATTGTTTTTGGCGGTTGAAACAGGAATTTTTATTACGGCGGGAACACTCCCGTTGATTGTCCTCGTTGTCTTTTTTAGTAAGACCTATGTTTTTTCCATTTTGCTGTGTATCTTTTACAGCGTTCTGAATATGAGTGCCGCGGCGTTGTTTGACACTTTACCTAAAACCATATTATGGCTTCTGCCCACACCACTGACTACATTTTGGAGTGCAGGAGATATGGCGGCTCATGGAATAAAAATGGACTTGGAGCAAATGACAGGGCTAATTCCTTCAACATTTCAAGCTGTACTCATTCTTGGGGTCATGGCAATCGTTTCGTTCCTGCTGATTGACAGATTATATAAGCAAAGGGGAGAATAAACATGGTTCGCATTGTAAAAACAGAATTTTATAAATTGAAAAGGTATCATATCCTTTGGGCGGGCGTTGCGCTCATGCTCCTATCCGTCCTGCTGACCTTGTTTACCTCGATGGCGAATGATGGTTCTGTTTGGGATTTCGCCTATCTTACAGAACAGGTCATCAAAAATAATATGTCCATGATTTTCCCAATGTGTATTAGCCTAATTGCTGGATATATGATTTCTCGTGAGCAGACGGATGACACATTGAAAAATATTCTGACTGTGCCAATCTCTTTTAAGAAACTGCTGATTGGAAAACTGATTGCGTGCGGCGTATTGTCTATTATTTTTGGACTGATATGCAGTCTGTTTACAATCATAGCGGAAATAATTGTGGGATTTCCCGGCTTTGAGATTTCCTTAGCTCTAAAAGCAACCTTGCAGATTACCGCAGTTAATTTCTTTTTATATCTTGCGGTTCTGCCAATTATCGCTCTTACTTGTCGGAGAGCAGGCAGCTTTTTAGTTGGTGTAATCATTGCTTTTGTCTATGGATATGGAGGGATGTTTGCCGCAGGAAATATGACATTAGCAAACTTCTATCCGATTACCGCAAGCCTTGGTATGGTAGGCTACCGCAGCTATGATACCGCGGTCAACTGGAATATCGGAATCTGTTCTTGCAGCCTTGTGCTTGCTGTCGTTATTTCTGCCATCTTGATTTTGTGGATGAAAGAGCGAGAAGTAACTCAAACAAAGAAAAATACTAAAAAGGCAGCACCAAAGAAAGGCTGGTGATGATTTTATGAAGAAAATAGTTTTAGTATTCGCATTCATTCTTGTGGGAAGTTTTATGCTTTCTGGCTGTTCCAAAAATGAAATTCTTGATCATTATAATAATATCATTCAGTCGGTTGGAGCCATAGAGCTTACAGGAAAGTTATCTTTGGAGGGAACAAAAGAAAAAGGGATTGATGATTACACGGGAACTTATACGGCTGATTATGAGAATTTTTCAGATACAGAGTATTTGTTTGGAGGAACTTCCATAAAGAGAGAAGCCGGTAAGGAGCTGTCTATTGATTGCAATTTGGAAGTTACGGAAGGTACTGCAAAAGTATTTTGGGTTTCGGGCTCTGATGAAGCAGTCACTTTGATTGAAACAACCGGAACTTATCGTGACACAATTATACTTCCTGATGGTGGAAATTATATCGGCATTGAGTGTGAGGACTTTACTGGAAGCATTGAGTTGAATATTGAATAACATTCTGCCGGACGACGGCAAAAGAAAAAAGCCGTCGTCTAGCAGACGCATTCGGAAAGTCACTATTTAGGCCAGCTGGTTGACGGCGGCGGCCTTGCTCCATACGGCTATGACCTTGTAAAAAGCGAGCGTTTTAATAAGTGAAAGCATGAACTCTATAATCTGGTGGTCAATGCAACCGAAGCCGCTGTGGTGCGTATCATCTTTGATAAGGCGGTGTATCTGCTGCGGCAAAACCCGCAAACAAACCGACTGTGACGGGCAGACGAGCTACACAGCCACCATAGAGGCAAAGAAAATGATCGTGAGCTGTTTGATAAAGCGGGTAGAGGGATTCCGCGACTACAAGCTGCACATTGATTTCAACATTGACTTTACATAGTTCTGTGAAGGGCTGGACATTGTGATGATTACCGCATAAAAAACAAAACCTCGCCTCCTTTCGGAAGCGAGGAAAAATTCTTTCCCTTGAGATGGTGGAGATAAGCGGGATCGAACCGCTGACCTCTTGAATGCCATTCAAGCGCTCTCCCAGCTGAGCTATACCCCCAGATGTGGGAAAGAACATTTATTTAGTTTTGTTGAGGGGTGTGTAACCGCTTCAAGCGCTCTCCCAGCTGAGCTATACCCCCAAATAAAAGGGTGTGCTGAGTATTTCTTAATTTAATTTTGCAACCCGGTTAGCGGTTCCGTGTGCTCCGCTTTCCTGACTGCTTGTTTATTATAACAGCCTCACACATAAATGTCAACACTTTTTCTGAAATTTTTTTATTTTTTTTCGCAAAAGCTTGAAGGCTCTGTGATATGATAGTTTTTGTACTACTTTATAAAGGTAAGAGGGTTTTTAATCCCAATGCTTTTGGTTGAATTTGCGATAAGTGCATTATATATTGCTTTTAGAACAAACTTATCAATTTAAAAAGCTTATTTTTGTTCTACTTTATAAAGTGTTCTTATTCAATTTTCATTTAGTCATACTAAGTTTAGGAGGTATACCAAATGAAAAAGCGAAATACACCAAAAGAAATGGGACAAAAAATTCAACTTGCCCGCAAAGAAGCTGGCTATACGCAAGACGAATTGGCGGAGTTGCTTGACATCAATCCCAAAAACTTATCCGCGGTAGAAAGAGGTGCTTTGGGGCTTTCCATTGAGCGCTTGTGTACGATTAGCATGGCTTTGCATGTTTCTGTGGATTCCTTACTTTTTTCACAGGAAAATTTTGATGCAGGCCATTGTGCACGTATTGCAGCAAAACTGGAAGATCTGTCTGAAGATCAATTAAATGCCGTTGAGCAGGTGATTACTTCAATTGTCAAAGCGTATCAGCTTGGAAGAAAAAACGAATAACGGATAAAAGGGTCACAAGTAAATTCGTGGAGGATTTATTTGTGCCCCTTTTAGATGCAGCAAGTAAACTTAAAAAGTTGAATTAAAAGAAACTTTATAGTATAATATGAAAAGAGTTTGATAAAAATGAAAAAGGTGTGTCTAAACATTAGATAAACAAAGGCTAAAAAGGTGATTCTATGATAAAAGAGTGAAAAACTTCATGTAAATTTTGTATTTTAAGTTTGTTTTTGGAAATCTATGCAGATTTAGTGGAATTGGGATAAGAGGACATTGAAAAAAGGTGGAATAGAGTGTATAATACGATATATGTTACTATAAGAGATAAGCAGAGTGATGTGGTTATTTCAACTTTTAGATATGGTTGAAAATAACTTTTTGAATCGCCGCTCCAATTTTCGCTGTTACGAGTGGAAAATGGAGATGGAACCTGAATGTAGAAAAAGTTTGCAGAACAGTTTAATTGATCCGCGAGAAGAGGAAAGGAAGAAAAAAACCGCTTTATGGAAAGCTTGCGATATAACACACTTTTGAGAATGCTGAAGCTGCTGAATGTAGCGCTGCTCACGCTGCCCTTTGGAATTTGTTGGTATTTGGCATACGCCGATGAAATAGCAGCACCTTTTTATAGAAAGGGAAACTTCTTGATCGTTGCTTTATTTGCAATTTTGTATGTTACCTACGGGCGCATTTACGAAGCGTTCCGTGTTTCTCTCAGCCCTAGTTCCGAGCTGGTGATGTCTCAGATTTTGGCTGCGGGCATTTCGGATATCATTATGTACGTCATTATCTGGATTTTAACCAGGCACTTTCCGGCGGTTTGGCCGTTATTCTGTGCGTTAATTGTGCAAGGCGCTCTGTCTGCGCTATGGTCGTATTCGAGCAACCGGTGGTATTTTCACCATTTTCAGGCGAAAAAGACTGCGATTATTTACGAAAAAAGAGAGAATTTTGAAAATTTAATTGCCGAGTATGGCTTGCAAAAGAAATTCAATGTAGTTGCCAGTTCGGATTTTCAAACGGCGTTTACGAACAATTTGGAAATTTTAGAAGATGTGGAAGCTGTTTTTTTGTGTGAGATTTCTTCACACGAAAGAAATATTGTGCTGAAGCACTGCATTGCAAATGGGATTCAAGTATATTTGATTCCGAAAATCGGAGATGTGCTGATGAGCGGAGCAAAGCAGATGCACATGTTCCACTTGCCGATGATGCTGGCCGAGCGTTACAATCCAAACCCGGAGTATTTGCTGGTGAAGCGTGCATTTGATATTGTGGTATCGGCACTGGCGATGATCATTTCGTCGCCGGTGATGCTGTGTGTGGCGATTGCGATTAAAGCGACCGACGGAGGGCCGGTATTTTATCGTCAGTGCCGTTTGACAAAAGATGGAAAAACGTTTGACGTGCTGAAATTTCGCAGTATGCGTGTGGACGCAGAGAAGGATGGGGTGGCACGTCTTTCCAGCGGTTCCAGTGATGATCGTATTACTCCGGTGGGTCGGTTTATCAGAAAGTGCCGCATTGATGAGCTGCCGCAGTTTATCAATATCTTTATGGGGGATATGAGCTTTGTCGGGCCGCGTCCTGAGCGCCCGGAGATTGCGGTACAGTATGAGGAAACATTGCCGGAGTTTTCTCTGCGTTTACAGGCGAAAGCAGGCTTGACGGGCTATGCGCAGGTGTATGGTAAATACAATACAACACCCTATGATAAATTGCAGATGGATTTGATGTATATAGCAAATCCGAATTTTGCGGAAGATTTAAAAATTATGTTCGCTACGGTGAAAATCTTGTTTAAGCCGGAAAGCACCGAAGGTGTGCAGCAAGGTCAAACAACGGCGGCGAAGTAAAAGGAAAAGAGCAAAAAGGCGGTATGAATTACTTTACATACCAGACCTGTGTTATACGGCTTTCATTTGATTTACCATGATGGCAGCTGTATAATTTAACTCAAAATACAGATAGTAGCCAAGAGGCTTCAGGAAGTCTTTATGAAACGGAGGGAAACAGCATGAAAAAGCGGCTTTATTTTGGCGGAACTATTTTGACGATGGAGGATCGGGCGCCGACTGCGGATGCTTTATTGACAGAAGATGGTGTCATCACGGCGGTGGGGCGCTGCGAGGACTTTATGGAAGAAGCACAAGGGGCAGAGCTGATTGACCTCAAGGGGAGCATTTTGATGCCTTCCTTTATTGATCCGCACAGCCATTTTACCAGCTATGCGATTTCTCTCTTGCAGCCCTCTGTGGAGCATTGCGAGACATTTTCTGAAATTGCGCAGACAATTCGCACATTTATTGAGCAGAAAAAGCCCCCCAAGGGCAAGTGGATTACCGTCAAGGGTTTTGACCACAACCGGCTGCAAGAACATGCTGTGCCCGACCGTGCGATACTAGACGAAGCCGCGCCGGAGAATCCTCTGTTACTGGAGCATCAATCAGGGCATACCGGTGTATTGAACACCTGTGGTTTGAAAGCGCTTGGAATTGATGAAAACACTCCTGCCCCAGAAGGCGGAAAAATTGAACAGAAAGACGGTCGTTTAACCGGATATTTAGAGGAAAATGCGTTGATTGAGGCAATGCAGAAGATTCCAATGCCTACGCCGGAGGAGTTGGAGGGGGCATACCTCGACGCTCAAAACCGGTATGCCTCTTACGGCATTACCACCATGCAGGAAGGCATGGTGATGGATGTTATGACGGGCATGTTTGAGCTTTTGTGCAAAAAGAAATTGCTCAAATTAGATTTAGTTGCCTATGCCGACCTCAGAAGTTCCGAGCTTTTTCTCAAAAAATTTGCATCGCATATGGACCGTTATCAAGACCACATGAAGATTGGCGGATATAAAGTCTTTTTGGACGGCTCTCCGCAAGCGCGTACAGCGTGGATGACAAAGCCCTACGAAGGTGGGGAAGGGGAGTGCGGCTACCCGACGATGACGGACGAGCAGTTGACCAAACAGATTGCACGCAGTTTAAAAGAGGGCAGACAGCTGCTGGCACACTGCAACGGTGATGCTGCCGCACAGCAATACCTCGACTGTTTTAACCGTGCTTCCGGTCAGCTGGATGATGCGCCGGATATCCGCCCGGTTATGATTCATGCGCAGACCCTCCGCCCCGACCAGCTTCCGCTCATGAAGCAAATTGGTATGATGCCGTCCTTTTTTGTGGCACACGTTTATCATTGGGGCGATGTGCATTTGCGCAACTTAGGGCTTGAGCGTGCACAGCGGATCAGCTGTGCAGCTTCTGCGCTGAAAGAAGGGCTGAAGTTTACTTTCCACCAGGATTCTCCGGTCATTGAACCCAACATGCTGGAAACGGTGTGGTGTGCTGTCAATCGCATCACGAAAAATGGTGTACAGCTGGGGAAAGAGGAGTGCATTGATGTCTGGGATGCGCTGAAAGCCGTCACCATTCATGCAGCTTATCAATATTTTGAGGAACGCAAAAAGGGCAGCTTGGCCGTGGGCAAGCAGGCAGATATGATCATTCTGGACAAAGACCCTACAAAAGTACCGAAAGAAACCATTCGGGAGATTTGCGTTCTGCAAACGATTAAGGATGGCGAAACAGTTTACCGCCTCAAAAATTAAGATAGTACAAAACAACAAAACCGTGGATGCATTGCTTGACATCCACGGTTTTTCTATCGTCGGTTATTCTGTTGAAAGTTCCTCTAAAATCTCTCGAATCACACCGCCGCCGATAACAAGATCGCCATCGTAAAAGACGGCGGACTGACCCGGTGCGGGGGCGCGCAGAGGTTCTGCAAATGCGACTGTCAGCATAGACTGTTCCATCCCAATCACTTGGCAGGGAGCAGGGACAGCACGGCTGCGAATTTTAATTTCAAAGCGTTCATTCGGCGCAAAGGATGTTCCGTCTGTGCGGAACACGTCCGACAAAACAACGCCATGGAAAAACTCATCGCCGCTTTTCGCCAAAAGAATATTGCCGGAAGCCTCAATCCGTTTTACAAAGACCGGCTCTCCATAGGCAATTCCCAATCCTTTGCGCTGGCCTACGGTATAGTGTGATACACCTTTGTGTGCGCCCAAATCCTCGCCGCACGGCCCGACAAAGCGTCCCTGCTTATCCGCAATGCCACGCGCTTGGATAAAGGCGGCGTAGTCACCGTCAGGAATAAAGCAAATTTCCTGACTGTCCGGCGTCTCAGCGCTGGCAAGGCCAAGGTCGCGTGCCATATCGCGAATATCTTCCTTGTGGAACTCGCCCAGCGGCAGACACAGACGGCGCAGAACCTCCTGCGGCAAGCGGTACAGCATATAGCTTTGGTCGCGTGCTTCGCTGACTGCTTTTGCCACATAGTACATTCCGTCGCGCTCCTCCACGCGGGCATAGTGCCCGGTGGCAATCAGCTCAATGCCCATCTCGTCCGCAGCTTCACAAAGGGCGCGGAACTTGACCAGCGGGTTGCACATCACACACGGGCTGGGAGTTTCTCCATCGCAATAGCTTTGGCAAAACGGCCCAATCACAGACTCCTCAAACAAATCGGTGCAGTCCGCAACGGTTAAGGGGACATTTAACTGCTGTGCAACTTCTTTTGCGGCTTCTACGGCTTTATCATGTGCCGGAGAAAAGCGGATAACGACTGCCGAAACGTCAAACCCCTGATCCCGCAGAATTTGAAGCGTGACGGAGGAATCCACCCCGCCGGAAAGAGCCACTAAAATTTTATCCTGTTTTTCAAAGGTTCCAAACTGGCTGCCTGCTGCAATTGCGTCCGACATATTTACACCTCGCAGCAGCCGTGGTCACAGTGGTGGCAGTCCTCTTCCATTTTGCCGATAATCGGTTCGGGGTCAACCCCTTGGCGGCGATAATAATCTGCCAAAGCTGCTTTGATTGCCTGCTCGGCCAACACGCTGCAATGCACCTTTACGGGGGGCAGACCTTCCAGTGCTTCCACAACGGCTTTATTGGTCACCTTGAGAGCTTCATCAATGGTCTTGCCCTTGATCAGATCGGTAGCCATGCTGGACGTTGCAATAGCAGCGCCGCAGCCAAAAGTTTTAAACTTTACGTCTTGGATTACGTTGTTTTCAATTTTCAAAAACATTTTCATTACGTCGCCGCATTTTGCGTTGCCCACTTCGCCAACGCCGTTTGCGTCTTCCAATTCGCCCAAATTGTGCGGGTTCTTAAAATGCTCCATTACTTTCTCGCTATACATAAGAAAAATCCTTTCTTTATTTAAAATTGTTCCTTGGAATCATTGACAAACGAAAAGAGTGTCAATCATCCGTAAATCGCGCTGCGGCGGCGAACCTCCGCCACGGCTGCGTCCAAAGCCTTGCAAACGGTTTCCACTTGTTCGGGGGTATTCTGCACACCAAATGAGAAACGGACGCTGCAGTTGGCCAAGGCGTGGGAAAGGCCGATTCCCATTAAGACATGGCTGGGGTCTAAGCTGCCGGAGGCGCACGCAGAACCCGAAGAAGCGCAAATACCGCTCATGTCCAAAAACAGCAAAATGCTTTCGCTTTCCGCGCCCTCAAAGCTGACGTTGAGAGTTCCGGGCAAGCGTTTGTTGCTCTTTGTGCCGTTGATGGTCACATCGGGCATCGTTTCAATATGGCGCTGCAATGCGTCGCGCATGGAAGAAAGCTTTTTCGCTTTTTCCTCCAAGCTGCCCACAGCAATTTCCAGTGCTTTTGCCATACCGACAATACCGGCAAGGTTCTCGGTACCGGCACGCCGGCCGCGCTCCTGTGCGCCGCCCTCAATTAAAATATCCGGCATAATGCCGCGGCGGACAATCAGCGCGCCGACGCCCTTCGGACCGTTAAACTTGTGGGCGGACAAGCTGAGCATGTCAAAGCCCATTTCTTTAAAATGAATGGGAACAGCGCCCACAGCCTGCACGGCATCCGTATGGAACCACACGTTATGCTTGTGGCAGATGGCGGCAATTTCCTCTACCGGTTCGATGGTGCCGATTTCATTGTTTGCAAACATGATGGAAACGAGCGCCGTGTCCGGGCGAATTGCGGCTTCTACATCAGCGGGGTTTACAAAGCCCTCGTTGTCAACCGGCAGATAGGTGACCTCAAAGCCGTCTTTTTCCAGCGCCTTCATGGTATGCAGAATGGCGTGGTGTTCAATGCAGGAAGTAATGAGATGCTTTTTGCCTTTTGCGCCAAGGCGGTGTGCCGTACCCTTGAGCGCCCAGTTGTCGGCTTCCGAGCCGCAGCTGGTAAAAAACACCTCGGAAGGTTCGCAGCCCAAGTTTCTGGCCACGCTTTCGCGCGCTGCGCTCAGTGCGCTGCCGGCTTGAGAGCCAACCGAATAAAAAATACTGGAAGGGTTGCCGTAGTGCTCGCCAAAATAAGGCACCATAGCATCAATGACGGGCTGTACCACAGGAGTGGTAGCCGCATTATCCAGATAAATAATCGAATCCACAAAAATACCTTCTTTCTTTGTTAGAGCGTGTTTAGAACCCCTCGTTCCAACAGCCCCTAAAAGCGGTGAAAGGCCGCTCCTTTATTGAATAATATATACCAGTGTGGTATTATTTGCAAGAGCGAAATCAAAAAATCGTAATTTTGCGCAAATTTTCTTCTTGCAAAGCGGGAAAAGTGTGCGTGCAACGCAGGCACAGCAAAACGATTGCTGTTAGTTTAACGGAACTGTGCGGCTTGTGCTACCGCCAATTCGTCGCAGCGTTCATTTTCGGGATGACCGGCGTGACCTTTAATCCATTGGTATTCCATTGTGTGACGCTCGCAGGCGTTTAGCAGTTGTTCCCACAAATCGGGATTTAAAGCGGGCTTTTTATCGCCGCGCTTCCAGCCGTTGGAACGCCATTTTTTGGCCCAGCCCTTGGAAAGTGCGTCGATGACATATTTGGAGTCGCTGCAAAGAATGACATGGCAGGGCTCGGTTAAGGCTTCGAGCGCCCGAATGACAGCCGTCATCTCCATGCGGTTATTCGTGGTTTGCGCCTCACCGCCTGAAAGCTCCTTGCGCACGCCTTTGTACTCTAAAACAGCGCCCCAACCGCCCGGGCCCGGATTGCCGCTGCACGCGCCGTCTGTATAAACATTCACTTGTTTCAAAAAGTCACCTCACATGCTGTCGACTGATTTTCATGGTTTTCCAGGGCGCTTTTTGTTTTCAGAAAGCTCCCGCGGAGAACAAAGCCGACAGGCTTTATTATAAGTGAAAAAAAGGAAAATGTAAATAAAAAAGCGCAAGCTTATGCACAGACGGAATAAAAAGGGGAGCGCTTGACAAAACTGCCGGAAAAAGATAAGCTATTAACTGAATATATCTGTTTTCGTTGAGGGCGCGCCGAAAGAAAATTGCTTTCGCCGCCTTGAAAAGCAACAAAATGCGAAAGAAAACCAGCCACGCGCAGCAGGGCGTTACCAGACGCCAAAGCGCGGAATGGCAAACGAGAGCGCGATGTGAGCGCAGCGTCTGTTCGCATGGATTTGTTGAGAGTATATGAATTTATGATACAGGAGGATTTATGGAACAAATGAATCAAGTACAACGTCCGCAGTCGGAGAAGCATACGGCGCGAAAGCCCGGGCGCACACAGGCGCAAGCAGGGCAAAATGCCGGTGCAAAGCAGCAGCGTCCGCGCCGGATGATGCGTGCGCAGTCTGCGGCACAGGGGACGGCACTGCCGGAACGCACCAGAGATGCGGGCAGCGGCAGGCTGCGTCCCCAAAAGGGCTATGGACAGCGCCGCCGCCGTCCTTCCGCTGCGAAGGCAAAGCAGGTGAAAATTTACCCGCTGGGCGGCCTTGGAGAAGTAGGCAAGAATATCACACTGTATGAGTGTGAAGGAGATATGCTGCTGGTAGACTGCGGCTTGGTATTCCCTGACAGCGAGATGTTCGGCATCGACCTTGTCATTCCCGATTTTACCTTTGTTTTGCAGAACAAAGACAAAATCAAGGGCCTTTTGATTACCCACGGCCACGAGGATCACATTGGCGCGCTGCCGTACTTGCTGCGTGATTTTCAAGTACCCGTTTATGCCACGCGCCTTACGCTTGGCCTGATTAAAAACAAGCTGGAGGAACACGGCTTGGCCTCCTCCGCAACGCTGCATGAAATTACGCCGTCGCGCCGTTTTAAGCTGGGTTGTTTCGTGATTGAACCCATTCACGTCAATCACTCCATCCCCGATGCCGTTGGCTTTGCGATTGAGTGTCCCGCGGGCGTCATTCTGCAAACAGGCGATTTTAAGATTGACTATACGCCGATCTCCGGCGGCCCGACAGACCTTGCCACGATTGCTGCATACGGCAAAAAAGGCGTGTTGGCCTTGCTGAGCGATTCCACAAATGCGGAGCGTCCCGGTTTTACCGCAACGGAGCATAAAGTGGGCGAGAGCTTTGCGGCACTGTTCCGCCGCGCAGAACGTCAGCGCATTGTGATTGCAACCTTTGCATCAAACTTGTACCGGATTCAGCAGATTATTGATTTGGCGGTTGCTTCCGGCAGAAAAGTGGCTGTTTCCGGCCGAAGCATGGTCAATAATACGGAAATGGCACTGGAGCTGGGGTATCTGCACGCGCCGGAAAATGCGCTGATCAGCATTGAGGAAATTAACCAGTATCCCCCCGAAAAAGTGGTTCTGATCACAACAGGCAGCCAAGGGGAGCCGCTGAGTGCTTTGTCGCGTATGGCCAGCGCCAGCCACCGCAATGTGCGGATTGGGGAAGGCGACTTCATCATTATTTCCGCAACGCCGATTCCCGGCAATGAGAAAATGGTGACGAAGGTAGTCAACGGGCTGCTCAAGCTGGGAGCGCAGGTGATTTACGAGTCGATGTACGATGTACACGTTTCGGGTCATGCTTGCCAGGAGGAGCAAAAGCTGGTATTAACCCTGGCGAATCCGCAATACTTTTTGCCGGTGCACGGCGAGTATAAGCAGCTGAAAAAGCACGCTATGACGGCGGCCGCGGTTGGAATTCCCAAAGAGAATATTTATATCGGAGAGACGGGCGACTGCATTGTGCTTTCGGCCGATGGGCTGACGGTCGAGGAAAGCGTCACTGCCGGTGCTGTGCTGGTAGACGGCCTTGGCGTTGGCGATGTAGGCAGCACGGTGCTGCGTGACCGCCGCCACCTGTCCGAAGACGGTTTGGTGATTGTCGTGACAACGGTAGACGGCTCGTCCGGTATGGTTCTGGCGGGGCCGGACATCGTGACGCGCGGCTTTGTATATGTGCGCGAGAGCGAGGAGCTGCTGGAGGGTGCGCGCAGCGCTGTGCGGGAGATGCTGGGCGGCTTAAACCGCCGCGAAATGCTGGATCACAGCACTGTCAAAATGAAAATTCGGGAAACGGTTTCCTCTTATTTGTACCGCAAAACAAAGCGCAGCCCGATGATTTTGCCGATTATCATGGAGATTTGATTCAGACACAAATGCCGGAACATGGCGGTTTGGTGTCGGAAGGTGTGGGAAGATGAAAAAGCGATTGATTGCACTGGATACGCTTTTGATATTTTTAACGCTTGCGTGTGTGGCAATGTGCATCATGCTGGCTGTGCTGAAACCGATGTGGATTGTTCCCATTGTGATTTTTTTGGTGCTGGTGCTTCTTTGGCTGTACACGGGGCTGCGTCGGTTTCGCGAGGCCTCCGGCCGGTTTTTGCGCGGCGCAGATGCGGGGACAGCCGCACAAAGCAGCTTGGCAAGCTTAACCCTGCCTGTCGTTGTTGCAGAAGAAGACCGCATTGTCTGGTATAACGATGCCTTTTTGAATGGGATTGCCGACGGGCAGGAAATGTGTTTGCAGCCCTTGGCAGATTTGATGCCCCAGCTTCGGCTGGAGCAGGTGGTGCAGCCCGAAGGACAGGAGCTGACGGTCAATGGCCGGCGCTGCCGCGTGTTTTGCTCTAAAAATGATGTAATGCGCGTGTTGTATGTGGTGGATGAAACCAATTTGCTGAATGTCCGTGACGAATATGCGGCTTCTCGTCCGAGCGTTATGCTGATCACCATTGACACTTATGATGAGCTGCTGAAGGAAATGAAGGAAACTGACCGCGCACGGATTATGAATGACGTGGAAAATGCGCTGGATCAGTTTATTGGGGCAACCACGGGCTTTATGCGCCACATTTCCGCCTCTAAATATTTGGCGGTTGTGGAAGAACGCCACATGCAGGAGATTGTGCGTTCGCGCTTTTCCGTCTTGGATACCGTGAGAACCTTCGGCGCAGATGCAGATAATACGATTGTCACCTTGTCGATCGGCGTAGGCCGTGGGGCGGATTCTTTGGCCGAAGGGGAAAAGATGGCGGCTCAGGCCTTGGATATGGCGCTCGGCCGCGGCGGTGACCAAGCCGCTGTCAAAAGTGCGGACGGCTTTACGTTCTTCGGCGGCGTTTCGCGCAGCGTGGAAAAACGAAGCAAGGTGCGCAGCCGTATTGTTTCTGCGGCAATTCGTGATTTGATTGCGCAGTCGTACAATGTGCTTGTGATGGGGCATAAAATGTCGGATTTGGACGCAATCGGTGCGGCAGTCGGCATGGTTCGTTTTGCGAAAATCTGTCAGAAAAAGGCCGCTGTGGTGGTCAATCGAGACAGAACCCTGGCAGGGAACCTCATTGACGAAATGAAAGCGGCAGGCAGTGTTGAGTTTTTGCCGCCGGAACAGGCGAGCGGCCATCTTCATGCCGATACCCTTTTAATTATTGTCGACACCCACTTGCCGTATCTGCTGGAAGCGGAAGACCTTTACCGGCGTGCAAAAAATGTGGTGGTAATCGACCACCATCGAAAGTGTGTCGGCCATATTGAGGATTGCGTGGTGTTTTATCACGAGCCGTATGCGTCCAGCACCTCAGAGCTGGTGACGGAGCTGCTGCAATATGTGGAAGGCGATAGGCAAAACCGCTTGACCCCTCAAGAGGCGCAGGCGCTTTTGGCCGGCATAACGTTGGATACGCGCAATTTTGCACTTCATACAGGCGTGCGAACCTTCGAGGCGGCAGCCTATTTGCGCCGAATGGGCGCACAGACACAGGCAGTGAAAAAGCTGTTTAATTCCTCGCTGGAGGATTACACCTATAAGTCACAGCTGGTCACGCAAGCCGAGATGTATATGGGCTGTGCTGTGGTTTGCTCGGCCGATTTGCCGCCGGAGATGGATGTGGTCATTCCTCAGGCGGCTAACGACCTGCTGACGATTAACGGCATACAGGCCAGTGTGGTGGCGGTCAATGTGGGCAATCAAATCAGCGTTTCGGCGCGCAGCATGGGTGAAGTGAATGTTCAGCTGATTATGGAAAAGCTGGGCGGCGGCGGACACCTAACGATGGCGGGCGCTCAGCTGAAAGATATGTCCATTGAGGTGGCTCGCCAAAAGATTTTGGAAGCGATTGCCCAATATCGAGAAGAACAGAAAAAAGAGCAGGCCAAACAATTGGTAAAAGCTTAAATTGCAAACGATAAACGGGGCGGTGTCCGTAAAAGCTTTGGCTGTGGATGCGGCAAGAAGCCCCGAGGATAAAGGAGAGAGAAACATGAAAGTAGTATTGAAGCAAGATGTAAAAAGCATCGGTAAAAAAGACGGCATGTATGAGGTTTCCGACGGCTATGCAAGAAACTTTTTGTTTCCGCGCAAGCTGGCGGTACCTGCCGATGCGGCGGCTGTCAATGAGGTGAAAACCAAAGCAGCGGCACAGGAGCATCACAAAGCAGAGGAGCTGGCACAGGCTAAGGCTGTTGCGGCGCGCTTGGAGGGCAAAACCGTGTCTATTCAGGCCAAAGCGGGTCAGGGCGGCCGCTTGTTTGGTTCGGTTACGGCAAAGGATATTGCACAGGCAGTTTCTAAAAACTTGGGCGAGCAGGTGGACAAACGAAAAATTGTGCTGGACAGCGACATCAAAACGTTCGGTACGTTTGAAATTGAAGTGAAAATTTATCCGCAGGTGACGGCAAAAATTAAAGTTTCCGTGGTGGAGTAAGGGGCAGGGCGCGCCGAAGCATTCGGCGGGCCTTGTTTTCCCGTTTTGCCAAGAGGTGTCGCCTCGGATGCTTTGAAGTTGATGACACGCAAGCGAAAGGAGAGACAAAATGGCGGGAGAAACAAGTGTTTCTTTGGATGCAATGGGCTTGAATCTGCCGTACAGCATGGAGGCTGAACAGGCTGTGCTGGGCGCTTTAATTGTAGACAGTACCCTGTTTGTAAAAGTGGCCGGCATGTTGGAGCCGAAAATGTTTTATTATAAAAACAACGGCGCAATTTTTGAGGAAATTGCAAGGCTCTACTCTGAAAGCGGTGCGGTGGACTTTGTCACGCTGCTGGCTGCCGTGCAAGAAGCCGAAATTTTTTCCACGCCGGAGGAAGCGAAGGTATATGTAACGCAGTTAGCCGAGTGGGTGCCTACGTTATCGAATATCGAGCATTACGCCAAAATTGTAGTAGAACGCTACCGCGTTCGCGCTTTAATGCTGGCGGCCAAAAATATTTTGGAAAGCACCGGCGAGGAAGCCGATGCCGACTTGCTGCTGGAACATGCGGAGCGTCAAATTTATCAAATTCGCGCCGGGTCGTCTTCCAATGCGTTGACATCCATCAGTGACGTCATTGTGGATGCTTTGGCGCATTTGCAGGAAATCGGCGGCCCAAACCGTGACCGCTATCTAGGCATTCCGACTGGTTTTACTTATTTGGATATGATGCTCACCGGGCTGGGCCGTTCCGACCTGATCATTTTGGCGGCGCGTCCCGGTATGGGCAAAACGTCGTTTGCGCTCAACATTTTAACCAATATTGCCAAACGCCAAAATCTGGGCGTTGCAATGTTCAGCTTGGAAATGACGAAAGATCAGCTGGTAAACCGAATTTTGTCGGGTGAAGCGGCCATTCACAGCCAGGCATTTCGCACTGGTAATTTAACCGATGCCAACTGGACCGACTTGGTCCGCGCGTCGGAGGTGCTGGCGCGCACGAATATCTTTTTGGATGACACCTCTCAGATTACCGTCGCGGAAATGAAGGCGAAGATTCAAAGAATCAACCAAGACCCGCACAAGGGCAATATTGATGTGGTCATCATTGACTATTTGCAGCTGATGAGTACCGGACGCCGCACAGAAAACCGTGTGCAGGAAATCAGCGAGATTACCCGAAATTTGAAAATTATGGCCAAGGAATTGAATGTTCCCATTTTGGCGCTGTCACAGCTTTCGCGTTCAGCAGAGAAAAACCGTGCCGACCATCGCCCCATGCTCTCGGACTTGCGCGATTCCGGTTCCATCGAGCAGGACGCCGATTCGGTGCTGTTTTTGTATCGTGATGAATACTATAACAAGGATGAGGACAGCGCCGGGCAAAATGGCGTTACCGAAGCGGAGTGCATTGTGGCAAAGAATCGTCATGGAGAAACGGGAACAGCAAAGCTGATGTGGGACGGCGCACACACTCGGTTCACCAATTTGGACGGACACCATGGATGAACGGCTGCAAAGCGCATTGGCGCTGATTGAAAAAGAACGCTTGATTGTGCCGAGGGATGTGATTCTGGCGGCGGTATCCGGCGGCGGTGATTCGGTGGGGCTGCTTTTATTTTTGTGGGAAAACAAACAGCAATTGGGGATTTCTCAGCTCATTGCGGCACACGTTAACCACGGCTTACGCCCGGAAGCAGACGAGGAAGAAGCCTTTGTGTGCAGCTTGTGCCAAGCACTGGGCATTGCGCTGAATGTCAAGCGCCTTTCGCCTGACAGCACTCAAATGCCGGAGGAATGGGCAAGGCGTGAGCGCTATGCGTTCTTGCAGGAGATTGCTGCACAAACGGGCGCGAAGATTGCCGCAGCACATACCGAAGACGACCAAGCTGAAACGGTGCTGTTTCATTTGGCGAGAGGAACCTTTGTTCACGGTGCTGCCGGAATGAGAGCGGTAAACGGCAACGTGATTCGTCCGTTTTTGCAGACATCACGCGCGGACATCCGGCACTGGCTTTCAGCACGTGGCCAGACATGGTGTGAAGACGCCACAAACGCAACCATGCAGTATGCCCGTGGCCGTGTGCGGCACCATGCGCTCCCGGCGCTCGAAGAAGTACACCCCGGCGCAAAGACCGCCTTAGTGCGGTTTTCGCAAGAGATGCGAGAGCTTTCCGACTGGCTGGGAGAATTGGCGCGTGTACTGCTGGAGCAAGCTGCGTGCGGCGAACATTGCTATGATGCAGCCGCCTTGCAAAAAGCACCTGTTCCGGTGCAGCGCGAGGCGGTGCGGCTTTTAATTTTGCAAAGCGGGGCAAAGCCGGAAAAGACAGCGCTTTGCAAGCAAATTTGTGCTATGCTGGAAAGCGGCGGTGCAACGGAAGTATCGTCAAATTGTGTTTTTCGTATTTCCGGCGGGCGCTTGTGCATTTCTGCGCCGCAGCCAAAAGTGCAGCCGGGCACTTGGCGGCACCCCTTTTCTTTGGGAGAGTTTACCGCGCCAAACGGCAAAAAATTTAAAATTGAGGGATTGAAAGCAGAAAAAGAAAACTTTTCTGCAAAAGATAGGAAAAAAGCCTTAAATTTTTGGGCAGATTATGATATGATAAGTGATAACACACAGTTTCGTACAAAGCAGCCGGGAGATCTATTTTGCCCGGCGGCAAGAAATGTGACAAAACCGCTGCGGAAATGGTATTCCGAGGCGAAAATTCCCCGAGAGGAACGCGAGAAAATTCCGGTTTTGGCTAAAGGAAGCGAAATTTTGTGGGTGTCGGGCTGGGGCGTTTCCCGCACGGCGGCGGTATCGCCCGCCACAAAGCGAATTGCTGTGTTTTGTGAGTGCGAGCTGCCGGAAACATATGGTTAAAGGAGATGTAAAAAAATGAGCATGCATGATGATATTCTGAAGGTGCTTTTGACCGAGGAAGAACTGCACGAAAAAGTAAAGGCTCTGGGCCGCCAAATCACACAAGATTATCAAGGGAAAAACTTGATGATTGTCACCGTTTTGAAGGGTGCAGTGGTGTTTTTGGCCGACTTGATGCGCGAGATTGACGTGCCGGCTGAAATTGACTTTATGGTAGTTTCCAGCTATGGCTCGGGCACCAAGTCCAGCGGCGTTGTAAAAATTGTCAAGGATTTGGATGTTCCCTTAAAAGACAAAGACCTTTTGATTGTTGAGGATATTTTGGACTCCGGCATGACGCTCAGCTATTTGAAAGAGCTGCTGGAAAGCCGTGAGCCGCGTTCGATTCGCATTGCAACGCTGCTGGATAAACCGGGCCGCCGCAAAGTGGATTTAAAAGCGGATTACATCGGCTATTCTGTTCCCGATGAATTCGTGGTGGGCTATGGCTTGGACTACGATGAAAAGTATCGCAATCTGCCTTATATCGGCATTTTGAAACCGGAAGTTTATTCCGTATAAAAGGGGCTTTGCCCAAAGAGGTGAATGAATTTGAACAAACGCAGAGGAACCAATGGTTTGGTGATTCTTCTGGTGCTGGGCATTGTCATTATGCTGCTGATTGTTTCCGGGATGGGCGGAGAACAGCAGCAGTCGAGAAAATATAGCGAAATTATTTCGTATTTTGAAAAGGGTCAGGTGGAAACCTTTACCCTCAACTTAAAAAATAATTCCATTCAAATGGTGCTCAGCGAAGGCGCATTGAAAAAGACACAGGAGCAGCAGGACTGGACGCAGTCGTCTCTGGGTTCGCTGTCCCTGTTTGGGGGAGAGGGGCAAAACGCTCAAAACAGCGCCAATAAAATTGTTTACAGCTTGCCGTCTGCAAGTTTGTTTGTCAATAAATTGGATGACTATATTGCCGCTTTTGAGGAAACCCATCCCGGCCAGGAATGGGAATATGATATTTTGCCGAATACGGAAACCCCGTTTTTGCTCACGATGCTGCCCTTTATTCTCGTCAGTGTACTGCTGATGGGCGGACTGTACTATTTTATGTATATGCAGGCGGGCGGCGGCAAAGCGATGAACGTGGGCCGTGCCAAGGTGAAAGACCAATCCGACCAAGGCCGTAAGGCAACGTTTAAAGACGTGGCCGGTGCGGACGAAGAGAAGGCCGAGCTGGAAGAAATTGTAGAATTTTTGAAAAATCAGCAAAAGTTCAACACGCTGGGCGCGCGCATTCCGCACGGTGTGCTGCTTGTCGGCCCTCCGGGTACCGGTAAAACGCTGTTGGCTCGCGCGTGCGCGGGCGAGGCTGGCGTGCCGTTTTATTCCATTTCCGGCTCTGACTTCGTGGAGATGTATGTCGGCGTCGGCGCATCGCGCGTGCGCGATTTGTTTGACAAAGCGAAAAAGACAGCACCCAGCATTATCTTTATTGACGAGATTGACGCTGTGGGCCGTCAGCGCGGCACCGGCTTGGGCGGCGGCCATGATGAACGCGAGCAAACCTTGAACCAGATGCTGGTCGAGATGGACGGCTTTGGCGCCAATGAGGGCGTTATTGTGATTGCAGCCACCAACCGCGCCGATATTCTGGATAAGGCGCTGCTGCGTCCCGGCCGTTTTGACCGTCAGGTTTATGTTGGTCTGCCGGATGTCAAGGGCCGTGAGGATGTGCTGAAAGTGCATACCAAGAAAAAGCCGCTTGCACCGGACGTCAACTTGAAAACGATTGCCAAAACCACGGCGGGCTTTACCGGCGCAGATTTGGAAAATCTGGTGAACGAGGCGGCCTTGCTTGCAGCACGGCGCGGCAAAAAAGCGATTACCATGAAGGAAATCGAGGAGGCCACCATCAAGGTTGTAGCAGGCCCCGAGAAGAAGAGCCGCGTGGTGACAGAAAAAGAAAAACGCTTGACCGCTTACCATGAGGCCGGTCATGCCATTACACATTATTACAGTGAAACAGCTGACCCTGTCCACGAGATTTCGATTATTCCGCGCGGAATGGCCGGCGGCTACACCATGAGCCTGCCCGCAGAGGACAAGAACTATGTGACGAAAAATCAAATGGCCGAGGAGATTGTTACCCTGCTCGGCGGACGTGTGGCAGAAAAGCTGGTGCTGGACGACATTTCCACCGGCGCTTCCAACGATTTGGAACGTGCAACCCGCATTGCACGCAATATGGTCATGCGCTATGGTTTTTCCGAGCGTCTGGGCCCTGTTGTATACGGCACCGACCCCGGCGAAACCTTCTTGGGCCGCGATTTGGCGTCCGGCCGCAATTATTCCGAAGAAGTTGCGTCTGAAATTGATGCTGAAATCCGTGAAATGCTGGATGAAGCGTTTGAGACGGCGCGCTCTATGCTGGAAAAACACATGGATCTTTTGCACATTGTCGCTAAAGAGCTGGAAGCGCGTGAGAAGCTGACGGGTGAGGAGTTCCGAACCTTGATGGAAGGCGGAAGCTTAGAGCCGCTGGATGCAAAAGAGGAAAACGGAAGCAAAGAACGGCAGGTGGAGGCGCAGGTCGCCCCCCAGAAAACCGAAAAAGCCGAGCCTTCCGCACCTGCACAAGCATAAGAAATCAGGGAGCTTAGCAAATAAACTGAAATAGCAAAGGGGAAGGGCGGCGCTCTTCCCCTTTTTTGCAATCATCCAAAAACATAAGCTAATAGAGTAAAACAGATTCAGAAAGGAGCGACAACGAAATGAGAATGGTCGATTTAATTGCAAAAAAGCGCGATGGCTTCGCCATGACCGAGGAAGAAATGAATTGGATTGTAAATGGATTTACAAAAGGGGAAATTCCCGATTATCAAATGAGCGCGTGGATGATGGCTGTTTATTTGAAAGGGATGACCAAAGAGGAAACCGCGTGTTTAACAGCGGCAATGGCACAGTCCGGTGAACAATTGGATTTAAGCGGCATTCATGGAACGAAGGTAGACAAACACTCCACGGGCGGTGTAGGCGATAAAACTACGCTGATTGTCGCTCCCATTGCGGCAGCCTGCGGGCTGCGCGTGGCTAAAATGAGCGGCAGAGGCTTAGGGCATACAGGCGGCACGTTGGATAAGCTGGAATCCATTCCGGGCGTCAATGTCTTTTTAACAAAAGAACAGTTTATCCGTCAAGTGAATGAAATTGGGTTGGCGGTGATGGGGCAAAGCGAAGAAATTGCCCCGGCAGATAAAGCTATGTATGCTTTGCGTGATGTTACAGCAACAGTATCGTGTATTCCGCTGATTGCATCCAGCATCATGAGCAAAAAGCTGGCGGCTGGTGCCGATTGCATTTTGCTGGATGTAAAAGTAGGCAGCGGTGCGTTTATGAAAACATATGACGAGGCGCAAAAGCTGGCGCAGTGTATGGTAGAGATTGGCCGTGCGCACGGAAAGCCGACGGCGGCACTCATTACGAATATGGATGTCCCGCTGGGGTATTGCATTGGAAATTCGCTTGAAGTAGAGGAGGCAGCTGCCACCTTGTTGGGCCATGGGCCGGAAGATTTGACCCATGAGTGCATCATGCTGTCTGCACGCCTTTTACAGCTGGCGGGAAAAGGGACGCTGGAAGAATGTCTGGAGCAGGCAAAACGGGCACTGGAAGAAAAACGTGCCTTTGAAAAATTCCTGCAAATGATTCGTGCGCAGGGCGGACAAACACAGCAGATAGAACGCGGTGAGCCTTGGACCGCGGCGGCCTTTTCCGTGGAAGTATGCAGCCCGGCAGACGGTTACTTGACGCACATGAATACAGAGAAAATCGGCTTGGCCGCCATGCTGCTTGGCGCAGGCCGAGAAACCAAGGAGAGTGTCATTGACCACGCCGCCGGTATTCGCTTGATGAAAAAAACCGGCGACCGTGTGCAGAAAGGCGAGGTGCTGGCAAGGCTTTACAGCAACGACGCCGCAAAACAAGCGGGAGCGCAGCAAGTTTTTTTGGAGGCACTTCAATTTGATGCAATGCCTCCTGCGAACCAACCGGCAGTGCTGGGGTATGTGGATTAGGCAGAATCCTCATCGAGCGGCTCTCTGCTAATCAAAAGAAAATCGAAAAAGGCACACGACTTGAAGCATATGCTCCAGGGCGTGTGCCTTTCTGTGTCTTTTGGCTGTGTTTTCTTTAAAAAAGCTGAAGGCTGACCGCCATGACCACCATGCCGGAGATTAAACCGTAGATGGAAAGGTGATGCTCGCCGTATTCGCGCGCTGCGGGCAGCAGTTCGTCAAACGAGATGAATACCATGATGCCTGCAACCATTGCAAATACCACGCCGAAAAGGGTTTCGTTTAAAAACGGCATTAAAACCAGCCAGCCAATCAGCGCCCCGACAGGCTCTGCAAGGCCGGATAAAAACGAATAAAGGAATGCTTTTTTGCGTGAGCCGGTGGCTTGGAAAATAGGCACCGAAACGGCAATGCCTTCGGGAATGTTATGGATGGCGATGGCGGCAACGATGGGAATGGCCACCTCCGGGCTTTGCAGTGCCGAAACAAAAGTGGCAAGTCCTTCGGGAAAGTTGTGAATGCCGATGGCGAGTGCCGTCATAGCGCCAATGCGAAGCAGCTTTTTGGGCTGATGCTGCTCTTGCAGCACCAGTTTGACTTCGTGCGGGTTTTCTTCGTCCGGGATGCAGCGGTCAATCAGTGCAATCAAAAGCATTCCGCCGAAAAAAGCCGCAATGCCAACCCATCCCGCGGTAGTTTTGTCTAAGCCTTTTGTCAAAGACGTACTGGCTTCGGTTAAAAGCTCCGTCATGGATACATACACCATCACGCCTGCGGAAAAACCGAGGCTTAACGACAAAAAGCGCTTATTGGTGCTTTTGGTGAAAAAGGCAATGATGCCGCCAATACCGGTGCTAAGCCCGGCAATTAAAGTAAGCAAAAATGCAAGTGCTATATTGGACATAAAACCCCTCCTTAAACAGACAATTTTAGTATATGATATCCGCATGGGAAGATTGTACCATGTTTATCAAGGTGTGTCAAATTTCACTAAAAAAGTATTTTTTGCAGATACCCAATTGACATGCGCGAAAATCCTTGATAAAATGAAGATACCCCCGCAGGGGGGGAGAGGTGATGATCATGCAAAAGCAAAAATATGACGTAATGGGCATGACGTGCTCTGCATGCAGTGCACATGTGGAAAAGTGTGTGCGTCAAGTGCCCGGTGTAACCAATGTAACGGTGAATCTGCTGACCAATAGTATGGTGGTGGAAAGCCAAAAGCCCATCATGCCTTCTGTCATTATGAAGGCGGTTCACGACGGAGGTTATGAGGCCGCGCCGAGCGGTGCAGCGGGGCAAACGGCACAAAGCCGACAAGAAACGGCGCCGAGCTTACCCAAGCAGGAAAAGAAGAAACAACAGCAAGCCCAGCAGGAAAAACAGCAATGGAAGCTGCGCTTAAAAGTTTCGTTTGCCTGTCTGATTCCGCTGATGTATCTCTCAATGGGCGGTATGCTGGGGCTGCCCCTTCCCAGCTTTTTATCCGGGCATGAAAATGCTATTACTTATGCGCTGTCGCTGTTTTTGCTGACGCTGCCCGTGATGTATGTGAACCGCACCTATTATCAAAAAGGCTTTCTTACCTTATTCAAAGGAAGCCCCAATATGGACAGCTTAATTGCCATCGGTTCCGGGGCCGCAGTTGTGTATGGCTTATTTGCAATCGTGCGCATCGGAAACGGGTTAGCCGCCGGGGATATGGACTTGGTAGAACATTACCATATGGATTTGTACTTTGAATCAGCGGCGATGATTTTAACGCTGATTACTTTGGGCAAATACCTGGAAATGAATGCGAAAAGCAAAACAGGGCAAGCCATTGAAAAGCTAATTCAGCTGGCTCCCGAAACGGCGTGTGTGCTTCGCGGAGGAAAAGAGCATACCGTACCCATTGAAGAAGTGAGAAAAGGCGACCTTGTGATTGTGCGGCCGGGAGAGAAGATTCCCGTTGACGGAGTAATCGAAGAAGGCGCGGGCAGTGTAGATGAGGCGGCGATTACAGGCGAGAGCATTCCCGTGGAAAAGCAAGTGGGAAGCACTGTGATGGCCGCAAGTGTGAACCAGGAGGGCATGTTCCGCTTTCGTGCAACCAAGGTTGGCGAAGATACAACGCTTTCGCAAATTATCCGCTTGGTGGAAGAAGCCAGCGCCAGCAAAGCGCCTATTGCACAGTTTGCCGACCGTGTTTCCGGCGTGTTTGTTCCGGTGGTTCTCGTCATTGCTTTGCTCACGTTCTGTGTTTGGATGCTCGCAGGACAGGGGTTGGAGTTTGCTCTTTCCAGCGCCATCGCTGTTTTGGTCATTTCCTGCCCGTGTGCGCTGGGCCTTGCAACGCCCGTTGCCATCATGGTGGGAACCGGGAAAGGCGCGGAGAACGGTATTTTGATTAAATCGGGTGAAGCGCTGGAAACGGCACATCATATTGATACGGTAGTATTAGACAAAACAGGAACGGTGACGCAGGGCAAGCCCGAGGTAACCGATGTGATTCCGCTGGGGGAAATGACACGGGAAATGCTGCTGAAAGATGCGGCGGCTGTGGAGCATTACAGCGAGCATCCGCTGGCAAAGTCGATTGTGCGTTATGCGAAGGAACAGGCTGTGGCATACACACCGGCGCAAAACTTTGCCGCCGTATTCGGGAAAGGCGTCACGGCGGTTAGCGGCGGCCAGACATGGTACGCAGGAAATGAAACCATGATGCAGGACGCAAAAATTCCGCTGACCGATGCAGTAACCGCGCACCTAAAGCGTTTGGGGCAGGAGGGAAAGACGCCGCTGCTGTTTGCCGCAGGCCGAAGCGTGCAGGGAATCATCGCGGTGGCAGACCGTGTGAAGGAAACCAGCGCCGAAGCTGTCAAAGAAATGCGCGCCATGGGTTTGGACGTCGTATTGCTCACAGGAGATCGTTGGAGCACAGCCAGCGCGATTCAAGCACAGACCGGCATTCCCAAGGTGATTGCCCAAGTGCTTCCGCAGCAAAAAGAGCAGGAAGTGGCACGGCTGCAAAAAGAAGGCAAAAAGGTTGCCATGGTGGGCGACGGCATTAACGATGCCCCCGCTCTGGCGCGCGCAGATGTCGGCATTGCAATTGGTGCGGGCACCGATATTGCGCTGGAAAGTGCTGATATTGTCTTGATGAAAAGCGATTTGCGCGATGTGGTAACGGCAATCCGTCTGTCAAAAGCGGTGCTGAGAAATATTAAGCAAAATCTGTTTTGGGCATTCTTCTATAACGTATTGGGAATTCCGCTGGCAGCAGGCGTGTTTTTCATTCCGTTTGGGCTGCGTCTCAGCCCGATGATTGGCGCGGCAGCCATGAGCTTTTCCAGCGTTTTCGTGGTGTCGAACGCGCTGCGGCTGCGTTATTTCCATTCGCTGCATCAAACAACAAAGAAAAAGGAGAAAACGAAGATGAATCAAGTAACCATTACCATTGAAGGCATGATGTGTGCGCATTGCGTGAAACATGTAAAGGATGCACTGGAAGCGCTGCCGGGCGTGAGTGCGCAGGTGTCGCTGGAGAACGCAAACGCCGTTTGCACCTATGGGGAAGGCGTCACCACCGACCGCTTGAAGGAAGCAGTTGAACAGGCGGGCTACCAAGTGAAGGGGATGCAATGAAGGCAGACAAAGCGGCGGTCAGCCGATTGCTGAAAACAGCACGCGGCCAAATTGACGGCATTTTAGAGATGATTGAGCAGGACCGCTATTGTGTCGATATTTCCAACCAGCTCTTGGCAACACGCTCGGTGCTGGCGAAAGCAAATCAAATGGTATTGAAAGCGCACTTGTACGGCTGCGTGCAAGAGGCTTTTGAAAATGGCGACGCCGAACAGAAGATTGATGAAATCATAAAGCTTTTGGAAAAAATGAATCGCTAAGCGGTGAAAACACATGCTGCAAGGTTTGAAAGATAACTTTGCGGCATGTGTTTTTTTCTTTTTCTTGACAGGAAGCGCAAAATTCGATAGTATGATAATCAAATCGAATGCCGGTAGGGTTGGAATGCAAGCGCTTTGCTTGATTAAGGTGGGAAAGGAATGGGTGCACGCCTATGAAGCATTTTCAGTGGAAGGGAATATTTTCGTGCTATGATTGCTCAAATTGCCAGTGAGCTGGAAATTCTCATTGCTTTTCTGGTGCTTGTGGCAATCGGTGCTGCGGGCATCCGCTTGGTGCAGGATGTTTTTTCTTTGCGGCAGACACCACCGGTACACAAACCTTTCAGCAAGTGCTGGAACAGGCGTTTAACCTTGTCATTGGAATCGAATTTATTAAAATGCTTGCCAAGCACACGCCGGGGTCAGCCATTGGGGTTCTGCTGTTTGCGATGGCAAGACAGCTCGTGATTGGCCGCATGACGCCGGTAGAAAATCTGCTTGGTGTCATTGCGATTGGAATTATTTTTATTATCCGAAAATTTTTGTTTGTGCCGTCTTTTGGTGCACATCTTCCGGCTAACGCCCCAGGTGCGAAAAACATACCGAGTGATACAATAGAATACGGTGGATTCAAGCGAAGATTTGCCCTAGTGAATCTTCGCTTTTTTGTGGATTTTGCGGGAAATTTGTCGTATTTTTTTCAAATCTATGGACATTTTTATGAATTCTGTGTATCATAAAAAAGAAGGAGCAGGGTTTTTGCACGAAAGAGTCAAACGCTCTAGAGGAAAGGGGAATGGAAAACATGAAAGATCAAAATTGCGCCTATTGCGCACGCGGAGAATTGTTAGACAAATTTGGCATTTTTATTTGTGACTTAAAGGTAAGCAGTTTAATTTTGTTTAAAGAGCAAAGCCACCCCGGCCGCTGCATTGTGGCATACCGCGACCATGTCAGCGAGATCGTAGATATCAGCGACCAAGAACGAAATGACTTTTTTGAAGATGTTGCCCATGCAGCGCGTGCCATTCATGCGGCATTTCAGCCGGATAAAATCAACTATGGTGCATACGGTGATACCGGCTGCCACTTGCACATGCATCTCGTGCCGAAGTACCGCGATGAATACGAGTGGGGCGGTGTGTTTGAGATGAACCCGGGCAAAACGCTGCTGACCGACGAAGAATATCAGAAAATGATTGAAAAAATTAAAAGCTGTTTGTAAAAGTTCTCTTATGCCATGGGGAATGGAGGAGGAACAACGGTGCAAAAGAGACGTGATGAACCTCACAAACCGGCGCACGTCCGAAAGCCACAGCCCAAACGGAAAAAGAAAACAGGCAAGGCTGTTGGTTTTGGAATTGCGGCAGTAGGGGTTTGTATTTTGACGGCTGCGGTGTTCGGTTTAGTGTCGTCTGCAATTACCTCGGCCCCTCAGCCTGCGGCTGCGGTGGGTGTGCCGCAAAGCACGGCACAAAGCGGGTCGGCAGCCCCAGCGGACAGTCAGCCCCAGCAGCCAAAGGTGGAAACGGTGCGTTTTTCCGCCACAGGAGACAATCTGATTCATGACGGAATTTATCTGCAAGCAGCAAAGAGAACCGGCGGCACAGGGTACGACTTTGCACCCGTTTATGAAAATTTAAAAGAGTTTTATGCGGGGTTTGACCTGAACTGGCTTAATCAGGAAACGTTAATCACGGATGAGATTGAGCCGTCCGGCTATCCGCAGTTTTGTACACCCGCTGCGTGCGGGCAAGCGGTGTACGATTTGGGAATGCGCGTAATTTCTATGTCAAACAACCATGCATATGATAAATATGCAAAAGGCGTAGAGGCAACGCTCCGCTTTTGGGACTCCATGCCGGATGATGTGTTGACCACCGGGCTTTGGAGCGATACACAGCAAATTCCTGTGCTGGAGAAAAACGGTATCACATTTGCGTTTTTGTCTTATACGGATTATACGAACGGCATTCCAGAGCCGGAAGGAACTCCTGCGCGTGTCATTTATACATCCGAGGAAACGCTCATACAGCAGCAAATTCAGCAAGCCGCTCAAACGGCGGATGTCGTGGTTGTGGGGTTCCATTGGGGTGTGGAAAACAGCCATGAGGTGAGCGAAGCACAAAGGGCGTTGGCGCAAAAGGCAGCCGATTGGGGGGCGGATGTCATCATTGGAACGCATCCCCATGTGATACAAGCGATTGAAACGGTAACTTCTGCGGATGGACGCACAGTGCCGGTAGCGTATTCTTTGGGGAATTTTGTTTCTGCTCAACAATATGCTGACCAGATGATTTCCATTGTTTTGACGTTTGATGTAACGAAAACGACACAGCCGGACGGTATTTCTACGGTGGAAATCGGCAATGTAAAGGCGGTGCCTTCCGTGACGCATTACGATGCGGGTTATACCAATATCCGTCAGTATCTTTTGCGTGATTACACCGAAGAATTAGCCGCCCAGCACGGTACTCGTGCCTCTTCCGGCCGATTTGATTTAGCGTATATCCGCGAGGTATTAACCCAGTGGATTGACGAAAGCTATTTGCAGTGGGATTAAGTGCAATATGCGTTTTACCCTTTGAATGAGCTGGTATCTGTTTTTACCGGCTTTCAGAAGACGCGCCGAACACATGAATCAAACCATAAAACAGCAGGAGAAAGCCGCGGCTTTCTCCTGCTGTTTGTGTCTGCGGAAACGGGGAGGTCAAAAGTTACTGCGCTTACATTTCTTCGCAAAGAGTTGCTTCCACCAAGCCTTGGTGGTCCAGTTTTGCCAGTTCTTCCACACGCTCGAAGCAAAGCCCGGCTGCTCTGGCAAAGCGTTTGCCATATTCCGGGTCGGCAAGATAACAGTGGACGGCGTGGCGATAGCGAATGTTTTTTGTGACAGAAGCGGTATCTTGAGCGGTGTTCTCAATCAGAATTTGCTTTTCTTTTTCTGTTAAGGTACGCCACAGGTCACCGCCTGCGCGGAAACAGTCATCCGTTGGGTCATCTTTTGGGTCGTAGCGCCACATAGCTCCTTCTAAATCCAAAGGCGGTTCGGCAACCTCGGGTTGGGCCGTCCAATAACCCTGGGTATTGGGGGTATAGGCGGGAGTTCTGCCATAGTTTCCGTCTACACGCATAGCACCGTCGCGATGGTATGCATTGACTGCGCATTTGGCCCGATTAACAGGAATTAAATTGTGATTGACGCCCAGCCGATAGCGCTGAGCATCGCCGTAAGAAAACAAACGTCCCTGCAAGAAACGGTCGGGGCTGAAGCCGATGCCCGGTACAACATGCGCCGGGGAAAAAGCCGACTGTTCAACTTCTGCAAAATAATTTTCGGGGTTGCGGTTCAGCTCCAGTACGCCAACTTCGATGAGAGGGAACTCGGCATGACGCCATATTTTTGTGATATCAAACGGATTTTCATAATGATGTTTGGCTTGTTCCTCCGTCATAATCTGCACATACATCGTCCATTTGGGATACTCGCCGCGCTCAATGGCGTTGTACAGATCTTGGCCGTGAAATTCACGGTTTACGCCGTTAATTTTGGCCGCTTCCTCATTGCTGAGATTTTTAATTCCCTGCTGGGTTTTAAAATGAAATTTACACCAGACGCGCTCATTGTCCTTATTGTAGAATGAAAAGGTGTGTTCGCCAAAGAAGTGCATATGCCGGAACGAAGCGGGAATTCCGCGGTCGGACATAACAATGGTAACTTGATGAAAGCATTCCGGCAGCAGCGTCCAAAAGTCCCAGTTATTTTGGGCAGAACGGCGGCCTGTGTGGGGATCACGCTTGATGGCGCGGTTCAAATCGGAAAAATGATGTACGTCACGAATAAAGAATGTCGGAGTATTGTTTCCAACTAAGTCCCAGTTGCCCTCTTTGGTATAAAACTTGACAGCAACGCCGCGAATATCACGTTCGCAGTCAGCGGCGCCGCGCTCTCCCGCGACAGTGGAGAAGCGCACAAACACCTCTGTTTTTTCTCCGGGCTGAAGCACTTGCGCCTTCGTATAGCAAGAGATGTCGTGCGTGACAGTGAAGGTCCCGTATGCGCCCCAGCCTTTTGCGTGCATCCGGCGTTCGGGGATGACCTCTCGATTGAAGTGCGCCATTTTCTCCATCAGCCAAACGTCCTGCATCATAACCGGCCCGCGCGGCCCGGCAGTGATGGAATGGTCGTTATCAGCGACGGGTGCGCCTACTTCGTTGGTGAGCTTGCGATACTTTTCCATAATGATTCCTTCCTTCCGGGGCGTTTCTTTGGCTTCAAAACGCCCCTAATAATTTTATAGGCTGATTCAAAACCAATCGTTTTTCATCAGCCGCGGTTACGCTGTAAAACAGCATGACCTTTGTGAATGATTACAGCGGGGCGGACAGCAGTACACATAAAAGCAGCACATACATGCATGTTTTGGGCAGCATGAGCATACCTACCTTGGGATAGAGATGGCTGAACAGGACGACCGGCAGGTAAAATGCAAAGCTGAGCAGAACAATCAGCCAAAGCCACAGAACATGGTCCGCCGCATTTCGCTGGATAAAAAAACGAATGACAGTCATAAGCCCTATCATAAAAAAGGGAATATTGCGGATGATGGCCCAGCGCACACCGGGTTGAGGCGCTGTCCATTGATTTTGCGGCAAAAAGCACAGTAAAATGCGCAGTAAGGCAAGCGAGTAAAGCACAGCGGCCCATGCGGTGCTGCCCGCTCCAAGTGCTTGATTGGCCCAGTGCCACAAAAGCACATAAAATAACGTCATTGTAATAGAGGTGATTTGTTTGCCGCGCCCCAGCCAAGTGCGCAAATAGGCTTCTTTTTGTGTGGCTATCAGTGCAATGCGGGGAACAAGATGAAAACTGTCACCCAAAACTAAAACTGCACCGGCTGCTCCTGCAAGTGTCTTTCCTTGAAACAGCATAAAAAAGCTAAGAAAAATACCAAGACATAAATAAGTAAGGTCAAAAGCGGCTTCTGCAACACCAAAAACACGTTTCATAGTTACCTCCATGCAAATAAGGGCTGAAACCACGAGGATGAAGCGCGGTACAGATTATCCTATTATATCTGCAAGCAAAAGGTGCATGAACGGCTTTTGTTTGTTGGCAGTGTAATTGGTTTATGTTATAATAACGACAGAAAATTTTTCAGAAAGGGAATGAGCAGATATGACAGAGCGGGAAAAAATGTTGGCCGGTGAGCTGTATGACTGCGGCGACCCGGAGCTGTTAACGCAATGGCACGATGCAAAAGATTTGGTGCGGGATTACAATATGCTCGACTCTCGTGATGCAGAGAAAAAAGAGCAAATTCTGAAAAAGCTGCTCGGCGGCTTTGGGAAAAATTTGTGGATTACACCGCCTTTTTTTGTTGATTACGGCAACAATATTTATTTTGGCAATCACTGTGAAGTTAATATGAACTGTACGTTTTTGGACAGTGGGCGTATCACCATTGGCGATCATGCGCTGATTGCCCCGAATGTGCAAATTTACACAGCCTATCACCCCTGTAACGCACAAGACCGCTTTGGAGAGCCGAAAGAGGATGGCTCGTTTGAATTTTGCAAAACATTGGCGGCACCTGTCACCATTGGCAATCATGTCTGGATTGGAGGCGGCGTTGTGATTCTTCCCGGTGTCACGATAGGAGATAATGTGGTAATCGGCGCAGGCAGTGTGGTGACAAAGGATATTCCGTCCAATACCATTGTGTACGGCAACCCGTGCCGAGTAATTAAGGAAAATAAAAGAGCACTTGAACAGAATGATACACAGCAGCAAAGCTAAGGGGCGCAATACGGAATGAATACAGTTGTGACATCAAGAGAGCAAATTTTGGCAGCCAGCCGAAAGCTGATTGCAGAAAAAGGCTGGGCTCAGGTGAATATTCGTTCGGTTGCGGCGGCGTGCGGCGTATCGGTAGGCTCTATCTATAACTATTTTTCCTCGAAGTACGAGCTGGTGTGTGCCACAGTGGAAAGCGTCTGGTGTGATATTTTTCATAAGCCCGAGCAGGAGGAGATTTTTTTCGACACAGAACGGTGTGTTGCGTGGCTCTATGAAAGAATGCAATATGGCTGTGAGCAGTATCCACAGTTTTTTACCATTCACTCTATGCCTTTTTTGCATGAAGAAAAAGCCGACGGAAAAATGAGAATGCAGCAAACCTGGCAGCACATTTTGGAGGGGCTTTGTCTTGTGATGCGTCGAGATCAAAGGATTTCGGCCAAAGCATTCGATGAAAATTTTACGGTCGAACAATTTGCCGACGTTCTTTTCTCGTTAATGATTTCGGCACTTGTAAGACAGGATTACAACCCCGATGCAGTGTTGGAAATTGTTCGGCGAACATTATATTTTGCATAAAAAATTGACGGAAAAAGAGAGTTTTTTGTTGCGTGTAAAATACTTGACTTTCGCAATCGTTTGGGTGTATAGTAAGACACAGCGAAAACGAAAGGGGAACTGACAATGAAGGCAAAAGAAAGCATTTCTTTTCCGATGGATTTTGAAACGTATTATGCACAATACTGTGCGTGTGTCCGCCGCTGCGCAAAGGCAGAACGGGAGGAGCGATTGTCCAAAACGTCGAAGGGCCGTCGTTTTGCCGAACAGTTTTTATTGTTCTTAGGTATGGCTGCCCTCGCATTTTTTATTGGCAAAGAGCTGGTGGACAGTTTGGGTGCTTCGCACCCGGCAACATGGACGGCAGTCGTGGTGATGGTGGTGCTCATTCTTCTGCCGTTTTTAAATGAAATTTTCGGTTGGTCGCGCAATTTGCGCCTGAGAAATCAGCTGGAGCGTGCCCGTCAGCGCGTTGCGGAAAAGAATTTCAACGGTTTGCGCATTGAGTTTTTTGCCGACAAAGTTGATATTTACGCTCAAAAAGTGCAGGGAGAACGTGGTGAGCTTCTGCGCAGTGCGCCGATTTCTGCGCGGATGCGTGTGGAGTACACCGATGAGAATTTGCTTTGTTTTTTCACAAGATCTTCCAAAGATGTTTTTGTGATCGATTTAAGCCGTGTGGAGCAAGCGGATGCCGATCGCTTGCTGGCATATGTGAAACAACGCTTTTACTTCCATGACGAACAAGCGGCACAAACCGCAGCAAAGTAAGAATTAAAAAACGTGGACACCAAGCCAATCAGCTTAGTGTCCACGTTTTTGGTTACGGTTCAGCGCAAAGCGCTGTGCCACATTGTTTTTTAGTGTTTTTGCTTGTTTTTTGCCGCGTAAGTAGTGATAGCGCGTTCGTAAACATTCAAAATCGCTTCAATAAATTCCTTCTTGCCGTATTTTTGGCTGAAAGCTGTTACCCGATCGCGGCGCTCTTGGCGCTGTTGAGGAGTAAGAGAGGCTTGTTCCCGCAGCAGGTCGGCCAAGCCCTCGGAAGTCTCAAAAATATCGCCGTTTTCTTTGCAAGTAATTTGATTTTTGTTGTAAATATCCAGCCGCTGCAATACATACAAGCCGCTGGCCATCGCTTCCAGCATCGAGATAGAGTTAATCTCCGACAGGGAAGCGGTGGCAAAGAGATCGCAAGCGTGATAGTACGGCGGCAAAAGGCTGTGTTCAATTTTGCCCAAAAGCTGAATCTGACGATCCATGTGATTGGCGTGAATCTGCTGCAAAAGCGCGTCTTTTTCGGGGCCATCGCCAATGATAAACAGCTTAAAGCGTTCGTCGCCTTTGAAGTGCTCAGAAATCCAGTCAATCAATATATCCAGCGACTTTTCGCGGCCAAGACGGCCTACGAAGCATATTGCAACGTCATCAGGGCGAATGCCAAGCTTTTCCCGAATGGCCTCTACGCTTTTGCGGTCTACATTCTGCGGCAGAAAATCGGATAAATCGACGGCGTTGGGCACAATGTTGATGTGATGTTCCACACCGCAGCGGCGCAGAAATTCCAGAACTTTCAGCGAAGGCCCAATAATCTCCGTTGCTTTGCTGGCGATGGAGCGAATGTATAAGTGGGCGGCGGGCTTTACCATGTTTTGCCCCCATTTGTGCGGCGCAACATAAAAAAGATAGTCGTCGTACATGGTGTGCAGAGTATAAACCATCGGCTTTTTTAATTTCCGGGCCACAAACTGCCCAAAAATTCCCATGGAAAATTCCGTGTGAATGTGGAGTATATCAGGGTCAAATTCTTTTAAAATGCGAAGACGCTGTAAATTGAGCGGATTTGACACGCCATAACCATAAATTCGCTTTAAGGGAATAGCGGGACAGTATAAAACGCCGTTTTTGACATAGTGGCATAAAGCTTTGGGGTTTGTGGTGACAATCATGACCTCATGGCCTTGCTCCTCAAGGGCTTCCTTTAAGGTGTGAACGTGAGTGACAACACCACTGACAAACGGAAAATAACATTCCGAAAAAATGGCAACACGCATGTTGAGTTCCTTTCTTTGGCCGAAGCGCAGCCTGTCGGCACAGCGTTGCGGCAGTAGGTGAATTCATTTGGCTTATCTAATAAGTATATCAGATTATATGATAAAAAGAAAGTAGAAAATACATGGTGAAGCATATAGAAAAAGCTGCGAATTTCTGCACTTTGAGAATAAAGAATTCCGTTGCGGCAAACCGCAAAAAGTTGTTTGCCAAGCCTCGGGTTTTGTTATATAATAAAAACGCGCAAACTTTTTTCAAAAAAAGATATGCCGCCGGCCAATCGGCGGCGACAAAAGCTTTAAAAAAGCGGCCTGTCGGCGGAAAGGATGCTTGAAAATGACACAATTCAGCGTTTCATTGGATAAGATTGTAAAAGAGCTCAAGCTGGAGGTGCTCTACACTCCAACCGAGCTGGAAAAGATTCCTATTTATACCGAGGAAGTGAACCGTCCCGGTTTGCTTTTGTCCGGCTATGAAAATTATTTTGAGCCGAACCGCATTCAGGTAATCGGCAATATGGAAAAGGGCTTTTTGGGCATTATGGAGCCGGAAGACCGCAAGGCCAGTTTGCGGCGGCTGTTTTCCAAGTGCCCGCCCGCGATTATTATTACACGCAATTTGGAGATGTTTGAGGAAACCGAGGCATTGGCACAGGAATTTAAAGTTCCCGTTTTGCGCAGCTCCAACAACACCTCCGGCTTGATGAGCGGATTGATCTCTTATTTGAGCGTTGAGTTGGCCCCGCGCATTACCCGTCATGGCGTTTTGGTTGAGGTTTACGGCGAAGGCATTTTGATTTTGGGCGAAAGCGGCGTGGGCAAAAGCGAGACGGCAGTGGAGCTGGTCAAGCGCGGCCACCGTTTGATTGCTGACGACGCGGTGGAGCTGCGCCGCGTNNNTTTATCGAGCTGCGCGGCATTGGTATTATCAACGTTGCCCGCATTTTTGGTTCCGGTGCCGTCAAAATGAGCGAGAAAATCGATCTTGTGGTTGAGCTGGAGCCGTGGGATAAAACAAAAAATTATAACCGCACCGGTTTGGAAACAGACACCATGGATATCTTGGGCCTCATGATTCCCAGCACAGTTATTCCCGTGATGCCGGGCAGAAACTTGGCCGTTATTTTGGAAGCGGCGGCAATGAACAACCGTCAAAAGAAAATGGGCTACAATGCCGCCAAAGAATTGCTGGCGCAGCTGGGTTTGGATGCCGATATGGTTTAAAGCGTGCCAGCCCGCCGCAATCTATTTGCTGCGAATAAAAAGAAGGGATTTAACATAATGATACATATTGCCGCAGATCTTCACACCCATACCATCGCTTCTACCCATGCGTTCAGCACGATTACGGAAATGGCGCATGAAGCGGCCCGGATAGGGCTTTATGCATTTGCTGTGACCGACCATGGCCCTCAAATGCCGGACAGCCCGCATATGTGGCACTTTACCAGCTTGCGGCGGCTGCCGCATCAGCTGGAAGGTGTTTGGACGCTGAAAGGCATCGAGGCCAATGTCTGCACGCTGGATGGCGGATTGGATGTGAGCGAAAAGGAGCTGCGGGATATGGCGCTCGACTGGGTGATTGCCTCGATTCATCCTCCCACGCTGACGCCCACCTTAACGGTTGAGGAGGCGACGCACCTGTGGCTTCAGGTGGCCAAAAATCCTTATGTGGATATGATTGGCCACTGTGAAACGCCGCGTTATACCTTTGATTTCGACACGGTGGTGAAGGCGTTTGCTCAAGAGGGAAAAGTGGTAGAACTGAATGCCAATTCCAGCGCGGTTCGGCCGGGCGGAGAGGAAAACATGAAGCGTTTGCTGATGGCGTGCAAAAAATACGGCGCTTACATTGCGCTGAACTCAGACGCTCATTTTTCGGCTGCACTGGGTCGGGTTGACAGCGTAATCCCCTTAGTGGAGGAAATTGGATATCCGCAGGAATTGATTGTGAATGCGGATCGCACAGTTTTGCTCAATTTTTTGCGGCAGAAAAGCAAACCCATTGCTGCATCTATGGCGTGACATGTGCCATCGTGTATGCAGTGGGAAAATCAAGCAGAATAACGGAGAAACATACTTATGAATCCATGCGAACAAGTTTATCAGGCCATGGCTGAACAGGGAATCAAAGCATCCTTGCAGGAGCCTCTGAGCCGATGGACAACGTTTCAAATCGGCGGCCCGGCGGCACTGTTCTGTGTGCCGAATTCGTCAGAACAGCTGGTGCAGGCCGCAGCGCTTTGCCGCGAAGCCGGCTTGCGTATTTATTGGCTGGGAAAAGGCTCAAACGTCCTTTTTTCCGACGAAGGCTTTGACGGCGCAGTCATTTTGGTGTCGGAGGGCATCGGTGAAGTACACGCCGAAGGAAATGTGCTCCATGCAGGCGCAGGCGCGTCGATGGAGCGTGTGTGCTTGTGTGCGCTGGACCACGGTTTGACCGGGTTGGAATTTGCCTATGGAATTCCCGGCAGTGTGGGCGGGGCTGTTTACATGAACGCGGGTGCATACGGCGGAGAAATCAAAGATGTTTTAAAATGCGCTTCCTTTTTGGATGAGCATGGCGAAGTGAAAACGCTGCCCGCGTCCGAGCTTGCCCTGGGGTATCGCACTTCTATTTTTGAGACGCATCCTTGGTGCATTTTGTCAGCGGAGTTTGCACTTGCACCGGGCAATAAAAAAGCGATTGTGGCACAAATGGAAACGCTGGCGCAAAAGCGGCAGGAAAAGCAGCCGCTGGAAATGCCCAGTGCAGGAAGCACCTTTAAAAGGCCGCAGGGTGCGTTTGCGGGCGCATTGATTGAGCAGTGCGGCCTGCGCGGCTTTGCCGTTGGCGGTGCGGCCATCAGCCAAAAGCATTGCGGCTTTGTGGTCAATACCGGCGGTGCAACCTGTCAAGATGTTGTAAATTTGACCGACCGTGTGATTGAAATTGTCAAAAAACAAACGGGTTATACGTTAGAACGTGAAATCCGAGTAGTAAAATAATCAAACGCTCGGGCACTTTGGCGCAGTGGGAGAGGGAAGTAAAAATGGGGAAAACAAAGCTTTTGATTGTCACAGGGCTTTCCGGTGCAGGCAAATCGTTGGCGGTGAATGCGCTGGAGGATATCGGCTTTTACTGCATGGACAATATTCCGGCAGAGCTTTTGGGAAAGCTGATGGAATTTGCATTGCAGGGCGGAAAGCGCCCTGCGGCAAAATTGGCCGTTGTGCTGGACAGCCGCGGCGTTACTTCGGCACAAGAAATGCAGAATGCGCTGCGTGAATTGGAACGCTTGGAAATTGAGTGCCGTATTTTGTTTTTAGACGCCAATCAAGAGGTGTTGGAGCGCCGTTATAAAGAAACCCGGCGGCGTCATCCGCTTTGTATGCTGAAAGGCTGCTCTTTAGAGGAGGCTTTGCAGGAGGAACGCCGTATGCTGGCGCCGATGTATGAAGCGGCCAGCTACCGCATTGACACCACTTTGCTGACCACTGCACAGCTCAAGGAGCGTGTGATTGGCCTGTTTGAAGCAAAAAGTTCCGATGCCATGGTGCTTACGGTGATGTCGTTTGGGTTTAAGTACGGAATGCCCCGAGAAGCCGACGTGATGTTTGACGTCCGCTGTCTGCCGAACCCTTACTATGTACCGGAACTAAAGGGGAAAACCGGGTTGGAATCTGTGGTGTCGGATTATGTTTTACAATTTGATGTGGCGAAGGGGCTGCTGGAGCGCTTAAAGGATTTGCTTGCCTATTCGCTGCCCTTATATGTCAAGGAAGGAAAAAGTCAGCTCACCGTGGCAATCGGCTGTACCGGCGGCAAGCACCGCTCAGTCACCTTTGCCAAAGAAATTGCACAATATCTTCAGGAGTGCGGATACCGGGTGCAGGTTCAGCACCGCGATATCCAAAAGCATACATAATGGAAGAAAAAACTTCAATTAGTTTTTCTCAAGCGGTAAAAAAGGAAATTTTATCAGCGGACAACAGTGCCCCTTGCTGCGCACATGCCGCCGCCTACGGTATGGCGTGTTTCGCCCGAACCTTTGACGAAACCGGCCTTGTTTTGCACACGGAAACCACAGCGGTGGCACAGCTGGCCAAAAAGCTGTTTGCAGAGCTGGGTATTTCGAGCAAAATTTATGTGCGCGGCACGCAGGAAGCACGCATCTATGAATTTGCGGTGAAAGAACCGCCGCAAATTGAACGGATGCTCGAGGTGTTTGGCCATGCGCAGAAAATGCCGTCTTTGAGAATTAACAGTAAAAATTTTGTTTGTGAACACTGCGTCGGAAGCTTTACTGCCGGCGCTTTTTTGGCCTGCGGCACCATGACAAACCCGCAGAAAGAATACAATTTGGAATTTGTCAGCAGCCGCTATCACTTAATTCAGGATTTTAGCGCATTGCTGAAAGGGCGGGGATTTTCGCCTAAGCATACGCTGCGAAAAGGCAATCACATCCTTTATTTTAAGGCCAGTGAGCAAATTGAGGACATGCTGACGTATATGGGCGCGTCCGGCGCGGCGCTGGAAATCATGAACCTGAAAGTGTTTAAGGATTTTCGCAACAAGGCCAACCGCATTACGAATTGCGAAACAGCGAACATTGATAAAACCGTTCAGGCCAGTGGTGCAACACTGGAGGCCATTCAATATCTGCGCGAGCATGACGCGCTGGAAGGTCTGCCGCAAGGGCTGCAAGAGGCCGCACGGCTGCGAACGGAATTTCCAGATTTGTCTCTCAAGGAGCTGGCTGAAAAATTTACGCCGCCGCTCAGTAAATCCGGCATTTCTCACCGCATGAAAAAGCTGGAGCAAGCGGCAAAAAATCTAAAAGAAAGGAACGAAAATGGCTGAACGACAATTTACCCATTTGCATCTGCATACAGAGTACAGCCTATTGGATGGTGCATGCCGCATCAATCGCCTGATGGAGCGTGTGAAGGAGCTGGGGCAAACCTCGGTTGCCATTACTGACCACGGCGTGATGTACGGTGTCGTTGATTTTTACAAAGCGGCAAAAAAAGCGGGGATTCACCCGATTATCGGCTGTGAAGTTTATGTTGCTACGCGCACTCGCTTTGATAAAGTAAACCGTATGGACGGCTCGTACCACTTGGTACTGCTCTGTGAAAACGAAACAGGCTACCGCAATTTAATCAAGCTGGTATCTGCGGGTTTTACAGAGGGCTTCTATTCCAAGCCGCGCATTGATAAGGAGCTGCTTGAACAGCATCACGAGGGTTTGATTGCGCTTTCGGCTTGTCTCGCGGGCGAAATTCCGCGGGCGCTGGCGAATGGCGATTTTGAAGCAGCGCGCGAAAAGGCTCTGTATTACCAAAATTTGTTCGGAAAAGACCGCTTTTATCTCGAAATTCAAGACCATGGGCTGGAAGAACAAAAGCTTGTGCTGCCCATGATTGTGCGCCTTTCCCGTGAAACGGGCATCCCGCTGGTGGCAACCAATGACGCGCATTACCTCACCAAGCAGGACGCAAAAATGCAGCGTGTACTGATTTGCATTCAGACGAATAAAAGTGTGTATGACGATGATGTGCTGGAGTTTGGAACGGAGGAGTTCTATGTCAAAAGCACGGATGAGATGTATGAGCTGTTTTCTGCGTGGCCGGATGCTTGTGAAAATACCAATAAAATCGCGCAAATGTGCCAGTTTGACTTTGAATTTGGCGTAACAAAGCTGCCCAGCTTTGAAGTGCCGGACGGCATGGATAATCGACAGTATTTTGAAAAGCTGTGCCGGGAAGGGCTGGAGCGCCACTACAAAGACGCAATCACCCCCGAAATTGAAAAACGGCTGGCCTACGAAATTGATGTCATCGGCCGCATGGGTTTTATCAACTACTATCTGATTGTGTGGGATTTTATCCGCTATGCGAAAAGCAAAGGCATCCCGGTAGGGCCGGGGCGTGGTTCTGGCGCGGGAAGCCTCGCGGCCTACTGCATCGGCATTACCAATATCGACCCGATGAAATATCAGCTGCTGTTTGAACGCTTTTTGAACCCGGAACGTGTTTCCATGCCCGATTTTGACGTGGACTTTTGCTATGAGCGCCGCCAAGAAGTGATTGACTACGTTATTGAAAAATACGGGGCCGACCATGTGGCGCAGATTGTCACGTTTGGAACAATGGCGGCACGCGGTGCTATCCGCGATGTGGGACGTGTGCTGGGAATTCCGTACCAAACGGTAGATGAAGTGGCGAAGATGGTTCCAATGGAGCTGAAAATGACCTTGGAAAAGGCGTTGGCGGCGTCTAAGGAGCTGAAAGCCCGCTGCGACAATGACCCCCAAATACGCGAATTGATTGAAACGGCGCAAAAAATTGAGGGAATGCCGCGTCATGCCTCCACCCACGCGGCTGGCGTTGTGATTACTCCCCGGGAAATTAGTGATTATGTGCCGCTTGCAACGAATGACGGCAACCCCGTTACACAATTTCCCATGACAACCATTGAAGAACTGGGTCTTTTAAAGATGGATGTGCGAATTGTTCGCCGGCGAAACACTTTGGAAACAAAAACAAGCCGGCGGAGCCGCCCGTGCCCTTCTGCGGCACGATGGTGCGCTTAACTGTTTGTTTGATAAGAGCGGTGAAACCCCGCTTGCGGGGCAAATGTCGATGCCCCACCCCTTAATCTCCGACCTGCCTGCCCCGGCTTAAAACGGGCGGGTAGGAAGCTCGGTAAAGTCGGCGCACAGCGCCGGAGGTCCTGAGAAACACGGTATGCCTACTCACCAGGAACCGCCGTAGGAAACACCTGTAAAGGCACAAAATGCCGCTGATTGATTCAGCTTCGCTGCAAGGGTTGGTCCATTGCCCGAGCGGCGCCCGAAAAAGCTTTGGGCGTTCTGCTTCCTTCGACAGTGGAAAAAAGAACGTTTTACAGGGAAAAGGCGGAGGCTGTCCCGTGATAATAAAAGGATAGAACAAACGGAACAATTGAAGCCCAAACAAAGTGAGAAAGCGTTTAAGCGCAGGCTTTGAACAGGCAGGAAATGGCCTGTGAATTTGGGTGGCAGCAGCCCGTAGTACCAAAGATGCTTTTGAAAGAAAGCGGAGGGAAGGGGCATAGTCGTAAACGCGGCACCTGCATACAGGCGTGGAGAGCAGAACCTATGCTCCCTTGGCCGGTGTGCATGTGCAGTGAGGCGGTTTGCGATGGAACGCCGTGTGCGGTGAAAGCCGCATGCACGGTGTGAAGGAGGGGAAAAAAAGCGCTGACCGAATGACGGTTTCAAGGAAAAGACTGTCATGTCGAAGATGCTTTTGACCTATTCCTATTTTCTCGGCCTGCGAACCCTAACGGTCATTCGTGACGCCGAAGTAATGATCCAGAAGCAGCATCCCGATTTTTCGATGGATGCAATTTCCTACGAGGACAGCGCGGTATTTGACATGCTTAACCGCGGGGAAACGCAAGGCGTTTTCCAAATGGAGTCGGCGGGCATGACACAGGCATTTGTCAATCTGCGCGGACGCAGTGTGGAGGATATTATCGCCATTATTTCCCTGTATCGTCCGGGCCCGATGGAGTCGATTCCCACTTATATTGCCAACCGCCATCACCCCGATCAGGTGAAATACAAAATACCGCAGCTTGAGCATATTTTGAATGTGACGAACGGCTGTATCGTTTACCAGGAGCAGGTTATGCAAATCTGCCGCGATTTGGCGGGCTTTTCTTATGGACAAGCCGACTTGGTGCGCCGTGCGATGTCCAAGAAAAAACATGAAGTGATGGAGCAGGAACGCCAGCACTTTATCTTTGGCAGTACCGAGCCTGGTCGTGAGTGTCCGGGGTGCTTTGCAAACGGAATTCCGCGCGAAGCCGCCGAGCAAATCTATGATGAAATGCTCAGCTTTGCGTCGTATGCGTTCAACAAGGCACACGCTGCGGCGTATGCCGTGGTGGCGTATCAAACGGCTTACTTAAAGTGCCATTACCCGAAAGAGTTTATGGCGGCTCTCTTAACCAGCGTGCTGGACAATACCAGCAAGATTATCGAGTACACAGGCGAATGCCACCGCATGGGAATTGGCTTGTTGGCACCTGATATTAACGAGAGTGAGCTGGGCTTCACAGTGCAGGGGGACAAAATTCGTTTTGGCCTTCTGGCGCTGAAAAATGTGGGCCGCGCGCTGATTGAAGCGGTTATCGAGGAGAGAAAAACGGGCGGAAAGTATAAAAATTTGTATAATTTCTGCAAGCGGACACACGGCATGGAAATGAACCGCCGCGCACTCGAAAGCATGATTAAGTCGGGCGCATTTGACTGCATTGAAGCCAAACGGCGCGCGATGATGCAAGCGCTGGAGCATATTTTAAAAAGTGTGGAAGCCGACGCCAAAAAGAACTTGGACGGCCAGCTGGATCTCTTTGCGGCCTTTTCTCAAACACAGGCCGAGGAAGAAACCTCGTTTGAAGATTATCAAATTCCCGATTGCACGGAATATCCCGCAGAGGTGCTGCTCCAGCAGGAAAAAGAGGTAAGCGGCCTGTATCTTTCCGGCCATCCGCTCGACCGTTATCGCGATACGATGGCACAAATGCGTTCCACGCCGATTGCCATGCTGAACGCCGAGGATGCCCATGAGTATGACAATCAAGAGGTAACGCTGTTTTGTACCATTGTCAAAATGAAAACAATGAGCACACGCTCCGGCGGAACCATGGCATTTTTGACTGTGGAAGATTTGACGGGAAGCATGGAGGTGCTGGTATTTTCCGGCGTTCTCCAGCGGTTTGGCGAGTGTGTGCGCGACAATGCCGTTGCCATTATCAAAGGTCGCTTTTCGTTCCGCGAAAATGAAGGCGGCAAGGTAGTGGCCGAACAGATTTTCGATGCCGACCAGTATTTACAGACACAGGGGAAAGACGAAGGCGACAAAAATCCAAAAAATAAGTTATGGCTGAAACTTCCGTCCATGAAAAGTGAAATTTTTGACGATGTGCGAAATCTATTGAGTATCTTTGAGGGCGACATGCCGGTTTACTTTTATTTTGAGGATACAGGCAAAAAAGGCTGTGCTCCACGGAACATGTGGTGTGTTCCAAACGAAATTTTGTACAGTGAGCTGGAAAGAGTGCTGGGAAAAGGCAATGTAATTGTGCAATAATTCTTTGCAATTGGGCTTGAATTTTATGCAACAAAACTTTATAATAGAATCATGTTTGATGCTTTCATTGATGCACGCGACAAGGAGGACAAAACAATATGGAAAACAAAATTAAAACGATTGGCGTACTTACTTCGGGCGGCGACGCTCCCGGTATGAATGCTGCTATTCGTGCAGTGGTGCGTGCTGCAATCAGCCGCGGCTATGCGGTAAAGGGTGTCCGTCACGGTTACAACGGCCTGATGACGGGTGATATTATTGATATGAATCTGCGCAGCGTTTCGGAGATTATCCATCGCGGCGGTACGATTCTTTATACGGCGCGCTGCTTGGAGTTCAAGACTTTGGAAGGCCAGCAGAAAGGCGCTCAGATGTGCCGCGAGCACGGCATTGACGCCCTGGTTGTCATCGGCGGCGACGGCTCATTCTGCGGTGCACGCGCACTGTCGGCACAGGGTATCCCCTGCATCGGCATTCCCGGCACCATTGACAACGACATCGCTTGCAGTGATTACACCATCGGCTATGACACAGCCATGAACACTGCTGTGGAAATGATTGACAAACTGCGCGATACCACCCAAAGCCATGACCGCTGCAGCGTCGTGGAAGTGATGGGCCGCAATGCCGGTTACATTGCATTGAATACCGGTATTGCCGTGGGCGCTTTGTGCACCTTGATTCCCGAAGTTCCTTACGATTTGGAGCGCGATGTCATTTCCCGTATGACCAAAACCCAAAAGACTGGCAAGCGCCACTTCATCATTTTGATTGCTGAGGGCGTAGGCCATGCAGGCGATTTGGCCAACGAGATTCAGTCCCGCACAGGCATTGATTCCCGTGCAACCGTTTTGGGCCACGTTCAGCGCGGTGGTTCTCCCTCCTTGCGTGACCGCGTGACCGCCAGCTTGATGGGTTATCATGCAGTGGATTTGATCGACAAAGGTATCTTCAACCGTGTTGTGGCTACCCGTGCCGAGAGCATTGTGGACTACGATGTCAACACCGCTTTGTCGATGCACAAAACCATTGATACTTCTTTGCTGGACGTTGCAGCTGCAATCTCCATCTAAGAAGCCCAACGCGCTTTTTGCGCAGCCAAAATTGAACAAAAAAAGCAAGGCAGGCCGGTTTGGCTTCTGCCTTGCTTTTTTGTGCGAAATCTTTTGTTTCTGCGCTCAGCGCAAAACGTCTTTGGCTTCCGGGTGCTTTTCAAACCACTTTTTCGCGTAAGAGCAGGTTGCTACCGCCTTACGGCCATCCTGACGCAAGAGCTCGACGGTTTGTTCCATCAATGAGCCGGCAACGCCTTGGCCGCGAAGCACATCATTGACGAAAGTATGGTCAATGTTGACAACATTTCCGTCCTCTCCGAATGCCGGGAACGTGATTTCCGCCAGCATTTCACCGTTTTGCACATAAGTGATGCGGTTATTTTCTTTCACAAATGCCATAAAGATTCTCTCCTTTTTTCTCAACCTAAAAAGATGTGCTTGTTCCAACAATCTGGAAAAGCCGCCTTACCTGACATTTTAAGAGAAAAAAGGGCGGAAAACCGTGACAAAGGCACATAGAGAACCTCTTTAACCGTGGGGAAATTCCTCTTTGCTGTACAGATGGTGGTCAACGGTTCGGCGGCTTTCCCAAACGCCGTCCGGTGTTGCGGCAGCCTCTTGCTGAGTGTAAAACATTTCAGGACGCAGCGAAATGCCGTTCATCGCCTCTAACCTGCGGCGGGCGTTGTTGGTGAGGGAAGCACTGCCGTCCCGGCCGTTAAACGTACTGTGCGGAGCGCCATAAGCTGAGGTATTGCGCTCGCGTTTTGTTTTTACTTGTGTGCGGCCGCGTACCTCATTCGGTTTATGCTCCATATCGTGGTTGATAAAATCTTTTAAACTGCTCATAAAGCCACCTCCACTCTATATCCTTCCCCCAAAAGAGGCGGTTATGTATGGACGAAGCAATAGATCAGACAAAAGTGCTTGTATTTTGAACGCAAATTGAATATACTAAAGATGATAAGGGTGTATATCACCCGCTGAAAAAGCGCCAGAGAGCTTTGCGGCGGCCCGGCATTGGCGCCTTTTGAAAATGCAGGTTGTTCTCAGATAAGTGCTATTAGAAACAGGAACGAAAAAACAAGGAGAGAATGAAACTTATGGCAATGAATGCAATCGTAGGCCAAAGCGGCGGCCCAACAGCCGTAATCAATTCCAGCTTGGCTGGCGTGTATGAGGCCGCAACACGGCGCGGTATTGGCAAAGTATACGGCATGAAGCACGGTGTACAGGGCTTGTTGAACCGCGATGTAATTGATTTAAGCGAAGTGATCAACGGTGAACTGGATATCGAACTGTTGAAGCGCACGCCGTCCTCCTTTTTGGGTTCGTGCCGCTATAAGCTGCCGGACGCAGGCGAACAACCCGAAGTGTATGAATCGCTGTTCCAAATTTTAAACGAGATGGAGATTGGCTGGTTTTTCTACATTGGCGGAAACGACAGCATGGACACCATCAGCAAATTGTCGGATTACGGCACAAAAATCGGCAGTCCGATCCGTTTTATCGGTGTGCCGAAAACCATTGATAACGATTTGGAAGGCACCGACCATACGCCGGGCTTTGGTTCGGCGGCAAAATACATCGGCACCACCATCAAAGAGATTGTGCGCGATAGCTTGGTCTACGACATGCGCAGCGTTACAATTGTCGAAATTATGGGGCGCAATGCCGGTTGGCTTACAGCGGCGGCGGCACTGGCAAAGTCCGAGGATTGCGAAGGCGCAGATTTGCTGTACTTGCCTGAGGTAGCGTTTGACCCTGATCGTTTTGTGGACAAGGTGAAAAGCTTGCAGGAAACAAAGGGCAATATCGTGATTGCCGTCAGCGAGGGCATCCGCACAAAAGATGGCGTGTATGTTTGTGAGTTGCAGGAAACCCTGGGGCCTCAGGATGCCTTTGGACATAAAATTTTAACGGGCACAGCGCGTTATCTTGCTTCGTTGTTGTCGCAGCGATTGGGCATTAAAGCGCGTGCAATTGAGCTTTCTACGCTCCAGCGCTGTTCCAGCCACATGGTAAGCCGTATGGATATTACCGAAGCGTATCAAGTGGGCGGCGCGGCAGTTTGTGCGGCAGAGGAGGGAAGAACCGGCGAAATGGTCGGCCTTTCCCGCATTTCGGAAAATCCTTATCAATGCATCACAGAAATGCACGATATTCACCAGATTGCCAATCAGGAGAAAAAAGTGCCGCGTGAATGGATCAACGAGGAAGGCGACGGTGTAACTCCGGCCATGCTTTGCTATCTGCGTCCGTTGATTCAAGCTGAGCTAAGCCCGGTTTATGTCAGCGGCTTACCGCGTCATATTGTTTTGCCCTGAACAATGACAAGAGAATAAAGTAAAACTGAGAGGATGGTGCTTCGCGGCGGCGGAGCGCTGTCCTTTTTTCTTTGCAGCCCCACGCGCCTTAGGAAAAATCCGTGCATTTCTTGATTTTCAGAAATGCCCTAAAACGAGGATTGATAAAGGGGTTCCTTTGTGCTATCTTAGTAGTAAAATAGGTAGACAATTATGCCTGCCCGCTGCGGTTTCCACAAAATAAAAGACAGAAAAGAGGATGGATTTATGAAGCGAAATGTGGAGGAAATTCTGGCACAAATGACGTTAGAAGAAAAGGCGGCTCTCTGTTCCGGCCAAGACTTTTGGCATATTACCGGCGTACCTCGTTTGGGCATTGCTCCGGCCATGGTGTCGGACGGGCCGCATGGCTTGCGCAAACAGGACGAAACAGCCGATCATTTGGGGGTCAACGATTCCATCAAGGCGGTGTGCTTTCCGGCGGGCTGTGCCACGGCGTGCAGCTTTGACCAGGATTTGATTTATAACCTGGGAAAAACACTGGGGAAAGAATGCCGCGCAGAGCATGTTTCCATCTTGCTTGGCCCCGCCATGAATATCAAACGCAGCCCACTGTGTGGCCGAAATTTTGAATATTATTCCGAAGACCCCTATCTGGCGGGAAAAATGGCTTCTTCGTTTATTCAAGGCGTACAAAGCGAAGGGGTTGGAACTTCCCCCAAACATTTTGCGGCGAACAATCAAGAATACCGCAGAATGTCCAGCTCGTCTAATTTGTCGGAACGCACATTAAGAGAAATTTATCTCGCGGGCTTTGAAACGGCGGTGAAAGAAGCCGCTCCTTGGAGCATCATGTGTTCTTATAACCGCATCAATGGCGTATACGCAAGCGAAAACCCGAAGCTTCTGACCGATATTTTGCGCAAGGAGTGGGGCTTTGACGGCTTTGTCATGAGTGACTGGGGCGCGGTGAATGAGAAAATCAAAGCGGTGAAAGCCGGTTTGGAGTTGGAAATGCCCGGCCCTTGTGAGGACAGCGTTCAGCAAGTTATGGAAGCAGTGAAGAACGGAACGCTTGGCGAAGAAACACTCAATGAAGCTGTTCGCCGTATTTTAAAAATCCTTTTAAAAGAAACGCCCGATGCACAGGACGTTGTGTTTGACCGTGAACAAGACCACGCATTGGCGGCACATATGGAGGCCGAGTGCGCCGTTTTGCTCAAGAATAACGGGGTTTTGCCTTTGGCGAGAGACAGCCGGATTGTGTACATAGGAGAGTTTGCGCAAAAGCCGCGATATCAAGGCGGCGGATCTTCTCATATTAACGCCACGCGCGTTACCAGCGCCGCAGAAATCGCACCTGCGCAGACAACATATGTCAAAGGTTTTGCAGTGGAACAGGATGCACCGGTTCAGCAGGAAATCGAAGAAGCTGTCAAAGCGGCAGAAGAGGCTGCGGCTGCGGTAATTTTTGCAGGCTTGCCCGATTCGTTTGAGTGTGAGGGCTATGACAGAAGCCACATGCGCTTGCCGCAATGTCAAAATGAGCTGATTGAGCAAGTGGCAAAGGTGCAGCCGAATACCATTGTAGTGCTGCATGTGGGCAGCCCCGTAGAAATGCCGTGGGTCAATGACGTTGCGGCGGTTCTGTGTATGTATCTTGGCGGCGAAGGAGTAGGCGAAGCCACACACGCCTTGCTGTATGGGGAGAAAAATCCGTGCGGACGTTTGGCGGAAAGCTGGCCGATTTTGCTGGAGCATAACCCCAGCTTTTTGAACTTTCCCGGCGATGAGGACGGCGTTGATTATGCCGAAGGCGTTTTTGTGGGTTATCGCTATTACGATAAGAAAAAGCTGCCGGTGCAATTTGCGTTCGGTGCGGGCGAAAGCTATACCACATTTGCTTATCAAAATGCATTTGTGGAGCAAAAAGACGGCGTAATTACGGCGAAAATTGAAGTGACCAATACAGGTGACCGCTTCGGCAAAGAAGTAGTACAGCTGTATGTAGCTGACAAAACGGGAGAAGCTTGCCGCCCGGAGCGGGAGCTGAAAGGCTTTGTGAAGCTGGCGCTCGCCCCCGGTGAAACCAAATGTGCCGAATTTACGCTGGCGCAGCGGGATTTGTCTTTTTACAGTGAGTCTCTGGGAGATTGGTTTGCTCCCGGTGGCGAATATGAAATCTGTTTTGCCCATTCTTCCCGCGATATCCGCGCGGTGAAATCGTTGGTATTTGAAGCAAATCAGCAGATTCCCTTGACACTTCACCGCAATACAACGGTTGGGGCATTATTAAAACACCCCAAAACGGCCGCTATTTTGCAGCCGATTTTGCCCAAAGAGCAGGAAGAAGGCAGCGAAGTCTCAAAAGAGGCGATTACCGCGGAAATGATTCGTCACATGTTCTTAAACTCTCCGCTGCGTGCGCTTGGAGGTTACTTGAACTATACGCCGGAGCAGATGGACGCTTTGGTAAGAAAACTGGAGCAGGCATTAAAAGAATAAACAGAAAACAGCAAAAACAGGCGCATAACGGATGTGCCTGTTTTTGCAAAGAAGGAAATGGGGGACACGAAAGATGGTGAAAACAGTCGCAATCGTCAGCTTATCCAGTGGACTGCTGGGAGAAGATGCGGTCAAGCACGAATTGGAACTCGGTGTGAGACGCTTGGAGGCGTATGGTGTAAAAGTGAAATTCATGAACCATGCGTTGAGCGGGCTTCAATTCATTCAAGAACATCCTGAAAAAAGAGCAGAGGACTTGCTGCAAGCATTTCGTGACCCGGAAGTGGATATGATTTTGTGTGCAATTGGAGGAGATGACACTTACCGCCTTTTGCCGTATTTGTTGGAGCACGACGAGTTAAAGCGGGTCGTTTGTCCAAAAATATTTATGGGATTTTCCGACACTACCATGAACCACTTCATGCTGCATCAGGTAGGATTAAACACCTTTTATGGGCAATCTTTTCTGGCGGATGTCTGTGAGCTGGACAATGATATGCTGCCGTATAGCAAAAAGTATTTTGAGGAACTGCTTGCCACGGGGCGGATTAAAGAAATTGTTCCGAGTGATGTGTGGTATGAGTGCAGAACAGATTACAGCAAGGAGCAAATGGGAACATCACCGGAGCTACATCAGAATCAGGGATTTCAGCTGCTGCAAGGTGCGGCGGTTTTCTCCGGTCCGATTTTCGGCGGCTGCATTGATACGATTTTCGATATGTTTGATGGAGAACGTTATGCCGATGCACCGATTCTTTGCCAAAAGTATCAGTTGTTTCCCACAGTGGAACAGTGGAAAGGCAAAATTCTGCTGCTGGAATCCAGCGAGGAAAAAATGTTGCCCGAGAAATACGGCAAGGCTTTGTCTGTTTTGAAAAACACAGGGATTTTTGATGTCATCAACGGCATTTTGGTGGGCAAACCGATGGACGAAACCTACTATGAAGAATACAAAAAAGTATTGGTAGAAACGATAAACAATCCACGGCTCCCCATTGTTTACAATATCAATGTCGGCCATGCGCTGCCTCGATGCATTATTCCTTTCGGCGTACCCGCTGTTGTGGATGTACAACAGCAAAAAATAGAGTTTATTTACGAATAAGAAAAAATTTTTGAAATTCTTCCTAGGTTTAGAAATTTGTGAATAAGCGACAAATGTGCGTTTATTTTGTTTGTAGTTTTTATGCAAATAAAAAAGAAGAAGCGAATGCCCGGCTGATTTTGGGGGTTCGCTTCTTCTTTTTTGCTTTTGGAACAAAGCATATAGACATGTTTTGAAAAGGAGAGCAATATTGAAAAACTAATACTATTAGTTGCATGATAACTAACAGTGTTAGTTATGGAGGTATTTCAATGAGAACAAAAGGGTTAACGAAAGAAGTCATTGTTGAACAAGCGATAGCGTATATCCAAGACACCGGACAGGCAGTAGTATCTCTGCATGAGGTTGCACGTCGACTGGGTGTAAAAGCCCCATCGCTTTACAACCACATTAAAAATACAAAAGAATTGCAGTATGAGATTGTCCAATATGCAATTGAACAGTTTGCTGCGAACCAAAAAGCAGCGACGCAGGACAAAAAAGGCGATGAGGCTATCCGCGCTTTTGCCCAAGCATATTATACGTTTGCCACGGAGAACAAGGGGCTTTATCGAATGATTATGTCCATTCCCTTATGGATGGGCGATTGAATGAGTATTTGCATGAGGTTGATATACAATGTTATGAGAGATTAGAGCTTCTTGTAGAGCAGATGAAAGCCGGAACAGGGATTACGGAAGAATTAAAAGCTACCGACCAGATGAAGTGGGTAGGACTGATGAATAATGTGAGAAGTTCAGCAGAGGAAATCGTATTAAAAGAGTTGATATATGTGTAGTGTGGGTGCGGAGCGTAATGCTCCGCATTCTTAAATTTGGAGTGCAGAATAACTTTTGTTATGATATAATCAGTTTCGAAAAGATTTTATTTTATGGTGGTGTAGAAAATGAAAAAAGTAATTCATAGCAAACCTATAATAAGTTGTGTATTGGTTTTCCTTGTTTGTTGTATTGCGAGAATTATTGAATATTTTTTAATAAGGACAGACGAAACAATCTTGGCAGAAAATTTTATACATAAGATTTTCGGAATAGGTGTTTTGTTGCTTGTTTTAATATCCACAAAATTATCATGGAGCCATATAGGCTTTACAAAAATCAATGTTGCGAAGAATGTATTGAAAGGATTGGCACTTGGGACATCTTGTTTTTTTGTTGCCTATCTTGTAGAGTGCATACTGCTATTTTGTATGAATGGAAATGTCACAATTTCTGTGTATACAAGTGGTTTCTCATTAAATGGCGAAGCAGTAAAGCAAAATGGTATTATTTTTATTTTGATTTGTATTGCTTTTAATATTATTAATGTTTGGATGGAAGAAGGAATTTTTCGTGGTCTTTTCATGCATTTGCTTAAAGATAAAATGAGTTTTAATGCTGCAATGTTTTTCATTGCCTTACTATTCGGAGTCTGGCATTGGGTTATGCCTATGAGAGATTATCTTGAAGGTAATTCAAGCTTTGGTAATTTATTGGTAATGGGAATTGGATATATTATTTAGCTGGGATTATGAGCATAAAGTGGTCAATATTATATAAATTAACAGGTTCGTTGTGGATGGGGATAGGAGACCACTTATTCAATAATGTTATTGTAACAAATCTTCTGCATGTAATATCCAATAATGAAACGGATAGTATGCAGATTGTAAGAATTTTAATAGGGCAGCTGATATCGTTTTTGCTAGTAGTAATTTATTATAAAAAGAACGAAAGAGTTTCAGAGGATGTTTATGAGTTGGAATAAGGCAATTTCATTCTATTTGCTTGGAACGATAGGGCAAATATGGTTGATATGTATTATAGTTTTGATATTGCGTAACTTGGGGATGGTTGTGGACTATACGACACCGCTTGGAATGGCTGCAATTGGAATTGGTGGTATTTCATCTGCATTATGGGGAACCATTATTGCAGTAAGATATAAAAAGTACAATATATGGAAAATACTAAAAGATTTTTTCACTATAAAACAGAAGCCCAGTAGTTATTTATTTGTTTTTCTATTCTTGGTCTTGAATTTTTGCTGTGTTGCGTTTGGCGGAAAAATAGTGTTAAAAGCGTGGTATATTCCTATGATTCTTTTTTTAAAAGCAATAATATTTGGTGGGATTGAAGAAATAGGATGGAGATATGTTTTTCAACCGGTTTTACAGGAACGCTATAGGTATATTGCTTCGACGATAATTACTTTTATCGCTTGGGGAGTATGGCATTTTTCTTATTTCTACATTGAAGGAACAGTGACACAAGTACAGATATTTGAATTTTTACTTGGATTGTTGACAAATTGTTTTGTTTTGTCGGCTTTATTTATCAAGACAAATAGTTTGTGGATATGTGTGATGACACATGCATTGATTAATGTTTTCTCGCAATTAGCAATAGACGGAAATCAGTATGTGTCATATGTTAGTAAAATAGTTATTATAGTTATGGCGATTGTTATATCAAGTAGAGGAAAAAACAAAAAGAGATTGATGTGTAGTTTATGAAAAAATACAAAATCCATGAATTTATCAAACACAACACCTCTCCCAACCATTGGTTGAGTTTGATAATTCTACTTACAGTTCGTGTACAGGAACGGAAAAAGATTGTAAGGTTTAGCGTGAAAGACCTGCTAATAAAAGT
>DCEX01000023.1 GCA_002315015.1 Faecalibacterium sp. UBA1819
TTTCCAAGCCTTTTTCCCCTTGCCACTTGGCTTCTTTTTGAATCAGGTGACAGTTTTTCGACAGTCTCAAGCGCCCTCGAACAAAACGTTCGAGGGCGCTGTTTTATTTTTCATATCGCGGCGCCGGAATCACCGTTTCTCTTGCTTTATCAGGCTGCTGCACATGTGTTGTTAAAAGGCGCTCTTTCACAGCGCTTAACGCATAAATGGGTACGCTCAGCTCGCGCACACCCATGCGCACATACATTTCAGCCTGTGCCGCCGGGTCGGCGCCTTCACAGCACACGCACAGCGGCCTTGCGGTTTCTTTCGCAGCGTGCACCGCCGTACCGATAAAGGCATTGACTACGCCGGAATCATAAGGCGGGAAGTACGCCGCTACCAAGTTGTTTTCCCGGTCGGCGGCAAAGGCGTATTGCATGACCTTTTCCGGGCGCAGGCAGAAAAACGCTGCGTCCTTAGCCAATTCCCGCGCAGACAGCACCGCCGCCGGGGTTTCCAGCAGCACGCCTACCTCAAAGCAGTCGGCAAACGTTTGGCCCCGTGCATGCAAAATGCGGCGGGCGTCGCGCACATAGTCGAGCACCTGCTGCACCTCTGCACGGCTGTTGACCATCGGCAGCGCCATACGCAGATTACCGTATGCCGCCGCACGCATCATGGCACAAACTTGCTTTAAGAAAAGCGTCGGGTTTGCCAAGCTGTGACGAATGCCGCAAAGCCCCATCGCGGGATTGTCCTCTTTCGCCGCCTCCAAACCGGGAGGCGTTTTATCTCCGCCAAAATCATAAGTGCTGATGGTGACGGGCTGCCCGTCCGCTTTCTCAAGGCAGCTGCGATAAAACCGGTACTGCACGTCCTCGTCGTTCACCGCCGCCAGCGGCAGACCATACTCACTGAACAAGATTCCCATGCCCTGTGCCCCGGCGTCCATTGCCATGGACACATCTTCCAACCCGGTTCCCGTCGCACGCAAGGCAACGGGAACGCCATCGCCTGTCATACATGGCATTCGGCTGATTTGCTGCTCGCGCAGGCTTTCACGCTGGCGGTGCATTTTTCTCATGCTGTGGGTCATTCTGGCACAGGTTGCATTGTCCGGATCCAAATAAACTTCGCCGGTCCAGCCGTCTATCGCAGCCAACACGCCGTCACATTGCTCCAGCAGTTCTTCCCCGGCCATGACAACGGCCGGCACGCCCATCATACGCGCCAAAATGGAAGCGTGGGCATTGGCGCTTCCTCGGCTGGTAATAATGCCCAAAATTTTCGCCCGTTCCATCATCAAGAGGTCGGACGGGTACAGCTCATCGGTAGCAATAATCACAGGGGCAGAAAGGAAAAACACCCCCTGCGGTGCCCCGTCCAGAATATGTACCAACCGGTAACAGGCATCCAGCACATCACAAGCGCGTTCGCGCAAATACTCGTCGTCCAATGCGCGCAGCTTTCCGGCATAAATACCCGCCGCGCGTTCCACGGCGGCCGCCGCCCCCGCGCCCGCTTGCATATAAGCGAAAATTTCATCCGTCAGGCCGCCATCTTCCAGCATCATCGCCTGTGCAGCAAAAATGGCTTTCTCATTCGCACTTGCGCGCTGCTCTAGTTCTTCCAGCTGCTGCTTTGCCGTTTGCACAGCCTGCTCGTACAACAATTTCTCCTGCGAAGGGCTTCTCACCTGCCGCCCCGTAGCCGTTTGAATGTGATGCAGCCGCCTGACCACGCCTACGGCAAAGCCCTCCGACGCACCGATTCCCGAAAAAAGACGCATCCTTCCTTCCCCCTTTCCATTCCTTGCGTGTCCGGCGGTGTGCAAGCTCTCTTTCACTATATGCGCCAATCGCCGCCGCTAGCACTTTACATCTGCAAAAAAGCGCAATGCGCTTTCTTTCATGATAACACAAAAATCCAAATTTTGCATCATTTTTTACAAAACTTTGGAAATGTCTTTCTGCTTTATGCCCTTTCAAACGTCAAAAACTGTACCGATTTTCTTTTTTACCGCTCTGCGCAGCTCGCGTCTTTATTGTCATACGATTTTTTATTCATCGGGAAACAATTGATACAAATTTTCCGGCAACTCCGTTACATGAACGGCGTCAGCCGAAACGCCTGACAGCACAACGGATGGCCGTTGGACATCAGGAGAAATACGCGCAGAAAACACATACTCACCGTTATTTAGAAAAAGCTCGGCACTGGATTGATCGCACCAAAGCTCCAGCGTTTTCAATTCCAGCAAAGAAATACTGCGTACATCCTGCCCGGCGTCTGTCCAGCGACGCCGACACACTTGTGCTCGATTCGTGCAGGCATCATAGTGAAAGCTCCACCCTCACTGACAGCCATGCATTGACTGCTGATCCAGCGGCCATTGCGCCTCGCGTTGCCGGTGTAGTACAAACACAGCCGATTATTGATTTCGATTGCACTTCCCGAATATACCCCTTGGCCATCATAAGGTTGGTCGGGCAGTAAGGCGCTGCCGCAGAACCGCCAATGGATGAGATCGGGCGAAACACACCATCCCCATGGCTTGCTTGAATGATCTTTTTTAAAACGGTTCCATTGAAAAAAGACATAATAATTTTCGCGATACCAAATCAAACCGTTTGGATCGTTCATCAATCCCCAAGGAGGCTCTATATGCCAGCTCTGCTTTTTGGAAAGATACAAAAGGAATCCCCCTTTTCCATCGTTAATTGTTTGGAACACATTTTATATTAAATCATGACAGCCGGACTTTTTCTATGGAAATCCTCCCGCAAGATATGGAAAAAACAAACTTTTTATGATATGCTAGCTTCATGATTGAATACAAAGAAAGCCGACATAGCTTAAACCAAAAAAGATTTTCCGATTTATCATTATATAGTGCAGGATATGAGATTGGTCAGCCGGGCCACCACTATGGGCCTATTTATCGTTCCTACGAGCTAATCCATTTTATTGTGTCGGGAAAAGGGGTACTGGAAATTGACGGACATATTTTCCATCTGAGCGCAGGAGACGCTTTTTTCATTCCATCGGGAAAAATTTCTTACTACGCCGCCGATCTCAATGATCCTTGGTGCTATACCTGGATCAGCTTTTTAGGCATCAACGCTCCAATGTATCTCTGCCAGCTGATGAGCGCGTCACGGGAAACCTATCTTTTTCATCATTTAGCCACGGAAAAGTATCGTTTGCTCATTGGCCAAATTTTAAAAATGAAAGGCTCCGCCCCGGAAGAATACTTCAAAGGGAACGGTCTGCTTTTGCAAATATTGGGAGAATTGTTCCGCGACACGAAGTTTGATGAACAAAATTGGGAAAAAATTGCATAGCCGATGAAATCAAATTTCATTTGGATATGCATTATTCTGATAAGCTGAAACTGAAAGAGGTTGCGTGTAAGTTTGGGGTGCATCCCAACTATTTAACACGCATCTTTCGTGAAAAGTATGATATCGCACCGAAGCAGTATCTGCTCCATCTTAAATTGGAAAAGGCTTGTCAGCTGCTGCGCAGTACCGATCTGCCTGTGGCTACCATTGCCGGTTCGATGGGCTTTGACGATGCTATGGCTTTTTCAAAACTTTTTAAAAAACTTACGGCTGCCCCCCTACCCATTTTCGATGCGCCGAAACAGCCCCTTTGTAAATCCCTTTGATATTGTGCAAAAATCTTTCTTTTGAAAGGATTGTTTTTATGGAAATTCCGTTTTACGTCGGCTGTTATGCCCCCAAAGGGCAAGACAGCTTGTTTGCTTACTGCCTTAACACACAAACGGGCAGCGTAACCCAAACGCACACCTGCGCCGAGGTGGAAAACCCGTCCTACCTTGCACTTTCTTCCGATGGAGAAACGCTGTATGCTGTCAGTGAAACCGAAACCTTTCAAGGGCAAGCGGGCGGCGGCTTTGCGGCGCTTTCCTGCAAAAACAGCTTTTCTGTGTATGGCCAAAGCGCCACGCGCGGCACATTCCCCTGCCACATTTTACTGCAAGAGGCCGATAGTCTTGCCTTTATTTCCAATTACGGCAGCGGAAGCATCAGCACGTTTCACATCAAGCCCGCTGCTGCACCGCGTTTGGAAAGCGTGACCCAGCATCACGGCCACGGGCCGAACGCCGAACGCCAGGAAGGGCCGCACGTTCATTCCTGCACATGGGTGGGGGAACAGTTGGGAGCCGCCGACCTTGGCATTGACCGCATTGCCTTGTACCATGTACACAAGGGCAAGCTCACCGCCGCTGGTGCGATTGCTCTGCCCGCGGGCAGCGGGGTGCGCCATTTTGTTTGCGATGTCAACCGGGCAGATACGCTTTATGCCGCGTGCGAGCTGACAAGCGAAGTTGCCATTGTGAAAAAAGCGGGTGACTGCTGGCAAGCGGAAAAACAGCTCTCTGCACTGCCGCACACTGTCACAGGCAATACCTGCGCCGCCATTCGCCAAACCCGGGACGGACGCTTTTTGCTGGTATCCAACCGCGGCCACAACAGCATCGCCGTATTTCGCTGCACACAAGAAGGACTTTCCCCGCTTCACTGGATTGACACGCACGGCCAAGACCCGCGTGATTTTCTGCTGGTGCAAAACTTTCTTCTTGTTGCCAATCAAACCAGCCGCAGCCTGAGCATTTTTAAATTCAACCCGCAAACCGCCGAAGCCGCGCTTTGTCAAACAGTTTCTTTCCCGGCTGCACCTGTTTGCATTACTGCACCGATGCAGAGCCTTACCTAATATGACGCATACAGAAAAGCGAAAAGCCGAATGTGCCTCGACACATTCGGCTTTTCGCTTTTGGTAAAAAGTTCTTTTTTATACTTCAAAATGGTGCTCGCTGCTTTCGTGCTCGCCTGTCACGCAATATTGCACCCACTCGGCAATGTTCACAGCATGGTCGGCAATGCGCTCAAAGTACTTTGCCGCCATCAGCACATCGGGCCAAATGGCCGCGTCCACATTTTCCTCTCGAATGGCTTTCACCACTTCGTCCTTAATCTCCAAAAAGGCAGCGTCTACGGCGTCGTCTTGGTCAATTACCTTTTGCGCCAGCTCGACATCCTCATTTTCAAAGGCGGACACACTGTCAGTCACCATGGCAACAGCCATCTGTGCCATACGCTTCATTTTGGGATAGCTCTTGGGCGTTTTGCCCGCCAAATGCACGGAAAGCTCTGCAATATCCGCAGCTTGGTCACCAATGCGCTCCATGTCGGCGGCCATCTTCATGCCGGCAGAAATGCGGCGCAAATCACCCGCGACGGGCTGCTGGAGCAGCAAAAGGCGGCTGCACTGATGCTCAATATCACGCTGCATCCGGTCAATTTTGCCATCTGTTTTCGCCATTTGCTTGAGCAGGTCTTCTTCGCAATTTTCCAAAAGATGGGCGGCAGACGCAATTGCCTGTTCGCAAAGCGCCCCCATCTCGGCCACCGTTTCGCGCAAAACGCGCAGATGCTCTTGAAATTCTGTACGCATATCAGCCAAACCTCCCGGTAATGTATTCCTCGGTGCGTTTTTCCTTCGGCATCGAGAAGATTTTTTCGGTGTCGTCAAACTCCACCAGTTCACCCAGCAGGAAGAACGCCGTTTGGTCGGAAACGCGCGTGGCCTGCTGCATGTTATGCGTCACCAAAACGATGGTATAGTTATTTTTCAGCTCGGTTACAAGCTCCTCTACCTTTGCAGTGGAAATGGGGTCGAGCGCACTGGTGGGCTCATCCATCAGCAGTACGTCGGGCTTGACGGCCAAAGCGCGCGCAATACAAAGACGCTGCTGCTGGCCGCCGGACATGCCGAGCGCGCTTTTTTTCAAGCGGTCTTTTACCTCGTCCCAAATGGCCGCACCGCGCAGAGATTCCTCCACAATTTGATCCAGCTCCGATTTTTTGCGCACACCGTGCAAACGCGGGCCATAAGCGATATTGTCATAAATGCTCATGGGGAACGGGTTGGGCTTTTGGAACACCATGCCCACATTTTTGCGCAGCTGGGTTACATCGGTGCCCGGCGCGTAAATGTCGTTGCCGCGGTATAACACCTGGCCTTCCAGACGCAAGCCCTCCACCAGATCATTCATGCGGTTCAGCGTTTTCAAAAAGGTGGACTTTCCGCAGCCGGAGGGGCCAATCAGCGCCGTCACCTTGCGCTCTTGAATGTTCATATCAATGCCCTTCAGCGCGTGCATCGCGCCGTAGTAAAGCTGCAATTGTTTCGCCTCAATAATGTAAGACATACGGACTCCCCTTTTTTAAGATACGCCTGTGCGTTTTCTGAAATAATCCTTTGCCGCTTTTGCGCTGGTGTTGACAATCAGTGCAAGTACAACCAGCAATGCCGCAATCGCAAAGCCTACATCAAATTCGCCGCGTTCGGAAACGTAAATGTAAAGTGCCACGGACAAGCTTCCGCCGCTGACTTGGAACGCCGAAATAATATCGGTTGCAATGACCGTTCCCACACCGGCCGTGAACAGCAGTGCAGCGCTTTCGCCCAAAATACGCCCCACGGACAAGATACAGCCGGAGACCACACCGTCCATAGCACAAGGCAGAACAACGGTGCGAATCATGTGCCACTTACCCGAGCCAAGGCTCAGCGAGCCGTGGCGATAGCCTTCCGGCACCGTTTTCAGCGACTCCTGCGTCGTGCGGATGATGGTGGGCAAAATCATAACCACCAGCGTGCATCCGCCCGCCAGCAAGCTGGTTTGAAAACCCAGCATCTGCGCAAAAAACAGCATACCGACAAGGCCGTATAAAATGGAGGGCAGGCCCGCCAGCGTTTCGCACGCAAATTCAATCACACTGATCAGCTTTCGGTTGGTGGCATACTCTGTTAAGTAAATGGCCGCACCAACACCCAGCGGAAGCGCTACCAGCAGCGTAAACGCAATCAGATAAAGCGTATTGATAATATTGGGCAAAATTCCGATGGTGCCCTTGATGACGCTGGGCTTGCCGGAAAGCAGCTCCCAGGTTAAATGCGGCACGCCTTTGAAAATGACATAGCCCAAAATACCCAGCAAAACAGCCGCTGTCAGCGCAGCGCAAATGTACACGCAGGCACGCAGCACCGCACTGCGCACTGCGCGCACGGTGGAAAACAGTTGACGTTCCGGTTTCATTTTGTACCTCTTTTTTTGATGACACAATTCAAAAGAATATTCATCAGCATGACAAAACAGAACAGCACCAATGCAATACTGAACAAAGCTTCACGCTGAAGGCCGGAGGCGTAGCTCATTTCCTTGGCCACTGCGGTGGTCAGGAACGTAACGCTTTTGAACAAGCCCGGCATGTTGGCAACGTTGCCCGCCACCATGATTACAGCCATCGCTTCACCAACGGCACGGCCAATGCCAAGCACAATGCCCGACGCAATACCGCCCTTGGCGGCACGCAGGCTTACTTGGAACACGGTTTCCGTCTGGGTAGCGCCCAGCGCCATGCTGGCTTCTTCATACTCACGCGGAACTGCATCGAGGGCGGTTTCGCTCACCGACACCACCGTGGGCAAAATCATTACGGCAAGCACCAAAATGGCGGCCAAAAGGCATGTGCCGTTGCTCAAATTGAACCACTGCATCATGCCCGGCACCAGAACCGTCATACCCACCAGGCCGTATACGACGCTGGGAATGCTTGCCAAAAGCTGTACACCCATCCGCAAAACATCCGCCACCCGGCGAGGCGCCATTTTAGAAAGATAGATTGCCGTCAGCACACCGACGGGAACCCCAATCAACGCCGCGCCCAATGTACCCCACACAGTTGTGAGGATGAAGGGCAAGATGCCAAATTTCGGCTCTGCCGCTGTGGAACTCCATTCTGTGCCCGTCAGGAAGGGAATGATTCCGATTTCATGAATGGCGGGCAAGCCCGCCACAATCAGGTAAATCGTAATCACCAGCACGCACACCACCGAGATGGCGCCGCACACAAAAAACAGAGTGCCCATTGCAGACTCTTTGATTTTTGCTTTTGGCTTCATGTGATATTCTCCTCTTATTTCTGCGGTGCAACAGCATCACCCAGCTCAATCAAGGAAGCTGCGTCTGCGCTGGTTGCAAAATCCAGGAAGTTCTGTGCCTGCTCGCTCAGCTCGGTGCCCTCTTTGGTTACCATAACAAACGGGCGCTGAAGCACATAGCTGCCGTCCTGAACGGTTTCCACACTGGGGGCAACGCCGCTTACAGAAACAACCTTCACGGTGTCGCCCACAGCAGCCAAAGAAGCATAGCCAAATGCGTTCGGGTTAGAAGCAACCGCAGAAATTACGGCGCCGGTAGAAGTCAGCTCCTGCTGATATTTGCAAGCGTCTTCCACACCGATCACGCTTTCAAAGCCATCGCGTGTGCCGGAACCAGCTTCACGGCCAATGGGAACTACGGGAGCATCCGGGCCGCCCACTTCGCTCCAGTTGGTGATTTCACCGGTCGCAAGACCCTTGATCTGTTCGGGAGTCAGGTCGGTCACCGTGTTGTCGGGGTGAACCACCAAAGCAATGCCGTCGAGAGCGAACACATTTTCCACAAGGCCCTGCTCTTTTTCTTCATCTTTCAGGTAGCGGCTGGACAAGCCCAGATCCAACGTACCCTCTGCCACGCCGGTGATGCCTGCGCCGGAACCGGTGGGCTCATAAGTGATTTGTACACCGGGCTGCAATTCTGCGTAGCCCTCCATCAAAGCGTTGATTACCTTCTCTACGGAGGTAGAACCGCCGGTAGCAATTTTACCGGACAGGCTGCCGGCCTCGGTGGCAGCGGAGGATGCTTCCTCGGAAGAAGCCGCTGTCGAGGAAGCTGCGGGCGCAGAAGAACCTTCCGTTGCAGCGGTGCTGCTGGAGCTGGCTGCGCCGCAGGCGGCCAAAGCCATGGTCATCGTACCTGCCAACAATAAGGAAATCCACTTTTTCATCGTAACTTTCATCCTTTCTCATTCGATACACCTTGTATCCATACCCTCTGTACCCAGGCCGGCGCTTTTTGTGTTACACGCCATCTCCCCGGGTGTGCCGGGCGTTCCCGGCTGCTTGGTACATGCATACTATACCGCCTTTTTTGTAAAATCTAAAATCATTTGTTTTTTAAGGCTCAGAAAATTTTTTGTAAAATTCTCGTATGGTGGGCGCTTGTGAAAATCGTCAAACAAAGAAAAAGCGGCCTATTCTGCGGCTTTGGCTGATATTTTTACACATCGCTGATTTTTTTGTAAAACAGCCCAAAAAACAAGGATTCCCTGCCGTCTGAAACCCATCTTTTTTGTGCGATATGCCAGTCGGTTTGAAAAAGTGCTGCACGCTTTCCTTTTTTGGCTTACCGCCGAATGAAAAAATCACGCCAAGAGCGGCCTTTCTATCCGATTGTTTTCTTACACAAATCTCACATTACAAAAAGCGCCGACCGACCGAAAAGATTCCTCTCATCTTTCGGTCAAGCGGCGCTTTTACACTGCTGATTCTAAGCGCATCTTTCTCTTGTGCCGTCACGGCTCAAAATAACGCCGAATGGCGCTGCGCTCCTCATATTCTTCCAAAGCATATAGGCCAAAGCAAAACACCTTTTCCGGCTCGGTAAGGTCGTCGGGCAAGGCACTTTTTTCCCACATCAAACGCGCTAAATATGCTTTTCTCTCTTGGGAAAGGCTTGCCTCAGCCTGTTCAAATGTCATTTCCATCCGTTTTCTCCCTTTTCAGCTTTCGGTTTCGGCAAAGGGGGCCATTCCGCCGCCGTGTGCCTTCATGTATTCCTCAAAGCTTGCATATTTCTGCGCCGGCGGACGGCGGCTGATGAGCTGAATCGAGTTATCTTCTTCCAGAGCACGATTTTTCTGTGCGGCCGGACGCTCCGGCTTTGTGCGCTTTTGAGGGGCGGGCGCTTGGGGACGCTGTTTGGGCGCGCGCTCGGGTTTTGCGCTTTGAGCGGGCTTTGCCGGGGCTTCCTGTGCCGCTGTGTTCTGGGGTGCTTTCACTGCCTGATCCGGTTTTACTGCGGCACGGGCCGATTTTGCCCCCTGGCCGCGTTTTCCGCGGCGCGGACGGCGCCGCGACGGCTCGCGTTCCGCCGTCTGTTTGTCCTGTTGCTCCATAACGTTCTCCTTTTCTGTCCCCATGCTCGGCTGTGCCGCGGTTATTTCGGCGGCTTGGCATACGGGAATTTTCTGTTTTGTCTGCTTTTCAATTTCTTTCAGATAGGGGCGCTCCTCTTGGCTGCAAAAGCTCCATGCCACGCCATCGCGTCCTGCTCGGCCCGTGCGCCCAATGCGGTGGACATACGTTTCCGGCACATTGGGCAAGTCGTAATTGACCACATGAGAAAGGCCGCTGACATCAATACCGCGCGCGGCAATATCCGTTGCCACCAGTACGCGCAGCTCGCCGCTTTTCAGGCGGGAAAGCGCTGTCTGCCGAGCCGTTTGGCTTTTATTGCCGTGAATCGCCATCGCCTCAATGCCCGCGCGCGTCAAATCGGCAGCCACGCGGTTGGCGCCGTGCTTGGTGCGGGTGAATACCAGCGCGCTTTCCACCTCCGGCGCACGCAGCAAAACGGGCAAAAGCCGCTTCTTATCCGGCTTTTCGGCAAAATAAACGCTTTGCTCAATGCGCTCCACCGTGGTGGAGGGCGGGGCCACCATCACCTTTTTGGGGTGGTGGAGAATCTGGTGTGCCAAACGCTCAATTTCCGGCGGCATCGTGGCGCTGAACAACAGCGTTTGACGCTTTTGAGGCAATGCGCGGATGACCCGGCGCACATCGTGGATAAAGCCCATATCGAGCATTCGGTCGGCTTCGTCCAACACAAAAATCTCCAGCCGGTCAAGCGACACCTTGCCCTGCTGCATCAAATCCAGCAAACGACCCGGTGTGGCGGTTAAAATTTCTGCGCCGCGTTCCAGCGCAGCCACTTGAGGTGCTTGGCCCACGCCGCCGTAGATGACCGTATGCGACACAGCCAAATAGCGCGAATAAACTTCCATGCATTCATCAATTTGCAGCGCCAGCTCCCGCGTGGGGGTTAAAATAAGGGCGCGGATGGGCCTTCCCTTCACCTGAGAGGCAGATAAAAGCTGCAAAATAGGCAGTGCAAACGCAGCTGTTTTGCCGGTTCCCGTCTGCGCACACGCCAGCAAATCGTGTTTTGCCAATACCGGCGGAATTGCCTTTTGCTGGATAGGCGAGGGCGTTTGATAACCCGCTTGCTCTACCGCACGCAGCAAAGACGTTTGAAGCTGTAAATCGCTGAAATTCATGGCACCGTTCCTATCTACTCAATGATTGCTCACTTGCCGACAAAAAAATCAAAAAGCCGTTTCTTTTTTGTGTGTATTATGTTACAATGCTGCTAGTCGGCATGGTTACAGTATATCACATCCGACAAAGCCAAACAAGACGGGAGCACCGAAGTATGAAAGCAAAGCATCTTTTGACACCCGAAAATATCCGCTATTTCCTTTTGTTAAATCTGGGGCAGATTCTCACCGCACTGGGCACTTATATTTTTAAAACGCCCAACCATCTGGCCATGGGCGGCACTACGGGCATTTCCATTATTGCCAGCAGCTTAATTCCCAACATGAATGTTGGTACGTTTATGCTCATTCTAAACGCCATCCTAGTGGTAACGGGTCTTATCTGCCTGGACTTTAAAACAATGGCAGGCACCATTTATTCGTCTTTTGCTTTGTCGGTATTTATTACTGTTTTTGAATGGATTTGGCCGCTGACCGAGCCTTTAACCAACGATTTGTTTTTAGAGTTCTGCTTTGCGGTCATTCTGCCCGCGGCGGGCTCGGCCATTTTGTTTAATATCGGCGCGTCCTCGGGCGGAACCGATATCATTGCACTCATTTTGGCCAAACGCACGAGCTTAGAAATTGGAAAATCGCTTTTTATATCGGATTTTCTCATTGCTCTGGCGGCAGGCGCACTGTATGGGCCGCGCATTTGTCTTTACTGCGTGCTGGGCCTTTTGGCGAAAGCCTTCGTGATGGACGGTATCATCGACGGCATCAACGTGCGCAAATATATCACCATTGTTTCTCATGCCCCGGAACCTATTTTGGAATTTATTATGACCTCGCTTCACCGCAGCGCTACCATTTACGAAGCGCAGGGCGCTTATACACATGAACCGCTGCACGTAATCAGCACGGTGCTCAACCGCCGCGAAGCCATGCTGCTGCGCAATTATATTCGCAAAACCGACGCCAAGGCGTTTATCACCATTGTCAACTCCTCGGAAACCATCGGCAAAGGCTTTCGCAATATTTAATCTTTTGCCGTTACAGCCAAAAAAACAGGCACGCCCCACCGCGTGCCTGTTTTTTTGTTTTATCGAAAAGCGCCGAACCAATAACAGTGTCAAAAAGCCCAAAGCGTTACGACGTTCTCTTTCGGCCTTTTCAAAGCACTTTTCAAAAACACCCCTCTATATCAGCTAGGGCAACGAATCCGGATTTCTAACGCCTTCACTGTGTCCTTATTATAACTGCTTTATCAGAATAAATCAATAAAGCAGCTCACTTTTCAGAATGTTGCCTAAAGCCCGAAAAGCCGTTTTAAAAATTCTTGTGCACGATGCGCTCTTTTTTTGTTTTTTCAGCTAAAAAATACGAAAAAAAGAGGGCTCAGCCCCCTTTTCCAAGCCTTTTTCCCCTTGCAGCCTAGGTTCTTTTGGAATCAGGCGGCAGTTTTTCGACAGTCTTTATGTTTTAATCAAAAAATTGCGGCATGTTACCGCAGGGATTGTTTTGCGGCGTTGTTAGTCAGGCATAGGTACAGCGTCCCCGCCGTCAACCGCGCCCCAGTCGAAGCCGTTGCCGCCGATGAGTTCGTCATCAGCAATGGGCGATCCGTCCGGTTTCGGGCCATACACAATATTCGGCTCACTTTGTGCGGGCGGTGTGGTCGGCGCAGGAGCGGGCGTGGGAGCCGGAGCAGGGGTCGGAGCGGGTGCAGGTGCCGGGGCAGTTGCTGCAGGTGCTTGCGTTACGGGAGCCGTTGCGGCGGGCGCTTGTGCCGAAGGGGTAGTGCTGCCCTGTGCGGCATTTGTACCGGAATTTTTATTGGTGCTTGTCTTGACGGGGGCAACGTATTTTTGCACAGTGAGATTGTACTCGGCGGTATGGCCTTGATACTCCACGGTAATGGTGGCCGTGCCGGGCGCAATGCCCTGTACCATAAAGCCCGCCGCGCCGCTGGTGTTGGGCGTTACGGTGACAACGCTTTCGTCAGACGAGGTATAGGTCACTTCCGCGGCATTGGCGGCAGGTGCTTCATACGGTGTGGTGTACACTTTCGCCGATGCAGAATAGCCAACATAAAGCAGCCCGCCTGTGCTGGAAAGCTCAATGCCTGTTACGCTGTTTGCGGCAGTGGCGCTGGCGGAAGTGGCTTCGCTGGCGCTTGTGCTTGCAGGGGTGCTTTCGGAAGTGCTTTCGCTGGTAATTTCGCTTTCCGTGCTGTTGCTTTCAGGCGCAGCACTGCTTGAAGATACGCTTTGGGAAACCGATGCCGCAGTGGGAACCGCGTCCGTGGAGCCGCACGCGGCAAAGCTAAGCACCAGCACCAGCGCGGCAGCAAGAGAAGTCCATTTTTTCATCATGATTCATCCTTTCAGATACATTCTTTTGTCAGTATAGTCAATATATTAGGCATTGTCAAGAGAGCAAGAATGATACGATAACATAAAAAGCAAAGAGGAATGTTTTTATGATTTCGTACCGTCCGTTTTACGAAACGCTGAAAGAAAAGGGCGTGACAGAATATGC
>DCEX01000006.1 GCA_002315015.1 Faecalibacterium sp. UBA1819
GGAAGGCGGTCTGACGCCTTCCTTTTTGTTTGTAAAACATAGAACCCAGCTTGCGAACACTAAACAGTCGAACAAGTCCGGTACAGCCAAGAAGATTAGAAACGGCGCTTTTTGGCCGGCGCTTTCTCCTTCACGGGGGCTGCCTCGCGCTCAATGAACACTTTGGTGAAGTCTTCTAAGCGAACCAAAGAATCGTAAACATCGCGGCACTTCAAGTAGGTATCGTAGTATTGCCGAGAAGCAGTTTCGCTGTGCTCATCTTGACCCGGCACATGGGTAAAATCAGCCCAGTAAACGCCCGGCCTTCCAAACTTTGTGGGAAAACGTGTTTCATAAACGCCGCCGGAGGCTTCATAATAAATGGGAACCAGCGTCGGGGTTTGAGCCATTTGATCCTTTAAGTAGAGAAAGGAAAAAAGGAAATCTTTCTGCTCTTGGGAAAGGCGCTGAAGCATGGCCAGTGTATTCATACGAGCATAAGCCTCGGAAAGAAGCTGTACAATCGACCCTAGAAATTCGCTTAATTCTTTTTTACGGCAAGAAATTTTGTCTGATCGGTGATGCCTTCCATCAGCAAAAGTGCCTTATGAATTCCATGGATAGAATCTTGACGATAGACCTGCATATTTGACACGACCTTCCCTAACGCTGTTTTGATGAGACAGACCCCCAAAAACCTCTTACGCCGCTCTTACACATGAGTGCAAGGAGCGTAAAACAAAGGAATTTTTTGAAGCGGAATAAAAAAACCGAACCTGAAGAACAGGCTCGGTTTTTCCATATGGTGGAGATTAAGGGACTCGAACCCATGACCTNNTAACCAGCTGAGCTAAATCTCCGTAACAGCTGTTATTATATCACAGCACAATCTTTTTGTCTAGTGTTTTTTTCAAAAAATTGCCTCGAAACTAAAATCAGGTATAAGGTGCTTTGCAGCAAGCGGCAATTTTGAAAAAATTTTTCAAGCAACGCAGCGTCAGGGCTTGCATGTGACGCTGCGTCATCAGATAATATGAGGGCAAGGAGGTGAAATCCATGTCGAAATACAGCACCGGGGAAATTGCTCGTCTATGCGGCGTATCCGTGCGAACCGTTCAATTTTACGACAGCAAGGGGCTGCTCACTCCCTCTGAAATCAGTGAAGGCGGCAGAAGGCTTTACTGTCAAGCCGATGTCGAACAGCTGCGCTTTATTTGTATGCTGAAAACGCTGGGCCTTTCGCTGGACGCCATCAAAGAAATTTTGGGCAGTGAACAGCAAAATGAAATTCTCCTTTTGCTGTTAGAGCAGCAGGAAAAGCGCATTTGCCAAGAGGTGGAGCAGCGTGAAAAACAGCTGACTTCCATTCGGTTTCTCAGGGAAACGCTGAAAAACGAGGGCGAAATTCCGGCGCAATCTCTTTGCGACATAGAGCAGATTATGGAAAACAAAAAAGGACTTCGTACAACACATGGCATGATGCTGACAGTCGGCATTTTGATGGATCTCATTCAGCTGGTGCTTTTGGCACTTTGGCTGTTTCGGGGAATTTGGGTTCCCTTTGCGGTGGAAATGCCGTTTGTGATTGCCATGGGCGTTTGGGTGACACGCTTTTATTATCGGCGTGTTTCTTACGCCTGCTCGCATTGTCATGCAGTCTTTCGTCCTAAATTTGGGGAGTTTCTCTTTGCCAAGCACACGCCTAAAACACGCTGCCTAACGTGTACGCAGTGCGGTAAAAAAGACTACTGCGTCGAGCAGTCGGCGGGCTAAAAATCCGTTCAATAACTTGAGACTGTCGAAAAACTGCCNNAAGGGGAAAAAGGCTTGGAAAAGGGGGCTAGCCCTCTTTTCCATTTGAAATAGGCACACAGTTTGTGAAAAAGCAAAGCTTTTTTCGACAAACTGATGCGGGCGCTGCAAAATCAAGCATTTTGCAGCACCCGCTTGTGCTTTTAATTCAGCGCGGTATCTGCGGAAAACAGGTGGTTAATCAGGCGCGACAGCCCTTGATGGCAGGGCTGGGAGAGCGTTGGGTCATTGGCACAGATTTCGAGCGCGTCCTGCTGGGCGGTGTATAAAATACGGCTGTCGGCCATCAAATCCGCAATGCGAAGGCTGGGCAAACCGTGCTGACGGCTGCCGAAAAAGTCACCCGGGCCGCGCGTTTCTAAATCAAATTTGGCAATTTCAAAGCCGTCTGTGGTATGACACAAGAAAGAAAGCCGCTTTTTCACCGATTCGCTGATATGGTCGCTGACAAGGATGCAGTAAGCCTCCCCGCCGCCGCGTCCCACACGGCCGCGCAGCTGGTGCAGCGCGGAAAGCCCGTAGCGTTCCGCGTTCTCAATGACAATGCAGTTGGCGTTCGGTACGTCGACCCCCACTTCAATGACCGTTGTTGAAACCAGCACATCTAGTTCGCCCTTTTGAAACTGCTCCATCACGGCGGCTTTTTCCGCCGCCTTCAGCCGCCCGTGCATGAGGCCGACCCGCCGCCCCGGCAGCAGAGGCCGCGCAATTTCTTCGCAATACGTTTGGGCGGCCAGCAGTTCACTTTCACTTTCCTCAATCAGCGGGCAGACAATATACGCTTGCCGTCCGGCGTCCAATTGGCGCGATAAAAAGCCGAACAAATCAGCGCGTTTTTTTCCGGTAACGGCATATGTCTTAATCGGAATGCGTCCGGGAGGAAGCTCATCCAAAATGGAAATATCCAAATCTCCGAACATCAAAAGCCCTAAGGTGCGCGGAATGGGGGTGGCGCTCATCACCAGCGTGTGCGGATGGCGTGCCTTTCCGGCCAAAAGCGTGCGCTGACGCACCCCAAAGCGGTGCTGCTCGTCTGTAATGACAAGCCCCAGATTGGCAAATTGCACCTTTTCCGACAGCACAGCGTGTGTGCCGACAACAAGGTGGGCGTTTTGCTCTGAAATGGCATGCAAAGCCAGCTTTTTTGCGCTTTGCCTCATGCTGCCTGTGAGCAGCACAACGGAAATCCCAAACGGGGACAGCATCCGCTCTAAAGACCCGGCGTGCTGCACGGCAAGGATTTCTGTGGGAGCCATCAGCGCCGCTTGATAGCCGTTTTTTACTGCACAGTAAATGGCGGCAGCGGCGACCAGCGTCTTTCCGCTGCCAACGTCACCTTGCAGCAAGCGGTTCATTGGCTGCGGCTTTTGCAAGTCCTCCATAATTTCCGCCGCCGCGCGCTGCTGTGCGCCGGTGGGCGAAAAGGGAAGCGAAGCCCAAAGCGGCGTCAGCGCCACAGGCTTCATGCGGGAGCCGGTAAGCGCTTTGCCTTTTTTGCGCATCATTAAAAGCCCCAGCTGCAATGTGAGCAATTCTTCATAAATCAGTCGCCGCCGCGCGGCATGAATATCGGCCCGATTCTTGGGAAAATGAATTTTTACAACGGCCTCCTGCTTGGTGCAAAGGCGGTATTTTGTCAAAAGAGATTCCGGGAGCGGCTCGTCCATTTCCAGATGTTCCAGAGCATTCTGCACACATTTTGACAAAAACGCGCTGTTTACACCTTCGGTTTGCGGATAAATCGGCACAAAAGGCGTTTGCTGTGCTTGGTGCTCAGTGAGTATGACAGGGTTAACCATTTCACGGTGTAGAAAACTGCCGCCCACTTTCCCAAAAAATAAATAAGTTTCCCCAGAGTTTAATTTTGAAGAAATATACGGATTGTTGAAATAAGAAAGCGCCAGTGTTCCGGTATCATCGCCCGCTGTAATGCGTGTCAGCTTTTTCCCGCTGCGAACTCGTGTAGGCGCACCTACTTCATAAACCGTTGCGCGCACCACACATTTGACCTCATACGGCGCTTGCGATACGGAATAAGGCGCTGAGTAATCCACATAATCACGCGGGTAAAAGCACAGCAAATCCTCGGCGGTGTGGATATTCAGCTTGGCCAGCATTTGCGCGCGTTTTTCGCCGATTCCTTTTAAATAGCGAATATCCATGGGCTCCTCCTTCTTGTGCATAAGCGTATGGGGTTAAAACATCGGCAGCGGCGAGACAACCAAAAATGTGATTATGGCAAGAATCAGCAGGTGCACGGGATAAAACGCATAAAACCAATATTTGCCCCATTGACCCAGCTTGCCGCGGGTACCGTCATATAACGCCAAGGGAATGGCGCTCAAACCTGTGAGTATGGCAATAAAACCTTCCAAAGGGAAAAACAGCAGCGCGCTGCAAAGCCCTACCACAGCACGCCAGCGCACCGGAATGTAGTAAAACAGCAGAATCAAGCACACGCCATATCCGCTGTAGTCGGTTTTCAGCCAGTTTCCCAGGGTAATAAAGACGATGGCCGTACAAACGGCAAGCAGAATGCCCACCGGCTTCCAGGGAATGGCACGGCGGACGCTTTCCATGCACCAAATGGCCAGTAAGCCCAGCAGCAGCGTAAAGAAAACGCTTTGATAGTCTGAGTTGAAAAGGCTTTGATAACGCATGGAAGCGTTCATAGCAAGATTGAAGGGAATTTCTGAAAGGAGTGCAAATAAAAATAAACGAAATGTATATTTTTGTATACTATGAGTATATCTTGCGCCTTCTGCCAAAAGAAAACAAAAAATGGGAAAGGCAATGCGCCCAATGCATCGGCATACCATCATAGCGGTATAAAGGGATTGTGCAGTTGCTATGTCGGGAGCCTGAGAAATGAGAGGCGTTAGAAAAACAGCGCCAGTGTGGTCGATCAGCATAATGACCGCTGCAAGCAGCTTCAGTCCGCTTCCCGACAGGCGCAGCCGCGAAGAAAGTGCCGTTGTCTGCATCATAAAAAACTCCTTACAAAACAGCGCCCGACGTTTCGCCGGGCGCTGTAATTCAATCAATTATTCCACACTGAGCATGTAGTAATAAACGGGCTGACCACCGGTAATATGGGTTACTTCAATGCCGGCGGGGCACTTGGCCTGAACCATGTTGGCGGTGCGCTGTGCGTCCTCCTCGGAAACATCACACCCGGAAATCACCGTGATAAAGCTGGTGTCTTTTTTGCACATGCTGCGAGCCAAGCGGTAGGTCGTCTTGGTAACATCTGTGCCGGTAGCAACCAGCTTGCCGTTTTCAAGAGCCAAGATTTCACCTTTCTTGATTTTCTTGCCGTCAAAGTCGCTGTCGCGTGCGGCGAAGGTAATCAAGCCGGTGGAAACATGGTCGGCCGCCTGCATCATAGCAACGGCATTTTCATCAGCGCTTGCCTCGCCGTCAAAACTCAGCATAGCGGTAATGCCCTGCGGAATGGTGCGCGTCGGCAGCACAACAATGGTGCGGTCGGCAATTTTCTTTGCCTGTTCAGCCGCCATGATAATGTTTTTGTTATTGGGCAGCACAAATACTGTCTTAGCGGGCACGCTCTGGACAGCCGCCACAATATCAGCCGTAGACGGGTTCATGGTTTGTCCGCCGGATACAACGGCATCTACGCCCAAATCCTCAAACACAGCGCGCAGACCGTCGCCGGCAGCAACGGAAACAAAGCCATAAGTGCGCTCGGGGTCGACGGCAGCATAGGTGAATTCACCCACACCGGCATTTTCAGCGGCTGCTTGCTTTTTCAAACCTTCGCCCTGCTTTTGGCGTGCCAAGAACTGCTCATGCATATTTTCAATTTTGAAATTGGTCAAATAGCCGTATTGCAGCGCGTGAGAAACCACCTTGCCGGGGTCCTGCGTGTGGACGTGACAGTTGATGACGTCATCGTCCTCAATGACAACAACGGAATCACCATTGGACTCCAAAAATGCACGCAGCTTTTCGCTGGAAGCATTCTCGTTTTTATTGACAAGGAACTGAGTGCAGTATCCGTTGACGATGTCCTCTACCGTCATCAAATCATCGGTGTAAACGCCTTTGCCCGCAGCGCCGCTGTCCAGCTTCGCACTTTTGGGGGCGGACTCGGACGGCTGAATAATGACGCCGTCGCGCAGAACGCTCAGCATACCGTTAAAAATAATCACAAGGCCCTGACCGCCTGCGTCCACTACGCCGGCTTTTTTCAAAACGGGCAGCTGTTCCGGCGTATGATCCAGCGCTTTCTGGGCTGCATCACACACCACCTGCCACAAAGCGGTGACATCGGAGCACTGTGCGGCCGCGGCCTCCTCGGCGGAAACGCGCGCCACAGTCAGCATTGTGCCCTCTGTGGGCTTCATGACTGCTTTATAGGCAGCGTCCACACCCTTTTGCAGCGCGCAGACGATATCAGCCGCATCAGCAGTGCGCTTGCCTTGCAGCGCTTTGTAAAAGCCGCGGAACAAAAGGCTGGAAATTACGCCCGAATTTCCGCGTGCGCCGCGCAGCATGGCGGAAGCGGCCGCCTTGGCGGCATCCTCCACGGTGCAGTCGTCGCCCAGCGCTTCCAGCTCGGCCACAGCAGCGCCGATTGTCATGCTCATGTTTGTGCCTGTGTCACCGTCGGGAACGGGGAACACGTTTAACTCGTCAACACGCGCACGCTGATTTTCCAAGCTGTGCGCACCGGATAAAATAGCATCTCGCAGCAATTTGCCTGTCATCATATCGTATAATTCTCCTTTACGTCATTCCCACGGCCTTGGTTTATCCAACAATATCGTCCACGCATACGTCAATGCGGCGCACTTGCAGGCCGGTGGCATCCTCTACGGCATAGCGCACCTTGTGGGTAATACTGCGCACAATTGCCGCAATGTTTACGCCATAGGTAACTTTAATGTGCAGCTCGATAATCAGCTGGCCGTTGTCATCGGTAACGCGAACACCCTTTTCGGGAAAATCAGCGCCCAGCACGAGTGCTTTTGCACTATCGCTGCGGCTCTTGGTGGCCATACCGGACACGCCATAGCAGTTTTGCACCGCCGCGCTCACCAGCTCGGCAAAAAAGTCGTTTGTCATGCATACCTTGCCCAGAGGGTTGTAGAACTTAATCAAAACAGCTCCACTCCTTTTCCAATCGGCGTAAAACGCCGCATGAATTGATAGAAATATAGCTACATTATACACCAAAGCAGTGAAAATGTACAGCGTTTCGCAAATTTCGCGCCGAACATGTGTTTTCTGCCCGTATCGCGCAAAGCGTCAATTTTTTCTTGCAATCAAAATCTTTTATGGTATAATAGTAAGGCAATCAATCTGCGTCCGTAGCTCAGCTGGATAGAGCACTGGCCTCCGACGCCAGGTGCCGGGGGTTCGAATCCCTTCGGGCGCGCCAAAAGCCCCAAACGCGAAAGCGTTTGGGGCTTTTTTCGTGTTCTTCGTCATTTTAGGAATTGCGGTTTAATTCCGAGAAAAAACGCACAAGCACCAGAAGGTAGACAAGGAATGTGCCGCCGCCCAAACATGCAAGCGTCAGCGCGATGCCGAAACGTTCGGCCAGCCAACCGGAAACAGGCGATAACACAATCATGCACACGCTGTAAACCATGCTGTCGACGCTGGTAACGGTGGCGCGCATTTCGCTGGGGTACAGCGGTTGAAGCAATGTGTCGGCGCGCGAAAGAAACACCGTACAAAAAAAGCCGGAAAGAAAGGCGCAGGGAATGGAAAAAAACAGCGATGGAACACCGGCAAAGGCGCAAAGCAGTGCGCCCGGAAAAACGGTGACGGCACAAAGCGTGCCGAACCGGCTGGGCATATAGGGCATACACAGTGCCCCCAGCACATCCGCCAATAAAAACAGGCAAAGCACCGGCCCCAGCAAAGTGGAGGGAAGGCCGATATCTAACAGCATTTGCTGCCAATACATTTGCAGCAGATAGGAGACAGCGCCAAACATGCCGCAAAGCACCATGCGGCCCAAAAGTGCCCGACGAGGGGCAAGAAAAACAGCTGTTTGCTTACAGTGCAGCGCAAAGCGTTTTCCAAAATGGGTATGAGAAATTTCCGCTTTTTGGCGCTGTGAATTGGCAAATGGCTCGGTTAGACGCAGGGTGATGCAAAAGGTAACAAGGCTCAGCAGACCGGCGATGAAATAGGCCCCGAAAAAGCCGATTTTCAGCACCCAGTAGCTTGCTAAGCCCGATACCGCCTGCATTGCAGAATAAGCGGCCAAAAGCCGGCTGCTGTGTTTGTCGTATTCTGATTCACGGTCGAGAGCCTTTAGGCTGTCATACAAAAGTGCTTCCAAAGTGCCCGAAGCAAGGTTGAACGAAAGCGCCTCCAAAGCAAAGGACAAGCAAACGCCAAGCAAATGGGTGCTGAAAGCCATAGTAAATGCACTGGCTGAGGCCAAGAGGCAGGAGACGAGCAAGGTTTTTTTGCGGCCTAAAAGGTCGGCCAGCATTCCACTGGGAACTTCGCACAAAAAGCTGACAACATGAAAAACGCCTTCGGCAATTCCGACGTCAATGAGAGAAAAGCCGCGCGAAAGCAAAAGAACCACCCAAATGGTACCGGTGATGCGAAAGCCGCGCAGTGCCTGAAAAATGGTAAGAAAAAACGGGTTCGTACTGATTTTCATTTTAAAAACTCCTTTATTATATCTGAAAGAGAAAAAATGAAAGCGAACCCTTTTGTTTGACAAGCGGTGAAAATGTTTAGGAAAAGAAAAAAGCCGCGGCAGAACTGCCGCGGCGAAAGCCAAATTCAGCGGTTACTGCATGCAAAAGGGTACACTTCCAGAATTTTTTGCAAAATCAGCACCTTTTGAAAGCCGAACGACTGCAACTTTCCATGCCATCGAAATGCACCCTCCTTTCATACAATTTGCGGCTGTACCATTCCAGCACATAAATGTGTGTACTTAAAACAGACCGCATGATACCGCCTTTATTATAGGCTGTTTACATAAGTAAGTCAAGATTTTTGAGCTTATCCGATAGGGAAAAGAGGCTCTATACAGTAAAAAATGCCCACGAGAAAGCTTCTCGTGGGCAAAAGATGATAAAGCTACCGCAGACTCATTCCAATCACAGCGGATTATCGCGGGACAACAATAATGTCGCCGTCACGCAGCAAGATTTTGGACATCATCCATTCATGCTGCACTTGATACGAGGATACGCCAATTTGAATCGAGGCAGGCGGATAAATGGTTTCAAACGAAATTTCACAGGCCTTGGGGTCAAACAGTGCTTCAGACTTCTCAATAGAATTTTGAAGCTTGGAAATTTTCATTGACTGAATGCTGCGGTCAAGCTTCAACTGCTGAAGCAACCGCACATATTCCGGCTCCAAGTTGGAGCGGCGCTCCAAGAAAGCGATGTTTTTTCCGTGCTCCAGCACTTTGTTGCGCAGGGTCTCCACACGCTGACGGTTGTTTTGAATGTCCTGCATCATTTCAGGGTCCATACCCATGGAAATGGTAATGGAACGGTTGATGGTATTGCCAATGGTACGCGCTTCCAGCAAATGTCCTACATGAACTGTGCCGCCGATCAGCGCACCCTTTCCGCGTGTGATATGGATGGCATTGCGCGCGGAAATATCACAGTTTACCATGTATTCCGCAGAAATGCTTCCTTGAGAACGCAGTGTCGCATTTTCAGCAAATTTACAGTCGATGTCGCCGACTGCTTCCACCACTGCCGCGCCATCTCCTTTGATGCCCATTTTCAACCGAATGTCACCTTTGGAGGAAAGATAAGCGTTCTCAACAACGCCCTCTACCGTCAAGTTGCCTTTGGCATAAATGATAAAGCCGGCTTCCACGCTTCCGCGGATAGTGACATCGCCGGGCATGGCAATGTTGCCGATATTGTAGCCTACGTTATCATTGATAATCAAATGGGTTTCAACGGAGAATTTACCTGCGTGATAAACAAGACGTCCGTCGCACGAAGCAACCAGCTCAGTTCCCTGTTGGTTGACTTCCGTGTTGGCACCGCGCGGAATAACCGGCATTTTGCCTTCCTGCGGAGCAATGCTGCGCCCCGTAACCGTCATGCCGGCAATGCCCGGCACAGGCTGAGTCAGTTTGCAAATCGCCTGCCCGGAATGCACGGTAATCAGCCAGTGGCGTTCGCGATAGTTGATGGGGTCGCCATCCTGCGCTTTGGATTCCTTGTGGTGCGGCTTCGGCGTCTCACGCGCAAACAAATCTTCAATATCACCGTCAATGCCGGGTGTGGGCGGTGTGCCGATGGCGGCGGTAAACACCTTGAAGTTTTCCAGTGCGGCCGATTCACACGCGCCGGCAATCAGTCCGTCGGTAACCCCAAGCTTTTTCAGCTCGCGTGCGGCACGCAGCGGAGCCATCGGCATTCCATCGCCGACAGGCGGCAAAACCATAACATAGGCGGCCATAGCGTTGGGCGTAATATGTACAACACATTCCCCGTCCAGCGAAGGCGGCTCTTCATTGTGATCAGCCTCAGGGTCTTGCTGGTGCTGTTCCCACTCGGCATAGGCCTCGGCGACAATCAGCCAACGTTTGACTGCCCCCGCCTCCAGCGATACTAAAAACCGGTCAACATGCTCGGAAGGTATCGTTTCAGAATCCAAAAAAACCGATTTTTCGTCTGCGCCAAACACAGCTTCGGGATTCCAAAGCATCACAGCCCTTTTCAAATTTCCTTGCAGCACAGCAATTCCCCCTTGAGTACGTTAAAAATTACACAATACCGGTATTTTTAAGGTGCTCTGCTACACGTTTGTCCTGCATACGGATATGATTGGTAAACCACACGCCGATATTTTGATTGATTTGGGCAAGAAGCGCAACAGAAGCTCCCTCTTTTTCAATTTTTGTGGCAATATCCTGAACGGTTTTGCGGAATTCTGCATGATAGCGCAGATGATTGTTCAGGTCGGGATACTGCGAGCGGCGCTGCAGTTCTTCCTCATGTGAAAAATGCTTAATTGTGTAATCGTTTAAAAAACGAATGGTATTGATCATTTCAGTACGACCTTTGCCGGAAGAACAAGCGTCCATCAGGTTGCCGATCATGCGGATGAGCTCTTTGTGCTCGCTATCAATCGTCGTATTGCCGGTGGCAAGGTCAGGTGTCCATGTAATTGTCATAGTCATCTCTCCAGTGCAAAATAAGCTAATAAAGAATCTATTATCTCTATCTTTCCTTAAATTATACTTTGCACTGAGCAGGAAAACTGTAATAAAATCACAAAAAAACGTTTTTTGTGGACAAAAAATTGAAACAACGAGGTAAGTTATCACCATTTTAACACAAACCTGCAAAAATAGCTATTCAAATTTTTTCAAAACCATAAAATGAAAAAACATTGTACAAAATATGAAAAAACACTTTCGTTTTCTTCTAAAAAGTTGATAACTTATATAAGGGGATTTCAAAAGTGCAGGGTTTTTTTCTTCTGCGCACTCTACGGAGGTGTTTTTTGTGAAAAGTGTAAGATCTAAAATTCTGGCATTCAGTTCGGCGCTTGTGGCGGCTTCTATGATTGTATTAGGTGTTTTCGCTTGTGTAATGATTTTGAACAGTTCGCAGCAGGTGCTCAATGATAATATGCGTGAAACGGCTAAGGTAATGGCAAGCTTGGTACATACAGAGCTGCAGGCAAACGTCAACTTGGTTTCGGCTTTAGGCTCCAATGAGCATCTGACTTCCGATGAGCTGACAGACGCGCAAAAAGTAGACATGGTCAATGAGTGGGCCGAGTATCATGACATGCTGCGCGGCAATATCATGGGGCCTGACGGCATTGGATTGGGAGATAAAATTGACTATTCCGACCGTGCATACTTTAAAGCGGCCATGCAGGGACAGAGCTACATTTCTGAACCTATCACCAGCCGTATTGACGGTTCTATCGTTTACGTTATCGCTGTGCCTCTTTGGGAGGATGGCAACGTAGGCGGCAAGGTAGCGGGCGTTGTGACACTCGACCCGGACAGCAGCTTCTTAGTGGATATCATGAAGTCGCTGCAAATCAGTAAAAACAGCGGCGCGTACATGATTGATCAAAATGGCGTGACGATTGCTGATACCGTGGTTGATACCATTAACCAGCAGAATATTGAAGAAGAAGCAAAAACAGACAGCAGTCTTTCTGCACTTGCACAAATACACACAAAAATGCGCGCAGGGGAATCCGGCACGGCAAACTATACCATTAACGGCGTACAGAAAATAGCTGCTTACGCCCCAATTGAAGGTACAAATGGCTGGAGTGTAAGCGTTACCGCCCCCACCAGCGATTTTATGGGCAGTGTGTATGTCGCCGTTGGCGTCACCATTCTTTTGGTGGTAGTAGCGCTGATTATTTCGGCATTGATTGCAGCGGCGCTTGCGGCTCGTATCGGAACGCCGATTCGTATTTGCAGCGATCGTTTGGAAAAATTTGCAGAAGGCGATTTTACTTCCCCGATTCCAGACATCAACACACAGGATGAAACCGGCCGTTTGGCGCAGGCAACAAAGCGTATGGTGCAAGCGCTTAGTGATGCCATCAGTGATACACAGACTCATTTGATCTATATGGCGGAAGGCGACTTTTCTCATCCGTTTGATAACAAAGAACTGTACATTGGAGACTTGTCTCCGGTGGCGGAAAGCCTTGAAAAAATTCAAAATCGCTTGAGCAATACCTTAGCACAGATTGACATGGCTGCATCGCAGGTTTCCACCGGTTCCGAGCAGGTTTCTTCCGGTTCACAGGCGTTGGCACAGGGTGCAACCGAGCAGGCTTCTTCCGTAGAGGAGTTGGCGTCTACCATTAACAGCATTTCCGAGAGCATCAACCGTACTGCAGAAAATGCCCGTCAGGCAAACGAGCACAATAAGGATGCGGGCGCACTGGTGAACGAAAGCAACCAGAAGATGGGCGAAATGCTGGAAGCTATGGACGAAATTCATCAAAGCTCGAATGAAATCAGCAAGATTATCAAGAGCATCGAAGATATCGCGTTCCAGACCAATATTCTGGCCTTGAACGCAGCAGTAGAGGCAGCGCGTGCAGGCGTAGCCGGCAAGGGCTTTGCGGTTGTGGCAGATGAAGTGCGCAACCTGGCAAGCAAATCGGCAGAAGCCAGCAAGAATACGGCAGTGCTGATTGAGCATGCAATGAGCGCCGTGCAGCGCGGCAACGAGATTGCACAGGAAACAGCGAAGAAGCTGGAGCAGACTGTGGAAAAATCGGAAGAAGCGGCAGCGCTGGTAAGCTATATCACCACAGAGACAAGCGAACAGGCAACGGCTGTGGCACAGGTAACGCAGGGCATCGACCAGATTTCCAGCGTGGTTCAAACCAACAGCGCAACTGCACAGCAGAGTGCAGCCGCCAGCGAGGAGCTGTCTGGACAGGCAAGCATGCTGAAAAACTTGGTGGCAAAATTCCAGCTGCAAAACAGCGATATGGATGGAATGATGCATATGGATTTGTCCGCGCCTTCTGCAACAGAATCCTTTGACGGTTTTGAGGAGCCTGTTCATACAAAATATTAAATGGAAACGATAGAGCAGTTATCTTTGGCTGATGCTATCGCGTGACATTGTAAGTACAGCGCAGCCCTTTGCAGACGATGCAAAGGGTTGCGCTATTTTATGCGGCTGAAAAGACAGATGTTTTTTATCAAAATAAAAGAAGTTTTGTTGGATTTTCGCTCAAAACTTGAAAAATAGGTTTTAAAGCAATACAATAGAGAAGAATGTAACGTGCCTCGCTGGGAGTAAAGCGTGCGGCGGTACTGAAAAGGGGACGGGGGAAAGCCCCTAATAAACATGAGGGAAAGGATGAACGGCAATGGAAATTTTGACAGGAGTAGAGGCGGCGCAAGCATATGCGGAACGCACCAAACGACAGGAGGAAACGCTGGCGCGTCACATGGCGGCAGGCGTTGTTTTTGAGCTGTTGGACGGTGTGATTATCGAGCCGGATGTTGTCATTGCGCCGGGAGCGGTGATTTTGCCCGGTGTGATTTTAAGGGGAAAAACGGAAATTGAGGAAGGCTGTGTCATCGGCCCCAATACGTTGATTTCCAACAGCCGCATTGGCAAAAACTGTGTCATCAATGCTTCGCAGGTGTACGACAGTGTGGTGGAAGCCGGGGCAAGCGTTGGCCCGTTCAGCCATATCCGTCCCCAAAGCCATATCGGCCCCGAGGTACATATTGGCGATTTTGTCGAGGTGAAAAATTCTACCATTGGGGAGAAAACGAGTGTTTCCCATCTGACTTATATTGGCGACAGCGATGTAGGAAAAGGATGTAACTTTGGCTGCGGTGTGGTAACTGTCAATTATGATGGCGAGAAAAAGAACCGAACCACCGTAGGGGATTATTGCTTTGTCGGCTGCAACAGCAATTTGGTTGCCCCGGTGACATTGGGCGACGGTGCGTATACCGCAGCAGGAAGCACCATTACAAAGGACGTTCCCGCCGACGCATTAGCGGTTGCACGCGCAAGGCAGGAAAACAAAGAGGGCTGGGCACAAAAGAAGCTGGAAGCCTACAAAGAGAAAAAGAAAAAATAAAACAGGAGCAGGAACATGTGGTTTCAAAAAAGCAGCGCAGTGGAATATCTGATTGTCGGTTTGGGCAATCCCGGAAAACAATACGAGCACACACGCCATAACGCAGGGTTTGACGCACTGGATGATTGCGCCGATCGCTGGGGAATTTCTGTCGTGCGCTCCAAATTTGACGCTTTGACCGGAACGGGAAGTGCGGGCGGAGCAAAAGTGATGTTGATGAAGCCGCAAACCTTTATGAACCTTTCGGGTCAAGCGGTAAAAAAAGCGGTGGATTTTTATAAACTGCCGCCCGAGCGCGTGATTGTATTATTTGACGATATTTCTTTGGAGCCGGGCAAGCTTCGCTTGCGCAAAACAGGTTCGGCAGGCGGACACAACGGCATGAAAAGCATCATTGCCGCCATTGGACAGGATTTTCCGCGAGTGAAAATCGGCGTGGGCAAAAAGCCCCACCCCGACTATGACTTGGCGGATTGGGTGCTTTCTCGTTTTTCTGCGGAGGACGAAAAGGCAATTGCAGCACGTCACCAAGACATTGCCGCTGCATTGGAACTCATCATGAATGATCAATTTGAGCTGGCGCAAAGCCGGTATAATGGGTGAAGAATGAACATGACCATGAAAAAACAGAGGATGTTATTATGGGGAGTCAGCGGCCTTTTTACCTTGCTGACTTGGGCGGCTTGTTTTGCGGCTGTCGACTGGATTGGCTTAGTGGCTCCCTTGGGGGCGGTTTTCAGCACGGTATGGGTGTTTGAATCACTTCGATGCTTTGTATGGGGCAAAAAAGAGCGTTATGCAGAAAGCGATTTTGTTCGCTCCCTGCACCAGACGTTTGCGGTGCCCCTATGGATGATTTTTACGAGCATTTATGTGTTTTTCGGCACACTGCGTCCGCCCGAGGATGAAGCGTTTGCCGACTTAATGGTTTCCTTGTCGGCTTTGCTGCTCTTTGTTGCCGTTCCGGGTGCGATGCTGCTGTTTGGCGTTTTGAGCATCATAAGCGGAGCACGTCATTTAAAAGCAACCACCTCTTTGGAAGGCCGCTTTTATCATGAGGGCCCCGTGGTAATTGCCTCGCTCATGCTGGTTTTGGAGATTACCGCGTTGGGCATGACGGCCTTTTATTGCATGATTTAAAGGAAATGCATCTATGTTTACAAATAGCATTCAACAGACAAAAGAATATGAGAAGCTGGCAGCCCAGCTGAGAACGCCGGGCCGCCACGCTGTTGCCCTTTTTGGCTTGCCGCCCACAGCGCGTGCGCAAGTGCTTTGCGCACTGTGTGAGGATACTCAGCGGCCGGCGATAGTCCTGTGCGCCGGTGAGGCTGACGCCACGCGCTTTGCCGCCGATTGTCAGGTGTTTGGCCTTTCTTCCGAGGTGTTTCCTTCGCGTGATTTTGTGCTGCGCCCCGTGGAAGGGTTGAACCATGAATATGAATATCGCCGGTTGTCGGTTTTGGGTAATATTGTGGGTGAACGCACGCGCATTGTCTGTGCAGGTGTTGAAGCGGCGCTTCAATACACTATGCCGCGCCGGGAATTTTGCAATAATACAATGACGCTAAAGCCGGACACGGAAATTTCTGTGACGGATTTAACCAAACAGCTTTATGCGGCGGGGTATCACCGCCGGTTTCAAGTGGAGGGGCCGGGTCAATTTTCGGTGCGCGGCGGCATTGTAGATATTTTTGCCCCGGATATGCCAAAGCCCTGCCGCTTGGAGTTTTGGGGCGACTGTATTGATACCATTCACACGTTTGATTTGTCCAGCCAGCGCCGTGAGGATGCCGTGGAGAAAATTTATCTTTCCCCGGCTCGTGAGGTGTTGTTTGGCTGCACGGAGGATGCGGCGGCTTTGCTGCGTGAAGCACAGCAGAAAGCGGCGGGCAAGCGCCGGGACGCTTTGCAGCAGGCGATGGAGAGCGACCTCAAACAGCTGGATGCGGGAACCATGCCCGGCACTATGGATAAATATTTGGGCATTCGGTATGAGCGCCCCGCAACTTTGCTGGAATACCCGAAAGAGCCGATTGTGTTTTTCAACGAACCCAGCGCGGTTCGGGAGGCTGCCCGTGCGCTGGAATATCGCTTTGGCGAAGAATGGAAAGGTCTTTCCGAAGCGGGCATTTTGTGCGGCGGTTTGGATCGCTTTTATGAAAATACCGAGGACTTTTGGTATGAGGCCGAAAAATATGGCTGTGTGCTGTGCGAAAATTTTGCCCGCAGCATGAACCAAGAGCAGCTGACGGCAACCGTTCACATGCCCGCTCACGCCATTCCGCCTTGGTCGGGCGAGGTATCGGCACTGCTTGAAGATTTAGCTCCGCTCACCGAGCGCAAATATTCTGTTGCCATTATGGCTGGTACCGAGCGTGCGGCACAAGCCTTGGCGCGTGATTTGAGCGCTGCCGGTTTGCGCGCGATGGCTCATACCGAAGCTCCCAGCCGGATTGCGCCGGGATGTGTGGCCGTTCTGCCGGGGCATTTGAATGCAGGTGCAGATTATCCTTTTGCGCATTTTGCGGTGCTGACCAGCCGCCGCCATGCCCAAAGCGCTGAAGGAAAGCGCAAAAAGAAAAATAAAGGGCTCGCAAGCCTTTCCGATATCGCCCCGGGCGATTATGTGGTGCACCAGAGCCATGGCATCGGTGTGTATGTCGGGATTCAGCGGCTGGATTTGCAAGGCGTTGTCAAAGATTACTTAAAAATCAATTATGAAAAGGGCGATACGCTTTATGTGCCCGTTACCCAGCTCGATGCGCTCAGCCGCTACACCGCCCCCGGCGATGGCGAGCGCGTGAAGCTTTCCCGCCTGGGCAGCGGAACATGGGAAAAAACAAAAACCCGTGTTCGCAAAGCTGCGCAGGATATGGCCAAGGAATTGATTGAGCTTTATGCCCGCCGCCAGCAGGCAAAGGGCTTTGCCTTTCCCGAGGACAACGAATGGCAGCGAGATTTTGAAACACGCTTTGAATATGAGGAAACGGACGACCAGCTGACAAGCGCGGCGGAGATTAAACGGGATATGGAGCAGCCGCACCCCATGGATCGCCTTCTGTGCGGAGATGTGGGCGTTGGAAAAACAGAAGTGGCGCTGAGAGCCGCGTTCAAATGCATCATGGGTGGTAAGCAGTGCGCTATTTTGGTGCCTACCACAATTTTGGCGTGGCAGCACTATCAAACTGCCTTGGCACGCATGGAGGCTTTTCCGGCAAAGGTCAGCTTGCTTTCTCGTTTCACGACCCCTGCCCAGCAAAAAGCTGTGCTGAAAGGGCTGGCCGGCGGCACAGTGGATTTGGTAGTCGGAACGCACAAGCTTTTGCAAAAAAGCGTGCATTTTAAGGATTTGGGGCTTGTTATCATTGACGAAGAACAGCGCTTTGGCGTCAAGCATAAGGAAAAGCTGAAAGAAACGTTTATCGGTGTCGATATGCTCACGCTTTCCGCAACGCCGATTCCCAGAACCTTGAGCATGGCCATGAGTGGTCTGCGTGATATGTCCACCATTGAGGAACCGCCCTTTGAGCGCCGTCCGGTTGAAACGTATGTCTTGGAGCATGACGCGGGGATTATTGCACAGGCATTGCGGCGTGAGTTGGACCGCGGCGGTCAGGCATATTATATTCACAATCGAATTGATACGCTGGACAGCACGGCCGCTCAGCTGGGACAGCTGGTGCCGGGTGCGCGCATTGCCACAGCACACGGGCGCATGGACGAGGATGCACTGTCGGAAGTATGGCAAAAGCTGTTGGATGGAGAAATTGATATTCTGGTATGTACGACCTTGATTGAAACAGGCGTGGATGTGCGCAACTGCAATACGCTGGTGATTGAGGATGCCGACTACATGGGTTTGGCACAGCTTTACCAGCTGCGCGGGCGCGTCGGGCGTTCCGGCCGCAAGGCGTATGCCTATTTTACATTCCGGCGTGACAAGGTATTGACGGATGTTGCCAACAAGCGCCTTTCTGCCATTCGCGAGTTTACCAGCTTTGGCTCAGGTTTCCGCATTGCAATGCGTGATTTGCAAATCCGCGGCGCAGGAAATTTGCTGGGGCAAAGCCAGCACGGCCATATGGCGGCGGTGGGCTATGAAACCTATGTCAAAATGCTCAATCAGGCCATTGCCGAAGCCCGGGGCGAAACGCCGCAAACCGACAAAAGCGATTGCTTGATTGATATTACAGTGGATGCCTATATTCCCGAACGCTATATTCCCGACCCCGCAGGGCGCATTGAAGCCTATAAACGAATTGCCGCAATCAACAGCGCCGAGGATGCTTCCGACGTGTTGGACGAGTTGATTGACCGTTACGGCGATGTGCCCAAAAGCGTGACGGGCCTGATTGATATCAGCCGTGTGCGCATGACGGCGGCCAAACTTGGCGTTTATGAAATTACACAAAAAGGCGATACGCTCATTCTGTATTCGGACAGTTTGTGCGCAGAGATGATGAAGCCGCTGCTGCAGGAAATGGGCAGGCGGCTGCTGGTGAATGCGTCCGGCAAGCCGTATTTGTCTGTCAAAATTTTAAAAGGAGAGCAAGCGTCTGAAATCATGACGATGGTTCTTGACAAAATGGCACAGGCAAAAGCAGAAATGGCAAAATAAGCAGATTTAATAGTAAAAAGGCAGCAGCCACGATGTATTGAACCGTGGCTGCTGCCTTTTACTATTAGGAACTATTTTTTGAAATATTACTGGTTGTTTAATTTTTCCAGTAAACTTCTCATTTCTGAGTCATTCGGGCAAATGGTGAGATATTGCTGCAAGAGCGGCAGGCATTCTTGTTGGTGGCCGGTGCTCGCCAGTGCCTCAATCTTGCTGCGGAATTGGGCGGCCAAGGCTTGAAACTCAGGATTTTCTTGGCGCTGCTCGGGCTGCGGCGCCGGTTCGGGCTCCGGTTCACCGTTCAGCTTGCGCAGCAAAGCGGCCATTTCTGCATCGTTCGGGCAAATTTTAACGTATTGCTGCAAAAGCGGCAGACATTCCTGCGTGTGGCCGTCGCGGATGAGCGCCTCAATTTTCGGGCGGAATTGTGCTGCCAGAGCGGCAAATTCAGCACTTTGGGGTGCGCTGACGGGTGCAGAAGCCGCGGACGATGCGGCAGTGCGCGCGGGAGCTGAAAACTCCGGGCGATGCTGGAACCAGCGAACCAAATGCTTCATGTTAATGTCCATGGAAAGTGCCGTTTTTGCAAAGCGCAGGCTCGCAGCTAAATCGCCGCTTTCCAGTGCGCGCTGGGCACAAACCATGTAGTAGCCAAAGCGATATTGAATCGGAAGAACAGACATCAAGTCTTGCTTTACTTCAAACAGCTTCGGAGAGAATGCATGGTGCAAATAGCTGTCCATCAGAGAAATCATCAGCCGGAATGCACGGTCGATGGTTGTTTCCACACCGGGCAGATAAGCGGCGGAAAAATCTTCCTGCTTTGCCGTTTCTTTTTGGAGTGCAGCATACAGCAATGTCAGCTCAAAATGCTGTTGGCAGAGTGTTTTTTCGCCTGTAACGCTCTCTACATAAGGCAAAATGACTTCCATAGGCGTTTCGGTGCCTGCCAAAACAACATCGCCGATTCGCGGCGCCAATTCGGTGGGGAAATCAATCACATCTACGGGCAGCGCCTGATGCAATGCAAAGGCGGCAAGACCCAAAGCAAAAGCGTAGAATGTGCGGTCGCCGCCGGTGCTGTATTTCAGCTCAGAGCAAAGGCTGTTCCATTCACTGAAAGCCATGTCCTGATAATATACATGCGCACGCGCATTCAAACGCACCAGCTTGAGCATCATGTCGCTGGAAGTTTCCAAACGTGCAATCAAGTGCATCCGTTTTTCGCTTTGATTGCCAATTTGAGTTTGCCAGAAGGTGGTTAAACATTTTTGCAAGCGTGGGTCGGTTTCGCAGTCTTGGCACTTTTGCAGCAAACGGAACGAATCGCCGCCTTTGTCCTCCACTTTGAAGCAAAGCGCCAAAGTTTGCTGGAACAGGGTGTCGTTCAGCCCCGCCGGTTCGATGGTTTCCAGAATGGACGAAATATCTTCCAGCGAGGAGGTGAAATCAACGTTGGCAGCGGTTTGGCCTGCACCACCCGGCAAAAACTGGATCAGTGTTTCACAAACAGAAACTGCACAGGAAACAAGGTCGCTCTGGTCGCATCCATTGACAAGCCCGAACATTTTTTCGGGGTTATTTTTGGAGTGTGTTTGAGTATACTCGACGGCGTCAAGATAACGGAAAAATTCCTCTTTTAAACCAACCGGGCTGCGGCTTGCCACCTTGGCCAAAACCAATTTGCGCAAAACCGACGCACAATAAAGCGACTCGGGATAGTTTTCCACCAAAAGCTCGGCTGTTTCAATAATTTTGTCAAAGCTTTGATTGTAAAACCACATGCTGGTCATTTTGTCAATCAAAAGGCCGAGGTAGGAAAGTTTGGGGTTATTGCGCTTGTGTTCGCTGAGCAGCTCGGGATGCTCTTGCAGCATCGTGCGCATTTTGTCTGCGAACTCAATGCCTTCTTCCTGCGTGAGAACAGCGTCAAAAAAGTGTGTGTTAAGGCGTAAATCCAAAGGCTCCTGCGCAATCTCATTCAAAAGCAGCTCGTGGTTGCGCTCATCGCGTGCCTTCTTCTTGAGTGCGCCTTCCTCGCCTTCGTAGTAATAGCCGTAATGGGTAAACAGCGTGCGATCCAAGCTGATCACGGGCATCACACAAGGCAGAGCCTCGTGAATTTTTCCCACATAACGGCGGCTGGGCTCTAAGCGGCACATGCGCGTAATCGTAAACGGTGAAGCTTTCTTATGGTCTACTTCTTCCGGGGCATACAAAAAGTTGTTGATGATGACAGAAGCCGACGCATACTTTTTATATTCGCCGCTTTTGAAAAACTCAATGATCTCCGCCGGGTCGTCCAACCATTCGTCGGCGTCAACCGAAAGATACCACTCACCAATGCCGCGATCCATCACAGCATTTCGTGCGGCGGCAAAGTCTTGGTTCCACTCCACATGGAATACTTCATCGGCGTATTGCTGGGCAATTTCAACCGTGCGGTCAGTCGACCCGGTATCTCCCACCAAAATTTGTGCGCCCAGCGCCTCTTTCAAAGGCATTAAGGCCTTCAAGCAGTTTTCAATATTTTCTTCCTCGTTTTTTGCAATCAGGCCCACGGTGAGCAGAGGGCGGGAAGAGGATTTTCGTTGATAAGCTTTCACAAAGGCTTCCTCCAATTCGTAAACTTATGACAAGCCTGCCGCTTGTCCAAAACGGCGGCGCTTGATTTTGTCGGAAAGGCGCAGCTGCGCCCCAGGAAAACAGACCCCTTAATAGAAAGTTATCCAATAAAAAGAATGTTTTGAAAGAAAAAAGGCGAAAATATTTCGCGAATAAGAAATGCTGTTTTCGGCCTGTCCGGCAAATGGATTGCCGCATCAAAATACCTTTTTCGTGAGATACAGATTTTACAACACAAAACTTTGAATTTTATGTGAAATCTGATATAATAACCGTAATTACGTCAGGCGAAGATGGTAAGATAACAATAAAGCTTGTCCGCCTTTTTCGTTTGTATTGGAACCGTTTGACAGAATAGGATGGAAGAATGAAGAAATTTTGCTGTATGGTGCTTTTGGTGCTTTGCGTGGTGGGGCTTCCCGTCAGCGCTGCGGCACAGGGGTATGACTTGCCCGCAGAAATTTCCGTTACTGCGGCAGAAGCCTATTTTATCAATTTAGATACCGGCCTTGTTGTGTATGAAAAAGACGCCGATACTCCGCGCAGTATTGCCAGCCTGACCAAGCTGATGACCTCACTGCTGCTGATGGAGAATGTGCAGGATTTGGAAAATACTATGATTACCGCCGAACGCAATTTGTATGTAGGGAGCATTATTGACCCGTCTTCGTCAAATGCGGATATTCGGCCGGGGGAAAGCGTAAGCGCTTTAAACATGCTGTATGCCATGATGCTGCCCAGCGCCAACGAAGCCGCGGAGGCAGTGGGCTATTACCTGTCCGGCGGCAACCTGCAAAACTTTTACGCCATGATGAATCAGCGTGCGAAAGAGCTTGGATGCACCAATACCAATTTTGCTTCGACCAATGGTTTGGTAGACCAAGAGGGCGGCAACTGGAGCACGGCGCATGATGTTGCTTTGATTGCACAAGAGTGCTGGAAACATGAAATTTTCCGCACGGTATGCGGTACACAGCTGTATTGGATGCCGATGACAGATAACAGCGCACATAATTATGCGCAGTTTCCTAAGCAAAATCCGAACGCGGCTTATTATATCCAAAGCACCAACCGCATGATGTCGCCCAACTCGGGAGTGTATCGCTCCTACATCAGAGGCATCAAAACCGGCTCCACTTTTTCGGCGGGGCGAAATTTTGCCTCAGCAGCGGTTAACGAGCGCGGCGAAACCTTTATTGGTGTGGTGTTGGGCTGCCCGTATGACCCTCCCGAGGACGGCTATGCTTACAGCTTCCATGACACGGCCGCGATTTACGATTGGATTTTCTCCAGCTTTTCCGTTCGGCCTACGCTTGATACCACCACCCCGATTACAGAGGTTCGTGTGGAATGGTCGAGCGAAAGCGACCGGCTTCAGCTTGTTCCGGCCAGCGATTTGAAAACCATTTTGCCCAACGACAGCGACGATGCCCTTACCACCACGTTTGATGTACCGGAGCAGGTTTATGCTCCTGTTAAGGCGGGAGACCGCATCGGCAGTGTTACTTTGACGCTGGAGGGCAGAGAGATTGGCACAGTAGATTTGCTTGCCGCACGCGATATTGAGCGCAATACATTTCTGTTTTTGGTGGGAAAAACAGGCGAGTTTTTAACGGGAACGTATGTGAAAGTGGTGATTGTGCTCACCGTTGTGTTTTTTGTCGGCTACGCGCTGATTGCAGTGCGAATGGAGCGTGCGCGAAAAGCGCAGCTTCGCCGCCAAAAACGCCGCGCGAAAGACGAACGCTTCGACGATTTTCCCCCGCAGCAGCAAAAATGAGACATTGTTTCGGCAGTGTAAGCTAAGAAAAGGATGATAGACAATGACGGATGTGAATCAAGCACGCAATTTAACGCTTTTGATGGATTTTTATGAAATGACAATGACCGCGGGCTATTTTGAGGAGGGCTATCAGGAACAAATCGGTGTGTTCGATATGTTTTTCCGAAAAGTACCGGATGACGGCGGCTTTGCCATTGCAGCAGGCCTGGCGCAGTTTTGCGAGATTATTGATAACCTGCACTTTACGGACGAAGACATTGCCTATTTGCGGGGTAAGGGCTGTTTTTCCGAAGCCTTTTTGGACTACCTGCGCCATTTCGAGTTCCACTGCAATATTTGGGCGGTAGAGGAAGGAACGCCGGTGTTCCCTATGGAGCCGCTGGTCATTGTGGAAGGCCCGGCGATTGAAGCACAGCTGATTGAAACCTTGCTGCTTGTCACATTCAACCATCAAAGCTTAATTTGCACCAAGACCAACCGCATTGTCCGTGCGGCAAAAGGCTTGCCCGTGATGGAGTTCGGCAGCCGCCGCGCGCAAGGCTATGACGGCGCCGTGCTGGGTGCGCGCGCCGCGTATATCGGCGGCGTCGTGGGAACGGCGTGTGTGTTGGCCGACCGTCAATTCGGGATTCCCGCATTGGGAACGATGGCGCACAGCTGGGTGCAGATGTTCCCCAGTGAGTACGAGGCTTTTGCCCGCTACGCAAAGCTGTATCCCGATAATTGCACGCTTTTGGTGGATACCTACAACGTGCTGAAAAGCGGTGTTCCCAACGCCATTCGTGTGTTTAACGAGGTTTTGGCCCCGATGGGTATTCGTCCCAAGGGCGTGCGCATTGACTCCGGCGATATTGCCTACCTCTCCAAAAAAGTGCGCAAAATGCTGGACGATGCCGGCTATCCCGACTGCGGCATTTGTGCGTCGAATTCGCTCGATGAATACATTGTGCGTGATTTGCTGGTGCAGGGTGCAAAGCTGAACAGCTTCGGCATTGGTGAGAACTTGATTACCTCCAAATCCAGCCCGGTATTCGGCGGCGTGTACAAGCTGGCGGCTGTGCGCAGCGGCGAGCACTATGAGCCGAAAATTAAAATCAGCGAAACGGCGGAGAAAATCACCATTCCGCATTTGAAAAACTTGTACCGCATTTACGACAACGAGACGGGAAAAGCCATGGCCGATTTGATGACTATGTACGACGAAACCTTGGACGCTTCCAAGGGCTTAACGTTGTTTGACCCGGTACAGACGTGGAAAAAGCGCACCTTTACGGGCATTCATCTCAAACAGCTGAATGTACCCATTTATGTGAACGGCAAGCGTGTGTATCAAACGCCGCCGCTGGAGGAAATTCGCCGTTATTGTGCCGAGCAGGTCGATACCTTGTGGGACGAGGTAAAGCGCTTTGAAAACCCGCACCGCTATTATGTCGATTTGTCGCAAAAGCTGTGGGACGAGCGTCAGCGCCTGCTGAATGAGCTGTCTGTGAATTAAAAAGAGATGAAATAAAGGAAAGAGAGTAAGCCGCAGCCTTTGCGGCTCAAAGGAGATTGTTTTGTGAAAAGAGAAGGAACCCAGTCGACTGCAACACTGATTCGGCGCTTTTGGCCGTATTTGACGCAGTATCGCGGCATTTTGCTGTTCGATTTATTCTGTGCGGCGCTCACCACGGTGTGCGAGCTTGTTTTGCCCATGCTGATGCGTACCGTGACCAATTTGGGCGCAGAAAATTTGGAAAGCTTGACGCTGTCGCTCGTGCTGCGCATTGGTGCGCTGTACTTTGTGCTGCGTATTATTGACGCTGTGGCCAACTACTTTATGTCGAACACCGGCCATGTGATGGGCGCACGGATTGAAACCAATATGCGGCGCGACGCCTTTGCCCATTTGCAAAAGCTGTCGAACAACTACTTTGCCAATACGAAAGTCGGCCAAATCATGGGCCGCATCACCAATGATTTATTTGACGTGACGGAATTTTCTCACCACTGCCCGGAGGAGTTTTTCATCGCGGGCTTAAAAGGTGTGATTTCGTTTGTCATCTTAGCGCGCATTAACATCCTTTTAACGCTGATTATTTTTGTGTTTATTCCGCCGATGCTGCTCATCAGCGTCAAGCTCAACACGTTTGTGCGCCGCACCTTCCGCAGCCAGCGTCAGCAAATCGGTGAGCTGAATGCCCGCATCGAGGACAGTCTGCTGGGTACGCGCGTGGTAAAAGCGTTTTCTGGTGAGGAACTGGAAAAAGAAAAATTTGAGCGCGACAACGGACGCTTTTTGAATATTAAAAAAGACACTTACCATTGGATGGCGGCGTTTCACACCGTGACGCGCGCATTTGACGGCGTGATGTACCTAGTAGTGCTCGTGGCCGGTTCGCTGTTTATGATGAACGGAAGCATTCTTCCCGGCGACTTGGTAGCCTATATGCTGTACGTTACCACGCTGCTGACGACCATTCGCCGTATTGTGGAATTTGCCGAGCAATTCCAGCGCGGCATGACAGGCATTGAACGCTTTTTTGAAATTATGGATGCCGACGTAGAAATTTTTGACGAGCCGGACGCGGTGCCGCTCGGAACGGTGAAAGGCGAAATCCAGCTGGACCATGTCTCGTTTGAGTACCCGGATGACCACAATAAAGTTTTAGAAGATCTTTGCCTGACGATTCATGCGGGCGAGCGTGTGGCGCTGGTTGGGCCTTCCGGCGGCGGAAAGACCACGCTGACCAACCTGATTCCCCGTTTTTATGACCCCACTTCCGGCCGGATTTTGATTGATGGAAAAGATACCCGCCATGTGACGCTCAAAAGTCTGCGCGGGGCCATCGGCATTGTGCAGCAGGATGTCTATTTATTCAGCGGCACGGTGTTTGAAAATATCGCTTACGGAAAGCCCGATGCAACCCGCAAGGAAGTGGAAGAGGCTGCACGTTTGGCCGGTGCGCACGAGTTTATCAGCGCACTGCACGATGGCTATGATACCTATGTGGGCGAGCGCGGCGTGAAGCTGTCCGGCGGTCAAAAGCAGCGCATTTCCATTGCTCGTGTCTTTTTGAAAAATCCGCCTATCTTAATTTTGGACGAGGCCACCAGCGCGCTCGACAACGAAAGCGAACTGCTCGTGGGTGAAAGCTTATCCCGCTTGGCCAAAGGCCGTACCACGCTGACCATTGCGCACCGGTTGACGACCATTCAAAATTCCGACCGCATTTTGGTGCTGGGGGAACACGGGATTGAAGAAGAAGGCACACACGAAGAATTGCTCAAGCAAGGCGGTGTATACAGCCGTTTGTGGAATGGTGCGAAAACCCTGGAGAAAGCAACGCTGTAACGTGTGCGAATGGGCGCGTCAGGCAAGTTTTGTGCGGTGCAGCTCCGGGATGATGGAAGCAGAAAGAGGAAGACGATGAACGAGCTGGATTGTCAAACGCGCTACCCCATCTTATTGGTTCACGGAACGGGGTTTCGGGATGTAAAAGGCATCAGCTATTGGGGACGCATTCCCAAAGCCCTCGAAGCCCATGGCGCAGCCGTCTTTTTCGGCGGTCAGGACAGCTGGGCAACGGTGGAGAAAAATGCCGAGGCTTTAAAGCGCCGTGTGCTGGAGATTTTGCAGCAGACGGGGTGTGAAAAAGTCAACATCATTGCCCATTCCAAGGGCGGCTTGGAGGCGCGTTATCTGGCTTCTTCGCTCGGCATGGGGCAGTCGATTGCGTCGATCACCATGATTTCCACCCCGAACCGAGGTTCCAAAACAATGGATGTGCTGGCACGGCTGCCAAAGGCGCTGTTTCGCATAGCGGGGTGGTTTGTGAATGGATGGTGCCGCCTGATTGGCGACAAGCACCCCGACTTTTTTCATGCGTGTTTTCAATTTACCACGAGATGGGCAGCCGCGTTCAACGAGGCAAACCCCGATGCCGAGGGCGTTGTTTATCGCAGCTATGCCGGGGTTATGAGCTCTTGCCGCAGCGATATGCTGATGTGGTGGCCCAATTTTGTCATCAGCTTGTTTGAAGGAGAAAACGATGGCTTAGTGACGCCGGAATCTGCCCGCTGGACAGGCTTTCAAGAAGTTTGGCGCGGTGTGGGCGGACGCGGCGTTTCTCACATGGATGAGGTGGACGTCCGCCGCCGCCCGTTAACTTACCGCGGCGAATCGTTTGATTTGGTGGATTGTTACATCAAAATGGCTGCGGAATTAAAGCTGCAAGGACTGTAATATAAAGCGTCGTGTGCCCAAACCATCAAAAAGGAGTGCTTGTCTTATGCTGCCGCTTGTTTCTGTCATTATTCCTGTCTATAATGCTGCTACCGATTTGGCGCGCTGCATTGAAAGTGTCCGCCGTCAAAGCTACGAAAATTTGGAAATTTTGCTCGTAAACGATGGAAGCCGCGATACCTCCGGGGAAATTTGCCGCATGTACGCGCGTGTGGATGAGCGGATTCGTGTCATTGATAAGCAAAATGAAGGCGTTTCGGCTGCACGCAATGATGCCATCCGCGCGGCAAAGGGAAAGTATTTGCAATTTGCCGACAGCGATGACTACATGGCGCAGGACGCTGTTTACCGCATGGTGCAAAAGGCCGAGCATGACGACTGCGATTTGGTGATTGCCGCATACTGCCGTGTACGCGGAGAACATCAGCGCACCTATGCTTTTTTGCCGGAAACATCGGTGATGAGCAAAAATGAATTTGCCCGCCACTTGATGGAGGAGCCTGCCAGCTTTTACTATGGCGTTTTGTGGAATAAGCTGTACCGCGCCGATATTATTCGCCGGCATGACATTCGATGCAACACCGATTTGTCGTGGAGCGAGGACTTTTTGTTTAATTTGGAGTATATCCGCTATGCCGAGCGCTTTGCCGCGCTGGAATATCCTGTTTATTACTATATCAACAATGAAAAAAGCATTACGCACACCCAAATGGATGTCGTAAATGTAATTAAAACAAAAGCGACACTTTTTCAATATTACAAAGAGTTGTATGAACACTTAGGACTTTACGAAAAGTATAAACCGCAAATTTACCGCTATCTGATTTCGGTAGCAGAGCGTTAAAAAAGATTTTTCACTCAGAAGGGATGTTGAACAGGATGAGTTATGTCACTCACAACGAAGAAACGCATTATATGCTGGAACAGCTGAAAGCCGTTTTGGCCACCGGCAGCCCGACGGGATATACCCGCCATGCGGCTGCACTCGTTTATCACGCGCTGCAAGCGCTGGGTTTTGCGCCGCAATACACCAACAAGGGCGGTGTATTGGTGTGCCTCAGCGACGGTGAACCGTCTGAGCGGGGCAATGGCATTTTGCTGGAGGCTCACTTGGATACCTTGGGCGCAATGGTGGCGCAGGTAAAAGATAATGGCCGTTTGCGTGTGACCCCGCTGGGCGGCATGAATGCCAATAACGCCGAAACCGAAAACGTCTATGTGGTCACGCGGGATGGCAAAGTGCTGGAAGGTACGCTGCAAATGAAAAATGCCTCGGTACATGTCAATGGCGAATACAACAAAACCGAGCGCAATTGGGATAATTTGGAAGTGGTGCTGGACGAGGAAACCCGCACCAAAGAAGAAACCGAAAAATTGGGCGTCATGACAGGGGATATCGTCTGCTTTGACCCGCGTACCCGCATTACTTCCAGCGGCTATATCAAAAGCCGCTTTTTGGACGATAAGCTCAGTGTGGCAATCTTGCTGGGCTATGCGCGTCACCTCAGCCAAGGGGGAAAAACAAAGCGTCCGGTGCATTGCCACATCACGGTGTTTGAGGAAGTGGGCCATGGCGGTTCTGCTTCGTTCCCCGTGGGCGTGTCTGAAGTGCTGAGTGTCGATATGGGTTGTGTGGGCGAAGGACTGGCCTGCCGTGAAACGCAGGTGTCTATTTGTGCGAAAGACTCCGGCGGCCCGTATCACTACGATGTCGTATCGGAGTTAATCGAAGCGGCAAAGCGGGAAAATATTGATTTTGCCGTGGATGTCTACCCGTTTTACGGTTCCGATGCTGAGGCTGGCCTGCGTGCAGGACATGACGTGCGCCATGGCTTGATTGGCTCGGGCGTGTATGCTTCTCACGGTTATGAGCGGAGCCATGTAAAGGGCATGGAAAATACTCTCAATCTGCTGAAAGCGTATTTGGGTTAAGCATCGACAACTTTTTAGCATGTTCACATGAAAGCCGGTGCAAAGCACCGGCTCAGTTTGTCGAAAAAGCTNNTGTCCCTATTTCAAATGGAAAAGAGGGCTAGCCCCCTATTCCAAGCCTTTTTCCCCTTGCCACTTGGCTTCTTTTTGAATCAGGTGACAGTTTTTCGACAGTCTCAGCCGGTGCAAAGCACCGGCTCTCATGCTATTTTAATGTTTGCAAAGTAAAATAGTGGAAAAGGAGGAATTGCCGTGAGAATTTTAGTGGTGGAAGATGAGCCGGAACTGAACCGAATGCTGAAAAAACGGCTCACGGAGGCCCATTACAGCGTCGATGCCTGTGACGACGGTTCGCTGGCACAGGATTATTTGGCCTGTGCCGAGTATGACGCAGTGGTGCTTGATATTATGCTGCCCGGCATCAGCGGGTTAGAGCTGCTGCGCCGGATGCGTGAAAAAGGGGATCGCACCCCGGTTTTGCTGCTGACGGCGAAAGACGGCATTGAGGACCGTGTGGCCGGATTAGACAGCGGCGCAGACGATTACCTGGTAAAACCTTTTGCGTTTGATGAGCTGCTCGCGCGTTTGCGTGTCATGGTGCGGCGTGCAAGCAAAAGCGTCAGCGAGGTATTTACGATTGCCGATTTGACTGTGGATTGTGCAGCGCGTACCGTCAAGCGCGGGGAAACGCCGATTGAGCTTTCCGGCAAGGAATTTATGATGCTGGAATACCTGATTCGCAATGCGGGCGTAGTGCTTTCCCGTGACAAAATCAGCCGCCATATCTGGAATTATGATTATGAAGGCGGTTCCAATGTGGTGGATGTGTACATTCGCTATCTAAGAAAAAAGCTGGACGACGGTTATTCCCCTAAGCTGATTCATACCGTGCGGGGGCTTGGCTATGTCTTGAGGGTGCAGGAATGAAACATTGGACCATTCGCCTGAAAGTAACCCTTTGGTTTACCTTGTTTATGACATTGCTCAGCGCTTTGGCGGTGGGCATTTTGCTGTACAGCAGCGAGTATGCCGCACTGGAAAACATTAAGCTGCGCATGACTGATATGGTGGAACAAGTGCGGCGTGACGTGGAGTGGAAAGATAACAAGCTGGAAATTGACAACGATTTAGAGGGATTTCAAGACGGCGTTTATCTTTCTCTTTATGATTCGCAGGGCGTTCCGCTTTACGGCAGTGTGCCGCGGTTATTTGATAATGCTGATATTTTCGAGCACAAAAGCCTGCGCGAAAAAAAGACACAGAACGGCACGTTTTATTGGTACGATGAAAAAATATGGGTGAGCGGATATGGCGAGATTTGGGTGCGGAGCATTGCCGAAGCCGACCAGGTGAGCGCCGCCGTGGGCAGCTTTTTGCAGTTTGCCGTCATCGTTTTTCCGTTCTTTGTCCTAACAGCAGCATTGGGCGGCTATTGGATTACGCGACAGGCGTTTCTTCCCGTGCGGCAAATTACCCAAACGGCCAGAGAAATCGGGGAAGGTGACGACCTTTCCCGCCGGATTGGGCTTGGCAAAGGAAAAGATGAAATCTATACGCTTGCCAATGAGTTTGACTCTATGTTTGCCCGCATTCAAGCGGCGTTTGAACGCGAAAAGCAGTTTACTGCCGATGCCTCACATGAGCTGCGCACACCCGTAGCGGTAATTTTGTCGCAGTGTGAGGATGCTTTGAGAACCGAGTGTGACGCGCCTCACCGCGAAGCGTTTGTCACCATCCAAAAGCAAGCGGAAAAAATGGCAGGGCTGATTTCGCAGCTGCTCACTTTGGCGCGCGCCGAGCAGAGCCGAAAAAAATTACATTTGGAGCGGGTCAACTTGAGCGAGCTCAGTGAAATTGTGTGCGAACAGCAGCAAGAATTTGCCGAAGAACGCGGCATCGAAATTGCGCAGCAAATAGAGCCGGATGTGGTGGTGCAGGGCGACGAAACCATGCTCATGCGAATGCTCATCAATTTGCTGGAAAATGCGGTGAAGTACGGCAAGCAGAATGGTCATATCCAAGTTTCTCTCTCGCGTGAAAACGAGTTTGCCGTATGCCGTGTGCAGGATGACGGTATCGGCATTGAGAAAGAGCATCTTGAACATGTCTGGAAACGCTTTTGGCAGGAGGATGCTTCCCGAAAAGTGGAAGGTGCAGGGCTTGGCCTTGCCATGGTGAAATGGATGGCCGAAGCGCATGGCGGCGGGGTATCTGTCACAAGCGAAAAAGGAAAGGGGTCGTGCTTTTCCTTTACCGTTCCCCTGGCACAGGAAGGAGCATAAAAAATGCTTGCAACAAAAACAAAATTAGGGTATAATATACCGTATGCACGTTGTGTGTATGGGGCATTAGCTCAGTTGGTCAGAGCATCCGGCTCATAACCGGCGGGTCCCGGGTTCAAGTCCCTGATGCCCCACCAAAAGGAAAAGCCGTCCGACAGGGCGGCTTTTCGTTTTGCGCTGGGGCGGGCTTGAATCCGGGACCCGCCGAGCGGGTTCTGGGTATGCAGAGCTGAGCGCCGCCTGCGGCGGAGAAAGCGAAGCGGAGCATTGGGCAGTGCCGCAGAGCAATGCGAGCGGCGGAAGACCACGCAGCAGTGCGACACGGCACAACCGGGTAAAGTCCCTGATGCCCCACCAAAGAGAAAAGCCGTCCGAAAGGGCGGCTTTTTGTTTTGCGCTGGGGCGGGCTTGAATCCGGGACTCTATTTTTTATGTTCTAATCTCTCCTTGTATCCTCAGAGTTTGTTTGTTATACTTTGTTTGACAGAAGCCAAAGATTGAACAAAAAACTTTTGAGGTGACAGAAAGGACGAAACCATGAAGCTTTACACCATAATTGGGGGCGTGAACGGCACGGGCAAAAGCAGCTTGACGGGTTCGCTCAAAGCGGAACGCACCGATTTAGGAATTGTCATTGACCCCGATAAAATCACCGCTGAAATGGGCGGCGATGAATATGAGGGCGGCAAGAAGGCGGTGGAGCTAATTGAGCGCTGCATGGCCGGTGGCGTCACCTTTACGCAGGAAAGCACCCTCTCCGGTGGCTATCCTAAACGCCTTGCAAAGAGGGCAAAGGAAAGCGGCTATTATGTCCGGCTGTACTATGTAGGGCTGGACAGCGTGGAGGACAGCCGCCAGCGCATCCAGAATCGTGTGGCAAGAGGAGGACACGACATCCCGGCAAAGGACGTGGAGCGGCGTTTTTTCACGCGCTTTGCCGATGTGTTCAAAATTCTGCCCTACTGCGATGAAGCAAAATTTTTCGACAATAACAACGGCTTTGTGCTGGTGGCAGAATACCGTAACGGCGAATTACTGCCGATTGGAAGTCACCGCCCCAAATGGCTAAAGGAACTCCTGGCATATCAGCCTGTTTAAGAGGCTTTCTTTTTTTAAGCTGTTACAGTAGTGGCCGGCGTTAACTCATAAACATGCGTAAATTGCTTTTTGCGCTCCTCGCTGAGGTGATGGCTGATGAGAATGAGCGTCAAATCCGGGTTTGACAAAAGGCTTTTTTCTACGATATCAGCATTTTTTTGGTCCAGGGCACTGGTGCCTTCGTCCACCAGCAAAATAGAACGATTATGGATTAAAGCGCGGGCAATAGCCACGCGCTGTTTTTGTCCGCCGGAAAGTGAGCTGCCTTCTTCGCCTACGGGAGTGTCCAACCCTTCCGGCATGTTTGCAAGGTCGCCCAGTAAAGCGCTGTCACGCAGGGCTTTTTGCATTTCCTCCTCGGTGAAATTTCCGCCTAACGTAATGTTTTCACGGATGGTGGTGTTGAACAAAAAGACGTTTTGCTCAATATAGCTCATCTGCTGTTGAATCTGTTCGGGGGTACAGCGCTTCATATCGACTCCGTCAAAGGCAACCGTGCCTTCATAACCAGGCAGCCAGCCGAGCAGAATTTTCAGTAATGTGCTTTTTCCGCACCCGGACGGGCCGGTAAGAGCGTACTTGCCGCCTTTTTCAAACCGGGCGTTGAGCTGGTTTAAAATAGGCTTTTTGGCATCGTAGCAAAAGGATACATCTTTTACGCAAATTTCTTTTTGAAGTGCGGGCAAAGCGGGGGTTGTAGATTTGCTGTCGGCAGCATGCACAGTAATTTTATCAAAATACGGCCTGCTGGCTGCTATGGATAACTGAAGGTCAACGATGGATTGCAGACCGTTATAAACATTACCACAAATCGTGTTTCCTCCCAGCAAGGCAGACTGAATAATCAGTCCTTGGATGGAAAGCCAGCCCATCAAAGCCATGACAAGTCCTTGAAATACGAGGTTTAACATGCTGATGCCGTTAAAAATTTTTGACTGTGTAATATTCAAACGGCAGCACGAGGTTTCAATAGCGTCGCTTGCCGCATGGATGCCGTTTTTGAACCTATCATCTTTTCCAAAAAAGTGAAGCACATCATAGCCTGATAAAAGGTCTTTGAAGCTGCTTAGTGCTTCGCCTTGGCGCGCAGAAAAAGCCTTGGCAATGCGGTTTAATCTTCGCTCGAATAATTTGGGAATCAGCACCATCAGCACGGCTGTAAAGAGTGCCATGATCAGCAGCAGCCAGTGCAGGCTGGCCAATGCGGCCATGCTGACCACTACTAAAGCAACCGTGCCAATGAGCTGATAAAACGGAAGCCACGCCCGCTGCTTGATTTCGTTGATATCGTTTGTGAATTGGGAGAGCGATTCGCCCAAGTTTCGCTCGTGCAGGGCTTGATAGCTAGTTTGCAAAATGCCGCACGCAATGTCTGCCCGCAGCATGTTATTCATTTTGCGCATGGCGTAATTTTGAAAGGCAGTTTGCAAAACAGACAAAGCAAAAACAATGATCCAAAACAAAATCATGATGCTTAATTGTAATAGAAATTGCTGCAAATCCCGTTCAATAATCTTCTGGAAAGATTGCATTAAAGCAAGGCTGACGCCAACTTTGAAGATGTTTTGTACAATCAAACAAATAACTACTAATAGATTAAAAAACCAAGCTTTTTTTAGATAATAAAACATGTTTGGCTCCTTTATGAACTGGTTGTAGTCTGGTGTGCTAGTAAAGGTTAAGTTTAGATAGATTACAATGTGACGTGGTCTTATTTTCAATAATTCGATTTCTTGCGCAACGCAGATTCATGCATTGCAAAATATCAGGACAAGATCGACATTCAGACTTTAGTTCTGAGTAACTCCATTCTTGGCTAACTGCTCGGTTAATGATTACACCTCTATTGGGATCAATATACCCCAGTTGGTTTTTTGGGTGATCAAGGCAAAGAGTGCACTTTTCAATTTTGCCGTTAGGTCGAAAGATCATTCCATGAGGGTAGCAAGCATAACAAACATGTTTAAATAATTGATGTTCTCGTTGATTATTACTACACTGCATTCCGATTTTATTCAAGTATGAAATATGGCTAGCTATGATTTTTTCTTTTGATTTTTGTACTAACAAATCAAGGTGTTGCACGCTGTCTCCACCCCAATCATCTACGGGATGAATATAAATATCAAATCTATCATCCTGTCCAAATAATCGATATAAATAATCGTACCAACTGTAATCCTCATCACCTGCAAGAATATTATGACGTAATGTAATTTTGAAGTCAAACTGTTCTTTAGGTAATGTTGAAATAGCTAATAAGTTACGAATGATGGTCTGTAATGTTTCATGTCCGGAAATGTGAGGACGAGTTTGATTGTGATTCCAACCATCCAATGTAATATGATAACTTGTTATTCCTAACCTATAAAATTCACAGAACATTTCTGCGTTTAATAAATAACCATTAGTAGTCATACTTGAGAAGAACCTGAAGTCGTGTGTAGACCTCAAGTGTTGAATCAGCTCACAAACTTCCAAAATTACATCTTCACATAGTGTGGGTTCCCCACCGAACCAACCTATATTTATATTTTTATATTTTGGAGTTTCTTCAATAAGATATTTTTTTATCCAATCAAGAATTGTTCTAGGCATATGACTGGTTGCGTGATTTTCATAACAATAGGGACATCGAAAATTACAGCTTTCAGTTGGTATGATGGTTAACATAAGCGTACCATCTAATAATTTACGAACTTTTTGCAGTACTTGCTCCAATTCTTTTTCATTTAAGAGCATTTCTTGCTCATGCAAAAACTTAGTAAGAGGAGTATTTAACTTATCACATTTTGAACAAGAAACAATCTCATCAAACTCTTTTTGAATGTTATGATCCGTTAATTTAACCACATTTTTATATAGGTTAGAAACTACATAGGTGGCATTATCCTGCTTGTAATGAGTAATGTAGCCGGGTAAACTATACATACGCTCATCCTTCTTTCAAGTTTTAATCTTGGCTTTTAAATTTTAAAAGTGAGGACCTAGAATACTCTCGGCCCTCACTTTTAAAGAATCATTCCTTTAGAATTTCTTCTTAGCAAATATTGCAGTGATTAGTAACTGCGCAAAGTGCAATTTCGTCAATAGCCTGTTTTTTAACAACTACTTCCATGATTACTTTCTCCTCTCCTTATCATTCAGCTTGGTTTAAATTCATTTATGTATTGCCTCGCTGTAACTATATTTTAACAGAGATATCTACTCAGGAACATACCGTTTTATGTTATTAAAAAATAACATAAAACGACAACTTGCAAGAAAAAGTCATCAAAAGCACACTGGAAATTCATGGAATTATTATTTATAATAATGGGAGAATGGTTTTCGGGAGGGTTCGGAAGTGAAAAATTTTTTTCTTGGTGAGTATATTAAACAGCGCAGGCTCGACCTAGGCTTAACGCAGGAGCAGCTTTGTGAAGGGATTTGTGAACCGATGACGCTTTCTCGGCTTGAAAACGGCAGGCAGACCCCCGGACGAAACCGCATCAATGCCATTTTACAGCGTTTGGGCTTGCCGGACGACCGCTATTTTGCCTTGCTCAGTAAGCATGAGCTGGAAATGGAAGCCTTGCAAAAAGAGATTGTCGGCTATAATTCAACCCATCAAGCAGAGGAAGGCTTTGAAAAACTCAGACAGCTGGAACAAATTGCAGACCCCGAAGATTCGATTGTACAGCAGTTTATTCTGCGCTCGCGGGTATTGCTGGGGCGGCTTGATCAGCGCTATTCCCCACAGGAACAAATTGATTTATTGATGCAGGCAATTCGTCTGACTGTTCCGCGCTTTACGATCAAGAAGATAGAGAGCTTTCTCTATTCTATGGAGGAAATTAAGATTATCAGCCATATCGGAAGTTGTTACGCGGATGATGGGCAAAATGAAAAAGCAGCTGATATTTATCATCAGCTGCTCAGGTATGTCCAAATGCATTTTCAGGAAACTGTCACTTCTGTCGGCCTTCTTCCTATGATTTTGTTCAATTATGCCTGTGTATTATTTCAGTGTGGACGCTACAGAGAGGCGGCAGAACGTGCCAAGGAAGGCAGAGAAGCCTGCATTAAATACGGCCATTATCAACATTTACCCGGCTGCTTGGAAGCAGAAGCAGAATGTCGTTATTATATGGGAGATCATGAAAAAAGTGCGGAACTCTACCATCAAGCCTACTACCTATGCAAAGTGACAGGATACCAGGCGGGGCTTGAAATTGTAAAAAAAGAAGCAAAAAAATATTTAGGGATTGAATTTCGTTATTAAGTGAATTCGTTATCCATGGGAAATATTTTGGTCAGCTGTGCATTACAATATTCTTCCACTTGTGGCTTTGTTTCCTGTGTATAGTTTGTTATACTCCGAGCCGTTGTTAATTGCGAGCTATATGAGCTATCCAAACAAGGAGCGGCAAATACTCCGGCGGCCAAAACGGCGCAGCAAAGTGCAGTGAAAATGTGTTTCATAAGTGTACGTTCCTTTCTTTTTGTTTTTGTAATGTCAACAGCATACCACCGTGTGCGGCGCTAGACCATATCGTTTTGTGTTTCTACTTTTTCACATAAAACAAGTGCTTTCTTTTGTCTGATTTTTCGCGGATCTTCCACATTGTTCCGCACTGTGGAGCAATGCCGGAGAGGGGCGAAAAGTCAAGGGTCAATTCCGCCAAAGCACAAAGCGCAAAATTGTAGGAGTTTTCCATTTGCAGCGTTTTGGGAATGTGCTATACTTTATACAGAGTATTAGCGGCTGCTTATGCAAGAGCTGAGAGCGGCATTTTCAGTGTAAAAGCAGCCTCTTACGCCTGTTTTTGTAGGGAGGACGGATGTTCATTATGAGCAAAAATCAATTTGATCTCATTACTTTTGGTGAGATTATGCTTCGTCTTTCGCCGCCGCGTCATGAGCGCATTACCGACGGCGATATTTTTGAAAAGCGCGCAGGCGGCGCAGAGCTGAACGTGGCGTCCGGCGTGGCGCTGCTGGGCTTGCGCACCGGCATCATTTCCAAATTGCCGGCGAACAAGCTGGGTACCTTTTTGAAAAACCGCATTCGCTTTGTCGGCGTTTCGGACGACTACTTAATTTACGACGAAAGCCCCGAGGCACGTTTGGGCCTGTATTATTACGAGATGGGCGCTGCACCGCGCAAGCCGACTATTGTTTACGACCGCAAAGAGTCCAGTGCAACGCGCATTCGGCTGGATGAAATTCCTTCCGAAGTGTATAAGAGCGCTCGTATGTTCCACACCTCCGGCATCAGCCTTGCCATTTGCCCGCAAATGCGCGATGTTGCCATTGAGCTGATGAAACGCTTCAAAGAGGGTGGCGCGCTGATTTCGTTTGACGTAAACTACCGCGCTAATTTGTGGAGCGAGGAGGAGTCGCGCGAGACAATTAAGAAAATTTTGCCTCTCGTTGATATTTTGTTTGTTTCCGAGGAAAGCAGCCGCCGCATGTTCCAAAAAACAGGAACTTTGCACGAGATGATGAAAAGCTATTGTGAGGAATACGGCGTGAAAATTGTTGCCACCACACAGCGCACCGTCATCAGCCCGCGCAAGCATAACTTTACTTCTACCATTTACAGTGCAGAAAACGACTGTTTTTACACAGAGCAGCCGTATGAGAACATTGACGTCATTGACCGCATCGGTTCCGGTGATGCTTATGTAGGTGGTGTCCTGTTTGGTTTGCTGAAATATGGTGATCCCGAGCAGGCAATGCGTTTCGGAAACGCTACTTCCAGTGTGAAAAACACGATTCCCGGCGATTTGCCCGATTCCGATATACACGAAATTGAACGCATTATCAAAGAACATAATGCGGTTGGCCCCGTCAGCGAGCTGAACCGTTAAGCGCCGCGCGCCATGCGGCGCTATTTTGGGCAGATTTATTGTATATCTGTTGTATACATCTTGTGCGCAGAGTGAAATTCGGCTATACTTCACATATAGTCCAGTTTAATTAAAAGAAAGGTGAGATTGCTATGAAACCCTTTATGGACAAAGACTTTTTACTGGAAACCGAAACAGCCAAAAAGCTGTATCATGAACATGCGGCCAAAATGCCCATCATTGACTATCACTGCCACATCAATCCGCAGGAGATTGCCGAGGACCGCCGCTATGACTCGATTACGCAGGTTTGGCTGGGCGGCGACCACTACAAATGGCGTGCCATGCGCTGCAACGGTGTGCCCGAGTGTGATATCACCGGCGCAAAAGACACCGACCCGTACCGCACGTTTGAGCGCTGGGCCGAAACACTGCCGAAGGCCATCGGCAACCCCTTGTACCACTGGACGTATTTGGAGCTGAAAAAATATTTCGGCATCACAGAGCCGCTGAATGCAAAATCGGCAAAGAAAATTTATGACGCTTGCAACGAGCGCCTGAAAGCAGAAGATATGTCCGTGCGCGGCATTATCGACCAGTCGAACGTCAAGCTGATTTGCACCACCGACGACCCCGCCGACACGCTGGAATGGCACAAAAAGATTGCCGCTGACCCCACCTGCAAGGTGAAGGTGCTGCCCGCGCTGCGCCCCGACAAGGCAATGAACATTCAAAAGCCCGGCTTTGCCGAGTATGTCAAACACCTCGGCAGCATGGCAGGCATGGAGATTAAAACCTTTGCCGACATGAAGAAAGCTCTGCACAACCGCATTGACTTCTTTAACGAGATGGGCTGCCGTGCGTCCGACCATGCGCTGGACTATGCCACCTATGAGCCTGCAACCGAGCAGGAGCTGGAGGCGATCTTTGCAAAGGGTCTTGCCGGTGAAGCTTTGACTGAAAAGGGAATTGCCGCTTACAAGACGGCGGTTCTGCTGGCGGTTGCCGAGAAGTACACCGAGTACGGCTGGGTGATGCAGATTCACTTCGGCTGCATCCGCGACAACAACACCGAGTGGTACAACAAGCTCGGCCCCGACACCGGTTTTGACGCGGTTTCCAACAGCCATGGTGTGGACGATTTGGGCAAGCTGATGGACGCAATGGCACAAAACCACACTCTGCCGAAAATGGTGCTGTACAGCCTGAACCAGTACGACAACGAGGCAATCGTGACATTGGCGGGCTGCTTCCAAGTAAACGGCGTATGCCCCAGCCAGGTGCAGATTGGCTCTGCATGGTGGTTCAACGACACCAAAACCGGCATGGAGAAACAGCTGACCGACCTTGCAAACCTCGGCACACTGGGCAATTTCATCGGTATGCTGACCGACAGCCGCAGCTTCCTGTCCTATACCCGTCACGAGTATTTCCGCCGCATTCTGTGCAACTGGATTGGCAACCTCGTAGAAAACGGCGAGTATCATGCCGACATGGAAACACTCGGCCAGATGGTAGAGGATATCAGCTATAACAACACCGTGCGCTTCTTCGGTTTTGACGTATAAAGTGCATTATAAAATGCAAATAAAAAGAACGGCGAGGATTTTTCCTCGCCGTTCCAGTTTGTCGAAAAAGCTTTGCNNCAAGCCTTTTTCCCCTTGCCACTCGGCTTCTTTTTGAATCAGGTGACAGTTTTTCGACAGTCTCAAACGCCTCCGGCAGTTTAAGCCGGAGGCGTTTGAGCCGGAGGCGTTCTTTTTTGTTATTTGCGGCACAGCTCCCAAAAGGCAACGGCGGCCGCCGCGCCGACGTTTAACGAGTCCACTCCGTGTGCCATGGGAATGATAACGGAATGGTCACACGCGCGCAAAGTTTCCTCACAAAGCCCGGTGCCCTCTGTGCCGAGCAGCAATGCCAGCCGTTCCGTATGACTCAAGCGCTCATCATCCAGCGGCAAGCTGTCAGGGCGCAGGGCAAGCGCCGCTGTGGTAAAGCCCAGTGCTTTGAGCCGGTTCACTCCATCGGCACGCCAGTCGGCTTGACGATTGCCAATCACTGCCCAAGGCACACGAAAAACACTGCCCATGCTCACGCGCAGCACACGGCGGGTCAGTGGGTCAATGCAGGAGGGCGTCACCAAAACGGCATCCACCCCAAGCGCTGCCGCACTGCGGAAAATCGCGCCTACGTTTTCTGCATCCACAATATCTTCTAACACGGCAATGCGATGTGCGCCGCGGCACACTTCTTCGGCGGTACACGGCGCAGGGCGTTCCATTGCACACAAAATGCCGCGCGTGAGCGCAAAGCCCGTCAGCCCTTCTAAAACGGTGCGCGGCGCGGTATAAACAGGCACATCGGGACACTGCGCCAAAAGCGGCTTTGCTTTGCCTTCCGTCTGGCGCTGTTCCATTAAAAACGAGCGCGGGCGGCACCCTGCGGCAAGCGCAGCTTCAATCACGGCAGGGCTTTCGGCAATAAAAACGCCGTGCGGTGCATCGGTCATACGGCGCAGCTGTGCGTGGGTAAGGGCGGTATATTCCGATAACTCGGGGCGGGTGCAGTCGGTAATTTCCACAATGGGCATGGCGTTCATCCTTTCGATGGTGCATTAACCTTCTGCACCGCTTTTTTGTATTGTAGCACACAAAGCAGAAATCTTCAAAATTTTGCAGGATACCATTGACAAAGAAGTTCTTTGGTGTTATAGTTAGTTACACAAGTAATGAACCAATAGAGTGAGGAACGGAAACGGAAAGGAGGCCGCTTGATTGAACGCAAATTTTAATGAGGGAAGCGCAATTTATTTGCAGGTGGCGGCAATGCTGGAGGATGATATTTTGCGGGGTGTTCTGAACGCAGAAGAGCAAGCCCCCAGCACCAACGAATTGGCACGAGCCTTTTGTATTAACCCGGCCACCGCTGCAAAGGGGCTGAACCTTTTAGTGGATGAAGGGATTTTGTATAAAAAGAGAGGACTGGGAATGTTTGTGGCACAGGATGGACGCGAAAAAGTGATAACGAAACGAAAAAGCGCATTTTATGAAACATATGTCAAAAGCCTTGTCAAAGAGGCTCAGGCGCTTAACGTGACCAAAGAAGAATTGGCCGCCATGATTGAAAAGGCCTTGGCACAATAAAGGGGGACTGTACGATGGAAAAAGTATTAAAAGCGGAGAATATCGTTAAGATTTACGGAAAAAAAGAAGTCTTGCACAGCGTTTCGCTGGAAATTCAGCCCGGTGTGATTTACGGCCTGATTGGACGCAACGGCGCGGGTAAAACCACACTGCTCAGCATTTTAACTGCACAAAATACGCATGACAGCGGCACAGTTACTTACGGCGGCGAACCGGTGTGGGAAAACGAAAAAGCGCTGGCGGACATCTGCTTTTCGCGTGAGCTTTCGCCCATGCTGATGTTTGGCGAAAACACCTACAAAGTCAAGGACTATCTGCGTGCGGCATCCATTTACTATCCGCGCTGGGACAAAGAATATGCCAAACGCCTCACCGAACGTTTCGGCCTTGACATGAAAAAGCGCATCAGTAAGCTGTCGAAAGGCATGATGAGCATGGTGACGATTATCATTGCTATGGCGTCACGCGCACCCATCACGATTTTGGATGAACCGGTGGCAGGTTTGGACGTGGTTGCCCGCGAAGATTTTTACAAAATCCTCATGGAAGATTACACGGAAACAGGCCGAACCTTTATTATTTCTACGCATATCATAGAAGAAGCTGCCAACGTGCTGGAACAGGTGATTTTGGTGGATAACGGCAATATTTTAGAAGTTGCCCCCACGGAGGAGTTTGTCCATTCGTTCAGCTTTGTATCCGGCCATGAAAGCGCTGTGGGCGCGCTGTGTGACGAAGCCGGTGCAAGCCGCTTGCTGCACACGGAAAGCTTTGGCCGCCAAAAGGGCGCCGCCTTGCGTCTGCCCACCAGCGAAGCAAAGGAAATGGCCGAGCGCTTGGCACTGGATGTGGATGTTGAACCCGTCAGCTTGCAAAAAGCATTTGTCTATCTTGTGGGAGAGCAAGGGGGCGAGGGAAAATGAAACAAATTGTTCGCGTTGCCCTGCCGGATTTTTTAAAGTATAGTGCGATGATAGCAGGGATTATGCTGCTGGTATTCTTTTTCAATACCGGCTTATCCATGGACTTACCCGAAGACCGAAGCAATTACCTCATCAGATATCTCTTTTGGGGCTGGGGCTGGGTTTCTATGATTGTTACCACCTCTTACCTGCCTGTTTTTGCAAGGCAAGCCCTTACGATGGGCAAAACGCGCCGCGAGGTACTGCGGTCGCTGCCCGCGCTGTCTGCGATTGCAGCGTTATCGCAAATGGCTGCAAGCTTTTTTGTCGGCTTCGTGATGCGCATGGTGTGGGGAGAGCAGTTCCCAATTGAGCAGGTGCTGGGCAATCCGCTGGTGCTGTTTATCGCGGCGGGATTTTCCTTTGCGCTGCTTGGGCAGCTGATGGGCGTTTTGGGAATGCGCTTTGGTGCAAAAGGCATTTGGATTTCCATGGGTACTGCGATTCTTCTGTTTCTGTCTTTGGTGCTTGCGTTTGTATTTGCTTGGTCGGAGCAGCTGCTGCGCACGGTGATCTTTTTCACCACAGCGCCTGTATGGCAGGTTGTGGCAATCGCGGTTGGCGCTGTGCTTTTGCTTGGCGTGGTGATACAGGCTGCCAGCACTGCTCTTTTGCGCAATTTTTCCGTAAAGTGAGGCGAAAATGATGTTGAAAAATATCAAAAAGCAAGTTACAATGAAGTTGGATTGCTGGAAATCAGCGCTTCTTGTGGGTTTGTTGGCCGCAGTGCTGACTGAGTCTATCGTGCAGATTACACTTCAAATTGTAGTAAAAAATGACCCTTCCGAAGCGACTTGGATGGGTATGGCCGGCATCGGCTGGATGATTGGTGCGGGTTTTACCATGCTTGGTATGAATGTGGTAACATCTTCTACCGGCTTTTCCATGGCAGTGGTGATGGGAAGCACGCGCCGAGGTTACTTTTGGCCTTCGCTGCTGGTGCAGCTGCTGGGAACCTTTGTCGTTCTGCTGTGCGCGTATCCTGTTTCATGGGTGAGCGAAGGGCTGCGCCGTTTGATTGCTTCTCAAATGCCGATCGAGGGCGAAACCTTCGTTGCCGCAAATCCGACGCTGCTTTTGTTCCATGATTACTTTTGGGTCGTGCCCTTGATTGCGCTCGGCATTGTCGCATTCGGCATGGCGGCCGGCGGGCTGCTCATGCGCTTTGGCCGTGCCGGATTCTGGGTGGTTTGGGTTATTTTTATGTTCTTTTCTTTGGGAATGCCGCAAGTGGCCGAGGCCGAGTCCGGCCCGCTGTATACGGCTCATGAAGCAGTTTTGGCTGCAACGGCTGGTTTTGGCCCGGCGCATTGGGCGGCAGTTGTTGCAGCGCTGGCGCTGATTGTGATTGGAGCTGCGTGGGCGATGCTTCGGCGTGCCTGTGTAAAATAACGGCGGCAAACGCACGCCGGGTAAAAAGGAGAGCGGTTTTATGCAAGAATTAACGTATCAAAAACTGTTTTCGCGCATTGGGGCGTGCTATTTTGCCTTGCTGGCAGGCTCGCAGGTACTAAGTGCGATTGTCTTAACAGCGGTGTCGCTGTATGCGCCGTGGGTGACGCAAACACCGTGGTTTGTTTGGGTCTTTTCCTATGTTCCGCTGTATGTCGTTTGCGTGCCGCTGTTTTTCCTGCTCTTAAAGCGCTGGGTTCCCGCACATTCCGTGGATGCACAGCCGCAGGGGCTTTCCGCGGGATCTATGGTGAAAATTTATGTGGTGATGATGGGGGCTGTCTACGCCTTTAACATTGTTTCCGCAGTGATTACGCAGATTATCGCCATGCTCAAGGGCAGCGCGGTGGCAAATCCGTTGGATGAGGTTGTGACCTCCTCCGGCCTTGTTTACAATCTGTTGTTTGGCTGTATTGTCGCGCCGGTGGGTGAGGAGCTGGTGTTCCGCTGGGCGCTTTACCCGCGCATTGCGCCGCGCTACGGCGAAAAGCTGTATTTGCTGGTATCTTCCGGTATTTTTGCCCTGTACCATGGCAACTTATCGCAGCTTTTGTATGCGTTTGTGGTGGGCTATTTGCTTGGCCTTGTTTATGTCAAAACGCAGCGCTTGCGCTACAATATTGCATTTCATGTCGTAATTAACTTGACAGGTATGATTCTTGGCCCGGCGTTGGCCGCCCTTGGCGCGATTGGCATTGGAATTTTGCTGGTATTTGAAATGGCTTGCTTCGTGGTTGGCGGGCTGCTTTGGGCAAAGCGGCCGGAAAGTACGCGCAGCCTGCGCCCGGGAACGGATATTGTGCCGTTGTATCCCATCCGCGCCTTACTGAAAACCGGCGGTATGGTTGCTTTAGTGGTGCTGTGCTTGCTGATGATTATCACCGCGACATTGGCGTGAGCATTTGACATCAAATGAAAAAAGAGAGGGGCAGCCCCCTCTCTTCGGTTTGTCGAAAAAGCTTCGCTTTNNNTTTTCCAAGCCTTTTTCCCCTTGCAGCCTGGGTTCTTTCTGAATCAGGCGGCAGTTTTTCGACAGTCTCAAGAGAGGGGCAGCACCCTCTCTTTTTTTGTTGCCGGATTACTTTGTAAAAACGCCCTGTGGTCTATCATTTTGCCGCGGAGTGTGCTATACTGTAAAACTGAACGCAGCAACAGGAGGGTGAAAAAATGAAGCTGATTTCATGGAATGTCAACGGCTTTCGAGCGGTGCTGGGCAAAGGTTTTGCCGAGATTTTCAAAACGCTGGATGCCGATATTTTTTGCTTGCAGGAAACAAAAATGCAGCCCGGACAGGCGGAGTTTTCGCCCGAGGGCTATTTTCAATATTGGTACAGCGCCGAGAAAAAGGGCTATTCCGGCACCGCCGTTTTCACTAAGCGTGAGCCGCTGAGTGTCGCCTACGGCATTGGCAAAGAGGAACACAGCCACGAGGGGCGCGCCATTACGCTGGAATTTGAGGAGTTCTATTTGGTGAATGTTTACACGCCGAACAGCCAAAATGAGCTGGCGCGGCTGGATTACCGGATGCAGTGGGAGGACGATCTGCTGGCATACTTGAAAGAACTGGACGCAAAAAAACCGGTGGTGTATTGCGGCGATTTAAACGTTGCCCATACGGAAATTGACCTGAAAAATCCAAAAACGAACCGCAACAGCGCGGGCTTTTCCGACGCGGAACGCGCGAAGATGACGCAGCTTTTGCAAAGCGGCTTTGTGGATACCTTCCGCTATTTTTACCCGGATGTTACCGGCGCCTACACTTGGTGGAGTTATTTCCGCAAGGCGCGCGCTACAAACGCAGGGTGGCGCATTGACTACTTTATCGTCAGCGAACGCTTGAAAGACCGCATGAAAGATGCCGTCATTTATGCCGATGTTATGGGCAGTGACCATTGCCCCGTGGGGTTGGAGCTGGAGCCGTAAAAGCACAGCAAAGCGAAAAAGCGTGATGGCAGTGCAGGAAAAGGCATATGCTGTAAAGCAAAGTATGTGAACAAAGGAGAGGTTTTATTTGCTGGAAATTATTAAGGCGCTGATTTTGGGCGTTGTAGAAGGAATCACGGAATGGCTGCCTGTTTCAAGCACCGGCCATTTGATTTTGGCAGACGAGTTTATCCAGATGGGGCTGGGCGATGATTTTACCGAAATGTTTAACGTCGTGATTCAGCTGGGCGCAATTTTGGCCGTTGTAGTGATTTTTTGGGAAAAGCTTTGGCCGTTTTGCAACCGTTCCGGCTTGGCGCGTGCCGCGGGGCAAAGCACGCCTTCTTATCTTGTTGACCGCTTTTGCGTAAAAGAAACATGGGTGATGTGGTTCAAGGTTCTCGTTGCCATTCTGCCGGCTATGATCATCGGTTTGCCGCTCGATGACTGGATGACGGAACATCTTCACACGCCCGTTGTTGTGGCGGCGATGCTGATTGTGTACGGTGTTATCTTTTTATGGATTGAAAACCGCCACGCCCAGCCGCGCGTACATACGCTGGCAGATTTAAGCTGGGGTGTGGCGTTCGGCATCGGTATGTTTCAAGTACTCAGCTTAATTCCCGGCACCTCGCGTTCCGGTTCTACTATCATCGGTGCCATGCTGCTGGGCTGTACGCGAACCATGGCGGCAGAGTTTACCTTCTTTTTGGCTATTCCCGTCATGTTCGGCGCAAGCTTGATTAAGGTGCTGAAATTCGGGCTGGACTTCACCCCTCAGGAAGCGATTGTCCTGCTCGTTGGCATGTTGTCGGCGTTTATTGTTTCCATGCTGTCGATTCAGTTTTTGATGAGCTACGTCAAAAAGCACGACTTTAAGGTATTCGGTTGGTACCGCATTCTGCTAGGTTTGGTGGTGCTGGCGTACTTCTTTGGCGTCAAGCCGCTGCTGGCATAAGCTATGACGCAAATAAAAAACCGTGAGGGCAACAGCCTTCACGGTTTTTTGCTTATGCAAGCAAGGTTGTAATGTTGGACAGGTTGTAAATGTCAACAAAGCTAATGCGCCCATCCTCGTTCAGTTGAATGGAAACGGAAACATCCACTTGCTGTTCGCTGCCGTCTTTTTTGATGGAAAGCGTACCGCTGATATCATAGCCGTTCTCGGTTTCTGTCACCTTTGTCTGCGGGGTCTCGATGGTATAACCCTTTTCATAGGCAGTGACAGGAACGGTAAATAAGGTCTGCCCTATGATATTGTCGAAGCACTCCGGGGTGGTGGTGCTTTCAAAGCGCTCTTTCAGCCAGTCGGGGAGAGCGTCCGGGTCGGCGGAAACCATGCCCAGCCCCTCGCCGGTGCTTTGTGCGCTGTTTTGCCATGCTTGATAGGCTTCATATTCGTCCTCGCTCAGCCCGGCGAATAAATTTTGATAAAGCTCCAGCGCTTTCCCTTGGCTGGATTCAACGCCGCTGCACCCTATGAATGCCATGCCCATGATAAACAGCAAGCAGCACGCCAATAATTTTTTTACTTTCATTGTAATCCCCTCACAATTTTTGTTTTAGCACAGGCCCATAGAAATACACAAACCCAAAAGAAAAGATGCGATTCCCATTTGAATCACCTCTGTGAAATTGCTTTTGAAGGATATTTCTATGGCAATATAATAGCAAAGAAGCTTTCATTCGTCAATAAAAATTATGCACAAAAAGAAAACAAGGAATTTGTTTGTTTTGCCGATGCTCACAGCATTGTGATATTTCTCGTTTTAGGCGTTTGAGACTGTCGAAAAACTGCCGCCTGATTCAGAAAGANNGGGGAAAAAGGCTTGGAAAAGGGGGCTAAGCCTCTTTTCCTTTTTAGATAAGGTTTCAGTTTGTGAAAAAGCGAAGCTTTTTCAACAAACTGAAACACGCCCGAAGCTGCTGTTTCAGCAAGCTGCGGGCGTGTTTTTTGTTTCGTAGAAAGCTGTATTAGAGGTTTTCTTTACGAGATTTGCGCTCCCATACAAACAGTGCGGTTCCCAATACGCCGCTCAATGCCAAAACAGTCATCCAAAGCGCAACGTTGGATGCATCATCTGTCTGTGCAATGACGGTGTTTGTCGTGCCCGAAGTGCTGGGCGTTGTGGGGGGAGTTGTCGTTGTGGGAGGTGTTGTTGCGGGCGGCGTGGTCGGCTGAGAAGTATCTCCGCCGGAGGTTGTTTTTGCCGTCCAGCTGATTGCTACCGGGGAAAGGCTAGTCAAGGTAAATTGCAGACCGTTTTCGGTTTTGGTCACTTGAGGCATTTCTACCTCACCGGCGCGCCTTCCGCCGCCATCCTGCGTGAGCATGTGTGTGACAACAAAATCAAAGCCGGCTGCATTGGTGCCTGTCGGATAGGGAAGAAGCACGGTCAAGCCGCCATTGTTTTGGAAGTCTTGTGCCTGCGCTTCGCGCCATGTCACGCTGTTATCATTGCTGATGACCCAAGTGACATCATACAAAACCGTATTGCTTTGTGTGGCGCCCTTCAGGATTTGAGCAGCCACACGCACCATTTCTGCAAAAACCTTATCCACGGTGTTGAAAGCGGTGTTGGCCAAGCCATCCGGTACACGGGTTAAGCCGTTTGCGATTTCAACGCGGGAAGCGTTGGTGCTGCCCGGTTGCAGCTGCGCATTGACAACCGTCAATTTTACGGTGTTTGCATAGCTGATGACGTAGTTTTTGGCCATGTCGAGTGCTTCCATCTCCGCCTTCATAGCCGCTTGGTTTGCCCAAAGCACATAGAACTCACCGGCCTGACCTTTTGGAGGCAAGCCATTGAAAATCGGCTCGGTTTTCAGCGCAAAGCTTTCACCGGAAACGATATTGGCATATACCAAACTTACGCTGGGGATGTTTTCCGAAACCGTGATGCGGTTTGTAGAAAGCTGCGGATAAACCGTAATGGGACGCGGGTCGATGCGCACGGAAACGGCAATCGAAGCGCCAACATAGTTTTTCGTGTCCTTCGGTGCAAAGTGCAGGGTAACAGAGTAGGTGCCGCTGTCTTTTAAGGCGGGTGTGGCGCCGTCCAGGCTCCAAGTACCTTCGATGTTAGTGCCTTTGCTGTCCTTGGCGGTGGCGTTCTGGGTCAGCTGCTCCACAGCCACAGTTTGGCCGTCGTAGGTTTTGGTAAACGAAGCGGCGGTCAGCACAGGTACTTCTTTTTCAGCCAGTGTGAGCACAACGCTTCCTTTCAAAACGTCGGAGCGGTAGTTGGTTGCAGAGGAATCGGGCGTAAACGTCCAGTAAAGCGTTACTTTGTCGCCCTCTGCGCCTTTAAAGGTGTAGTCTGTCGGGAGCACCTCGGTGTAAGCTGCATCAGCATAGAAAGCCAATGCACCGTTTACCGTTTCATTATTCACGCCCGAAGCGGTTTTTTGTGCCGAGAGATCGGCGGTTCCGTTGCCGATTTTTACCGTTTGGTCGGCGATGGAATAGCTCAGAGAAGCAGGCTCAATTTCAAAGGAAAGCGACACCGTGCCGGTGAAATTTCCTTGGCCGGTCACGGTAACGGCCGCAGTACCTGCATTGAGATTGTTCTGATAGGAAACCTGATAATCATCCTTTGTCAGCAGAGCATCCAAAACGGTTAAGGCAGGGGTTTGCTCCTTGCCGGTGTACACCGTGGAAGCCAGTGCGTCAAAAGCGGCAGCCGTCAAGGCTTTGGGCTGAATGCTGGTAAGAGCATCTTGAGCCGTGAAAGAGGCCGGAACAGTATAATTTGCGGCCCAGCTGTCTGCCAAAATAATATTGGTGATATTAACTGTGGAAGTACCGGCCGCAGCACTTGTCCAAGCAAAGTCACCCGTTGCAGTGGGATTTTCCCCCTTGACAGCGCCTTCCAGTGTCAAAGTACCTTTTGCGGTGGTGGTTCCATCGAATACCTTTTCTTCCACGCTTGCTACGCGGACGGTCAGCTCCTTGCGGGCCACTTCAATAGAAGCGGTGCCTTTTACTTGTTCATACAAATTGGTATTTTCGGGCGTGAAAATCCAATTTGCTTGGAAGGTGCCGGCAGAAGGCATAGCGTCGGGTGTTTCCCATGCGAAAGAACCAGGCACTTGTGCGCCTTCGCTGGTCATCGTTCCGGTTAAGGTGATGGTGCTGAGAGGCTCGCCGTAAGTCAGCGTATCAGCGCTGAGGGCGGGCTGGCCGGAAGGCACTTTTTTCGATGTGCCCAGCAGGGTGACGGTAATCGTGTAATCTTCGTAGTTGACCGCGCCGGTTACCGGAACGGTGACGGTGTAAGAAGTGCCCTCTGCCACATCGGCGCTGCCTTCATAAGTCAGCTGTGTGCCGTTGACGGCCAGCTTGAGCACTTGTGAATCGGTCGTGGCGGGCGCACCATAGCTTGCACCTTTGGGCAATGCGGGCAAAACCGCGCTTCCGGGAACGCCGGCAACAATCAATCCGTTTGCTGTTTTCATGCCTTGATCTGCCTGTGCTTTTGCAATGGTAATTGCGGCATCAGCAGTCAGTGTGTTGTAGTTTTCCGCATTTTTGTCGGGAACAAAGGTGGCGGATGCCTGTTGAATGGTGGTTTCGGGCAAGTCGGCGGGAACATTCGTCCAGCGCCATGTGCCGGAAACAACGCTTCCGTCTTGCGTAGTGACGTCAGCTGATGCAGTAATGTTCAGCTCGTTCCACGTTACGCCGTACGTTCCTTTTGCCGTCAAGCTGCCCGTAAAGCGCAGGGCTTCTTTCTGGGTTTGGAAAGAAACGGTGGTCACGCCGCAAACATTTCCCACAGCATCCTGTGCAACGGCGTATACTGCATAGGCGGTATTGGGAGCCAAGCCGTCCACGCTCAGCTCTACGGCATTCGTACCAACGCCGGCACTTTGGCCGCCGGTAAGAACGGCCTGTGCATCGGGAGCTGCCTGGGATGCAGGCTGTACCAAATAGTAAAGCGTTGCATTTTCACCCAAAGCGGCGCTAATGGTTGCAGCATTGGCGGAAACAGAGCCTTCTTTTACGCTCAGCTGCGCAATAGAGGGCGGCGTTTTATCCGTGGTTACGCTCTCACCGGCGCTGTTTTCGGCGGTATTGCCCACAGCGTCTTGCGCTGTTACCTTGACGGTCTGCGCTGCATACTCACGGTCAATCACAACACTGTAAGTATCGCCGCTCTTTTCCATGGGGTATACATCGCTGCCCACAGCTGCCTGTACAGTTTTTACACCGCTGGCGCTGTCAGTAACAGTAGCGGATACACGCACTTGATTTTTTGTGGCAATTCGGGCAGACAGCGGTGTGCCTGTGTCTGTGAGGGTTACATTGGAAATAACGGGGTTTGTGCGGTCAATTTTCACAGCAACTTGCTGGCTGCCCAGCTGATTTCCGCCGCTGTCTTTTAACATGAACACAATATTGCCGTTCATTTCCTGTGAAACAGTAACTTTGCCGTTTCCGCTGGCATCCAGCGAAACCGCTTGTTCAGAAGCACTGGGCAGCTGGTAGAAGCACTGTACGCCGGAGGCAAAGTTTGCCACTTTTACGACGAGGGTGACATCCTCTTTTGTCCAATCGGATGCGTTGCCGGTAACAGAAAGTGTCGGTTTTTGGCCCACATATTCAGTGTCGCTCAGCACCGGATACACAAGCTGCAGATGCGGCTGGGGGATGTGGTCGGTAAAATCGGCGGACGGCTTCAAAAAGTAGGTATGAGAAATTGCGCCGCCGTCATCCCAAGTGACGTCCACGCCATACCATTTTCCGTCCTCCATCTGTACGGCATTCCACATGTGTGCTTCACCGTTTCCAGAACCGCTGATCAATGCGCAGGGAATGGAAAGGGCATCGCAAAGCATTTTAAACGCGCGGGCATAGCCCTCGCACACCACCTTTTGGCCGGTAAACGTGCCGTAGGGGGACCATGCATACAGCCAGTCGCTGTTCAGCGAGGGGTCTTGTTTAACTGCATCATAGTTGTAATCTGTCAACCGGCACACTTCATCGTGCAGGGTTTTCAACTGGTCTTTTCGAGGAGCGCTTTTGTCCACTTTGGCTGCAATTTCAGCAATTTTCTGATCAACCGAGGAAATCTGGTCGTAGTAAGAGGGCTTTTTGAAATTGTAATAAGCGCCTGTAAAGGTAATGGTAATCGTGTCCCCAATTTGGCTGCCGCCGGGGTAAGAAACGAGTACGCCAGCGGAAAAACCGCCATTTAAAATCCAGGAATACATGGGGTAATCGTAGCAAACAGCATAGGCAGCCTTCTGCAAAGATTCAATCAGCGCACGATATTCCGGCACATTTTGATAATCAATCGTTGGCTTTCCACCACTGCCGGCGATTAAAACAGCCTGTGCCTGCACGGACAGCTTTACAGGGTTCTTTTGCGACTCTGCCGTCGTGATCACCGGATTGCTTACCACGTAGTCATAGGCCGCTTGCTCCAGCTCGCTCAGCTGGTCGCGATAGCTGCCCGTATAAACGCTGTTAGCATAGGAAGCAATCAGCGGTTCCTGCGCGGGGTCGAACGTGCTGGCAAAGACAGGTTCTGTCCAAATGGTGAAGCCTGCTTCGGAAGCGTCAGGGCTTTGCGGCTGGGTAGATACGTCCGGCGCTGTCACAGGCGGAACCTGCTCGGCAAATACCGAAACCGGCATAAGGCCAAGCACTAAAACCGCTGTGAGAAGGGCGCTGATCAGACGATGCCGCAGCAAATGTCTTCGATTCATGAAAATCCCCTTTCTTCTGGTTCACACAAATTAGTCTGCTTTATACGCCTAAAAAGAGTCTATGCAACAAGCCGTAAAACAAACGATACACTGTCATTATAGGTCTTATGGGAGGGCTTTTCAACTAAATTTGAAAAGTTCTTTCACATTTGTAAAAAAAATAAAGCCTTTTTCGGGCTCTATTGCCTTGAAAGTACGTTTTTTGGTACGCATATAAGCAAAAGCACCGCCGCAAAGGCAACACCTCTGCGGCGGTAAAACGCAAATTAGAACTCCAGCTGCATCAAACGCGCAACAGCAAGCAGATAAATTTTAAGCGATTGCAGCATCAGTGCCTTGGGAACGCCTTCGTTTGCCCCGTGCATGGTGCCGACAAAGTCGGGGTAGTTTGCCTCGGGCTCTTCCATGCCGAAGCTGACCGCATTTTTAAAGTGACGGGCGTATGTTCCGCCGCCCATGGTAAAGGGCTTATCATTGCGGCCGGTCACTTCATTGAACGAGCGGATGCAGGCTTCAATCTCGGGGGAATCCGCACTGACATAGAACGGCGGACGAGATTCGCCCGGCTCAAAGCTGGCGCCGCCTTCTTCGGCCAAAGCGCGGCAAGCGTTTGTCATTTCTTCCACGGTAATGCCGGTGGGGAAACGCACGTCAATCGACTGGCTCAGAACGCCGTCTTTCATTGTGATGACGCCGCCGATGCAGGTGAGCGGGGTGAAAATATCGTCGCTTGCCGCCATGCCGAAGGAAGAACCGTCGGTGGAAGCCATCAAGCGGCGCAGCATGGAAAGATAAGCGTTTTCCTGCTCCGTGCAAAGCTTGTTGTCGAGCAGATAGTTGGCTACCAGTGCAATCGCGTTCACCGTTCCGGCAGGCATCGAGGCGTGGCCGCCTTTGCCGTGTCCCGTTACGCGCACAACCCCATTGCCTTCGTCGGTGAGCGTAATGCCGCTGCTTTCTTTCAGGGCTGCGAAATCAGCACGCACAAGGGCATGTGCCAAATCGGGCACCACGTTATCAGCAACGCCGCCCTGAAAATCGACCAGATTGCCCTGCAAAGGTGCGCTCACAAAGTGGCCGCCAAAGCCGCCCTTTTCGCCGTGACCTACGGGGAATTCACCGTCCGGCGTAAAGCAGAAGGCGGGCATCGGGTAATGCTCCAAATAGTAGTCGATGTCCTCCATGCCGGTTTCCTCTGCGCCGCCCAGCAAAATGCGCAGCGTGTAGGGCAAAGGCTCGCCCGTTTCGTCGCACAGGTCGCGGAAAAATTTGGCGATATAGAGCGTCAAAAGCGCGGGGCCTTTATCGTCGGCTGTGCCGCGCCCCAGCACAAAGCCTTCGCGCTCAGTCATGCAGAAGGGGTCGGTGTTCCAGCCGTTGCCCGCGGGTACAACATCCAAATGGGTGATGGTGGCAATTTGTTTTTCGCTTGTTCCGGGAACGTCTGCATAGGCGAGATAGCCTTCGCAGTCTTTGGTCACAAGCCCAAAGCGGCGTGCCATCTCCAGCGCGGCGTCCATCGCACGGCGTACTCCGAGGCCGAACGGTGCGCCCGGTGCGGCTTCACCGCGCACGCTGTTAATATCAATCAAGGTTTTTAAATCGGTAAACAGCTGCGCCTCGTTGTCCGCAATAAAGCGGTCGATGCGCGTGAGCAATTCTTGTTCAGTCATGGTGAAAAACTCCTTGCATTTTGATTTTCTTTTATTATAGTATAAGGTATGATTTTTGTTTCGCAAGCCAAAAGGAGAACAATTTTGAAAAAAACAACAAAAAATATCATCTTCGCCGTCGTCATTCTTGCACTTGCCGGAGGGCTGTGGCTGATGCGCCTTGGTGCACAGCCGGGAAAAAGCGCTTTGGTAGAGGTAATCGGCGGAGAAACGCAGACCATTTCTTTAGAAACAGACGGCATTTATCACATTGAGGACGCACAGCTCCCCGTAACGCTGGAAGTCAAAGACGGTAAAATCCGCTTTATCGACAGCCAATGCCCCGACCATCTTTGTGAAGGTTTTGGATGGGTGCAGACAGAGTATGACAGCGCTGTTTGTGTGCCTGCGGGCGTATCGGTGCGCGTGAAAGCACAGTAGGGCTTTTGTCAGCCGCTTACGATGCCGTATCCCATGCCGCGCAGAATGTTCAGCGCGTTTTCATGCTGCTCTTGGCTCATCGCGGCGCATAAATCGGCTAAAATGTTGACGGGTGTTTCTAAAAACGCCGAGTGAAGCATGATGGCGTTAGAAATCACGCAAATATCTGTAACAACGCCGCAAATATCAATTTGCTGCGGTGTGCCGCCGCACAGCGTCATGGCTGCGCCGGGCAGGGAAGCCGAACCGAACGCGCCCTTTTCCACCAGCATCACATTGTCATGGATGCCATCCATATAGGTGCGCAGAGCGCCGTGCAGCTGCCACCCCTCGGTGCCGCGAACGCAATGAGCAACAGGCAAAAATTGGCCTTCGCGTGTTTCGCCGTAAGCATCGGGGTGCGTGTCGAGCGTGAAAATCACCGCGCCGCCCTCAGCTAAGTGCTGCGATACACGCGCGGCAATGGCCGGTTCCAATGGCTGCGCCAAAGGGTTGGCCAGTGCGCCGGTGACAAAATCGGTTTGATAATCCACAACAACAAGCAGTTTTTTCATTTGCCGGACCCCTTTTCTGTTTCCAGATAATTGACAAATTTAACTTCTTTTCCCTCGTCGATGTAAACGCGCTGGACACGCCGCCCAATATCGCACAACACCTCATAATTGATGGTGTTTTCTGCTTTGGCAATTTCGCATACGCTCATGGCGGGTGCATCGCCAAAAATCGTGGCAATGTCCCCGGCGGCAGCTTCAGGAATCTCGGTGACGTCCACCATCATTTGATCCATGCACACACGCCCCGTCACACGCGCAGGCTTGCCGTGCAGCGAAACCACGCCGCAGTTAGACAGTACCCGTGGGTAGCCGTCGGCATAGCCGATGGTCAGTGTGGCAAGGCGCATGGGCTTTTCAGCTTGAAAGGTACAGCCGTAGCTGATGAAGTCGCCCGGCGAAACCCATTTTACCATGGACACTACCGCCTTGAGCTGCATCACAGGGCGCAGCCCCTCCAACCGAACATCCTCCGAGGGGTTTTCTCCATATAAAATAATGCCGGGGCGAACGAGGTCGCCGTGGTAATCGGGCAGGGAAATCGTTCCCGCAGAATTGCAGCAATGGCAAACCTCCAGCGCGCAGCCGCGCGCTCGAAGCGTGTCGGCTGTCTTTTTGAAAAGGGTGTATTGTGCAGCGGTGTAGGCTTTATCCTGCGGCGCGTTGGAATCTGCGGCGGCAAAATGGGTGAACAGCCCGCGCACACGCAAGCCCGGCAGAGAGCAAACCTGCTCCATTTCAGAGATTGCCGTTTCAAAATCGTCAATCACCGAAAAACCGATGCGTCCCATGCCGGTGTCGGCCTTTAAATGAATGTCTACTGTTACCCCGGCCTGTACCGCCTGGGCCGAAAGCTCGGCGGCATAAGCCGCGGAAAATACCGTTTGAGTAATGTGGTGCTGTGCCAATGCGGCAGCGTTTTCGCAGCCGGTGTATCCTAAAATCAAAAGCGGTGCGCGCAGCCCCGTGCGGCGCAGTCGAACGGCTTCTTCAAAGCCGGACACGGCAAAGGCTTTTGCGCCCTCCTGCTCTAATAAGGAAGCCACCGCCCAATCGCCGTGGCCGTAGGCATCCGCTTTCACGACACCCATGATGTCGGCATTGGGCGTCAGACTTTTAATCAGGTGAAAATTGTGGCGCAGGGCGCTGAGATCTACCTGCGCCCAGCAGCGGCGCTCAAATTTCATACGAGTTTCCCCCTAGCAGCGGCAGAAGCGTTCTGCCGCTTGTTCTTTCGCGTACTTTTCAGTATAAACTTTTTTTATGAATTCGTAAACGGATTTTTGACAAAAGCTGCAAAAAGCGAACGGGTGTGTCAAAAACCTGCCTAAAGCTGTAAAAAATGACAAAAAAAGATTCGGTACGTCGGAACAATGCACAACAAAAATAAAAATCGCACCGGAGAAAACGAGAGAAAATAAGAGAAAACAAGAGTAAATGGAAGATAGCGAAATCTAAATTAAAAAAACAGGAAAAAGGTGTTGACTTGCAGAAGGTTTTTGAGTATAATCTTACTTGCGCCTGAAATTCAGGAACGAATATCGTTTAAGCATAGAACCAATTTAGGAGGAAAACACCATGAGCACCACACTTGCAAAAGCTGGTAAAGTAGAGCGCAAATGGTACGTCATCGACGCCGCAGGCAAGCCCCTGGGCCGCGTTGCTGCTGCCGCTGCTGTTCTGCTGCGCGGTAAGAACAAGGTTACCTTTACGCCGAATGTTGACTGCGGCGATCACGTTGTCATCATCAACTGCGACAAGGCCGTTTTGACCGGCAACAAGCTGATCAATAAGTACTACTATCATCACAGCGGCTGGATCGGCGGCATGAAGGCCGTTCAGTACAAAACCTTGATGGCCGAGAAGTCCGACAAGGCAATGATGCTGGCTGTGAAGGGTATGCTGCCCTCCAATACGCTGGGTGCTGCTGCTTTGAAGCGCCTGCGCACTTACAAGGGTGCTGAGCACAAGAACGTGGCTCAGAAGCCCGAAGCTTACACACTGTAATAGGAGGCACCGGAAATGTACGAGACGAAACCTTATTTCTACGGCACTGGCCGTCGTAAAAATTCTGTTGCCCGCGTTCGCGTGTACGCCGGCACCGGCAAAATCACCATCAATGACCGTGACATCGACGATTACTTCGGTTTGGAAACCTTGAAGCTGATCGTTCGTCAGCCCCTGACCCTGAACGAGCTGGAAGGCAAGTTCGACATCGTTGTTCGCGTAAACGGCGGCGGTGTGTCCGGCCAGGCTGGCGCTATCCGCCACGGCTTGTCCCGCGCTTTGCTCGTCTACGATGAGGCTCTGCGTCCCGCCCTCAAGAAGGCTGGCTTCCTCACTCGTGACCCGCGCATGAAAGAGCGTAAGAAATACGG
>DCEX01000015.1 GCA_002315015.1 Faecalibacterium sp. UBA1819
CAGTTTGTCGAAAAAGCTTTGCTTTTTCACAAACTGAATCCCTATTCAAAATGGAAAAGAGGGCTCAGCCCCCTTTTCCAAGCCTTTTTCCCCTTGCAGCCTGACTTCTTTTTGAATCAGGCGGCAGTTTTTAGACAGTCTCAAACGGGTAGGAGTAAAAGCTCCTACCCGTTTCATGTTGTTATTCGTATGTTTCTTTGCCGGAAAAAATACACAGCACGCGGCGCATGTCTTTATTTTCTTTCATATATCGGTGGGCGGCATCCAAAACTGCTCCCGCCGAGGGAGAAGCGGGGATGGCGTCGCTTTTCAATACTTCTTGTGCTGTTTCCGCCGCATCTTGACTCGTAACCGGTATAATTGCATCAACAATATACGGATTGTAATTTTCCGGCACAAAACCCGGCCCCAATCCGGGAATACTGTGAGCGCCTGGCTCCCCACCGGCCAGCACCTGGCTTTCATAAGGCTCTACGGCAATCATCCGCACATCGGGATACCATGCTTTCATAAATTCTCCTACCCCGGTAATGGTGCCGCCGGAGCCAACCCCCACGACGATTGCGTCTAAGGCGCCTTCTGTTGCACGGGCGATATTCGGCCCTGTGACACGGCGATGAAATTCGGCGTTAAGGTCGTTATCAAAATAATCCAAATAATAGCCGCCTGTTTTTTCCACGGCTTCCCGCGCACGCTTTTTCAGCCCCATTCGCCCATAAATCTGGTTGGTGAGTGCGATTTTTGCCCCCAGCTTGATAAAAAGCTTTTGCCGCGCTTCCGGTACGCTGGAGGGCATACATAAAATTAAAGGATGGCGGCTGTGTGCGCAGGCAATGGCCAAGGCAACGGCAAAGCTGCCGCTGGAAGTTTCCACCACCGGCTGACCCGGCTGCAACAATCCTTTTTCCGTGGCAATCGCCAGCATTCCCTCCGCCAAAGCATCTTTCATGGAAGCGGTGGGACCGCCGAATGCAAGGTAAGCATAGAGGCTTTGCGGAAGGGCGTATTTTGCGCTGTATCCCGAAAGCTGAACAACGCTTCGTTGATAAAGCGTTTCATAATAGCTTGCTTTAATGTCCAAAATAACCGCGTCCCTTCGTATCACTTCTTATAATACTATTATAACGTATCTGGCTATGAACGCAAGAGGTGCTTGCCTTGCGGGAAAAAAACAAAAACTTTTGTACAAGTACGGCGTAAAGTACTTGACTTTACACTAAGGGCGCGTTATAATAAATAGCGCTGTGTAAAGGATAAAGCTTTACATTTGTCTGCGCGATGCCGGGAGGGAGAAAGCATGTCGAAAAATCTGGAAATTTCTTACTTGCTGGATTTTTACGGCGAAGTCCTCACCGAAAAACAGCGCGATGTAATGTATCAATATTATAATGAAGACCTTTCGCTGGCCGAAATTGCAGAGAACTTCGGCATCACCCGGCAAGGCGTGCGCGACGCGATTAAAAGAGGCGAAGCGACCCTGATAACGCTGGAGGAAAAGGTGGGGTTTGCAAAGCGTTACCGCGCTTTGCAGGATTCGCTGGAGCAAATGCACGCGCTGGCGAAGAATATTCGCTTTTTAAACCGCGAGCGCTGCGGCAGTGATTTTGAAATCAATCAAAATGCCGATGAATTGCTGGCGCTGGTGGAAAAATTGGAAGAAATCTAAACGGGGGAGAATTCCCCGCCGAAGGAGGGAACGCCGGTGGCATTTGAATCGTTAAGCGAAAAGCTTTCCGCTGTCTTTAAAAAGCTGCGCGGAAAGGGCAAGCTGTCCGAGCAGGATATTAAAACCGCAATGCGCGAGGTGCGCATGGCTTTGCTGGAGGCAGACGTCAACTATAAAGTGGCGAAAGATTTTATCGCAGGCGTGACCGAACGCGCCTTGGGCCAAGAGGTAATGGAAAGCCTCACCCCTGCCCAGCAGGTGATTAAAATTGTCAATGATGAGTTGACCGAGCTGATGGGCGGCGAGGAAGCCGCACGCATCCGCATTAAGTCGAAGCCGCCCACGGTGATTATGATGTGCGGTTTGCAGGGTGCCGGTAAAACGACGCACTGCGCAAAGCTGGGCAAGCGCTTTTTGAAAGAGGGTCATCGACCGCTTTTGGTGGCGTGTGACATTTACCGTCCGGCTGCTGTCGATCAGCTGTGTGTTGTCGGCCAGCAAGCGGGTGTTCCCGTGTTCCGCTTGGATGGCGAAAAGCCCGAGGAAATCGCGCGTCAGGCATACCGCCATGCGCGTGACCACGGCAACGACATTATGATTTTGGACACTGCGGGCCGTTTGCATGTGGATGAAGCGCTGATGCAGGAGTTGGCGCGCATCAAGCAAACCGTAGAAGTGGACGAAACGCTCCTCGTTATTGACGCGATGGCCGGTCAAGACGCGGTCAACGTGGCAAAGGCATTCAGCGAGAATACCGGTATCGACGGCGTCATTTTGACAAAGCTGGACGGCGATACGCGCGGCGGCAGTGCGCTGAGCGTTCGCTCTGTAACAGGCAAACCCATTAAGTTTGCGGGTGTTGGCGAAAAGCTGGACGACTTGGAAGTGTTCCACCCCGAACGTATGGCAAGCCGCATTTTGGGCATGGGCGATGTGCTGACGCTGATTGAAAAAGCGCAGGATGCAGCCGATGAGAAAAAGGCCGAGGAAACCGCAAAGCGCTTGCTGGAAAATAAGTTTGATATGAACGACATGCTTGACCAGCTGAACCAGCTGAAAAAGATGGGCGGCGTGGGTGCGTTAATTTCCATGATTCCCGGTGCAGCCGGAAAGGTAGACGCCGATAAAATTAACGAGTCGAAGCAGCTGGTGCATATTGAAGCAATTATTCAAAGCATGACGCCCGCCGAGCGTGCCAAACCCTCAATCATTGACCCCAAGCGCAAACGCCGCATCGCGGCCGGAAGCGGCACAAAGGTGGAAGATGTCAACCGTTTGCTCAAGCAGTTTGAACAAATGAGCAAAATGATGAAGCAGATTAAAAAGAACCCCAAGTTCCTGAAAGGCCTTGGAAAAATGCCCGGTATGCCGGATTTGTTTTAAGGTAGTCGCGGCGCAACGCCGACACTATATATCCAAAAATTTTTTATTATCTTATGGAGGTGCCAGCAATGGCTGTTAAAATCAGACTGCGCCGCATGGGCGCGAAAAAAGCCCCTTTCTATCGTGTTGTTGTAGCGGATTCCCGCTCTCCCCGTGATGGTCGTTTCATCGAGGAGATCGGCTACTACGATCCCACCAAAGAGCCTTCTGTGATCAAGATTGATGCAGACAAGGCAAAGGCTTGGATTGCTAACGGTGCACAGCCCACAGACACTGTGCGCGTTCTGCTGAAGAAGAGCGAGATTTTGTAAGGTCAGGAGGGGCTGTTTATGCAGGAGCTTTTATTGACTGTTGCACGCGGCCTTGTGGATGACAAGGAAGCCGTGCGCGTCACGGTAGACCAGCCGAACGAAGAAGGCATTGTGGTGTATCATCTGTATGTTGCCGAGGACGATATGGGCCGTGTAATTGGAAAGCAGGGCCGTATCGCCAAGGCCATTCGCGTTGTCATGCGCGCTGCGGCGGTGCGTGAAAACGAAAAAGTGGTCGTGGAGATCGGCTGAGGTTTTGCATGAGCAAAAGCGGCGGTATCGACGCGGGAGCATCCTGCCAAGACCCAACGGACATAAGAAACCCGTTTGCAAAAGCGAAAAAAGGAACACGGCGTGTGAGCAAAACGCGCCGTGTTCCTTTTTTTGTTTTCGGAAAGCTCAGGTGGGATAAGGAGCAGGGCAGGAGGTTCTGCCCAAAAGATAGTCCACGCTGGTGCCGTAATAATCGGCCAGTTTGTCTAAAACAGCTGCCGGTACGTTTAAGCGTTCCAATTCATAGTCAGAGTAGGTTGTTTGGTGAATGTGCAGATATTCGGCAATGACCCGCTGGGACAAATCGCGGTCTTCCCGTAAATCTCGAATACGCAGTTTCATTGGAATCACCTCTTTTTCAGTATGCATTAAGGGAAAAACCCTTATTGATTTTTAAGGGCTTTTCCCTTAAAATGGAGGATAAGGAGGGATAACTTGAAAAAGAAATGTCATGTTTTAGATTGTACGGGCGAAAGCCTTCCGGTATTAGATTTATCGGAATGGATGAACGACAATGTGGGGTATCTATATTTGTTTGGAAGTTGGGAAAAGATGCAGCAAATGTCTGCGATTCTCAGCGAGCGGCACGCCAAAAGAAGAAAGCCCCGTGTGGTGGCAGTCATCTACGGCAAACCGTGCGGCAATATTCCCGGCGTAGACCGGTGGTTTTGCCTATCACGGGAAGTGATGCCGCCCGAAAGAATTCAATCTTTCATACAAACCTTGCAGCAGCGCCTAGGGCGTTTTTGAAAACAAAAAATGCACGGTTTTTGGAAAAAGCAGGTTGAAAATTCGGTTGTTCGGAAAGTCGCTAAACAATCAAGAGTGCAAAAGAAAACCCGCACAGGGCTTCTTTCGGAGAAGTGCTGTGCGGGTTTTAAAATTTATTCGTCCAATTTCAGAACAGCGGTAAATGCTTCGCTCGGAACGCTTACGGTGCCTAGCTGGCGCATTTTGCGTTTGCCTTCCTTTTGCTTTTCCAGCAGCTTTTTCTTTCGGGTAATATCGCCGCCGTAACACTTGGCCAAAACGTCTTTTCGCATGGCCTTTACGGTTTCACGCGCAATCACCTTTCCGCCGATGGCCGCCTGAATCGGAATTTCAAACATTTGGCGAGGAATATTTTCTTTCAAGCGCTCTGCCAAGCGGCGGCCTTTTGCATAGGCCGTGTCGGCATGAACAATCATGGAAAGTGCGTCTACCATATCGCCGTTTAATAAAATATCCAGTTTGACCAGCTTCGATTCCACAAAGCCTTTCATTTCGTAGTCATAGCTGGCGTAGCCGCGGCTGCGAGACTTGATTGCGTCAAAGAAATCATACACGATTTCGCCCAAAGGCAATTCATAGTGCAAATCCACGCGGGTTTCGTCGAGATACTTCATGTCACGCATCACGCCGCGGCGGCTTTGGCACAAATCCATCAAGCTGCCGACGTACTCGGACGGCGTATAGATGTGGGCATCCACAAACGGCTCCTCTGCCTTGGCAATTTTGGCGGGGTCGGGATAGTTGGTCGGGTTTTCAATCATCTGCACGGTGCCGTCGGTCAGTGTGATGCGGTATTCTACGCTGGGGGCTGTGGTGATGATGTCTAAATCAAATTCACGCTCTAAGCGCTCGCTGATAATTTCGAGGTGCAGCAGCCCCAAGAAGCCGCAGCGGAAGCCAAAGCCCAGTGCAACCGAAGTTTCAGGGTCATAGCTCAGAGAGGCGTCGTTGAGCTGAAGCTTTTCCAAAGCGTCTTTTAAGTCTTGGTATTTGGCACCGTCGGCGGGATAAATGCCGCAGAACACCATCGGCGTCACCTTGCGGTAACCGGGCAAGGCTTCCTCACAGGGATGGCTTTTTAAGGTGACGGTATCGCCCACACGGGTTTGCTCCAGCGTTTTGATGGAGGCGGTAAAGTAGCCGACATCACCGGCTTTCAATTCACCGCACGGGGCAAGAGCCGTGGCACCCATGTGGCCTACTTCTACCAGCTGGAACTCTGCGCCGGTAGCCATCATCTTTACGGTGTCGCCCACCTTCATGCTGCCGTCAAACACACGCAGATAAACAATAACGCCCTTATAGCTGTCATACACCGCGTCAAACACGAGCGCCTTGAGCGGTGCGCTTTCGTCGCCTTTGGGCGCAGGAATATCGCTGACAACGCGCTCCAGCACGTCCTCGATGCCGATGCCCATTTTTGCCGAAACGCGGGGGGCGTCCAAGCAAGGCAGACCAATCACATCTTCTACTTCATGGGCAATGCGGTCAGGTTCAGCGCTGGGCAAGTCAATTTTATTCAAGATGGGTACAAGCTCCAAGTCGTGCTCCAAAGCCATGTAAGTGTTGGCCAATGTCTGCGCTTCAACGCCTTGGCTGGCGTCAACCACCAAAATAGCGCCTTCACAGGCGGCAAGGCTGCGCGACACCTCATAGCCAAAGTCAACGTGACCCGGCGTGTCGATCAAGTTAAATTCATACTGCTCGCCGTTTTTAGCGGTGTACTGCATGGTCACAGCGCGCGCTTTAATGGTAATGCCGCGCTCGCGCTCCAGCTCCATATCATCTAACAGCTGGGCCTCCATCTGACGGGCATCCACTGCTTTGGTGCTTTCCAAAATGCGGTCGGCCAAGGTGGATTTTCCGTGGTCAATATGTGCAATAATACAAAAATTGCGAATATGCTTTGCGTCCAAAAGGCTTCCTCCTGTAATTGGAATAGGGCAAAAAGGCAAATGCACTTTTGCCGAAAATTGCGGCCTTCTTCATCCGAACAAAGTGTGAAGAAACGCTTATTACTCCTTATTATATCATAGTTGAAACGCCTGTGCCAGAAGCAAACGAAAAAACTTGACATAACAATTTGTGTTATGTTATACTTTAATCATAACAAAAGTTGTTATGATGGTGAGGCGGATGGAATGAAAGTAGAACAGCACGAACAAGCGCTTTGGGTGGAGCTGGAAACAGAAAAGGAGATGCGCGTTTACATGCACCCTCTGCGTCAGCGTATTTTAGATTTGCTGGAACGAACCCCGCAGGGAATGAGCGCGAAAAAAGTGGCCGATGCGCTGAAGATTGCACCGTCGAGTGCAGGCCACCATCTGCGTGCTTTGCAGGAGATTGCTTTGGTGAAAGAAGCCAGAACCGAAAAAATCCATGGGTTTGAGGCGAAAATTTATGAGGCGACCCATGCCTCGGTGCATATCACACCCAAAGGAATGAGTTTAACGCCGGGCGAGCGAACGGCGTTTTTGAACCATGAAATCTCCGCAAAGTCACAGCGTTTTTTGCAGGCGGTGGAGCATACGTTCCAGTCAAGTCCTTTGCCCGAGGCTTCGGCGCAGAAAAGCCCGCATTTCAGCGGCGGCATTTGCTATTGCACGAAAGAGGAAATGGAGGAATTCACGCAAATGGTGGTGCGCTTTTTTGAAAGCCGCACCCAGCCGAAGGGCGATGTGAACAGGTACGAATATTGTTTCTTCCACTTTCCGGTTGAGTGCAGCGAAAAGGATGCGAAGGAGGGGGACACATGAAACGTTGGATGGGATATTGGATCGTCTTTTTTTGCTTGGTGTAGGCAATGAGGTGGTTCTGTGCGTCAGCACGCTGATGCTTGCTGCGCGAGCCCTTTCGCTTTCTGATATCGCTTTTGTGATGATGCTGGGATTTGCCGGAACGACAATATTGGAAGTTCCCAGTGGTGTCATGAGTGACTTGTGGGGAAGGAAGCGTTTATGGATTTTGTCTGTGCTGTGCAGTTTGATGTGGTTAGCTGCATGTTTTATCGGTACGGTGCCGCTCATTGCAATGGGGGCAGTGATAAACGGAATCGGCGTGGCGCTCCGTTCAGGTACATTAGATGCACTTTATGTCGAAGAATGGATTGCTTGCTCGGGCAAAGAGCGTATTGCGCGTGCGGGAATGTGGAGTACGCTTTTTACTTATCTTGGTTTTGCTGTTGGTGCACTGGTAAGCGGGGCACTGCCCAGAGTGTGGAAGGAAACGACCCCCTATACTTTGCACTTGCTGGTTTCGGCTTCTATTTTTTCAATCATGCTGCTTGTGGCATGCAAAGCGGTGAGGGAGGTTCCTCGTAAACAAACAGAAAAAAGCGGTTCGTTCTTTGGGTCGGTAACACAAATTTACACGCAGCTGAGGCAGGCGATTCACCTAACTCGGCAAACACCGCTGCTGTTTCTTATCGCGAGTGCGGCGGTGGTTATGGGCTTTTCTACCGTGGGTGTTGAGCTGTACTGGCAGCCGCGCTTGCAGGCGCTTTCTCAGCTGGAACAGCTGGCGTGGATGCTTTCTATATGTTCTTTTTTTAGTATGGGAATGCTGGCGGTGTCGGGGATTGGCGCAGTGGCGATTTTAGAGCGTGTTCACAGCACAGCAGGTAAGGTTGCGGTATACGCAGTTTATCGTTTTACCATGATTGCGGTTATGGTGTGTATGGCCTTTTTGCTGAAGTCGTGGGTGTTTGCCGCTTTTTATGTGCTGTATTACTTGATTATGGGTGGACAGGATACCGTTGAGGGTGTTCTGCTGCATCAGGTGGTGCCTAATGAACAGCGCGGAACGGTAATGAGTATACAAAGCCTTGCGCTCCGCTTCGGCGGGATGATTTCCCAGGCGTTGTGCGGAGTGCTTTTGCTGAAAATAGAGCTGATGCAGGTATGGCTGCTTTTAGCGGTGATGCATGCGGTTGGGTATCTGCTGTGCCTATTGCTGTTTTTAAAAAGAAAAAAGCTCGATATCCGTGAAAATGTGAAAAAAATGGGAGAAAAGGCGGAAAACTTGACTTGCCCATAGTTAGTTTGATAAAATAACCCTATGAGTGTTTTTTGAAATGAAACAAATGCCACGGGAAACCATAGGGTTTTTCATTGATAACGGAAAGGCGAGTGGAATGACAAAACGCAAAGAACACCTTGTGCGCGCACTGCGGCGTGGATTACCGCGTTTAGCCGCTCTGCTGTGCTGTGCCGTCAGTGTGAGTGCGGCATTTTTTGTGATGGACAAAAAGTTTCGCATTGTCACCGTAACGGATACAGATTCTCAGCAGGTGCAGCATGTTTATGCGGGAACTTCGGATGAAGCCGTTTTGCTGGAGGCTGCGGACTGCACTTTGGGGCAGCATGATGCCGCGGTGCTGGCGGCGCGCAGCGATGGTGGCGTGCAGCTGAATATTCTGCGTGCCTTTAATGTATCAATTGAGGCCGACGGTGCAGATGGCGGCATTAAAATGTCTCACGGAACAGTGGCACAGGCGCTGGAAAAGGCCGGCGTGGTGCTTTCCGGGGATGATTATACCGAGCCTTCTTTGGATAGTTTAGTCCAGGAAGGAATGCAGGAGATTGTCGTGCATCGTGTCACCTATGAAGAACGCACGCAAACGGAGCCCGTTCCTTTTGAAACAGAATATGTCGTGGAAGGCGACCCGGAAACCTCACGCTATGAGCATGATATTTTGCGCAGCGAAGGGGCGGACGGAGAGCAGCTTGTTACCATTCGTGACCGCTATGTGGACGGTGTTTATGAAAAGAGCGAAGTGGTAAACACTGAAATTACGGTGGAGCCTACCCCGCAGGTATACGCTAAAGTGTACAATAACATCGTCAGCCCGTTGGAGGCGCCCGAAGGAATTACGGTGAACAGCGAGCATGTGCCGTCGGAATATTCAACGGTCTATACCATGAAGGCAACAGGCTATTATTCGCCGCGCGGGAAAGGTGCGTCGGGCTTGGGGCTGTACTACGGAACCTTTGCGGTTGACCCCACGCTGATTCCCTACGGTACGAAGGTTTACATTGTTTCAACCGATGGAAAATTTGTCTACGGCTGGGCGATTGCCACCGATACGGGCGGGTTTATCCACAGCAACCGAATGCAGGTAGACTTATTCTATGAAACATACGAGGAAAGCGCGGCAAACGGCGTAAAAGAAGTGTACGTCTATGTGCCGTAACGCTGGAAAATCAACAGAATCAAATGAAAACAGGCCGGAAGAAGCAGCGCTTCTTCCGGCCTGTTTTCACAAGCGGCAGAAAAAATATGCCAATGGTAAAGCGGTCAAGTGTACATCATGTCTTCCAGAAGTGCCAGTGTTTCCGGCAAAATCTCTTTTCCGGTGTTGGCGGCGCGAAAGGCGGCAGGGGTCATGCCTGTGTGTTTTTTAAAGACTTTGCAAAAATAATTTGCCCCGGAAAATCCGCATAAATGAGAAACCATTTCTAAAGAATCATTGCGGTGAGCCAAGAGCGCCTTGGCGGCTTCCAAACGAATATGATTTAAGTATTGGCCGGGAGGAACTCCCATTGCATCGTGAAAGATACGAACCAAATGGCTTTTGCTCACGCCAAGCCGTGCGCTGAGGTCGTCAATGCCGTACAAAGACGCAAAGTCTTGCCGCATAATGAAAACGGCTTGTGTCACCAGCGGCGGCAAAGCGGAAGATTCCGGGGTTTCGTCGGCGCGTGCCAAGGACAACAGCAAACGAAACGAACTTTCGCAAACACGGGTTACTCCCGCGTCACTGCGCACAGCTTGTGCAAGAGAAGCAAGCAGCTGGGCTGTCAACGGGCAGGAGCCGCCGTCAGACCGCAAAGGCTCCGACAGCTCCGCGGCGGCTTGCTTGGCGCATAGGCCGCTTAAACCGGCACACAAAATATGACAATGGGAGGACGGTGTGATGGTGACAGGCGCGGCAAACACCAGCAGCTCCCCGGCGCACAGCGGTGCAACGTGTGCCTCGCCGTGAATTTCATATAAAACGGCGCACCGCCCGCTGGAAATTAACGCGACGGAAAAATCGGCCGGCGGCGTTGTGGTAACACCGTCCTGCTCACTGATTTCCAGCAGGTAAGCCGCGTCGCACAGGACTTGTTTTTGAAACAGCAAAAAAACACACCTCAATATCAATATTTTACTATTTTCAAATGGAAAAGAACCTGTTAATATTATATTAAAGCAAAAAACGCCAGTCAAGGCGTCAATAAAGTATTAAATGGAGGGTTTTTCCAATGGCAAGTATCAGCCTGCGTCACATCTATAAGATCTACTCCGGCGACGTGACCGCCGTTACCGATTTCAACCTGGAAATCGAAGATAAAGAGTTTATCATCTTGGTCGGTCCTTCCGGCTGCGGTAAATCCACCACCCTGCGTATGATCGCTGGTTTGGAGGAGATCAGCAAAGGTGAGCTGTACATCGGCGACCGTCTGGTAAACGACGTTCCCCCGAAGGATCGCGACATCGCGATGGTGTTCCAGAACTACGCTCTGTATCCCCACATGACCGTGTACAAGAACATGGCGTTCGGTTTGGAGCTGCGCAAAACTCCGAAGGACGAAATCGACAAGCGTGTGCGTGAGGCTGCTCGCGTTCTCGACATCGAGCACTTGCTGGATCGTAAGCCGAAGGCTTTGTCCGGTGGTCAGCGTCAGCGTGTTGCTTTGGGCCGTGCTATGGTTCGTAACCCGGCTGTATTCTTGCTCGACGAGCCTCTGTCCAACTTGGACGCAAAGCTGCGTACCGCAATGCGCACCGAGATCATCAAGCTGCACCAGAAACTGGGCACCACCTTCATCTACGTTACCCACGACCAGACCGAGGCTATGACCATGGGCGACCGCATCGTGGTTATGAAAGACGGTATCGTGCAGCAGGTTGACACTCCGCAAAACCTGTACGATTATCCCTGCAACATGTTCGTTGCCGGCTTCATCGGCAGCCCGCAAATGAACTTCCTGGATGCTACTCTGACAAAAGAGGGCGGCAACTACTATGTTGACCTCGGCGGCGACAAGCTGCTGATCGACCCCAGCAAGGCAAACTCCGAGCTGGATGTTTATGTCGGCAAGGCAATCAAAGCCGGTATCCGTCCTGAGGACATCAAGGACGACGAGGAGTTCCTGGATCGTCACAAAGATTCTCAGATCACTGCAAACGTTGAAGTGTCCGAGCTGATGGGCAGCGAGATCTATCTGTACCTGACCTACAAGGGCTACAAGATGACCGCTCGCGTCAACCCGACCAGCACGGCAAAGAACGGCAGCGATGTCAAGGTGGCTATCAACACCAAGAAGCTGCACCTGTTCGATCCCGAGACCGAGAAGGCTATCCTCAACTAAGAATTTTCAAAGAGGCCGTGCGCAAAACAGCGTGCGGCCTCAGCTTTTTGTTCGTATCCCCCGGCTGTGCCGGGGGATACTTGTTTATTGCGAGACACAAAGGAGACAGCATGATAGGAAAGATAGTCACGGTAACGGTGGACAGGCCAAAGGGCAGCGTCCACCCGGTATATCAAGATCTGATTTATCCGCTGAATTATGGCTTTGTGGAAGGTGTGATGGCGCCGGATGGCGAGTGGCAGGACGCCTACTTGATGGGTGTGGATGCTCCTGCGAAAGAGTTTACAGGATGTGTGATTGCGATTATAAAACGGCTGGACGATGCAGAAGAAAAATGGGTCGTCGCCCCGCCCGGCGTTACCTTTTCCAAACAGGAAATTGAAAGGCAAACGCACTTTCAAGAACAGTATTTTCAGTGTGAAATTTTGTGCGAATGATAATAAAATGAAAATATGGCGCAAAGTGTTTGAGAGGAGGCGTAGTTGCAGTACCGGAAAGAATGTACTATAATGATGTCACAGAGCACAGAAAAATAAAAATTCGTGCATTTTTGCACCGGATTTTTGATAGGATAACAGGAGGAATGCTTATGGCTCGTCATGTATGCACCTTTGCGGTTGCGCACACGGACATCTCTGCGCAGCCGTTCAGCAATGCGGGACGAACGGTACGCATTTTGATTCCGAATAATTTATATGGGCAAGCGCTTTATGCCAAGTTCAGCAATTATTTTTCCAAGCGCCCGGTTTGGATTGAACATGCAAGCGTGGCGCTGGCCGATGAAGCGGGAAATTTGATTCCCGAAAGCATTTGTACGCTCACTGTGGGCGGTGATACCAGCTTTGCAATTGTACCGGAACGCGACGTGTTTTCCGATCGGATTCCTTTTGCTGCGGCTCCCGGCCAAACGATTGCGGTCAGCCTATACTACCCTTCTTCGGAGAAGCCGACCAGCGGGAATTTTGTGGGAACCTTTGCCGTGAGAAGTACGCGCGGCGACTATACCACCACGCCTGAAATGCCCAAAGCAAAGCTGCTGAGCAATTTATCCAAAACCGTTCTTACATGGGATATGACGAACGCAGTGACCACGCTTTCCGCCGTGGTGTTGGAACAGGATGAGCAGACGCCTGCGCCTCGGATTGTGGCCACCTTTGGCGATTCCATTATGCAGCAGGGGGCATGGGTAACGCCATTTACGCAGGCATTGTATGAAAAATATCCCGGAGAGATTGCGGTGTGCAACTTGGGGATTGGCGGAAATCGCCTGCTGCACGATTCCCCGTCATCGGTAAAAGGAATTTACGGCATTGCCGGAGCCGAGCGTTTTTCTTATGATGTGCTTCCGCTGCAAGGTTTGACGCATGTCATTTTTGGATTGGGAACAAACGACTTGGGGCTGCCCGGAAAAGACGGAACGCCCATGGAGGAGCTGCTCATCCCCAGCGAATACGAAGCAGCGGTGAAAGAATTGGGGCAGAAGCTTCGAGAGCGCGGTGTAAAGGTATATGGAGCACTGATGCTGCCGCGTGAGCTCAACGCGGTTTATACTTCTATGCGTGAACGAATCCGCCGTTATTTAAACCAGTGGATGGAGGATAGCGGTGTTTTTGATGCTATTTTAGACTTTGAATCGGCCGTGGCGGACCCTTCCGGTGCAGGTATGAAAAAAGAATTTTTCCTGCCGGATGGCTTGCACCCGAATAAGCAAGGCGGCCTTGCCATTGCACAAAGCATTGATTTGTCTTTGTTTGAATAAAATGCCGAAAGACGAAGGGAGGTTTTTGGCGTATGGCACAGCAAAAAGCGTGGCATAAGCTGGATAATACGGCCAATTTATTCCCGGTGATTGCCGGAAGAAGAACCGCAAATGTCTTTCGGATGACGGCTGTAATGCGGGATGAAGTTGTGCCCGAGTATCTTCAGCAAGCGCTGGAGCAAACGCTGCCTGCCTTTGCGGCATTTGGCGTGCGGCTGCGCCATGGTCTGTTTTGGAGCTATTTGGAACAAAATGACGCTCCCGTGCAGATTGCGCCGGAAACCCACGCGCCGTGCCGGTATATTGACCCGCTCGAAACAGGGCGCTATTTATTCCGTGTACTTTATTTTCGCAACCGCATCAGCTTGGAAACCTTTCATGTGCTGACGGACGGCACAGGGGCAATGCGCTTTTTGAAAGCGATTTGCTACCGCTATTGCCAATTGTATGATGCGGCTGCGTTTTCGCCTCAGACACGAGAAGTTCCCTATGGCATTGAGCAGGGAAAAAATGTGTCCGACGGATATCTGAAAAATTATACCCCCAAAGCACAGAAGCAAAGCTTTAAAGAGCCGCGTGCGTTTTGTGTGCGGGGAGAGCCGCGCTTGTCTTTTGACTTAGGCGTCAGCACCTTGCTGTTTCCGGTAGACAGCATCAAGGCGCTGTGCCATCAATTGGAGGTATCGGTGAGCGAATACCTCACGGCGGCGCTGCTGATGGCGGTATATGAGGAATATATGCCGGTCAGCGGAAGCAAGCGCCCGGTGAGCGTGTTTGTGCCGGTGGACTTGCGCAGAATTTTTGAAACCGATACTTCCAGCAATTTCTTTTCCGGCTTTTCGGTGCGTTATCGTTTTTCGGGAACAAAACCGGACTTTTCCGACGTGCTCCAACAGGTGCAGGAACAATTCCGGGAAAAATGCACAAAGGAAATGTTTGAAAAAAAGTTGGCCTACACCGCTAAAAGTGCCTTGAGCCTTTGGACGCGAATGATTCCGCTGGTCGTGAAAAACGGCGTCCTGCGCGTGATCTATGAGGCTTCCAATCATGCAAGCACGCTGACGCTTTCCAATCTAGGGCCAACCAAAGTAGAGCCCCTGTTTGAACCGTATTTTGAAGGGTTTCGTTTTTTGCTTTCCAGCACGAGGCAAGAGCCGCTCAAGTGTTCGGCAGTGGCGTATCAAAATACGGTGGCCTTGACCGTGTGCAGTGAGCTGTTAGGCAATGATTTGGCCCGAAACTTGGCGCGTCGATTGGCGGCAGAGGGAATTTGCGTTCAGGTGGAATGTGCAGAGGGGGAAGTGTAATGCGCTGTAAAGCTTGTCAGGTGGATATTGTCACTCCGGCAGCCGTGTGTCCGCTGTGCGGCGGCCCTCTTGAGGAAGATGGAAAAGAAACAGCGCCGGCCTACCCGGAATTTGTGGAAAAACGAAAACGCTACTATTTTTTAAGGCGAATGCTGCTGTTTTTTTCCGTTTTAATCGCTTTGGTGTCTGTTACAGCCAATTTGCTGTTTACACCGCACTTCTGGTGGTTTATCTTTGTTTTTACAGGGCTGATCTATGTGTGGGCAGCCATTCCCCATATTTTCCGCAAAGGAGGAAATCTTGGGGGAAAAGTGCTGGTGCAGGTTGCGTGTGCTTCTTTTTTGCTGGTACTCCTCGATTGGGAAACCGGCTGGCGGGGCTGGTCGGTCAGCTTTGCACTGCCGATTGTCTTTTCGGCGGGCATTGTCGGCGTGACAGTGATTATTGTGGCCAACCGCACCAACTGGGCGCGCTATGTGATGTATCAAGCGTTGCTGGCGCTGCTGGGGTTTGTGCCGCCGATTCTCTATTTGATTGGTGTGGCCAATCAGCTTTGGGCAGCGTTTATTCCGGCTTTGCTGGCGGGTGTGAATTTGGCTATGCTGGCGGCCTTTGGCGACCGCAATATCAAAAATGAATTTCGCCGCCGATTTCATTTTTAAAAAAATTCAAAAAAGTGTTGACATTCTTTGAAAAGTGTTATATAATACAAAGGCAATATGAATTGCCGATGTGTTGGAATTGGCAGACGAGACGGACTCAAAATCCGTTGCGGGCAACCGCGTGTGGGTTCGACCCCCACCATCGGCACCAAGCTGGAGCAAAGTTATCTTTGCTCCGGCTTTTTTGTGTTTATCAATATCTGTTCTGTGATCACTGTATCATGTGCCATGTTTGAGAAAGCAAGCCTTGAGCGCGTATTTCCTGCATGACAAATTATGAGAAGGGAATACCGAGTCGTCAGAATATTTATGGCGCCCCGGCACCCTGCTGATGTTAATCTGCCTTCAATTTTTTATTGACAAATAGAGTGACTGCAAGCAGGCTCACGATGCCAATCAATGCAATGATGCAAGAATTCCACTCCATGGGAGCGATTGGAATCGCTCTTAGCAAGGTAACGAAAAGAAATAAAACAACGCCTACCCTCAAATAGTATTTGCCGCACAATAGATTGGCTTTTTTCCAGTTTTCCTTGTTTTTCATCGACAAAGAAGTTCTCATACCCGAGATATTGCTAATATCACCATTCGCTATTTTTTTCCACCACGGATAGGAGATAATCATGAAAACAGGTATGATGTAATCAACTACCAAAAAGAAGTATTTCATGCAAAACTTCCTCCAATCTGTTGTATGATGTCTAACAGTGCTGATTTTTATTTACGCAAAAGAAATGATGAAGTAAAAGCCGCCGTCAGAAAGACAGCGGCTCAGTTTGTCGAAAAAGCTTCGCTTTTTCACAAACCGAAGCCTTATCTAAAATGGAAAAGAGGGCTCAGCCCCCTTTTCCAANNTCTTTCTGAATCAGGCGGCAGTTTTTCGACAGTCTCAGCCGCCGTCAGAAAGACAGCGGCTTTTGTTATGCTTACATGGCTTCAACCACTTCGCTGGCCAAAGAGAACTCGCCGCAAAGGCGTTTGAGCATTTGCGCCTGGCTGGCCATTTCTTCGCTGGCCGCTGCGCTTTGTTCTGCGGTAGCGCTATTGGTTTGAATGACGCTGGAAATCTGGTCGATACCAACGGTAATCTGGTTCACGGAATCTGCCTGTGCAGCCGAAGCCTGAGAAATATCGGCGATACCGGCCACAACTTTTTGTGTGGAATCAACGGTTTCCGTCAAGGCGGCAGCTGTATCCTGTGCCAAAGCACTGCCGCGCTTGACGGCCTCCATCGAGGTTTCAATCAAGCGTGCCGTATTCTTGCTGGCTTCTGCCGATTTGCTGGCAAGGTTGCGTACCTCGTCGGCGACAACGGCAAAGCCTTTGCCTGCAACGCCGGCACGGGCAGCCTCAACTGCTGCATTCAGTGCCAAAATATTGGTCTGGAAGGCGATGTCCTCAATCGTCTTGATGATTTTGCTGATTTCCGTAGAGCTGTGCTCAATATCGCTCATAGCCTCCAGCAAGTGAGTCATTTTTTCATTGCTCATGGTAATGCTCTGACCCACTTCATTGACTTGTGCGCTGGCTTCTTCGGCGCTTTTCGCGTTTTGGGTAATTTGTCCGGAAATATCGTTTACCATAGCAGCCAGCTGCTGTACAGAGCTTGCTTGCTCGGCAGCGCCCTGAGAATAAGCTTGCGAGCCGCCCGCCACTTGATCGGCGCCCACGGATACTTGGTCGGAGCTGGTGTTAATTTTGGCCAATGTTTCACTCAGCTGAATGCGTGTTTTGCGCAAATCGGCCAGCAAAGGACGATACTGTCCAACATAGGCGTCTTCGCAAGTGGTGTGGCAGTCAAAATTGCCGTTGGCGAGTTCACCCATTAAGTAGCCAAGGTCGCTGAGCATCGTGTTCAAACGCTGCATGGTATGGCGAACGCTGTGAGACAGACGACCGATTTCGTCCTCACCCTTATAGTTGATCTCAGTATCCAGCTTGCCGTGAGAAATGCCCGCCATCGCGTTCTCCAGCTCCTGCAGCGGCAGGACAATCGAGCGAACAATGGCGATGGAAAGCGGGATAGTGATGAATGCACAAATGGCAATTCCCAGCAAGAGAGAAAGCGAGGACAACATGCAGCTTCTGGAAACAGTGACGGAAATGGACTCAATTGAGCTCTGGTTAAAGTCAACAATTTCATCTGCCTTCGATAGAAGCGCAGAGTACTGCTCTTGGCCGGTTGTTTTCAGCAGCTGCTCAGCCTGTGTCTTTTTGTTGGACTCCACATAAGCAACGCTGGTGTCATGCGTTTGCTGATAGGTTTGCCAAGTGGACAAAAGTTCCTCATACAGCTTTTGGTCGTCCTCATTGGCAATGCTGGTGGAATATTCGTCCAAATGTTCTTCAATCTCGGAAGTCGTGGTTTGCATGCCCTGCGAGAGCTTGCTCTGTTCCGATTGATCCGCTATGATATATTCCAATTCCTGTACGCGCAAATCAGCCACATGGCCTTTAATTTCCTGTGCCTGTGCCATGCCGGGCAGCCATAATCTGCTCAGCTCGCTATTGACGGTCTGCACTTGATTGACAAATGCAAACGACACGACGTTCGCTACAAGAAACAAAGCAAGCGCAATAGCGACAAGTACAAAAAGCTTTTTCTTCAGCGATAGGTTTTTTAACATAAACATTCCTCCATTTTTCATAACCGCAACGAACCAGCCGGGAAAGCAGCGCGTGTATGTTTCAAGATATAAGAAACCCTCTTTTTCAAAAAGGAAACAAACCCGCCCAGCTTTCACAAAGGTGTAACAATAAAGTGACACGGAAACTTTAAACAGGGCTGCCCAAGGACGGCACACCCTGAAAAAGATGTAACAGTGGACGCACAGCCGCTGCCAAAGCACCGCAAAAAGCTGCACCGGGCAGCGCCCTTGCTGTATTTTGGCAGACATTGACAGATGCTGTTGTCGATAAAAAGCGGCATTTATCCATTACCTCTATATTATAACAGAAAATCAGAAAAGATGATAGCCAAGAAGTGAGATTATTTTTGCATTTTTGAATTTTGAACAAGATGACATTGCACTCAAAGATAGGAAGGAAATCGTTGGAAATTGCTGCTTGATGCAAAAAGAAGTCAGGCTGCAAGGGAAAAAAGGATTACAAAAGGGAGCGGAGCCTGCTTTTCCATTTGAAACAGGGCTTTAGTTTGTGAAAAAGCCAAGCTTTTTCGATAAACTGTAAGGATGCTTTATAAAAAGCTTCCTTACATCTCTGCTTTGCCTTTTAGATAAAAATATGCTATACTGGACAACATATGAAACAATTGGCTGCGGCGGCAAAGATTCCGACGTGCCAACAACCAAAAGATGGCTGACAGGAGGTACCCTTATGCGTATTGCGGTCAAGGTGGGAACGTCCACGCTGACCCACCCCACAGGCCAGCTGAATATCCGGCGTGTGGAACTTTTATGCAAAACATTGGCCGATTTAAAAAACGCCGGCCATGAGCTTTTGCTCATTTCCTCCGGCGCCATTGGAATGGGCGTAGGCAAGCTACGTTTGGCGCAAAGGCCGCAGGATATGGCCACAAAGCAAGCGGCTGCGGCTGTGGGGCAATGTGAGCTGATGTATGTTTACGACAAGCTTTTTTCCGAGTATCATCATACTGTGGCACAAATTTTGGTGACGGCACAGGACATTGGGGACGAAGCGCGCGCCGTTCATGTTCAGCGCACGCTGACCCGTCTGTTGGAGCTGGGGGCTTTGCCGATCATCAATGAAAACGACACTGTGGCCACCGACGAGATTAAAGTGGGCGACAACGACACGTTGTCCGCGGTGGTGGCATCCAGCGTGGGGGCCGATTTGCTTGTTTTGCTGTCGGATATTGACGGCCTTTATACCGCCGACCCGCGCACTTGTGCCGACGCCGCTTTTATCGAATGTGTTACTGAGCTGACCCCCGAGATTATGGCCCTTGGAGCCGGTGCGGGAACCAGCTTTGGAACCGGCGGTATGGCAACGAAGCTTTCGGCGGCCAAGATTGCGCTGGAAAACGGTGCCGATATGGTCATTGCCAACGGCAGCGACCCGCGCGTGCTGTATGACATTGTGGAGGGAAATACGGTTGGAACGCGCTTTTTGGCAAAAAGGGAGGCATGACAGTTGGAAGTAATGGCCTTACTGGAGCGTGCACAAAGCTTGAAAACGCACGCTTTAACCTTAACCTCACAGCAAAAAAATGAAATTTTAGACGCGATGGCGCAAGCGCTGGAGCGCCGCACCAAGGAAATTTTGGCGGCCAATCGCTGCGACCTGCAAGCCGCGCGCGGCCATATCAGCGAAACCATGCTCGACCGGCTCATGCTGAACCCTGCGCGTATTCAGGCGATGGCACAGGGGCTGCGTGCGCTGATTGCTCTGCAAGACCCCATTGGGGCAGAGCTTTCGAGTGTGGAACGGCCAAACGGCCTTATGATTCGGCGTGTGCGTGTTCCCATGGGGGTGATTGCCGTCATTTACGAAAGCCGCCCCAATGTGACAAGTGATGCGGCCGGCTTATGCTTAAAGAGCGGAAATGTCTGTGTGCTTCGCGGCGGCAGAGAAGCCCTTGCCACCAACCGTGCGGTGGTGCAGGCGCTGCACGACGGTCTGCGCTGCGCAGGTCAGCCCTGTGAGCTGGTGCAATTGGTGGAAGATACAGGGCGCGAGGGTGCGCTGGCACTGATGCAGGCGCGCGGCAAAGTAGATTTGCTGATTCCGCGCGGCGGAAAGGGCTTGATTCAGGCTTGTGTCGAACAGGCGAAAGTTCCGTGCATTGAAACTGGCACAGGAATTTGCCATATTTATGTGGATAGCGAAGCCGACCTTGCTATGGCGCTGGAGATTGTGGATAACGCGAAAACCAGCCGCCCCTCTGTATGCAATGCAGCCGAGGTATGTCTGGTACACGCGGCGTGTGCCAAAGAATTTTTGCCTATGCTGCAGCAGCGGATGCAGCAAAAGCATACCGAGCTTCGGCTTTGTCCGCGCGCGGCGCAGATGATTGAGGGAAAGATCGCCGGGGAAAGCGACTTTGACACCGAGTTTTTGGATTACATCTTAGCGGTAAAAGTAGTGGACGACTGCCGCGAGGCCATCGCGCACATCCGCGCACATTCTACCGGCCACAGCGAGGCAATTGTGACGCGCAGCGAAGAAACGGCGCAGCAATTTATGGACGGCGTAGACAGCGCTGCGGTTTATGTAAATGCCTCTACGCGCTTTACCGATGGCGGCGAGTTTGGGCTGGGATGCGAAATGGGCATTTCCACGCAGAAGCTCGGCGCACGCGGCCCGATGGGGCTGTGCGAACTGACGAGCTATCAGTACCGCATTTACGGAAACGGACAAGTGCGCTGAGCCTGTACGTTTTTTGGGTAGTTTTATCAATTCAAAAAAGGAGAGTGACAATTATGCCCAGTAAAGAGGAATTGCAAGAAATGCAGGCTTTGCGCCGCCGACGCCGAGGACGTCAGCTGCTGGGGGCGCTGGTTTGCTTTTTGGTTGCGGTGGGCCTGTTCAGCATTGTCGGTTCAGGTATTGACTTGGCTGCAACGCTGCTGGATGACACCGAGGAGAAACAAATGTTTGAAGATCGGTTAAAAACGCTTGTCGCATTGGACCCTCTGCCCTTTGATTCTCTGGAGGAAGCCAACGTTAACACGCTGCTCCACGCGGCAATCGGCGCTTCGGTGGACTCTACGCGCGATGATTATGAGCGCGATGAAAACGGCGCAATGTATTTGCCCACACTGGACATTGAAACGACGCTTTTGGCGTTGTACGGACCGGATTTTCAGTTTGAATATCAAACGTTTGAAGACCACGGCATTACCTTTACTTATGTTCCTGAAAAACAGGCGTATTTGCTGCCGGTTACCAGTGCCATCAGCAACTATTATCCAAAGGTGACGGAAATTAAAAAAGAATCCGGCGGCGTAAAGCGCGTGACGGTGGGTTATGTTTCGCCCTTCCAGGAAAGCGGTGCGTTTGACCCGAATGCACAGCCCGACCCGGTGAAATATCAGGATTATCTGTTTAAGAAAAATGGCTCGGATTACTATTTGTATGCCATTGTAGAATCCCAAGCAAAGGTGCAGACAGCACAAAGCGCCTCCACCGCACAGGGCGGCCAAGACACTGTGCAGCAAGGCACATTGGAAAGCATGGTGGGCGATTCGCTGCCCACGGTGGAAAGCACTTCGCTGGCGGTGTCCGAACAGCCCGCAGCGTAACTGCTTTTCCATCAAGCAGCCGTTTTTCGACAGGCTGGGGTTGTTCTTTTGCTGAGAAATGTTTTTTATATTCGCCCCGATCTCATGGGGTGAGTTCGGGGCTTTTTTGCGGCAGAAAACAAGCGTTCTTGGCGTGGGAAAGGTCTTTTACAAATGCGAATGAATTCATAAGAAAATCTTAAAGACTTTCCCAGTGGGTTTTTAAAATCAGTACGGTATCATATAGGCAAAGGAGAGATTTCAATGAATCAGGCAACGGTTTTGGTGGTGGATGACGACAAGGAAATTGTCGGGGCGATTGCACGGCTTTTGGAAATGGAAGGCCATCGTATTTTAAAGGCATATGATGGGCTTCAAGCGATGGAAATGCTGACAGAGGAGCATGTCGACCTGATTATTCTGGACGTTATGATGCCGAACATGGACGGCATGTCCGCAACAATGGCCATTCGCCGCCGTCAAAATCTGCCCATTCTGCTGCTGAGTGCAAAATCGGAGGACGCAGACAAAATTGCGGGTTTGAGCATCGGTGCAGACGACTATCTCACAAAGCCGTATAACCCCATGGAGCTGTCGGCGCGCGTCAATGCCCTTTTGCGCCGTTACCTCAGCCTTGGTGCAGCGGATGTCGGTTCTTCCAAAAAAGAAGAACAGCTGGTGAACGGCGGTATCTGCATGAATCTGGCGCGTAAAGAAGTGATGGTAGAGGGCGAAGTGGTGCGGTTAACACCCACCGAATACCGTATGCTGGAATTCTTTATGCAGCACCCAAACCGTGTTTATTCTGCCGCCCAGATTTATGAGCATGTTTGGAATGAGCCGAGCTGCGGAGTGGAAAATACGGTGATGGTACATATCCGCCATTTGCGTGAAAAAATTGAAATCAATCCCAAAAAACCAAACTATATTAAGGTGGTGTGGGGTCTTGGATACAAGATGGAACAAAAAAAGTAAAATTTATATCGCGGTAAAAACTGTACTGTGGCTCATCTTCCTCGGGGCGGCTGTGATGGCGCTGGATTATTTGGCGGCAATTGCCAATCGCGGCATTTATATGGAGGATTATTCTCAGTCCAGCGAGGGCTTTGAGAGTGACTTGACGTTTGCGGCACAAAGCGTGGTACAGGGCATTCAAGAAAACGATATGAAGCAATACGTGAATACCGCCCTTGTGTATGCCCAAACCAAGGATGGAAAAACTTATGAAAATGAGTGGGTCTTTGACGGCCAAGTGTTCACCGGCTCTCAGCTCAAGACGTTCTTGGAACAGCACGATGCTTCGGCACAGCCGACTGAGGGTGCCCAGTCGGCCGCAGTAGACGCTGCTGCTATGAAGCAGGCGGCGCAGTCAGATGCTCAGGATGGTGCAGAGAATGTGCAGAATGCCGAGTCCGCGATTGCTGAATCTACGGCAGAGGATACTGCGGCGGCTGCCGAGTCCGCCGTGCAGGAGGAAGTTTTGAAAGAGGATCCGACTGCGTCGTCTGAGGAAACAACGCAAGAGGAATTAACGCTGGAAAGCTGGAATGCACGGGTGCTGACCCCCTTGAACTCCGGCATCACTGTGGAGCTGCGGGACGGAACTTTTATCTGGCATAATTTGGAGTATTTGGGTTATCAATGGCAAATACGCGACCAGCAAATCCTGGAAAACAGCATGCGAAGCGTGCTTGATGACAGCGAGGTGGAAATTACCCATTTAATGATGTACTTCCCGCAGGAAGTGCTTTTTTCCAATAGCTCCACTTATTACGAACGGTTAACCAATGAAATGGTGGAGGAATGCTTGGTACCCCTCGGCGTGGCAGCCGTTTTGATTGCAATTTCCGGATTGGCGCTGATGGTATACGCCGGGCGCAAAGCGGACGGCACCCTGCGCTTGTTTTGGGTGGACCGCATTCCCACAGAATTTCACGCCATAGCGCTTATAATTACGAGTTTCTTCGTTCCCGCTCTGATTTTGCAAAATGTGTTTGGCTCGTTTGAACGGTTCGCGTCTTATGGCAATTTTATGAGCTTTGTATACGCCATGCTCTACTTAGACGGTCTGTGTATTTTTGCACTGCTGTTAAGCCTTGTCAGAAAGCTCAAAGGAAAGTGTTTTTGGAAAGGCAGCGTAACCTACCTTTTTTTTCGGGCGCTCGGCAGCTTTTTAGGCGGTAATTTCTTGTTCCGCGGCAAACGCTATTGCGTGAAAAGTGCCTACCGGATTTGGTGGGTGGCCGCTGTGTGCGGGGGCATCTTTATCCTGTTGGGAATTCTGGGGTTTTATAACGACATCGGCAATATGATTCTCATTTTGCTGGCGCTGGCTTTTTTTGGCACAGCTTACTTGTTCAATCGTCATTACCGTGATATGCGCGATTTGGATATTTTGCTGCGGCAAATTGAAAATACGGCTGATCATCAGTCGGTGGACGTGTTTCTGCCCGAACGCAGCCCCTTGAAAGTATATGAGGAGCAGCTGGCGCATTTGAGTGAAAACATCAATGAAAACGTCAAACAGCGCATGGCGGCAGAACGCATGAAGCTGGATTTAATTACTAATGTTTCGCACGACTTAAAAACTCCGCTGACCTCGATTATCGGCTATGTCGATTTGCTCAATAAAATGGAGCTTTCGGGCGAAGCGGGCGACTATGTAAAAATTTTACAGAAAAAGGCCGACCGCCTGAGCGATACCGTTTCGGATTTGTTCACTTTGGCAAAATCGACCAGCGGTTCGGATGAGCTGCATTTGGAGCCGCTGGACTTGGTAACGGCAGTCAATCAGGTGCTGGCAGATTTTGCCGACCGGATTGAAGCTTCTCATATGCCGATTAAAACGACCATGCCCAGCGAGGCATGGGTACAGGCGGACAGCTCTCGTATTTACCGCGTGCTGCAAAACCTGCTCGATAACGCCCTGCGCTACTCCTTGCAGGGAACGCGCATCTTTTTAACCGTGTCCAAAGAGCAGCAAAGCGTTTCGCTCACGGTTTTGAATACCGCGGGATATGAAATGAATTTCAGTGCCCAGGAAATTGTGCAGCGTTTTGTGCGTGGTGATAAATCCCGTACCGAAGAAGGCAGCGGGCTGGGGCTTTCCATTGCCGAAAGCTTTATGCAGAACTTTGGCGGAGATATGAAGGTCAGCGTGGAAGGCGACTGCTTCCGTGTGGTTTGTACTTTCCTCCCGGCGGGAGCGCCTGCAAAGCCGAGCGAACCGGAGGAGCCGGATGTGACGCAGGAGACGGTACAGCAGCCAGAGCACCAAGAAGATTAAACATTTGTTTGCCATATGCCAAAAGGCCATCGGAAAGGGTTTTCCTTTCCGATGGCCTCAGTTTGTCGAAAAAGCTTNNCCCCCTTTTCCAAGCCTTTTTCCCCCTGCCACTTGGCTTCTTTTTGAATCAGGCGGCAGTTTTTCGACAGTCTCAGGCCATCGGAAAGGGTTTTCCTTTCCGATGGCCTTTTTCTTGCTGTTTACAATACAAAGCGGTGGGGGTTAAGCAAAACTGATGCTGACAGTGGAAGCTTGCACCACCATGGCGCCCGACGGGGCGCTGGGCGCGGCAGTGGAAGCGGAAACAGACGATGAAACCCCTGTACCCATGGTGGGAGCTGCGCTGTAAATTTCGCTTTTGTGGCGTGCTTCTGCCACACGGCGTGCGCGGTCTTGCTCCAAATAAACTTCTATGCTTGCTTGTTTTAAATAGGCTTGCTCCTGGGCGGTGCGAGCCGATTTTTTCTTAGAAAGCAGCCGCCGGGCTTCCTGGGCTTCTTCCAACTGTCTTTGCGCAATCTCACGGCGCTGCTGCGCTTGCAGCTGCTGTTCTTTTTGCAGCTGTGTAATCTTCTTTTTTGAGCGAGAAATGGCGCCGCGCAGCTGATTGGCAACAAACCGGAGCTGCTCTTTTTCGGTTTGGTCGGCATCGTTCATCGCGCGGCGCACTTGGTTCAGCTTGACATAGGCGTTGGAGATCACGCCGCGCACCTGCATGACGCTGCCTGCGCGGTTGAGTTTGCCGTACACGGAAACGGCACTGTTCATCAAAGTGTTCGTCTTTGACACGCGGTACAAATCTTTGTTTTTTTCTGCTTTCTCTTGCGCTTCCCGCATCCGTTCAAACAGCGTTTTCATGTTTTCCTGCTGCGTCTGCTCCCACTGTGAAACGGTGGGGGTCTGAACGGTAAACGAGGTTTTTTCTTTGTCGGTTAAGAGAACGCCCATGCCGCTGACATTGGGCGAAGACGGCGTAGTTAACTCCTGCACAGCTCCGGTTAAAATTTGAATGCCGCGCTCAAAGGAGGCTTGGCTTTTTCCCATTGCGTGCAGAAAATCCTCACTGACAAATAAAACAGAGCCGTTGCGGGCGCTGTAATATAAATCGGAGACATCTTTGTTGCTGTACTTGCCGATGCGCACGGTTAAACTGTCATACTGCTTGCCCAAATCCGCCAAGTATTGCTTCGCGCGTTCTAACCAGCTTGTAGTTTGATAGGAGAGCGCGCGTTCGGAAAGACGCTCGCGGCCAATAGGTACGGACTGTGTGGAAACAGAAGAAACAGAAGAAACCGGTTCGCTGCGTTTGATTTTTTCCATAAAGCATCCTCCCTTTTTTGCTCGCCACAACACGATTCTTGATTGCTAAGAAAAATCTTCTCTTTGGTAAAGTTATCCAACAAAAAGAAGGAAATGAAAGTGGCCGTTGGTTGCAAAAGCGTTTGTATATGATATACTGAAAAGGAAAAAAGCGAAAGGGAACGGAATTTTATGAAAATTATGTCTGTTGATTTTGGAGACGCCCGCACGGGTTTGGCTATTTGTGACCCGACGGAGTTTTTGGCCAGCCCCGTGGGGACGATTAAAGAGAAAAACTTTTTAAAAGCAGCCGGGCAAATTGCCGACGCAGCAAAGCAGCAAGGGGCGCAAATGCTCGTAGTCGGTTTGCCGCGCAATATGGACGGAACAGAAGGCGCCCGCGCGGAGAAGTGCCGCGCAATGGGCGAAAAGCTGGAAGAATTAACGCAGCTTCCCGTCGTGATGTGGGATGAAAGAAGAACGACGGTGTCGGCTTCGGCGGTGCTGACGGAAAACGGCACATTTGGCAAAAAGCGCAAAGAACAGCTCGACGCTGTTGCCGCTGTGATTATTTTGGAAAATTATTTGCAGCGCCGCAAACATGAAGCCCAGCAAAGCGGCACATAAACGGAAAAATCGGTTGAGGGGGAACAAATGATGCGGGGAAAAGTTTCGCTGAACATGACGGTTTGTATACTTGTTTCTTCGGTGCTGGCGTTCATTCTTGCGCTGCCCATTGCCTTTGTTTTGAAGAGTCCGCTGTATGAGTGGAAAATGAGCAGGCTCGACCTTTCACAGGGGAGCATTGGTTCCGAGGCGACAAGCGAGATTCCTGTGGCAAAGTCGATTGACGATATGACAAAGATGGAGCAATTCACCATTGAAGTATCAGTGCTGAACAGTACCATTCCTCTGGATGGAACCTACTATTGGCGTGTCAAGCTGCCCAGCGGCGAAACCGTTGCAGCACTGATCCATCAAGACGCCGTACAGGAGTTTGAAGATGAGTATGTTGTGCGCCTTCCGATTGGCCGCTGGGTTCCGTGGAAGCATACGTCAGGGGAAAGAGAGGACTACGAGGCTTACTATGACCGCAGCTTCACAGACTTTTCCTACTATGTGGATATGGAGGGCGATTTTGCAAAGGTAACGACCGAATCGGACACGTTTGGGCAGGTGTTCGGCATTTCGATGCTGCTCTTTTATGCCCTTATTTTATGGGTAATTCGTCGGGAAGGTGTCAAACGCGGCTGGTTCCCGCCGGAACTGTTAAAAAAGAAATACAACGAAACCGCAAAAGAAACGCAGCCCGCCGATGATACCGAAAAATGGTGCTTATCAACATACGCGATTTGGGCCGCTTACATTGGAAATGTCAAGCTGATTGCCGGACACACCAAAATTCCGCGCAACCAGAACATGATGGCAAAAATTTTGTCGCGCGATTGGGGCATTAACAACGCCGAGGAAGGCGTTGATATGATTCGGCAGCTGACGGACCCAAACGGATACAACGGAACCGACCATGTTTCCTTGGCGTGGGACTGGTGCCGTGCCATGCAGCTGATCGGCTGCTTTTTCCTGTGCGGCTACATTGACCGCCAGCAAATGCGTGACTTATCCTGCCAGGTGGGCCGCAAAATTCAAAAGGAGTTTTCGGGCTGGGAAGATTTGTGCCAAAATTATCTCAGCGGCTATACGCGCTGGAGAGTTTCTATTTCGCCGCAGGCAACAAACTTAGTGCAGGAGCGTCATCAGATTTATCAAAAATTGTGTCAAATGCCCGAAGGCCCGTACACGATTGCCTTTAAAACCTTTTTAACGGAAACCTTGTGGGACGAAGGCGAAGACGATGAGGCCTAATACGCCATCATAAAAAGACACCCCATTCACAAAGCGGCTCAGTCAGCCGCTTTTAGGAATGGGGTGTCTTTGCTGAAAGCAAACGTACAGCCGGAACGTCCGTGCCTTATGCCTCGGGCTGCGCCAGTGCCGCGCCAATGATGTTTGCGGCGTCTTCAATCAGTTCGTTGAGCGAAAGCTCCGGCAAGCCGGCAACCTTTGTGCCGCATTTTGTAGTGGGGATTAAAACGCGCAGGGCGGGGCTTTCGGCTACGGCCATCGCCACGGCGGGCGTACATTCGCCCAACATGCTGTTTGCCATCACCAGGCCGAGAGGGCCTGCCAGAATATCGGCGCGTGCGGCATTGACGACAGCGGCGTTTTCACCGGTTGCACCGGCGTGCGCGCCCGCGCGAAGCATTGCCGTAGTGGCCACAGAGTTCAGCCCCACGGCAATCAGCTCGGCCTTGGTGCTCTGCTTGCTCAGCCGCTCAATCAGGCGCTTGCCGAACCCGCCGCCTTGGCCGTCAATGATCACAATTCGTTTCATAGTGTTTGAACCTCCTGTGCAGTGCATCACTGCAGTTTTTTCAATGAAGTATCACATCAGCGGTGCAAAGAAGCGCAGAAAGATTTGCGCAATCCATTTGTAAAGCGGAACATGCTGACAGTCCTTTTTGCTGACCTCTCGGCTCTCACGCATGGTGGCCAAAAAGTCGCGCTTAACTTCTTTTACCATATCGCCGCCGTAAAAAATACAGCAGTTTTCAAAATGGAGATATAAGCTGCGATAGTCCATATTGGCGCTGCCCACAATGGCGGCTTCGTCATCGCTGACATACATTTTTGCGTGAATAAAGCCGGGTGTATATTCGTAAATGCGCACGCCCGCGCGCATCAACCGGGCGTAATAGCTTTGTGTAACGTAGTAAACATACCACTTATCAGGAATACCCGGCGTGATAATGCGCACATCTACGCCGCTTTTTGCCGCCAGACAAAGGCTGCTGGCCATTTCGTTGTCGATAATCAAATAGGGCGTTGTGATATAAACATAGTGGCGTGCCCGCTGGATCAGGGCAGAATACACGCTTTCCGACACGTTTTCGTCATCAATGGGGGAATCGTCGTAAGGCTGTACGAAATTGGTTTCGTGAGGGTAGCGTGTTTGAGGCCAATACTGCCGGAACTGCGTCTCCTCGCCGCATGAAAAAGACCATGCCTTTAAAAAAGTGGTGGTCAGGCTGTACACAGCCGGCCCTTTTAACATCAAGGCTGTGTCTTTCCAAACGCCAAAGCGGCGGCGGACATTGATATATTCATCGGCAAAATTAAGGCCGCCCGTGAAGCCTACTTCACCGTCAATGACGGCAATTTTTCGGTGGTCGCGGTGGTTCAGCATCTTGTAGTCGGAAATGTGCAGCGAGAAATGAACCGGATTAAAGCGGAAACATTTGATGCCGCAGCGCCGCAAAGTTTCTTCATAATCGGAAGGCAGTGTGAACAAGCTGCCGATGCCGTCAAAAATCACGCGCACGTCAACGCCTTGGGCGGCTTTGCGTTTTAAGATTTTCAGTGTTTCGTTCCACATGCGCCCTTCTTGGATAATGAAATACTCCAAAAAAATAAAGCGCCGCGCTTTTTGCAGTTCCTGCAGAAAGCTTTCAAAAAAATTTTGCCCCATCGGGTAATACGCACACTTGGTAGCGGTGTAAACAGGGGCTGCCGCGTGGGTGGACAGGTAATCCGACACGGGACGAAAATTAGGATGGGCAGCAGCCATGGCACAGGCCGCCGTTTTATCGGGCTGAATTGCCCCTGCGGCGCGATGCTCAATTTCCAGCAGAGTGCGTGCGCTTTTCGGCTTAATAATGCGTTTTCCCCAAAAAAAGTAAAATAGAAGCCCGGACAGCGGCATCAGCAGAATAATCAGCATCCACATGATTTTATAGGAGGGGTTGGTGTCTGTGCGCTCTAAAATGGCAAGCGCAAGCAAAACGCCGCCCACGGTAATGCCCAGATAGGCCACCGAACCAAAGCGGCTGAATTGCAGCGTAAGCCATAAAAAAAGCCCCAATTGCAGCACAATCATCACCGAAAAAAGAAAGCTTCGGGATAAAGCAAACTTTAAAAGTTTTTTCAAAATAAGTCCTTTCTTCCTTGTACAAGATGCAGCCTTTGTGAAAAGCTGCTGGATAGGAAAAGCGGCAGTCCGTCAAAGGAGCTGCCGCGGGCATTTCACGAACAGACTTAGCCGAAACCGCAGCGAAAAAAAACCGGTGCGTTCGGCTGCTCTGTTTTTTATTATATCACAAAATCAGTAAAAAACCAGTGCAGTGCGCACTGGTTGGTACACAAAACAGGACGACTACGCCGCAGCGGAAGCGGCAGTTGAGGCCGACGCGGAAACAGAGCCGGAAGCGGGGACAGAAGCCGCGGAAGAAGCGGGATCGGATGTGGCTTCCGCCGCAGGATCATAGGTGGAAAAGGTGATTTGAAGAATTTCAACCGGCTCAACCGGACGTTTGTCGTCATCGGTCTTTACTTGGTTGATTGCGTCCACCACGTCCATTCCGCTGTAAACCTGGCCAAACACGGTATCCAGCCCATCTAAATAAGGGGCGCCGCCCACTTGCCGGTAGGAGGAAATAGCGCTTTCCGACAGCCCGGCCTCTGAAAGCGTTTTTTCAGAAGAAGCCGATATGGAGTCTGCCGGTGTGGAAACAATATAAAACTGGCTGTAATTGGAAACGGAACCGTCCGTGGAATTTGCCGTGGCAAGTGCACCGGAATAATGGCGCAAGAGCGCGCTGGTTTCGTTGGGGTAAGCAGCGTTATTCCAAATGGATGCGCCGGACTTGCCCGTTCCGGTTGCATCGCCGCCTTGAATGGCAAAATCGCGTTCGACGCGGTGAAAAATGCTTCCGTTAAAATATCCTTGCCGGGCGAGTGTGGTAAAATTTTCCACCGCCATCGGCGCTTGTTCGGGGAATAAAACCACCCGAATATCGCCCATACTGGTGGAGATGATGGCAATGGGAGCGCCGGCGCTGGGGGCTTGCAGCTGCAACTCGGCAGAATCGATTTGCGTGGGCCGCGAAGACGTAAAAAGCTTCGTGCTGGAGCAGCCTGCCAACATCAAGGAAACTGAAAGACAAAAAATAAAACCAATCATGCGTAATTTCAAAGCGTTCACCCTTCCGCTGCTTGTTGAATTAGAAACCTTTCAAAGCGGAGAATCCAATGTCCGCACAACAGGAAAGGTTTGAAAAACACTTTTCCGGTCAACATTATAGCATAAACAGGGAAAAATGAGTGAAGATAGTGTAAATTTATTCTTCCCGCTTGACCATACGATATTTTTCATGTAAAATAATAGCAGACAAAACAGAATGCAGCAATGCTTGAAAATAGAAGGAGTATTTTTTATGCCGATGGAAGAGGAATTTGATTACACGCCCGATTTGATTACCTTGGAGGACGAAAAAGGCGTGGAGCATCAGTGTGAAGTGATTGATGCGGCAGATTACAACGGCGAGCGCTATCTTGCGGTGGTTCCGTATGCGGAGGATCCCGAGAAAATGCTGGAGGAAGACGCCCAGCTGGTTATTATGCGCGTTGTTCAGGACGGCGATGAGGAGTTTTTGGACATCGTTGAGGATGACGAGGAGCTGGCCGCAGTGAGCGAAGTGTTTGCCGCTCGCTTGGAGGAGCTTTACGACATCGAGCTGTAAGAAATTATCCTGCTCTGTTTGATTTGTTGTGCCCATATATAATCCTACTAACCAATCTAAGGGAGCCCGGAGTCCCAGGAAGGGATCGCAGACCTCTCGCCCGGTTTCGGCCGTAAGCGGAGGAAGGGAGCGTGAAATTTCGGCAGGGCACCCACCTGCCATTTCGGTAGGTTTTGGTGTGGCACAGACGGCAGAGCGGGTTTTTGTTGACAAAAAGGACGAGTGCAAAAGCACTCGTCCTTTTTTGCGCTCTTTGGCAAGAAAACGCTCTGCACCTCGGCGGTTTTAGGCCTCGCTGCGAAGCTTGTTTAAAATTTCCAAAACATCCTCTCGTGTGGCGGCCGGGTGAAGCACCTCGTCTACCATAACATTCGGTGCACTGCGGCATTTTTTAAAGCAGTTCTGCACGCAAAGGCGGATAGAACCATCTTCGGAAATGCCGTTTTTGTCGGGCTTTAGCTCCCCGCGCAAAAGCGCAAGCAAAGAGCTGGCGTGCTGTGAACCGCAGCGTGCCCCGGTGCAAACGGTAATTTCGTGGCGGTAATCCGCCGATTTTAAATCGGAGTGGAACTTCATTAAAGTGCGAATAATAGAAACCGGCACCCCGGCGGCTTCGGCGGCACGTTCCTGCAAGGAAACGGGAATACAGCCGTTTGCCTGCTGAAGCTCACGCAGCATGGAAATGATAATGGTTTGGTCGCTTTTATCGCTGCGCGTGCTATAATATTCTAAAATTTCAGAAATGGTTGTATCAGACTGCATAAAAACCTCCTGCTATTTGACCAAAAGCGGCAAAAGAATGCCGCAAAACTTCTTTGTGAAACATATTATACTATTTTAGTGTTGTTTATGCAAGAGAAAAAGAAAAAGCCCCGCCAAAAGGCGGGGCGAATGCACAAAGCTAAAATTAGGCAGCTGCGCTCTCAGAAGCGGAAGCGCTCTCAGCAACGGAAGTGCTCTCGGAAGCAGCGCTCTCAGAAGCAGAGGTGCTCTCGGAAGCAGCAGCGCTCTCGGAAGTAGAAGTGCTCTCAGCAGCAACGCTCTCAGAAGTGGAAGTGCTCTCAGCAGCAACGCTCTCAGAAGCAACGCTGGAAGCAGCAACACTGGAAGCAGCCACGCTGGAAGCAGCAGCGCTGGAGGAAGAAGTGGAGCTGGAGCAAGCAACCATGCCAGCAGCCAGAACAGCACAAACGGTCATAACAGCAAAAATCTTTTTCATTGTAGTAATCTCCTTTTGTTTCATCCCAAGATTGAATGTACATCCGCATGCCAGGCTAGAAAGGCAAACGGATGAATCGTTTCGGTTGAGGATTTCTCAACCATGTTGCCCATTATAATCCCGACTCACTTGGAGTATGTTAATAAACTGTAAATTAGATGTGTGAAAAAAGTGAAATATTTGTAGTTATTGCCTAAAGGAAAAGGTTACAAATTAGTAAAAACGTCAAAAGAGACGCTGTTCATTTGAAAAGTAATGCATTATAATAGCTGTGCCGCACACGACGCTGCCCGCTGTGTGCAGCAAGCTTTTGTACAAAGCAAATATGGATTTTAATTGTATAGGGAGAGGGGAATACCATGCAAATGGGAACGAGGCCGGATGCATCGGCCAAAAGCCTAATGAAACTGAGCTGGCCTATTTTTATCGAGCTGATTTTACAGCTCTTGGTGGGAAACATGGACCAGATTCAGCTGAGCCATTTCAATGAAACAGCGGTGGCAGCCGTCGGAAACGCCAACACGATTATCACTGTGGTGCTTTTGACCTTTAACGTCATCAGTTTGGCGGCAATGATTTTGGTCAGCCAATATCGCGGCGCAAATGATTTGGCCAGCACCAATCAAATTTACACGCTTTCTCTTTTGGTCAACGGCTTGCTCTCGCTGTTTTTGGCGGTAGTGCTGTTGGTATTTGCCGAGGGATTGTTCAGCCTTATGCAGGTGCCGCAGGAGCTGATGGCAGAGGCGTGCACCTACTTGCGCATCACAGCGGCGGCACTGCCGTTTCAAGCCATTATGCTCACGTTTTCGGCATTTTTGCGCGCCGGTGCGCATATGAAAGTGATTATGCTCATCACGGGCTTTATCAATGTGTGCAATATTGCGGGCAATGCCGTGCTCATCAACGGCATTGGGCCGCTGCCGCGCCTTGGGGCAGCCGGTGCGGCGCTGTCGTCCAGCATTTTCCGCGTTGTGGGCATGGTGCTTATGGGTTGGATGTTCTTTCGTTACACCCAGCAGGCGCGTGTGGGCATTTCGCTGCTGCGCCCCTTTCCGAAAGGTCTGCTGCGCCGCTTATTGGAAATTGGTCTGCCGTCCGGCGGGGAAAGTCTGTCTTATAATCTGTCCCAAACCAGCTGCCTTGTATTCGTCAATATGATGGGTACTTATGTGGTTACAACGCGCATGTATGCGGTGATGTTTGCCAACTGTATTTATATGTTGATCAGCGCGGCCAGCCAAGCCGGACAGATCGTAGTGGGGCATCTGGTGGGCGCACGCGATTTAGACGGCGCGAACGAGTGCAATAAGCGGTCGCTCAAGCTGTTTTGCCCTATTACCGTGGGAATTGCGGCAGTTCTTTGGGTGATTGCCACGCCGCTTTACGGCATTTTCTCCTCGGATGAACGTGTACTTGCTTTGGGCGCGCAAATCATGGCGGTAGAAGTGTTTTTAGAGGTGGGACGTTCGTTTAACATCGTGCTTGTACGAAACCTCCAAGCCGTAGGCGATGTGAAATTTCCGGTTTTGATCGGTATTTTCAGTCAATGGGTCATTGCCGTTGGTGTGGGCTACCTTTTGGGCGTTGTGTTAAACTGGGGGCTCGTGGGCCTTTGGGTGGCCTTTGCACTGGATGAAAATTTCCGTGCCGTGATTTTCCTGCTGCGCTGGAAAAGCGGAAAATGGCGCCAAATGAAAACCGTGTAAGGTGCTGGGAAAAGCTTGTGCTTTTTCGGCGGGCATGATACACTTCAATAGAACAATCGGCTTGCCCAAAGCAGCGGGCGCGGCTAAAAGGAGGCTTTTTCATGCCGGAGGCATATACCCATATTCGCATTGCGCGTATGGCGCAGGAACTTTTAAAAGACAGCATTGGCCCAGTAGAAAATCTCAGTGCCTATGAGATGGGCGCAAATGGACCCGACCCCTTGTTTGCCCACCGTGCTTGGAGCAAACGCCGCCCTTTGGAGGCATTGGCGCAAAAAATGCACACCGAGCACTGCGGACGCTTTTTGCGCGCGATGATTTTCCGTGCTTATACGCCTGCGCAGCGCGATTACACAATGGGTTTTTTGACGCATTATGCGGCTGATACACAGCTGCATCCCTATGTGCAGGCGCAGGCCGGACCGGGCGGTCAGTTTGACCGAAAGGAGGGTCACGCCTTCTGTGAAAGCGCCATGGATACTTATTTTTATGAAAAAGACGGTCAGCCCACCCCGATGGACGGACAGCAGAAAGCGCCCAGCCTGTCGCCCAACGATTTGGCGGAAGTAACGGCGCTGCTGAAAGCATGTATCGGTGAGGTGTATCACACCGAAGTGACCCAAGAGGACTTGGCGGACAGTTTTCATGCGTTTCACTGGCTGCACACACGTGTGCTGACCGTATCGCAGCAAAAACACGCCAAACGCGCCGGGTTGACGCTGGTAGAATGCTTAGTACTGCGCCGTCCGGGCTTTGTGCGTTCCCATATGACGCCTGCCCACCTTCCCCCGGAAGGGTTTCGCAGCGAGTGGAACGACCCGGTGACGGGCTTTGCTCATACACAGGGGCCGGACGAGCTTTGCACAGCAGCGGCACAGGAAGCGGCGAGAATGATGAAAATGACCTTTGCCTATTGGCGCGGTGTGGCCGCACCCGAACAGCTTGCCGTCGCGCTGGGCGATAAAAATTATCTGACGGGGCAGCTGTCCCAAAACGAGGAAACGGAAAACAGCAGGGCTTTGCCGCAAACAGCGCCCGAGCCGCTTGCCGAAGCTCTCGCAGCGCCGAGCCCTGCGCCTCAAGAGACTCCGGTTTGTGCCGAGGCCGTACCGCCTCAGCCCGGAGAAGCAATCCCGGTCATTCCCGCCGGATCGGTGCCGCCCCAAATGGGCGAGATGGCGCCGCCGATGAGCCCGGTACAAACGCAGCAGCCCTTGCCGGCTTTTCAGCCCGGCACAGAGCAGCAAACGCCGGACTTTTCTTTGCCGCAAAATCCCCCTGCGGATGGTGTGCTGTAAATCAGGGCGGCAAGATTTAAGAGGATGCTGCATACAATGCAAAAAACGGACAAGGGGAGAAGCAAGATGAAAAAAACAGTGGCCTTGCTGACGGCGCTCATGCTGGCTCTTTTGCTGGTGACAGGCTGCGGCGGCACACCGCAGAAAAGCGATGCGGATGATTTTACACAGGTGCAGCCGGAGACACAGGCAGACGCACAGCAAACGGCGGCTTCGCCAGACTACCGGGCCATATGGTTCAGCTACTTAGAATGGTCGGGCCTGAATACGGCGGACGAAGCCTCGTTTACACAAGGAGTAGCCGCCGTGATGCAAAATTGCAAAGATTTGGGGCTGAATACCATTATTGTGCAGGTGCGGCCGTTTGGCGATGCCATTTACCCCAGCAAATATTTTCCGTGGAGTCATTTGCTGACGGGAACACAGGGACAAGCGCCCGCCTATGATCCGCTTGCTATTTTTGTGGAGCAAGCCCATGCACAGGGGCTGCGCATTGAAGCGTGGATCAATCCGTATCGCGTAAAAATGAGTGAAGCCTCGCCGCCGCAGCTGGCAGAAGGCAACGCCGCTGTGGCCCATCCCGAATGGGTGAAAGAAGCTGCCGGAGGACTGTATTTTGACCCGTCCAACAGCGACGTGCGGCAATACATTTGCGATGGGGTAGAAGAAGTGCTGCGCGCTTATGATGTGGACGGCGTACAATTTGACGACTATTTTTACCCGGTTACAGATGAAAGCTTTGACGCTGAGGAATATGCCCAGCAGGGCGGGGGAATGGCGCTGGCAGACTGGCGCAGACAAAATGTGAACCTGTTGGTAAAACAGGTGTATGACATGGTGCAGCGTGTCGAGCAGGAAACGGGCCGGACGCTGGTATTCGGCATTAGCCCGCAGGGCAATAATGATAACAACTATGACACTCAGTACAGCGATGTAGCCATGTGGCTTTCCACGCCGGGCTATGTGGATTATGTGATGCCGCAAGTATATTGGGGGTACAATTTTACGCTGCAAAGCGGTTCCGACCGATTTGCCTTTGAAAACATTATTTCGGAGTGGATGGCAATGCCCCGCGATGCTGCTGTGCAGCTTTATTTCGGCTTGGGCGCCTATCGCATTGGCGTTGGTGATGAATCCTCCACCCCCTCGGATGAGTGGACGAGCGGAAGCAACTTGGCGCGAATGGCAAAGACTTTGGCGGAAAAAGGAGCCGGTGGTTATGCGTTGTATCGCTATGACAGCTTGTACCGCGCAGGGGAGCAGCAAGCATTGGCTGCGGCGGAGTGCGAAGCACTGCGTGCTTACCATGCCCAGCTCAACGCTTGAAGCAGAGATGAGAAAAGAGGCTTGCCCAACGGGAATTTCCGTTGGGCAAGCCTCTCTTTATATCGCAGTGATGAATCAAATTAAAAACGAATCAACTCGCGCGATTCAATTCCATGTTCTTCCAGCGCGGCGCACAGCGCTTTGCCGTTTTCTTCAGTGCCGGGATTTTCGGGGGCGCCGTAGTGGTAGGGAATCACCAGCTTGGGGCGGCGCTCCATCGCCAAGATTTGCTGCAAAGCCGTTTCTACCGGGTTGGGCATATTCCAAACACCGTCACAGCATACAAACAAAACGTCGCACCGAACGTCCTCATCCAAAATGTCGGTATCTCCCGAAATGTACCAGCGCACACCCGCAAAGGACAACAGAATGCCAAAGCCAAAGCCTTCGGGGTGGTTTTTGTTTTCGGCCACAACGGCGCGCATGGTAGCTCCGCATTCCAACGCGACGGTAGGAGAGCCGGGCATCATCTCTGTGAGATAATCCGGGTCAATTTCAAAATCACGAACCAACAGCCGCGCCACCTCAGGAGTGGTGACAAAGCAAGTGTCCTTTTGCAGCACACGAGCAATGTCGGCGGGGGAATAATGGTCGGGATGGCTGTGCGTAAGAATGATGAGATCCGCGTCGTGATCGTCATCCTCTAAACGATAGGGGTCAATATAAATGACGACATCGTCATGAGACAGGCAGATTGAGCCGTGGGAAACAAAGCGCACAATATCAAATGGGTCCATGAACCGGTAACACTCCTTATAGATGGTTGATGTTTTTTGCACGGCGGGTAACATACCGCCGAAAAGGTGAACTTTTTGAGAATTTAAACACACACTGCAATAAAACCGTGACAACTCCCCGCGGGTATGCTATACTTAGGGGTGTTTTAAAGACGTTTTTAAGCAGTGAGCAATATCATTGTCTTATTGTAACGATTTTTTTAGAAAAAGTCAAAACCGAAGGAGAAATTTTTTTATGTTTTTTCAATTTGCGAAGAAATTGGCAGCAGTAGCTATGGCAGCAGTGATGGTGCTGAGTATGGCGGCATGCAGCGGTGAGGACAGCGCCGCAGAGGAAGAAGCAATTGACAAAAAAATGGCTGCACAGGGCGGAAGCATCACTTTGCCGGAAGGATTGGCAATGCCGGATACCGACGCTACCATGCTGACGGATTTTTCCGGCGGGCAGATGTCGGGTGTGTTTAAAACCATCAATTCCCAGCAGACAAAATATTTTAAGCAAAACGGCAGCGTAACCATTACCATCAGCGGTGAGAGCAGCCAAGAGGGAACCAAGTATACCGACGCCTATATCAATCTGTGGAAAAAGGGCGAGGGAACTACCACCTATATTGAAACCATTCACTTTACACTTGACGGTACCCCATACACTTACACGTTTGAAAATCTTGACCCGGCGGCGGAATACCGCATCGGCATCACTTACAACGACGTGCCCCGCTACAAAATGACGGGTTCATTTGTCATTACCGGCATTACCGCCGAAAATAATGAAGATGATGCCGCTGCATCGGGCTCGACCGAGCAGGCGTAAGCATACCGCAAGGGTTGAGCAATAGAAAGGGATGCAAAAGACAATGAAGCTTTTTCGCGGTACGCAGGGATTGACGGTGCTCGCCGGTGTTGCGATGCTGCTTTTGGGCTTGATGTGTGTGCTGCGTCCGTATGTGCTCACGGCGTTGTTTCCGCCTGTGGCGGGCAGCTGTTTTCTGGCGCTGGGCATTGTCGAGGTGCTGATGGCGTGGGCGCTCAAGCGTTCTGAACGTGATCCGGCGCATTTTGCATGGCAGGGCGTGCTGAACACCGTGGTAGGAGCAGCGCTTTTGCTGAACAGGCGCGTGTCGCTGGTGTTTGCTGTCATGCTGGTGGCGCTGTGCCTTGCAGCGGCGGGGGCCATTCGCCTTTACCGTGCGTTTCGCCTTTGGGCGGCGCACAGCCGCTGGCTGCCTACTTTGGGCGATGCTGTGGTGAAGCTTTTGTTTGCCTTTCTTTTGGCGTTTCACCCTGCCAAGGGGATTTCTGCCGGATTATTTCTTTTGGGCATTGCGTTGATGTTTGCCGGCGCATCCGTTGTTGTCAGTGCCGTATTTGTCAGCAAAACCTTCCAAAACCCGGATTCTTTTTTTGACGATGGGGATGGAAACGATTCGTAACGCACATACTGTGAAAAGCAGATGGAGGGAAGAAGCATGCAGGGAATGACGGAAAAAAAGATTCCTTCTGCGTGGCCGCTGTATGCGGCGGCTGCGGCGTTTTTAATTTTATGCGCCGTTTTGCCCGTATATCGTTTGTGGGCCTTGGCGGCGGCGCTGGCTGGGGCGGCTGTGGCCGGAGTGCTGATGGCAAAGCTGGTCAAGCCGCGCGTGGTGTTAGTGCCGACCGTTTATGAAACAGGGCAAAAAGAGCTGGACGAGATGCTGGCGCGGGCGCAGCGCGACTTGCAGGCGCTTCACGCGCTTGGAGAACGCATTGCCGACGAAGGGCTGAAAGCGGATATTCGACGGATGGAGACTGCGGGCAATGCAATTTTGCAGCAGGTCGCACAAGCGCCGGAAAAAGGGCGCAGTGTGCGCAAGTTTGCGGCATATTATTTGCCCACCAGCGTAAAAGTGTTGACGCAATATGCCCAGATGACCAGTTCCGGCGCCAGCGGGGAACACGCCAAGAGTGTGGCACAGGAAGTAAAGCAAAACGCAGCCATTATTGCACAGGCGTTTGAGGCGCAGCTGGATGCATTGTTTGCCGGTGTGGCCCTGGATGTTTCTACCGATTTGGATGTATTGGAAGCGATGGCGAAGGGCGATGGGCTGCATGTAGCGGACGGTGCCGGACAGGATGAGCAGCCGAAAGGCCCGCAGCTGGAACTGTAACCATCAAACAAAGGTATGGAAAGGAAGGAACCAAAATGAACGATATGATGCCTGAATTGACCCTTGAGACAGCACCTGCCCCCACATTGACTTTGGAACCGAAGGTGGAGGAAAAGCCCATTCCGAAGCCCGATGAGGCCGAGCAAAGCCTCAGCCCGCAGGAACTGAAAATGGTGGACGATTTTGCACAGAAAATCGACCTGACCAATTCCACCCAAATTTTGCAGTACGGTGCGGGCAGCCAAAAGAAAGTGGCCGATTTTTCCAGCGCAACATTGGAAAACATTCGCACCAAAGACCTTGGCGAAATCGGCGACATGGTGACCGGTCTTGTGACCGAGCTGAAAGGCTTTGACGCAGCAGCGGAGGAACCCAAGGGGATTTTCGGCTTTTTCAAAAAAGCGTCGAACCAGCTGGAAGAAATGAAAACGAAATATGCCAAAGCGGAAACAAACGTGGAGCGCATCAGCGGAATGCTGCAAGACCATCAGGTGCAGCTGCTGAAGGACATCGCCATGCTCGACAAAATGTATGAGATGAATCTCACTTATTTTAAAGAGCTTTCCATGTATATTTTGGCGGGTAAGAAAAAGCTGGAGCAGGTTCGCGCCGGGGAGCTGCCCGCGCTGATGGCGAAAGCGCAGCAAAGCGGACTGCCTGAAGATGCACAGGCGGCCAAGGATTTGGACGATATGTGCAACCGCTTTGAGAAAAAACTGTACGATTTGCAGCTCACGCGCAATATTTCTGTGCAGATGGCGCCGCAGATTCGCTTGATTCAGTCTAACAACACGATGATGGCGGAAAAAATTCAAACCTCGATTGTAAATACCATTCCGCTTTGGAAAAGCCAAATGGTATTGGCGCTGGGTTTGGCGCATTCACAGCAAGCCATTGAGGCACAGCGCGCCGTGACAGACATGACAAATGAGCTGCTGAAAAAGAATGCCGCAGCCTTGAAGCAGGGCACTATTGAAGCGGCGAAAGAATCCGAGCGCGGTATTGTCGATATTGAAACCTTGCAGCAGACGAACCGCAGCTTGATTGAGACACTGGATGAAGTGGTACAGATTCAGAAAGATGGCCGTCAGAAGCGTGCTGAAGCTGAGGCAGAGCTGGGCCGCATTGAAGGTGAATTGAAGGCAAAACTGTTAGAGGTTGCGCGATGAACAACGAAAAAAAGCGCTGGACAGAGAACTTTGCGCTGGGCGGTGCGGCACTGGCCGTTGCGTTATGTGCGGGGGTGTTCGGCATCGGTGGGGTGAAAGCTTCCACGCTGGCGGCAAAGCCCACTGCGTATTATGAACAATCGATGGCGTCGGATTTCACTGCGCGGGAGACAGCGGCTCAAACCATTGTGACTTTGGCGGAAAGCAGCGGCGGTGACGCCGCTTTGATTGCACAGGCTAAAACCGGTATTGAGCAAAGCCGTGCAGCTCAAACTTCTGCCGAAAAATACCGCGCGGGCAATGCGATGAAGCTGGCGGTGGAGCTTTTGTATCAATCGCTGCCGGAAAGTGAACGGGATGCAAAAGGCAGTGCGGCACAAATGGCGTGGTCGGAATTTACCAGCCGCACGTCGATTTTGTCGCACAGTATTCCAGAGTATAACGCGCTGGTACAGCAGGTGCAAAGCGCGGCGGCAGATTTTCCGGGGCGTTTATTCATTCAAGAACCCTTGGAGGAAATGCAATGAAGGCAATCAAAAAGATTTCCGGGCTGCTGACACTTTATATGTGTCTTTGTTTGTGCTGCGTGCAAGTATTTGCGGTGACATTGAAGTCTACAAAAGACTATTATGTGAACGACTACGCCGGCGTGCTAACGCAGGAAACAAAGAACCACATCATCACCCAGAACATTCGCTTGGAAAACGCCAGCGGAGCGCAAGTGGTGGTGGTTACTTTAAACGATACTGAGGGTCTCAGCCTGGAGGAGTATACCTATCAGCTGTTTAACGCATGGGGAATTGGCTCCAAACAGAGCAATAACGGCGTTTTGCTGGTGCTGGACATTGCCGGGCAGGATTACCAATGCTTACAGGGCAGCGGTTTGGAAGATACGCTGACGACTCCGACACTGAGCCGAATTTTGCAAGAGGACTTAGAGCCGGACTTTGCCGCGGGTGATTACGATGCGGGTGTGAAAAAGACCTTCGACAGTCTTGCTGCGGAAATTGAGAATTTGTACGGTGCAAAGGACAGTACCTCCTCGAGAGTGGACTTAGAAAATGTTGTGATGCTGGTGTTCGGCGCTTTGCTGGCTCTGTTTGTCATTGTTACAATTTTTACCACAAAAGGCGGCGGTGGCGGCAGAGGCTTTCGCGGCCGTGGGCGCGGTGACGATTTTTGGATGGGAATGATGCTGGGTTCTTCGCTCGGGCGTTCAAGGTATCGTCGTCCGCCGTTGGGCGGTGGTTTTGGCGGCGGCTTTGGCGGAAGCGGCGGCTTCGGCGGAGGAAGTTTCGGCGGAGGAAGTTTCGGCGGTGGCGGCGGCAGCAGCCGCGGCGGCGGCGCCGGACGAGGTCATTGACAAAAATCAATCTCAAGAAAATAGAACAATCCCCCTTGGCAGATTCATCTGCCAAGGGGGATTGCTTTTTGCACCGATAACAATTCGGGATATGACGTAAATATCAGAGTTGGTTTAAGTGCTCGACCAACATTTCAACGTTTTCCTTTTTGGTTGCCCACGAGGTACACAGACGCACCAGATGTTTGCCATCTGCCGTTTTTCCCTGTTCAGAGAGAACAAATGTGGCGGAAAGCTTTTGGAGCTGTTCCTCGGTTAAAATGGCAAACACTTGGTTAGTGCGGTTTTCCATGACAAGGGGAATATTATTTTTACGCAAAGCGTCACGAATCAGGTCGGCAAGCTCGTCGGCATGGCGGCCCATGCGCAGATAAAGATTATCTTTTAACAGCGCGTCAAACTGAAGACCCAGCAAACGGCCTTTTGCCAGCATACCGCCGTGGCGTTTAATGTAATAACGAAACGCGGGTTTCAACTCGGCATTGCGGATGACAACGGCTTCTCCAAACAGTGCGCCCATCTTTGTGCCGCCGATATAAAAGACATCACACAAGCGTGCCATAGCGGGAAAATCCAACGTGCTGTCGGCAGCGGCCAGGCCGTAGCCAAGACGGGCTCCGTCTGCAAATAAATACATTCCGCAGCGGCGGCAAACTTCGGAAATTGCTTCCAGATCCTCTTTGCTGTATAACGTGCCGAACTCGGTCGGCTGGGACAGGTAGACCATTTTCGGCTCGACACAGTGCTCCGCAGAGTCATCCTCATGGTGAGTGCGCCAAACTTGTTCCACCTGCGCCGCGGTAATTTTTCCGTTTTCATGCGGTATTGCCAATACTTTGTGGCCGGTTGCTTCCACTGCGCCGGTTTCATGGACGTGAATATGGCCGGTATCAGCGCTGATGACTCCCTGATGGCCGCGCAGAGCCGCGCTGATTACGGTTGCATTGGTTTGTGTGCCGCCAACGAGAAAATGGACATCCAAAGCATCGTCTGCGCAAAGGGTGCGAATCCGCTGGGCGGCAGCGCGGCAGTAATCGTCTGTGCCGTATCCGGGGGTTTGCTCCAAATTGGTGCGCGTCAAAGCTTCTAAAATACTTTCGTGCGCACCCTCCGTATAGTCAGAATTAAAATAAATCATGCAAGCAGTTCCTTCCTCACGATGGAAAAATAACATCCAGCTTTTTAAAATTATGAAACACCTCTATTATAGAATGTTTGTCCCAGCCGTGCAATAAAAAAACGTAAAGCAGACAAAAAACATAGGCATGAAGCCCCGCCGGACAACATACACATATAACAAAAAAGGAGGGATCGTCCAGATGTTTGTAATGACGATGAACAAAACGACGCTGCGCCGCTTGGGTGCCGCAGCGGTGTGTGTGGCGGCGCTTGCCGCCGGGGTACTGGGGCTGAAAAGCATGAGCGGGGAAGCAGTGGAAACAGCGGCTTCACCGGGACTGAGCCAAAAAATTACCGGCGCACAAGACTTGCAAACCTTTTTAGCGGGGTATGGTGTGGAAGTAGACCCGGCGACGGCGGAAGTTTCGCAGGTCAAAGTACCGCGCAAATGGGATGACAGCTTTAAAGCGTTTCATGATGTCATTAAGCAAAGCGGGCTTGACCTGTCAAAGTGCAAAAACAAGACCGTAGATAAATGGGTGGTTTCCGTTCCCGCGCAGAGCAACGAAACAACACAGACCTTCGCTGTTGTGCTGGTGTACAAGGAGGAGGCCAAGGCAGCGTATTTCTTACAGCGTCCTTCCGGTGAAGTGCTTCCCATGACGCCGCCGCAGGCACAGGCGTCGGCACAAGCCACACAGCCCGTAGAGGAAACAGCCGCGCAGCCGGACCCGGCGCAGCAGGCAGCGGCTCAAGCAGTTGACCCGGCGGCACAAGCCCAGGAGACAGCGGTGGATCAGGCGGTAACAAGCGAACCCGTCAATGCGGAAAATCCCGTGGAGATGACACAGGAAACAGCAGTGCAGGCAGGCGCTGTCCCGACAGAGTAAGCGGGTTCTTTGCAAAAAACGGATGAAAAAGCTTTCTTCTTCGTAAGATTTATGTTACAATATCAAAAGCCGTACAATTCACCCGAAAGAGTTGTGCGGCTTTTTGGTTGTTGAGAAAAAACGAGGGAACGTTATGAGATTGGATCAATATTTGGCAAAGGCCGCAGGCTTGAGCAGAAGTACCGCCAAAGCAGCGGTGCGGCAGGGAAAGGTGAAAATCAACGGAAGTTTGTGCAAGGCGGCTGACACCGCACTTTCTCCGTCCGACGAGGTTATGCTGGAAGGCCGAGTGCTTTCTTGGAAAGAGTTTGTTTATGTGATGCTGGATAAGCCCGCAGGCGTGCTGAGCGCTTCCAAAGACGCAAAGGAACGTACTGTGGTGGATTTGGTGGCGAAGGATTATCCCGGCAGAGCGCTGTTTCCCGCGGGACGGCTGGACAAGCAGAGCACAGGCTTTATTTTGCTGACCGATGACGGCGCACTGGCTCATGATTTATTGTCTCCGAAAAAGCATGTCGAAAAAACTTATGAGGTGGTGCTGGATACGCCGGTGACCGAAGAAATGGTGCAAGGGTTTGCCCAAGGGGTGACGCTGGCGGACGGTGAAACCATGAAGCCCGCCCAGCTGCACATGGACAGCGAGCGTCCCTGTTTTGCGCGCGTCATTTTGACGCAGGGCGTTTATCATCAAATTAAACGCATGTTTGGCGTATACGGCGCAGGAGTGAACGAGCTGCGCCGCACAGCCATTGGCGGCGTTGTGCTGGACAAAGCTTTGGGAGAAGGCGGCTTTCGAGAATTGACGCAGGCCGAGCTTTCCTTGCTCAAGCGCGAAGAAGCGGCGAAATCATGCGAAAAAAAGATGTAAAAACTTGGCAGATGCCCTCGGATTTAAAGAAATTAACACATTTACACGATATGATGAAAAGTGGGGTTTTCCTTTGGATAAAAGCCTTTTCCCATATTCCACAATAAAGAGGGAAATAGTTTGTGGAAATATGTTGCAAAAGTCATAATTATTGTGTAAAATAGAGAGTAAGCTTGGAAGTGAATTGGTGAAATTCACAACAAATGTCTTGAAAAACATGACCATGCGGCATAGTCCGACAGAGCAAATAAAGAAGGGAAAAGGGTAATTATGGCCAACAGAGTGTTTCAAGGGGTAGTCTATCAGATGAAGGACGCCATAGATCGAATGATCGGCGTTGTGGACGAAACGGGAGCAATTATCTCGTGTTCCGATCTGAACAGAATCGGCGAGGTGCGCGAGGGCATTGCAGCCGACAGGCTGACCGCTGGGGAAATGTTTGTGCGCGATGGCTTTACCTACCATCTGTTCGGTGCCAATAAACGCAGTGATTATGCAGTTTTGGTAGAAGGAACCGACGACGCCGCCGCGCGTTACGCTGCGCTTTTGGCAATCAGTCTGCAAAACATCAAGCAGTATTACGACGAAAAGTTTGACAAAGCAAACTTCATTAAAAATGTCGTTTTGGACAATATTCTGCCCGGCGATATTTACGCCAAAGCGCGTGAGCTCCACTTCGCTACGGACATGTCCCGCGTCGTGTTTTTGATTCGCGTGACTTCCGGCACAGATATTTCCGCTTACGATGTGGTATCGGGCCTGTTCCCCGATAAGCAGAAGGACTTTGTGTTCAACATCAATGAAAGCGACACCGTTTTGGTAAAGGAAATTAAGCGCGGTATTGACCGCAAAGACCTGCATAAGCTGGCTTCGTCCATTGTGGACACACTCAACGGCGAGCACTATATTAAGTCGGTGGTTGGCATCGGCACGCCGATCAGCAACGTGAAAGACCTTGCTACCAGCTTTAAAGAAGCGCAGATTGCCATGGAAGTGGGCAAAGTGTTCGACACCGAGCAGTCGATTATCAGCTATGATAACTTGGGTATTGCGCGCTTGATTTACCAGCTGCCTACCACCCTTTGCGAAATGTTCCTGCGCGAGGTGTTCAAGCAGGGCAGCATCGAAAGCTTAGACGCAGAAACACTGTTTACCATTCAGCGCTTTTTTGAAAACAACCTGAATGTGTCGGAAACAAGCCGCGGCCTGTTTGTACACCGCAACACTTTGGTGTATCGTTTGGAAAAGATTAAAAAGCTGACAGGCTTGGATTTGCGCGAATTTGATGATGCAATCGTGTTTAAAGTGGCTTTGATGGTAAAGAAATATCTGTCGGCAAACCCTGCAAAATATTAAAAGGCAAGCCCACCGAATGAAACGACATCCAACCGGGTGGCAGCCTGAGGACGAAAAGCAAGCCGCGCGTTTTTAAAAAGTGCGGGGACGTGGATGCTTTGGCATCGGACAGAGGAGAAAAAAGCTTATGATTCGATTGGAAGGCGTAAAAAAGGTTTACGAGGGAATTGGGAAAAGCCCGGATATTCTGGCGCTCAACGACGTAAACCTTCACATTAAAAAAGGCGAGTTCGCCTTTGTGCTGGGGCACTCCGGCGCGGGAAAATCAACTTTTTTAAAGCTGATTCTGCGCGAGGAAGTGGCTACCGAAGGACAGGTGTTTGTCAACGGCCTAAATTTAAACAAAATGCGCCAAAGACAAATTCCTTATTTTCGCAGACAGCTTGGCGTGGTGTTTCAGGATTTCCGCTTGATTCCCACCATGACGGCTTACGAAAATGTGGCGTTTGCCATGCGTGTCACCAATATCCCCGAACGCCAAATTAAGCGGCGCGTTCCGTATGTGTTAAATTTGGTGGGGCTTGGCAACAAAGCATACAGCCTGCCGCAGGAGCTTTCCGGCGGTGAACAGCAGCGTATTGCTTTAGCGCGTGCCTTGGTGCATTCGCCGCCTATCATTATTGCGGACGAGCCGACGGGAAATATTGACCCGGAACTGTCCATTGAAATTATGGAGCTGCTTCAGGCCATCAACACGGTGGGAACGACCGTGGTGGTGGTAACGCACGAACGCGATTTGGCAATGCGATTTAATAAGCGCATTATTACCATTGACCACGGCGAAGTGGTAAAGGATACCCCGCCGAAGCCCCGCCGCAGTGCGCAGCCCGCTGCGCCCCAGCGCACGGCTGCCCCGTCGCGCCGGGAGGGCAGTGCACGCAGAACGGCAGCGCCGCAGCGTTCTTATGCGTCTCAAGCCGATGGGAAGGAGGGCGCACAGGAATGAATTTTTCCGGTTTTCGGTATTTGGTAAAGCAGGGCTGGCACAGCATGGTGACAAACCGCCTGATGACGCTGGCCTCGATGGGTGTATTGACGGCTTGCCTGTTTATTACGGGTGTGGCCGTTTTGCTGAGTGTGAATGTCAACAACTTTGTGGATTACCTCGGCAGTAAAAACGAGATTGAGTGCTTTGTTTCGGACGAGTATCCCGAGGAGCAGCTCACGGCGCTGGGCGAGCAGATTGCCGCGCTGGACAACGTTGCAACGTGTGATTTTGTGTCGAAAGCACAGGCCATTGAAGAAATGAAAGCGCAGATGGGCGCCGATGCGGCACTGCTGGACGCTTATGCCGGTGAAGGCAACTTGGAAAACCCGCTGCCCGCCTCTTTCCGTATCTCGATTGAGGATGTCAGCTTGCTGAATCAAACGGTGCAGCAAATTCAATCGGTTGCGGGCGGAGCGTTTTACCGCGTGGAATCCCCCAGCGAATTTTCCGATATGTTTATCAGCTTAAAGCGTGTGGTGACAATTGTCGGCTGGGGCCTTGTGGCGGTGCTGGGAACCGTGAGCGTCGTGGTGATCAGCAATACCATTAAGCTGACGGTGTTTGCACGTCGAAAAGAAATCAACATTATGAAATTTGTCGGCGCGACCAATGCCTTTATCCGGCTGCCGTTCTTTGTGGAAGGCATGACGGTAGGGGCGCTGTCGGGGCTGATTGCAACCGGCATTGTATCCGGCTGTTATTACGCGCTCATCAACGGCTTGCAGCGCGAAACGGACGGAATTGCCGCCGAATTGATTGGTTATTTGTATCCCGTGGGTGACATTGTGGTGCCCTTGTTGATTGGATTCGTAGCTTTCGGGATGTTTATCGGCAGTACGGGCTGTGCGACCAGCATCCGCAAACATTTGAAGGTGTAAGAATGGAAAAACAAAAGTGGATTGTTCGCGTTGTCAGTGCTGTTTTGGTCCTTTTGATGTTGGGAACACTCGTAGTTCCCATGGCTAATCTGGTGTACGCCGATACCGGCGATGAGATTAAGGCAGAGCTGGAGCGCTTGGAGCAGCAGCTGGACGATTTGAACGCGCAGATTCAAGCAAACCAGAATGATGCTGCTAAAGCCGAACAGATGAGCGAGTTTTACCAGAAAAAAGAGGCGACTGTGCGCGCGCAGATTGATGCTTTAAAGCAGGATATTGCCCGGCGCCGTACCGATTTGGAGCAAAAGCAGGCGGAGCTGGCTGTGCAGGTGCAAAAGGTGGAGCAGGCGCAGGATTTGCTGAGTGAACGCTTGCGTGCGATGTATGAGATGCAGCGTTCAAACCCGCTCAGTGTCTTGATGGGCTTGGAGGAAGTTTCCGATGTGCTTCGCTTTTCGGAAAATTTGCGCACCATCACTTTGAGCAATGACGAAGTGATTAACAACTTGAAAGAGCAGCGCGCCGCAATGGAGGCCCAAGCGGCTGAAATTCAAACCGATTTGGATGGCCTCAATGCCCAAGAGCAGCAGTTGGAAGCCAGCCAGCAAGAACTGGCGAGCGCCATTGTAGCTGCCAATAACATGGTTGATGAAGCAAAAGCGCAGGAAGAAGCGCTGAACGCCGCGCTGGCCGATACCCAGGCACAGTACAAAGCGGAAGAAGCCAAGTGGGCACAGTGGGTGGCGGCGAGCAGCGCTGACCAAAACTATATTGCCGATAACGGTGAATTTTACTGGCCCATTCCCGGATATTACCGCATTTCTTCCGATTATGGCGTTACGCGCTTGATTTACGGTGTGAAGGACGTTCACCGCGGCCTGGACATTCCTGCTCCTGCCGGAACGCCCATTTATGCGACGGCTGCCGGTGTGGTTTCCACCACTGCGCACTGGAGCTATGGCACCTGCGTAAAAATCAGCCATTCTTCTTCGCATGTCACGGTTTACGGCCACATGAGCAGCCGCGCCGCCGGCATTACAGATGATGTTGTGGTGCAAAAAGGCCAGCTGATTGGCTACGTTGGAAGCACGGGCAACTCCACGGGAAACCATTTGCACTTTGAACTGGACGTAAACGGCTCTCCGACCAGTGTTCGTCCGTACTTAGACCCCAATATTGAAAGCCAGTTGTACTGGTAACAATCACAGCATCCGCACAAGCTGATCCAGTGGTGTGCGGATGCAATTTTTGCTGAAAAGGAGCGCTCGGATGAATAAAAAAATTACTGTCAATCTTGCAGTGGCGATTGCGATTATTGCAATGACTGTAACGTTCAGCGTCACCATGCTTCTTTCCATGCGCATGTTTGACAACACCGTTTCCAGTGTGCGTGAAAAAGAAACCATGTACAATAAAATATCCGAAATTGATAAAGCGGTACGCGGCAGCTATTACGGCGAAATCAATGAGGATACCTTGATGGACTATTTAGCCGCCGGATATTTGACGGGCACGGGCGATAAATATGCAAATTACTATACAGTGAAGCAGTACAGCGAATGGCAGCAGGTGCAAAGCGGCAGTGTAGCCGGTGTGGGTATGGATGTCGCCAAAGACGCCAGCGGTTATGCGCGCGTGATTCGCGTGTATCCCGCCAGCCCTGCCGCAGATGTGTCTATTACAACCGATTACTATTTGCTGAAAGTGGGCGATGTCGACGTCAAATCGTTGACCGCTGCCCAAATTGAAAGCTTGCTGCGCGGCGATACGGGCACCAATGTAGCCCTTACTGTCAGAAACCGAATGAATGCCGAGGAACAGACGCTGAACTTGCAGCGCAGACAGTATGACATGCCCACGGTGTTTACTTCTGTCATGCCGCAGGAGCCGACCGTTGGCTATGTGCAGATTACATCGTTTAACCAGCGCACAGCAGAGGAGCTGGTGGAAAAGGTGGAAAAGCTCACCCAGCAGGAAACTCCGGTGCAAAGCTTAATTATTGATGTGCGCAATAACAAAGGCGGCGCGCTGACGGATACCTTAGACGTGATTGACGCGGTGTGCCCGGTTGGGCCGATTGCCAGCCAGCAGAATAAAGACGGTACCACAAAGCTGCTGGATACCTCCGACAACAATGAGATTGCCCTGCCCATGACAGTGGTGGTGAATGCCGGAACAGAAGGCGGCGCAGAGCTGTTTGCGGCAACGCTGCGCGATTTTGGAAAGGCCAAGATTGTCGGCGTGGGGACAGCCGGAAAAGGTGCCGTGCAGTGTGACCCGGTTGCTTTGTCCGACGGTTCAGCGGTGTCGTTCACCATTGGTATTTTAGTGACCAAAAACGGCACCGGCTTTGACGGCACAGGTGTCAAGCCGGATGTAGAAGTTTTGTTGACGCCCGACCAGGAAGGTGCATTTTACGATTTGACATTGCAAAATGACCCGCAGATCGTCAAAGCGCTGGAAGCTTTAACCAACCAGCAAATGACCTCCGGCACAGCCGGTACTGAAAGCGGTGCCCAAAGCGGCGCAGAAAGCGCCTCGGTTTCCGCAGCATCCTCTGTGGTGACCTCTCAGGAAACTGCTCCCGCGGCATCGGACACAACGGCACAAACGGAAAGCACCGTTTCTTCCGACAGTGCCGCATAAAAAATAAGATTTCTATGGGCTCAGCCGCGCACATCTTGTGCGCGGCTGATGTTGACAAAAAAGAAAGGAAGATGGCTTTGGAGCTGACCAATGTTTCCGTGATAAAAGATCTGTGTGAACGCCATGGCTTTGCTTTGTCGAAAGGATTTGGCCAGAACTTTATTGTGAATCCCGGCATTTGTCCCAAAATGGTCCACGCCGCAGGGATTGACGAAAGCTATGGTGTGCTGGAAATCGGGCCCGGCATTGGCGTATTGACGAAAGAGCTTTGCAAATGCGCTGCAAAGGTGATTTCCGTGGAGGTGGACGAGCGGCTGCCGCCGCTGTTAGCGGAAACGATGGCTGAGTACGACAATTTTCAACTGGTGATGGGAGATGTGTTGAAAATTGATTTGGCCGCTTTAATTGCGCGTGAATTTCAGGGGCTGAAAGTGGCGGTGTGCGCCAATTTGCCCTACTACATCACCAGTCCTATCGTGATGAAGCTGCTGGAAGAACGTTTGCCGCTCGAGCATTTGACCGTTATGGTGCAAAAGGAAGCGGCGGAGCGCTTATGCGCCAAGCCCGGCACACGCGCCGCAGGAGCGGTGACATATGCCGTGCATTATTATGCCGAGCCGGAAATTTTGTTTACGGTACAGCCGGGAAGTTTTTACCCCCCACCCAAAGTGACAAGTGCGGTGATTCAGCTGCTCTTGCATGAAGCGCCCTGCGTGCAGCCCAAGGAGGAAAAGCACATGTTCCGCGTGATTCGGGCAGCATTCAGCCAGCGCCGCAAAACGGCGGCAAACGCCATCAGCGCCGGAATGGGCATTGCAAAGGCGCAGGTGTTGGATGCGATGCAGGAGCTGGATATTTCCGTGACAGCGCGCCCGGAACAGCTTACGCTGGAACACTATGCCGCGCTTTCCGATGCTCTGTCGAAACAAGCATAATTCTTGTATGGAAAAGCCTGCCGCTCGGCAGGCTTTCAGTTTGTCGAAAAAGCTTTGCTTTTTCACAAACTGAATCCCTATTCAAAATGGAAAAGAGGGCTCAGCCCCCTTTTCCAAACCTTTTTCCCCTTACAGCCTGACTTCTTTTTGAATCAGGCGGCAGTTTTTCGACAGTCTCAAAGCCTGCCGCTCGGCAGGCTTTTTGAACTTTCTGAAAACGAGATGAAAAAACACTGTGAAAGAGCGTGACAAAGCCAAAAAAGAGGCGTATACTGTGCAAAAAAAGTAAAGGACGCTGTCAAAACATGTTACAAGAATTTACCGCATTGCTGACGGGCGATTTTGACAATCGCACACAATATGAAGAAATGAAGAAAAACGGACGAGAGGATTTCCCCTTTGCACGCCACAAAAATACGGTGTGCAACGACCGCATCACCGGTTTGCCGGAGAATTTTGCCGGGGTTTTTCTGTTGGAAGAAAGCTACTACACCACGAAAGGCTCGGAACATGCTTCGCCGCACTTGTTTTTGCTGCGTGCTGAGGGAGAGCAAATTGTGCTTCACTCCTACGACATTCCCGAAGGGTTTGATAAAAGCACCTTTTCGGCGGAAACCTTTACCGGCGCACCGTATGAGGCGCTGCATGAATCTGCAAAATTCACCCCGGCTGTCTACGAGAAAAAGGGTGATGTCTGGGAAGGCGGAAGCGTGAGCATGTTCACGCCGGTTTTGCGTTTCACCCTGCACGAGCGCTTCAGCGAAGCGTGTTTGGAAGTGACGGAGCATATGGAGGTAAACGGCAAGCGCACCTTTGGGTATGACGAGCCGATTCGCTACGAGCGATGCGTGGCCGACAAGTAAAAAAACAAGAGCCTTTCTTCTGTCTCAAAACAACAGAAGAAAGGCTCTTATCTTATATTAATTATAGATTTATACCGCTGTGCTTTTGCTGTACGGATTACACATCTTGACGCGGGCAAGAGAAAAATGCAATGCCGGCAGCGCCGGGGCCTGCATGGGTGCCTACAACGGCACCGATGGGGCGCACAATCGGTTCGCTTAAATGCAGATTTTGGGTGGTGTAGCGGATAAACGGCTCAACGCCGTGGCGCTTGCCGGTATAGCCAACCATGACGGGCCATGCTTCATCCACGCCGCCAACCTTTTGAATTTGTTTAAAGATAGCAACGTAAGCGCCGGGCAAACCGCGCGCCTTATCGGCCAGCCCCACTTTTCCGTTTTGCACGCCGATCACGGGCTTGATGCCAAGCAAACCGCCCGCGATGGCAGCGGCAGTGGGCAGACGACCGCCCTTGTGTAAGTATTTTAAGGTATCTACAATGGCAAAAATATGCAGATGCTCACGCGCTTCAAGCAAATCATCCACAATTTCTTCCGGTGTCCACCCTTCAGACACACGCTGACAGGCGCGGCGCACCAAGAGCTGTGCCGCAAGGCTGGCTGTGTGGCTGTCTACCAGAAAAATGCGGTCATAGCCGACTTCTTCAGCGGCAATCTGTGCGCTTTGGTAGGTGCCGGACAAGGTGGAGGAAAGCAAAATGCAGATGACATCATCGCCGGCATCCCGCGCGTTTTCAAACTCTGCCATAAAACGCTCTGGGCTGGGCTGGCTGGTACTGGGCAGCTTATGCGCCTGTTCCAGCATTTCATAAAACTGTTCGTGGCCAAGGTCAACGCCGTCCTCATAGTGTTCATCGCCAAAGTGAACTTCAAGCGGAACCACACGAACGCTGAGAGAATGAAGGTCCTCGGGCAGCAAATCGGCGGTGGAATCGGTAAGAATACGAATCATAGGCATAAACTCCTTTGCAAACAGAGCGGCGCTCTTTGATGTTCTTGCCTTTATCATATCAAATCGCGCTGTTCTGTCAAGTGTTTTGGAAAGAAAAACGGATATCTTGTGTGCAAAAAGCTGTAAAAATATACAAAATAAGTAGAAATTTTAAGCAATATGAAAAAATAAGAATGCAGCGCTTGACAAATGAGACAAGTCGCGCTATAATAACAAAGCAATCTGAGATGCGGATTTAGCTCATCTGGTAGAGCGCCACCTTGCCAAGGTGGAGGTAGCGAGTTCGAGCCTCGTAATCCGCTCCATTTTTTTACCCATTTTTACATTTCAATATCCATCAAAAACATTGATGAGGAGAGTACGTTTGCACGAACTTTCACAGAGAGCTTTGACTTGGTGAAACAAAGCAAAGGGACGCAAACCGAATATGGCCTCTGAGTTGTGCAGGTGAAGCAGCACCGTGCAAGGATGCACGGGAAAGCCGTCGGAACATTTATGGCGGGTTGTTAGCTTGCAACGGGTGCGCCCGTTACTGCGCCGCGCTGTAATCCGTATCATCTGCGGCCGCAGCGGCTGAGGCTCTTGAAAAAGAGTGAATCAAGGTGGTACCACGGTGAACGTCAGCTCCCCGTCCTTGTCCCTTTTGGGCAAGGATGGGGAGCTTTTTGTTTTGTTTTTCACAATCTGGTTGAAATGGGAAAAGCAGCCAAAACCATGGCTGGAAACGAAATCAATTTACAATAACGAGAAAGGAAACAGAGCCTGTGATTGAGATTAAGCAATTGACAAAGATTTTTAATGATAAAACGCAAAGCGTCACAGCGCTGAAAGACGTGACACTGTCGGTAGAGTCCGGCGATGTGTTCGGCATCATCGGCATGTCGGGGGCGGGCAAATCGACGCTGCTGCGCTGCTTGTCCTTGCTGGAGCAGCCCACGAGCGGTGAAATTTTGCTGGGCGGCGCAGATTTGGCGGCGATGACAGGCGCCGAGCTGCGCACTGCACGGCGGAAAATGGGTGTTGTGTTTCAAGGATATCACCTGCTGATGCAAAAAACAGTATTGGAGAATGTGGCGTTTCCGCTTCTTTTAGAAAAAGGGTGCGATAAGCGCAAAGCCCGCGAAAAGGCGGCGCAGCTGCTTGAGCTGGTCGGTTTGGCCGATAAGGCAAAAGCCTATCCGGCGCAGCTCTCCGGCGGACAGAAACAGCGTGTAGCAATTGCCCGTGCTTTAGCAACCGACCCGGAAATTTTGCTTTGTGATGAGCCGACCAGCGCGCTTGACCCCATGACAACAAAAGCTATGCTGGGCTTGCTGGAAGAAATCAACCGAAAAATGGGCGTGACGATTTTAATTATTACGCACGACATTGCGGTAGTTTCCGCCATTTGCAAACATGTGGCCGTGATTGGGGAAGGCCGCGTGGCAGAGCAGGGAGAAGTGACCAAGGTGCTGCATGACCCGCAGAGTGAAACGGCTAAAATGCTGCTGCGCGAATGGCGGGAACGAATGTGACAGGCAGGAGGGAAATACCATGATGAACTTTTTGAATCAATACGGACCGCTTTTGCTGGAAGGAACGGCAGAAACGCTTTACATGACGGTCTTTGCAACGCTGTTTGCCTATGTGCTGGGCTTGCCGATGGGCGTATTGCTGACGGTGACACAGGACAACGGCATTGCCCCCGCGCCGCGCTTTCATGCGGTGTTTGCCTGGGTGGTCAATTTGCTGCGAAGCTTGCCGTTTATCATTTTGATGTTCTTTATCATTCCCATGACGAGGCTGATTGCCGGAACCAGCATTGGTGCAACGGCGGCGCTGGTTCCCTTAACCTTGAGCGCTGCGCCGTTTGTGGCACGCATGGTGGAGCAAAGCCTTTCCGAAGTGGATGGCGGCGTCATTGAGGCGGCCAAGTGCATGGGGGCAACGCGAATGCAAATTGTATTGCGCGTGCTGCTGGTAGAAAGTGTGCCCAGCCTTTTGCGCGGCCTTTCCATCAGTATCATCACCATTTTAGGCTACACAGCCATCACTGGAAGCGTCGGTGCAGGCGGACTGGGCAATCTGGCTTACCGCTTCGGTTTTCAGCGCTATCAAACGGATGTGATGTATGCAACCGTATTTGTTTTATTGGTGCTGGTATGTGTCATTCAAATTATTTTTGACATTGCAGCAAAAAAAGCAGACAAAAGAAACCGATAACGAAAAAGGAGACAATAACAATGAAAAAGACATTTGCTTGGATTTTGACAACAGTATTGGCCGTTGGATTGGCGGGCTGCACCGCAGGGGCAGACGGCCAAAGCACACAGGCTGCCGAGACACAAAGCGGCAGCGCACAGGTGATTCGTGTGGGAGCATCGCCCGCACCTCATGCGGAAATTTTGGAACATGCCGCCGATTTGCTGGCGGAAAAGGGCTACACGCTGGAGATTGTGGAGTTTGACGATTACGTCATGCCGAACACGGCCTTGGCCGAGGGCAGCTTGGAGGCAAACTATTTTCAGCATCAGCCCTATCTGACCAACTTTAACGCCGAGCAAGGCACCGATTTGGTCAGCGCTGGTGCGATTCACTACGAGCCGCTGGGCGTGTATGCCGGAAAATCGAGCGATTTGAGCAGTGTTCCCGATGGCGCGAAGATCGGCATTCCTGCCGACGCGACAAACGGCGGCCGTGCATTGCTGCTGCTGCAAGACCAAGGCGTGCTGACCTTGAAAGACGGCATCAATTTGGATTATTTCCGCAACGCGGAGGACATCACCTTCTCGGAATATGACGGCATTGCCGAAAACCCGCACAATGTGGAAATTATTGCAATGGAAGCGGCCAACCTGCCGGCCAGCCTGCCCGATTTGGATTTTGCCGTAATCAATGGAAACTACGCCATTCCTGCCGGAATCGCTGACAAGCTGTTGGTGACAGAGGATGCTTCCGGCGAGGCTGCGCAAGTGTTTGCCAACATCATTGCCGTGAGAAACGGAGAGGAAAATAACGAAGGCGTGAAAGCACTGGTGGAAGTGCTGAAAAGCGATGAAATGAAGCAGTGGATTACCGACAAATATGAGGGAAGTGTGCTGCCCGTGGCATAAAGCGGTGTTGTGTACATGCATAGAAATAAAAAAGTGGATGCTGCAAACCGGCATCCACTTTTTGCTGTTTCTATGATATAATGGACAAAAATTATTGTGAGAGAAAAAGCTGGAAAGAAGGGGTTCCTATGGTTTGGACTGTTTTTGCGGGTCTGCTGCTGATGGGGCTTGGCGCTTTGTATTTCCTGCGGCCCGACTTGGTTTGGAAATACACGGAACGATGGAAGTCATATTCTGCCGATGAACCGTCGGATTTTTACAAACTCAATACGAAAATCGGCGGAGCTGTGTTTTTTCTGGTGGGGTTGGCAGGGCTTTTGCTGCCATGGATTTTTCCAGATGTTTAAGACAGCAATTCGCACAAAATACTATTTTGGAGCAAAAAGCCGCGGGGAGCCAGGCGCAGGGTTTCCCCGTCAAAAAGGGCAAGCCCTTCTTTTTGCAATTTTTGACAAAAGGACAGACGCTGCGCGTCCCAGATAACGCCCCAATCCTGCTTTAAGCGGGACAGCGAAAGCCCCTCGCACAAACGAAGTTGAAGCATGATGAAGTCGTCAGCGGTGCAAGGGCCTTCCGGCTCGTAAGCCGCCGGTTGTTGGATAAAAGCATCCATGCCGGGCGGTGTGGAAAAGCGTTCGCCATTGAAGCAGCTGGCAGCGGTGACCCCAACGCCGAGATAGTCCTGACAATGCCAATAAAGCAGGTTGTGCCGTCCCTCAAAGCCGGGCTGGGCAAAGTTGGAAATTTCGTATTGCCGATAGCCCAAAGCGGCCAGACGATCTACACAGGCAAGGTAAAAGTCTGCCGCGGCATCCTCGTCGGGCAGGTGTGCCGGGGGACGCTTGCCAAATACGGTTTTCGGCTCGATTTTTAATAAATAGCTGCTGATATGGGTGCAGCCGCCCTCTGATAAAAGCCTGAGCGTGGCGTTTAATTCTTCGTTTGTGTAGCCGGGCAGTGCCAGCATGACATCGCCGCTGATATTGGAAAAACCGGCCTGACGCGCCAGCGTGAGCGCTTGCCGCGCTTGTTCGGCGGTATGATGCCGCCCAAGGCGGGCAAGACTTTCGTCAAAAGCCGTTTGTACGCCGAAGGAAATGCGATTGACCCCCGCCGCGCGAAAACCTTGCAGCAAGGCAAGGGTGGCGTGTTCCGGGTTGCATTCCAAGGTGATTTCCGTGTCATGTGCCGGCTGGACGAAGTTGAGCACGGTTTCCACTTGTTTGGGAGTGAGCAGGCTGGGCGTACCGCCGCCAAAATAAACGGTGTCGGGGCACAATGCTTGCTGTCCGTGCTGCCGGGTAAAGCGTTGAATTTCGCGTAAAAGTGCTTGTATATAGCCATCCGGTACGCAGGTGCTTTTGCCGATGGAATAAAAATCGCAGTAATGGCATTTAGACGAGCAGTAAGGAATGTGAAGATAAAGGCCGAGCAACGAAAGTCCTTCCTTTCAAAAAAATGGGGTAAAATGCCGCTTGTTCGCTGTTGGCGCGGCAAACAAATCAAATTTTGTGATTTTATCACCGAATTGGAGCGGGAATTGGGATATGATAAAAGCACAACAAAACCAAAACGGCGGCGCACTGCGCGAAAGAATCAGCAAACAGGCGCCGCCCAACCTCTAAAAATAAAAGATGAAATAAAAAACAATCACAGTTCAAGGAGGAACCATTCATGTTAATTCATGTGACAAGTGCCGATTTTCAGGAAAAAGTGTTGAATGCCGATAAGCCCGTTCTGGTAGATTTTTGGGCGCCTTGGTGTGGCCCGTGCCGTACGCTGGGCCCTACTTTGGAAAAAATGGGCGAGAGCAGCAAGGGCTTTGATGTAGCCAAAATCAATGTGGATGAGGAACAGGCGCTGGCTGCCCAGTATCAGATTATGAGTATTCCCACGGTGCTGTTGTTCCAAGGCGGAAAAGTAGTGGCACAAAGCGTTGGTGCAGTGCCCGAACAAACGCTGCGTGACTTGGTTCGCAACCACACGGGCGTAACAGAATAAGCCAATATCAGCAAAAATTTTTCATAAAAACCCTTTTGGAAGAAAGCGGTGTGCATGGCCGAGTGGTTCGGCTGCACACCGCTTTCTTTTTTTGTGCTGATTACAAAAGAGGAACTGCTTCGCAGCGCTCTTTCTCGGCATCCCATGCGCCAAGGCGCACAGGCATGAGCATTCCCTGAGAAAGGCCGGGCGCTTTGACAACAACCGGAACATAGCGCCGGGTATAGCCGGTATAAGTGTCTTTGGCAATCGGGGTTTCCGTTAAAACGACATCCTCCTGCCCTTCCATTTCGCCAATGATGCGTGCGCGCACGGCATCGGCAGCTTGCTGCAAACGATGGTTGCGCGAAAGCTTTTCTGCTTCCGATAAATGGCCTGGCATTTCTGCGGCAGGTGTGCCGGGGCGGCTGGAATAAGTGAATACATGCACCTTTAAAAAGCCGATTTTCTCTACAAAACGAAGGCTTTCGGCAAAGTCCTCCTCCGTTTCGCCGGGAAAGCCGACAATCACATCTGTGGTGAAAACGGCATCGGGAATTGCGCGGCGGATTTTCTGCACAACGTCTTTGTATTCTTCGGCGGTGTAAATGCGGCGCATCGCGCGCAGGGTTTTAGTGCATCCGCTTTGCAAAGAAAGGTGGAACTGCGGACAAAAAGCGGGAACTTCTGCCAGAGCTTCAATAAAAGCATCGGTGCAGAGATCCGGCTCCAGACTGCCCAGACGGATGCGCTCAATGCCGGGAACCAAAGCGGCTTTCTGTGTCAGCGCTTCCAAGGTAGTGCCGGTGTCCGTGCCATAGCTAGACAGGTTAATGCCGGAAAAAACGACTTCACGGTACCCGGCTTTTCCCAGAATCTCCAGCTCGTGCAGAATATTTTCTTCGCGGCGGCTGCGGACAAAGCCGCGGGCTCGGGGAATGACGCAATACGCACAGCGGCGGTTGCAGCCATCCTCAATTTTCATAAAGGCGCGCGTGTGACCGGCCATTTGCTCCATGGGAAGCTCCTCAAAGGCTTCTTCCTTGCTGTGAGGAACGATGTCGATGATGCGTTCGCGCGTTTGGATAAAACGCAGTACATGCGCGACCAGCTGCTTGCGGGCAGCGGAACCTGTGATAATATCGGCCTCTGTGACGGCGCGCGCCTCCTGCTCAAACGCTTGGGGAAAGCACCCGGTGAGGACGGTGACGGCCTCGGGGTTGGTGCGCTTGGCCCGGCGCAGCCATTGACGGCTTTTTTTGTCGCCGCCGGAGGTTACGGTGCAGCTGTTGACGATGTAAACATCGGCGGTTTCATCGCTTTGCGCCAGCGTGAAGCCGTTTTCACAAAACAGCTGCTGCATCGCTCCCGTTTCGTTTTGGTTGACCTTACAGCCAAGAGTATAAAAAGCAACTTTCATGCACAGTACCATCCTATTGTTTGCTGGGTGTTTTTGGGACAGATTGTCCACTCTGAAAAAAAGCCCGCGCTGTGCGGGGATGACTTAATTATACAAAAAAATAAAAAAAATACAAGCATGGAATGGATGAGCCTGCCGCCACATATATTATTGTCAGAAGTGGGCGGCATTCGCCGGCCTTGACACCAAAAAGGGAGGAGAAAGGCATGAACAAAAAAAGATGTGTCAGCGGTCTGCTTGCCGCCTGGATGCTGTTTGCAGGGATAGGCAGTGCGTATGCAAGCGGTGGAGCGGAGCAGGCCGACCCAGCCGCAGCTGCGCCCCCGGCCACGGTACAAGCTGACCCGGCCGCCGACCCCGCAGCCGACCCGGCGGCGGACCCGGCAGCACAGGGAACCCCCGCACCGCGCTCCGGCGTGATGGAGGGAGCCTATGAAGCGCCGGGCGGTGATGACTGGAATTGGAAAGATGACCCCACTGTGAAAGTAGATGCGGCAGCCGACCCTTCGGCGGCAATGAGCCTGCCGTGCCGCAACGCGATTTTAGTGTCTACCGACACGGGGGAAGTGCTGTATGAAATGGACGCCGATACGCGCGTTCCCATTGCGTCCATTACCAAGGTGATGACGCTGCTGCTGACGTTTGAGGCCATTGACGCGGGAAAGATTTCCCTGACTGATACGGTGCCGATTTCCGAACACGCTTATAACATGGGCGGCAGTCAAATCTGGCTGGAGCCGGGAGAAACATTTACGCTGGATGAACTGGTGAAAGCCATTTGTGTGAGCAGCGCCAATGATGCCGCCGTGGCAGTGGCGGAGTATGTAGGCGGCTCGGAGAGCGTTTTTGCTGAAATGATGAACGCCAAGGCCAAAGAACTGGGGATGGAAAATACCCACTTTATGAACGCTTGCGGCTTGGATGAGGAAAACCATTATTCTACGGCGCGTGACGTGTCGGTGATGTCGCGCGAATTGATGAAGCATCAAACGGTGATACAGTATACCGGCATTTGGACAGATTCGCTGCGCGGCGGCCAAACGCAGCTCGTAAACACGAATAAGCTGCTGAAAACATATGCGGGCGCGACCGGACTGAAAACCGGCACGACAAGCGGCGCGGGCGTGTGCATTGCCGCAACGGCAGAGCGCAACGGCATGGGGCTGCTGGCCGTGGTGCTGGGCTCTCCTTCGAGCGCCGAGCGCTTTGTGGCGGCAACACGCTTGTTAGATTACGGCTTTGCTAATTACGAGCTGGCACAGTTTCCCACTGTGCAGGGTCTTGCAGATGCGCTGCTTGTCACAGGAGGCGTTGCGGAAACAGCGGCGCTGACGAGCAATGCGCCGACATCGGTTTTGGTGAAAAAGGGGCAGGCGGCTCAGCTGAGTGCTGTGGCGGAGCTGCCCGCACAGCTGGCGGCGCCGGTGGCCGAGGGCCAAAAGGTGGGAGAAATTGTGCTGTCCGGCCCTGAGGGAGAGCTGGGCCGCTATGAAGTAACCGCAAAAGGACAAGTGGAAGTGATGAACCGGGAAAATGCCTGGGGCTTGCTGTGGCAGGCGCTGTTGACGGCGTAAAAAGCAGGAAACAGCCTGTGTGCGGGCGCGAAAATGCGCCTTGCCGCAGGCTGTTTTTGTTATGCAGGCAAAGCGGATTGTGCGGGGTTGCCCTTGACACGGGCGCGGTTTTCTTTTATACTGAAAGCATAATAAAACAGTAGGTTGGAGGCCTTTCTCTATGAGTGTCAAAATGAACGGCAAACACCTCGGCGGCTTTATCCGCGAGCACGAGTATCAGGCGATTTATCCGCAGATTCAAGCGGCGCATACCATGCTGCACGAAAAAACCGGGCTGGGGAATGATTTTCTGGGCTGGCTGGACCTTCCCGTTGATTACGACAAGGAAGAGTTTGCACGCATCAAAGCAGCTGCTAAAAGAATTCAAGAAGACAGCGACATTGTGATTGTCATCGGCATCGGCGGCAGCTATTTGGGCGCCCGCGCCGCAATTGAAGCGCTGAAGGGCATGATGTACAACGCGAAAAAGAAAAAAACGCCCGACATCTATTTTGTCGGCAATTCGATTAGCCCCGCTTATTTACAGGACATTATCTCGCTGTGTGAGGACAAAGAGTTTTCGGTGAACGTAATTTCTAAGTCCGGCACAACGACAGAACCGGCGGTGGCTTTCCGTGTCTTTAAGGCACTGCTTGAGAAAAAGTATGGAAAAGACGGTGCAAAACGCCGCATTTATGCGACAACCGACCGTGCAAAGGGCACGCTGAAAGAGCTGTCCGACCGCGAGGGTTATGAAACATTTGTGGTTCCCGACGACGTGGGCGGCCGCTTCTCCGTGCTGACGGCTGTGGGCCTTCTGCCCATTGCAATTGCCGGCTGTGACGTTGACCGCTTGATGGAAGGCGCGGCAGCTGCCCGCGAGGCATTTGCCGAGTGCAGCTTGGAGAACGACTGCTATCGTTATGCCGCAACAAGAAATATTTTGTACCGCAAGGGAAAAGCCGTAGAGCTGCTGGCTTGCTATGAGCCGAACTTTACCTTGATGAACGAGTGGTACAAGCAGCTGTTCGGTGAGAGCGAAGGCAAGGACGGCAAGGGCCTGTTCCCGGCAAGCGTTGTCTTTTCTACCGACCTGCACTCCATGGGTCAGTTTGTACAGGACGGTGCGCGCGTGATGTTTGAGACTGTTGTGGACATCAAAACGCCGCAGCAGGACTTGTTCATTGAAAAGAGCGCGGACAATTTTGACGGCCTTGATTTCCTGGCCAATCAAAATATGAGCGTTGTAAACCGCAAGGCCATGGAAGGCACTATTTTGGCACACACCGACGGCGGAGTGCCAAACGTGGTGTTGGAAGTGGACGCGCTGGACGAGTACAACCTGGGCTACCTGATTTACTTCTTTGAGAAGGCCTGCGCAATTTCCGGCTATCTGCTGGGTGTGAACCCGTTTGACCAGCCCGGCGTAGAAAGCTACAAAAAGAACATGTTCGCACTGCTCGGCAAGCCCGGCTATGAGGAGCAGAAGGCGCAACTGGAAGCAAAACTGAAATAAGTTAAAAAAGCACCCTTTGTGGTGTTCAAATATAAGGAGGAATTCCTATGATTCAACTGATCGTTGGCAGCAAAGGCTCCGGCAAAACAAAAAAGATGATCGATATGATCAACGCTTCGGCAAAAACCACCCCCGGCAATATTGTCTGCATCGAGAAATCGATGAAGCTGACCTATGATATTGATCACGCTGCACGCCTGATCGACGTGGATGAGTATAAGATTGAGGGCTATGATAAGCTGTATGGCTTTGTGGCCGGTGTGCTGGCAGGCAACTACGACATCGTCGAAGTTTACCTGGACGGTATTTTGAAGATCGGCAACCACGACATGGAAGGTCTGGGCAATATTCTGGACGCTTTCAATGCTTTGGTAGGCGAGAACGTGAAAATGGTGGTAACCGTTTCTGCGGACGAGAGCGCTTTGACCGATTCTGTGAAAAAATACCTGTAATCGGAAAGAAACACAACAACGAAGGGCTGCCGATGAGCGGCCCTTTGTTTTGAGTTTTGCCCGTCGCGACGGCACTGGGCAGAATACCGATAAGCCAAAAGGCACCCGGTGAGCGGGCGAGTGATTTCCGAAATTTCACCATTTTTTCAAAAAGAAAGCATGAAATTCTACAAATTGTATTGACAAAGTGCTTTTTGACGGCTATAATAACATAGCAACCTTTGAGGAGTACCAAAATGACGTTGGATATTAAGAAGCTGTTCAGCACATACAAAGAGCCGCTTTCCGGGCAGGAAACGCTGGATTTCGATGGGATGGATTTTCCCGGGTATGAGGTGAATGGCCCGGTGCGCGTCCGGTGGGGATTGTGCATGGAAGGCTCTGTGTTGGATTTGACATTGGAGTTTTCTGCGTGCGTGTTCTTTGCGTGTGCGCGCTGCTTGAAGGAGTGCGAGCAAAGCTTTGACTTAAAGGCTGAATATTCCATCCGCGAAAGCGAGTGTGAAGCATCGCCCGATGCCGAGCTGCCGTTTGATGAACGGGGACGGCTGGATTTGAAGGAGCTTTGCTACCAAGAGCTGGTATCCGAGATACCCAGCGTGCTGCTTTGCAGCGAAGATTGTAAGGGGCTATGCCCGATCTGCGGCCGCCGAAACCCTTGTGCTTGCACACAGGAAACCAACGGCGATGTTGTGGATGAAAGGCTTGCTATATTAAAAACACTGCTTTGATTACACAATATTTATGTTGAGGAGGTGCTTAAAATGGCAGTACCCAAGAGAAAGGTTTCCAAGGCAAGACGTGATAAACGACGCTCCTCCGTGTGGAAGTTGACCGCGCCCACGCTGGCCAAGTGCACACAGTGTGGTGAGTACAAGCTTCCCCATCAGGTATGCGGCAACTGCGGCTACTACAAGGGCAAGGAAATCATCAAAAAAGAAGCCTAATGGCTTTGTGACACGGGGGAAGGATGCAGCATCCTTCCCCTTGCTTTTTATCCCGCCGGATGGTGTATCTGCTTGGTATAAAACCACCCGAACAGGAAAAGCTTTTGGATACAAGAGCAACAGGAGGAGCAAGATGGCGGTAAAAATTAGCACAACAGAAAAGGGAAGCCCGGCACAGCGTTATGGCTTAAAGGGCTGTACGCTTCTTTCTATTGACGGCCATGAAATCAATGACATGCTCGACTATGAATTTTATTCGTCGGGAGCATTTTTGGAATTGGCCGTCATGAAGGACGGTGCATTGTGTTATATTCCCGTTCAAAAAAAAGAATACGAGCCGCTGGGCTGTAACTTTGAAAGCTATTTGATTGATAAAAAACATTCGTGCAAAAATAAGTGCATGTTTTGCTTTATTGACCAAATGCCAAAAGGGATGCGAGAAACCCTTTACTTTAAAGATGATGACGAGCGCCTTTCCTTTCTGTTCGGCAATTATGTCACATTGACCAATTTGAGCGAACGAGAAGTAGAGCGCATTAAAACCATGCACATTTCGCCCATCAATATTTCGGTGCATACCACCAACCCGGAACTGCGTGTGAAAATGATGAAAAACAAGCACGCGGGCGATGTGCTGCGCTATATTGATGAATTTGCCAAAGCGTATATTCAAATGAACTGCCAGCTGGTGCTTTGCCGTGGTATCAATGACGGCGATGAGCTGAGAAGAAGCCTTGAAACATTGATCGAGCTGTACCCTGCGGTGCAAAGCATTGCCGCCGTTCCCAGCGGCCTGACGAAATACCGGGAAGGGCTGTATCCGCTGGAGCCTTATGACAAGGAAACAGCGTTGGAAGTGCTGGATATTTTGGAAGAATACGGCGAAAAATGCTATAAACGCCACGGCGTGCGCATTATCTATCCCAGTGACGAATGGTATTTGCTGGCCGAACGGGAAATGCCGCCGCGCGACTTTTACGACTCTTTCTGCCAATTGGAAAACGGCGTTGGCATGTGGCGCTTGCTGTATGACGAATTTATGGAAACCTTAAAGGAAACCCGTCCGCCGCTTTTGCCGAAAAAGATTGACCTTGCCACAGGCGAATTGGCGTACCCGCTGATTTGCGAACTGGCACAGGCGATGCAGACGAAAATGCGCAATGTGAAAATTGAAGTGCATGAAATTAAAAACGAGTTTTTTGGCGGAAATGTGACGGTGGCGGGTTTGATTACCGGAACGGACTTAATCAAACAGCTGAAAGGAAAGCTGACCAGCCGGACGCTGGGCATTCCCGAAGTGATGCTGCGCGAGGAGCGCGATAAATTTTTGGACGATATTACCGTAAAAGAACTGGAACGGGAACTTTGCGTGCGTGTGCGCATTATGCCTCAGCGCGGAGATGATCTGGTACAGGCGCTTTTGAAATAAAGAAAGGAAAAGAAATTATGGCAAAGCCGATTGTAGCAATCGTGGGACGCCCCAACGTGGGAAAATCGACTTTATTTAACAAGCTGATTGGTCAGCGTTTGGCGATTGTGGAAGATACGCCGGGCGTGACCCGTGACCGCCTGTATGGAAACTGCGAATGGGGCGCGCACGAGTTTTTGCTGGTGGATACCGGCGGTATCGAACCGCGCATTGACGACGGAATGCTGGAGCATATGCGCCAGCAGGCACAATTGGCCATTGATACGGCAGACGCAATTATTTTTGTGACGGATATTCGCGCCGGTGTGACCGCACAGGACAGCGAGATTGCGGCGATGCTGCTGCGTTCGGGAAAGCCGATTGTTTTGGCGGTGAACAAGGTGGACCGCTTGGGTGAGCCGCCCATGGAGCTTTATGACTTCTATTCGCTGGGCTTGGGCGAACCCTACCCTGTGTCCTCGGTGCATGGCCACGGAACGGGCGATATGCTGGACGAGGTGTGCAAGCATTTGCGCGTGGAAGAACCGCAGGAGGACCATGACGAGCGCATCAGTGTAGCGGTAATTGGACGCCCCAACGTGGGAAAATCGAGCTTGGTCAACTATATTTTGGGCGAGGACCGCATGATTGTTGCCAACATTGCCGGTACAACGCGCGACGCGGTGGACAGTGAAGTAGAAAACCGCTACGGCAAGTTTGTGTTCACCGACACGGCGGGCTTGAGAAAGCGCGGCAAGGTGGAAGAAGGCGTGGAGCGTTACAGCGTGCTGCGTTCGCTTGCGGCAGTGGAGCGCAGCAAGGTGTGCGTGATTATGATTGACGCGACCGAAGGCTTTACCGAGCAGGATTCTAAAGTGGCGGGCTTTGCCCATGAGCAGGGCAAGGCGTGTATTATTGCGGTGAATAAATGGGACGCGGTGGAAAAAGACGATAAAACCATGGACGTGATGCGCAAAAAGCTGATGAATGATTTCAGCTTTATGTCCTATGCCCCGATTTTATTTATTTCGGCGAAAACCGGACAGCGTGTAGACCGTTTGTTTGAACTGATTAAGTTTGTAGACGAGCAAAACGCAATGCGCATTACCACCGGTATGCTGAACGACCTGTTGGCGCGTGCCACAGCGCGTGTACAGCCGCCCAGCGACAAGGGCAAGCGCCTCAAAATTTATTATATGACGCAGATTTCGACAAGACCGCCGACGTTTGTATGCTTTTGCAACTCGAAACAATTATTCCATTTCTCTTACCAAAGATATATTGAAAATCAAATTCGAGAAACGTTTGGCTTGGAGGGAACACCTGTTCGTTTGGTGCTGCGTGAGCGTGGGGAAAAGCCCTGAGTATACTGCTTAGGGCGGATGGAGTGAAATCATAAATAAAGCGAGGAGATTGAATTGTTAGCCTTTATTGCGGTTTGTGTACTGGTTCCTTATTTGCTTGGTTCCCTCAGCTTTTCCATTATCGTATCAAAGGGGCTGTATCATCAGGATATTCGCAAATTTGGTTCGGGAAATGCAGGTATGACCAATATTCTTCGCACTTACGGAAAAAAAGCGGCGGCACTCACGGTGATTGGTGACATCGGAAAAGGTGTTGTGGCGGTGCTGTTGGCAAAATGGTTTTTGGCAGGAGCCGCAAATGAAAATGCAATTTTGGGCGTTTATTTGGCTGCCTTTTTTGCGGTGATTGGCCATGTATATCCGCTTTATTTCGGCTTCAAAGGCGGCAAAGCGGTTAGTGTTGCGGCAGGAACCATTGTGGCCATTCAGCCCATTTTAATTGTGCCTCTTTTGATTATTTTCTTTGTGGTGCTGGCTTTAGGGAAAATGGTGTCCCTTTGCAGCATTTGCTGTGCAGTAGCCTATCCTTTTTTAACAGCCGGTTATTACCTATGGATGAAGCAGGACGCGCCGATGGCAACCGTGATGACCGCTTGCATCGGGGCGACCATTGTAGCCGCTTTGGTGATTTGGCTTCACAGAGGAAATATCAAACGCATTTGCAACGGAACGGAATATAAGTTTTTTCAAAAAAAGGGTGACGAGCAAAAGCCTTGACTTTTTTTGAAAGCGGCAGGGAAGGAGGGCAAAAGATGGATGTGCGCAAAAAAGTAATTACGCAGACGGCGGTTTGTGTTATCTTTTTTTTGATTATTGCCATTGTCATGCTGGCATGGCAGGGCGGATGTGCGCCGTGGATGGTTGTGACCGCTATTGTATTTGCGCTGATTGACATTATTTTGCCGGGCACCTTCTGGCTGCAAATCTGCCGCAAAAAACTCGGATTGAAAGAGCTGTGCGAACGTGCGCCGATGTCGATGATGCTGCTGCTTGGAACCGGATTTTTCGCCTTGGTGAGCGCAGTGAGTTTTCGGCTGGGCAATACGGCGCTGATTCAATGGGGAATGCCGGTGTTTGCCGCGCTGGGGCTTTGTTCCAGCATTCGGCTGCTGAAAAAGGAGAAGTGCCATCCTCAAGTGGTACTGGAGCCCCTTCCCATGTGGATTTTTGCGGGAACGCTTTTGGTTTATCTTTTTGCTTGGATTCCTTTTACCGCTCACCCGCAGGCTGTGGGAGCTACTTCCATTAAGCAGGATTTTTTGTGGAATGTGGGAAATGTCAACTCCTTCTTTCTGGGGTTTCCGCCGCAGGATATTCGCTTTGAGGGCGTGCGGCTGCGCTATCATTACTTAAATGAGCTGCTTTGTGCAGGTGTGTCAGCTGCTTCGGGTGTACATGCTTATGACTTGTTAGGGGTAGTTTGGCCGCTTTTCTGTCTTTCCGGTGCAGCGGCCTGCCTGTATGAATTTGGAATTTCCGTGTACAACAATCGCAAAACAGCGGCGGCGTTGATTTTATTGGTGTTTTTTACCGATGCGCAGGTGCTGTACCATGCGACAAGCAACGTCAACAGTGTGGCAACTGCCATGCTGTATTCTTCCGCTTGGCTTTCGATTGTGGCGTATCTGTGGGCGGATGAACGCAGGGTGAACCTCATTTCGGTTGTTTTGGGGCTTTGTGCGTCGATGCTGCTTCTGATGGCAAAAGGCCCGGTGGGACTGATTCTGATTTTGGCGCTTGCCTGTGCAGCCCTTTGGAATGTCTTGATGAAGAAAAAACTGGGCCGGATGACACTGTTTGCAGCGTTGCAGCTGGGGCTTTTGGCCGTGGTTTATCCCGTGATGTTTTCGGCGGGCGCAAATCAGATGGGAGTTTCGTTGTCGGCAACACTGGCGCGCACAGGCTTTTTGGCGCTGGCTGATGCGGCGGGGAAAATACACATTGCTTTGTACTGGCTGATGCTGCCTATTGCGGCGCTGTTGTTTTTGTGTTTGACAAGAGCGGCGGTATTTATTTGCTACTTTTACTGTGCGGTGCGCCGAGTAAAAAAGCTGAAAGAAATATCCGCGATGGAAATGCTGCTCCACGCGGCGATATTCGGCAGTTTGATTGCGTTTTTTATCTTTGACCATTATGCTTACAGCCAAGTGTATTTTTTGTTTTTGGCAACCCAGCTGGCCGCGGTGATTACGGCACCTTATATTGGGGTACTGCCGGAAAAATCGTGGAAAAAAAGGACCATGCTGACAGCCTGCACACTAGGCATTGCGCTGTGCGTGGGAAATACAATGGTTACAATGGAGCAGGGCCTGGTTCGGATGGAGCAGAACATGGGCCTGGCAGAAAAAGATGAGACGATGGATATTTTGCCGGATCATGAACAGGCCGCCCAATGGCTGGCAAAGAATATGCGCAAGGATGAAACTTTTGCAGTAAACCGTTATCGGGATTTCGACTCGGCAGAGGGAAATTCCAACTTCTACACCGCATTGTCGGGGCGACAGGCTTATATGGAAGGGCGGCTCTATACGGTTTCGAATATGGGCGTTCCCGAAGAAATTGTGCAGGAAAAGCGCACCCAAACGGCTATCATGTTTTCGCCTTCCGCAACTCCAGAACAGGTATTGGAGACCGCCCGCGCCAATGGCGTAGATTATTTGGTATTTGACGAGCTGTATTCTTACACCGGAGAAAACGGACCGCAGTTTGCGCTTTTGGATTTGGTTTTGGATTTGGAAACGGTGAACATTTACCGAGTGCCAACGTCTTGACAAACAACAAAAAACAAAATATACTGATAGGCGAAAGGCTTGGCGGATTTTGGCAGCGTGGTAAGAGGCTGCCCTGCCGAGCGCCCAACAACAAAAGATAAATGCGAAGAAAAAGAGGTTGCCGCAGCAATCGGATGCAGAGAGCAGGACGGTGGGTGAAAGTCCTGTGAAGAAATGCGGCATGGTCGCTTTGGAGCAGAGAGCGTGAACCGCACGGACAGCGCTTTTCGTGAGCCTTGCGTTAAAAGGCAAGAGGGGCTTTTGCTGGAAAGGCAAAAGCAAGTTGAGTGGTACCGCGGTTTATGCCGTCTCATGCGTGTGCATGAGACGGCTTTTTTTGTACGAGGAGGGGGAGGCAGAATGCAGGGTACACAGCGCTATAACTGGCTGGATGTGATGAAGCTGATTGGTATTTGGCTGATGTACGTCACCCATTACGACGGAATGGGCCGCTATGGCATGGTGGGGCAATATACGCTGCTGGGAATTTTGTTTTTTGCCTCTGGATTTACTGCTTTTCGCGCCGAGGAAAAAACGTGGCGAAACTTTGCAAAAGAAAAATTCCTGCGCCTCATGGTGCCGTACTTTGTATTCGGCGTTTTGGTTTTGGCGGTTCGGGTGTTTCTGTTTGAGCTGACCATTGGAGAGATGATTCAATGGATGAAGGGGCTTTTATACGGAGCCCGCAATGTATGCCCGGTGGCGGCGATGTGGTTTTTGCCGTGCCTATTCTTTATGGAGCTGTACCATGAGACGATACGGCGGCTTTTGAAAAAACCGGCGCTGGTATGGATTTGCGCCGCTGTGGCCAGCGCGGCGGTGAAGCTGATTCACGAAGGGGCGGTGCTGCCGTGGGGAATAGATATGGCGGCGCGCTTTTGGATTTACTATGCCATCGGGGATGCAGCGTCGCTGCTTGCCCGAAGCGGCTGGCTGTATGACAATCAGCACAAGCTGGGATGGCGTTTGACAGCGGCAGTGGGAGCAGCTCTTTCGTGGTATGTGCTGTATATCAATTTTTACTATGGACTTACCTATTTCCCCAGTTTGTTCGGTGTGAATGAACCGAGCTATTTTGTGTTGAGCGGGATTACATTTTTGTATGAATGCAGCGGAATTGCTTGTGCATTCAGCGCGGCGCTGCTTTTGCAGAAAAGCAAGCTGCTTTGTGCAATGGGACGTTCGACCCTCGTTTTGTGTACTACGGAACAGTTGGTGAAAATTCTTGTTCCGCCGGCATTGGCTGCAATTGGACTGACCATTCCAGACAGCGGTACACAAGTGGGCGGGAACGTGATGGCAATGCAGGCATTTTGGATGATGCTGGCAAGTTATTTTGTGTTTGCGCTTCCGATTGAGCGGTATTTTCCGTGGATGTTGGGGCGTTTCAAGCCTTTCAGCCGAAAGGAAAAGGAAAAAGCCTATTCTGTGTGAAAGAAATATGCAAAAAAGCGGAATTTCGGCGCAGGATAAGGCAGAGAGAACGAAACAGCATGCTGCCCTTTGGGCAAGTGCCGACAGAAAAGGAGATTGGGAATGAAACAGCTGGAAAAAATTTATGAGCCGGGACAGGTGGAGGACCGCCTGTATCAAAAATGGGTGGAAGGCGATTATTTCCACACCCAGCGCGACCCGGACAAAAAGCCGTACACGATTGTAATGCCGCCGCCCAACATTACGGGACAGCTTCACATGGGTCACGCGATGGACGAAACGTGGCAGGATATCTTGATTCGCTATAAAAGAATGCAGGGATATGCGGCGCTTTGGGTGCCGGGTACTGACCACGCATCCATTGCAACAGAAGCGCGCATTGTGGCAAAGATGAAAGAGGACGGCGTGACCAAGCAGGAGCTGGGACGCGAGGGCTTTTTGGAGCGCGCTTGGGACTGGAAAAAACAATATGGCGGACGCATTGTGGAACAGCTGAAAAAGCTGGGCTGCTCTTGCGACTGGAAGCGCGAGCGCTTCACGATGGACGAAGGATGCAGCAAAGCGGTGGTAAAGGTATTCAAAAAGCTGTATGACGACGGCTTGATTTACCGCGGTGAGCGCATTATCAACTGGTGTCCGCACTGCAAAACCTCTATCTCCGACGCGGAAGTGGAATATGAGGAGCAGGACGGTTCTTTCTGGCACATTCTGTATCCGGTAGTGGGTACGGACGAGATGCTGGAGATTGCGACGACCCGCCCCGAAACGATGCTGGGCGATACGGCAGTGGCGGTACACCCGGAGGATGAGCGCTACACCCATCTGCACGGCAAGAGCGTGCTTTTGCCGCTGGTAAACCGCGAGATTCCCATTGTATGCGATGAGTATGTTGACCGGGAGTTCGGTACCGGCGTGGTGAAAATTACCCCGGCACATGACCCGAACGACTTCGAGGTAGGGGTGCGTCACCAGCTGCCCATTATCAAGGTGATGACAGACGATGCCTGCATGACGGACGACTGCGGAAAATACGCAGGGATGGACCGCTATGAAGCACGAAAAGCCATTGTGGCTGATTTGAAAGAGCAGGGCTATCTGGGCGAGATTGAAGCACACAAGCATAACGTCGGAACTTGTTACCGCTGCGGAACAACGGTAGAGCCGATGGTGTCAAAACAGTGGTTTGTGAAGATGGTGCCGCTGGCAGGCCCGGCCATTGAAGCAGTGCGCAGCGGCAAAATCCGCTTTGTGCCGGAGCGCTTTGACAAAAACTACTACTTCTGGATGGAAAACACCCGCGACTGGTGTATCAGCCGTCAGCTGTGGTGGGGCCATCGCATTCCCGCTTATTATTGTGACGACTGCGGCGAAATCACGGTTTCGGATGTGCATCTGGACACCTGCCCGAAGTGCGGCAAGCCGGTGCGTCAGGACGAGGATACGCTGGACACCTGGTTCTCCTCGGCATTGTGGCCGTTCTCCACGCTGGGCTGGCCGGAAGAAACCGAGGACTTGAAGTATTTCTACCCGACCAATACGCTGGTGACCGGTTATGACATCATCACGTTCTGGGTATCGCGCATGATTTTCTCGGGACTGACTTACACCAACCAAGTGCCGTTTGACACGGTGCTGATTCACGGCTTGGTGCGCGATGCACAGGGACGAAAAATGTCCAAGAGCCTGGGCAACGGAATTGACCCGCTGGAAATCATTGAGCAATACGGTGCGGACGCACTGCGCTTGACACTTGTCATCGGCTCGACACCGGGCAATGACATGCGCTTCTCCGATGACAAGGTGAAGGCGAGCCGCAATTTTGCAAACAAGCTTTGGAACGCGACCCGCTTTGTAATGATGAACCTGCCGGAGGACTTTGTACCGGGTGAGCCGAGCACTCTGACCATGGCAGACCGCTGGATTTTGTCGCGTCTCAACAGCTTGGCGCGTGAAGTGACGGCAAACCTTGACAAATTTGAGCTGGGCTTGGCGGCGCAGAAGGTACAGGACTTCATTTGGGAAGTCTACTGCGACTGGTATATCGAAATTGCGAAAATTCGCTTGAACAGCGAGGATGCCGGGGAGGCAGACAGCGCCCGCAAGATTCTGGTGCAGGTATTGTCGGAGGCACTCAAGCTGCTGCATCCGTTTATGCCGTTTATCACAGAGGAGATTTATACCGCTTTGCCGGGCAGTGCAGATTCTGTGATGAATCAGGCATGGCCGGTGTATCGTGAGGAAATGCACTTTGAGGAAGAAGAAATCGGCTTTGAGAAAGTGATGGATTTGATCAAAGCGGTTCGCGCTATTCGCAACGACATGGGCGTACACCCCACAAAGCGCACCAGCATGATTGTGGAAACGGCAGACGCTGCGCCGTTTAAAGCGGGTGAGAGCTACCTTGCTAAATTTGCCTTTGCGGATGAAGTTTCCTTTGTAGAGAAATACGAGGGAGACACGGCGGGCATGGTGCAGGTGGTAACAAATGCGGCGCGCGCCTTTATCCCCATGATGGAACTGATTGACCGCGACAAAGAACTGGCACGTTTGAACAAAGAAAAAGCGGGCTGTGAAAAAGAAATTGCCTCCTGCGAAGCAAAGCTGAACAATGAGGGATTTGTGGGCAAGGCACCGGAGCAGGTAGTGCAGAAAATCCGTGACAGCTATGCAGCTGCAAAAGCAAAGCTTGCAAAAATTGAGGAGTCTTTGGCTGCTCTGCAATAAGTGCAAGTGATGGTCTGAATCAAAAAGAAGCAACAGCGACCGAGGATTAAGGCGGCGCTTTCCGAGTGGAGCAGTTCTGCCGGAAAGCGCCGCCCTTTTTGAAATAGAAAGGGGAGAATGAGATGATTTATCGTAAGGCTGAGAAAAGTGATGCGGCAGCATTGCTGGATTTTACGAAAATTGTCGGTGCCGAAACGGATTTTTTATTGATGGATGGCGGCGGCATTGGCTTGAGCGTGCAGGAGGAAGAAGAAATGCTCGAGCAGATGGCGCACTCGGAAAAAAGTGCGATGTGGGTGGCGCTTGACGGCAGTGAGATTGTGGCGGTGACACAATGCAGTGCGGTGGGCAGAAGGCCGCGTGTGGCACACCGGGCTTCGATTGCGGTATCTGTAAAAAAGAGCCATTGGCGCAAGGGGATTGCATCTCACATGATACAGATGATGATTGACTGGGCCAAAGAACGTGGATTTGAAAAAATGGAACTGGAAGTCAACGCCGAAAATACAGCGGCAATTGCGCTTTACCAAAAATTTGGATTTCAGGAGTTTGGGCGCTATCCTCAATTTTTCAAATATGAAAGCGGACGGTACGGCGATGCACTGTATATGGTAAAGGAACTCAAGACATCGGCGGTGTGATAACAAAAGGAGAAACCAAAATGGATTACGAAAAGGCGTTGGAGTGGGTACACAGCTTGCCGCGACTGGCAGAACATCCCGGCGTGGAAAACGAAAAAAAGCTGTTGGAAAAGCTGGGGAATCCAGAAAAAAGCTTGAAGTTTGTACACATTGCAGGGACAAACGGAAAAGGCAGCACAACCATGATGATGTCCAACATATTAAAATGTGCCGGTTACCGCGTGGGGGCAACCATCAGCCCGTATGTACTCGATTTTCGGGAACGGTTTCAAATCAATGGCGAAATGATTGGAAAAGATGTTCTGGCGGAAGTTTTAACACAGGTGCGCAAAGCGGTAGAAGCATTGGAAAACGAAGGCTGGGACAGCATGGTAGAATTTGACGTTGTAACAGCTGCGGCTTTGGTGTGGTTTGCAAAAGAAAAATGCGACATCGTTTGTATGGAAACCGGATTGGGAGGGCGCTTGGATGCGACCAATGCGGTAGAAAATACTTTGGTGGTGTGTATTACGGCCATTGGAAAAGACCACACAGAATTGCTGGGCGATACCTTGGAGAAAATTGCGCGGGAAAAGTGTGGGATTTTCAAAAAAGGCTGTACCGTCGTGTGCTATCCTGAACAGGAAAAGGAAGTTATAGAGGTTGTCCAGGAGCAGGCGAAACAATATCATGCGCCTATTCGGATGCCGGAACAAGAGGATTTTTATTTTTACCGAGGTCAGCCCTTTGAAAACCGTGTGAACTACGGCGGATATGATTTGAACATTGCGATGCCGGGAAAGCATCAAGCCTATAATGCGGGTGTGGCGATAGAAATTGCGCTGGCGCTGTGTGACAAAGGATTTGATATTTCTGACGAGGCCATCATAGAGGGAATTGAAGAAACGAAGTTCCCGGCAAGAATTGAAGTGTTCTGTAAACGTCCGCCGCTGATTTTGGATGGGATGCATAATGTGCAGGGCGCAAAAGCGCTGGCGAGTGTTTTGGAACAGGAGAAAGTGAAGCACCTCACCTTGGTGATTGGCGTTTTGCATGGAAAAGGCGAGGAAAAGATGCTGGAGCTTTTGGCGCCTTATGCAGACCGCTGCTGCACGGTGACGCCGGACAGTCCGCGTGCGATTCCTGCACAGGAATTGGCACAGACCGCAAAGCGGTATTATCGGGAAACGGCCTTTTTTGAAAGTGTTCCGCAGGCGCTTCGTCATGCGATGCAATTTGCAGAGAACGGGCTGTTGATTTGCGGGAGCTTATATTTGGCGGCAGAGGTAAGGTCACTTTTAGAAAAAACAGCAAATACAACAGTTTAAGAGAAAAGGTGAATGCCGGATGGAAAAGAAGTGTTTTATTCCGGGATGACACCTATTGCGACAAAAAATACATGGCATACAGTTTATGCTTAATGCGTAGGCTGTATGCCTTTTCTTTTTTCTAAAAAGGAGTGCAAATATATGACGCAAGTAACGATGATGCAGGAGGGAAAACAAATGACGGCATTTTTGTCCGGCGAAATTGACCATCATTGGGCAGCCGTCCTGCGGGAGCAAATGGATGAGGCAATTAAAGCAACGGTGCCGGAAAAGCTGATCCTTGATTTTTCAGGCGTAACATTTATGGATTCTTCCGGCGTTGGATTGATCTTAGGCAGGTACCGCTTAATGAACAGCTGGAAGGGCGTCGTTGTGGTGCAGAAAGCGCCGGCAGGAATTAAAAGGATGCTTGCCATTGCCGGTATTGAATCAAAAGACTAAAGAAAAGGGAGAGCAAGATGAAAGCATTAAACAGTGTGAAATTTCAATTTCCCAGCAAAAGCGTAAACGAGGGCTTTGCCAGAAGCACGGTGGCAGCGTTTGCCGCTCAGCTGGACCCGACTTTGGATGAAATTGCCGACTTAAAAACAGCCGTTTCGGAAGCGGTGACGAATTGTATTGTACATGGATACCCGGAAGATATTGGCGTGATTACCATAACCGCTTCTATTTATGAGGGAAACACGCTGCGGGTGGTTGTGGCGGACCGCGGCGTTGGGATTGAAAACGTAGAAAAAGCAATGGAACCAATGTACACAACGGGAGGCCCCGAACGCGCCGGGCTTGGATTTGCAGTGATGGAGAGTTTTACCGACAAAATGAAGGTGAGCTCCAAACCGGGTAAGGGGACAAGAGTGACGATGACAAAGCGGATGGGCAGCCGAGAAAATGCAAACCATGCAAGGGGAGGAGAAGTGTAAATGCCGCTGGCCCAAAAAGAACGTGCTGAGTTTATCGAGGAAAATTTGGGGTTGGTTCACGCATGTGCAGGACGCTTTCGCGGAAGGGGAATGGAATATGATGATTTGTATGCCGCCGGATGCGTGGGGCTGATTAAGGCGTATGACGGCTTTGATGAATCAAGAGGACTTTGCTTTTCCACCTATGCAGTTCCTGTTATATTGGGGGAAATCAAAAAACTGTTTCGGGATGGAGGAGCCGTAAAGGTAAGCCGCTCTTTGAAAGAATTAGGAATGAAGGCAGGTGTTTTGCGCGAACGTTTTCTAAAAGAGTTCGGCAGAGAGCCATCCCTGGGGGAGATGGCTCAGCGCTTAGACGTATCAAAAGAACAATTGGCACAAGCGGTGAATGCCTCACTGCCGACAGTTTCGCTGACACCGGTGAGCGATGATGAAGGTGGAAAAGAATTTGACATCCCAGAGGAGAGCTGCGAAGAACATCTTACGGATTTACTAAGTTTGAAAAGTGTCATTGGGACATTAGAGAAAGAAGAAAGGCAGCTTTTATATTGGAGGTTCTTTCAAAATAAAACGCAAAGCGAGACAGCGGAAAAACTGGGAACCACACAGGTTCAAGTATCGAGAAAGGAGAGAAGGTTGATTGAGAAAATGAGAAGGATGATGCTGGAAGATGTATAGAAAGCAAATAAGGGAAATATGGTTTGAGAGGTGATGAAAGGCGAGAAAAAAAGAAAAACAGAAAAAATTGAATTTTTTTAGAAAAAGGTGTTGACATTGGGAGGAAAGCGTGGTATTATATACAAGC
>DCEX01000026.1:0-17305 GCA_002315015.1 Faecalibacterium sp. UBA1819
CCGTCTACGGCAGCGGTGCGGGAAAAACGAATAGAATTTGCGGGGATATTCATTTTAATTTCACCTCCGTGGCATTAAGAGCTTTTACTGTGTCTGGTGTCCCCAACACGGTGATGCCGTAGTCTTCCAAACGATACCACATTAGGTTTAAGTTTTGGATGTGGGTGCAGCCAAGATTGATTTTATCGCCCTGTTTTTCAAGCACATTCATACCACCCAGCCTGATTACAGGATTTCCGCCGTAAATGGAAAGCCCCATGTTGATTCCATCCAAAAGTCCCATCAAAACGCCTATATCTTGAGATTTCTTGGAGCGTAAAAGCAGCATTCCGGTTTCATTGATATCTCCGCTTAAAGAAGCTAAAATTTCCCGATTCGAAAAAATATCAACACGGCTATGACTAACAGATGTACGTGTGTTTACATCATCCAAGGGTGATGTGACCTCAAGGCCGCCTCCAACATCACCTGCGACATCTCCAATGCGTAAGCAGCGCTTTCCACTTTTCAAAAGCTCCAAGGCGGCTGCGCTCATCTTTAGCAGGTAATCTCCTTTGACAGCGGCGAAAGTTCCATCCAAGACAAGTTCTCCCGTCTCCAAATTCCAAAAGCTTTTGCCGTCGCGGCTTTGCAGAATTCCGGCCACGATAATGCTTGCCGTGAGCTGCCAAGTTTCAATCCACTGGTTGGCAAGCCCGCCGTCAATGGTGATGGCCTGCGTCCAGGGGCCGCTGCTCCCCTTGTTGGAAAACGCCAGCCCCATATGATTGATGCGGATAATATTCTTTGCTGTGGCTTCGTTGTCGGTATCCATGAATAAAACGCCGATGGGCTTGCCTTTTTCGTCCTGGATAAACTTCACGCTGCCGCCCTTTGCGCCGACAATCGTCTGTGCCACGCCCTGTAAATTGGAGGCAAGCTGCTGCTGGAAACTGCTGTTGGGGTTCGTGACTGCCTGATAGCTTTGTTCCACCTTGCCGCTGATGGTGCCGGGCAGGGTGGAGAGCGTCACCACGTTTTTCTCCGGGTAATGGGGATAGCGCTTGTACTGCACCACGCGGTGCGCAAGGCGTGTGCCGCGTTCGGCGTCCATGAGCGTGACTGCCTGATACATTTCCATGCTCAAATGCCCAAAACGAGCCGGGTCAATTTTGGCAAGGTCGGCCACGTCGCACTCATAGCTTTGTGCTGGCTTTGCCATGTCCGAAAGCTTCTTTTTGGCGTCATCGAGCAAGCTTTGCGGGTCGGTGTAGCGTTCGTCCTTCCAGTAGGCGGAAATCACGCGGTCGGAATACTCGTGGTTTTCCACATAGTTTTTCCCGCTGTTGATAGAAGCGAAGGTCACGCCGTCCTTGCCGACGGCATAAAGCCGTGTGGCAAAGCTTTCGCTCGTTTGGCTGCGGACGGGGCGCTTTCGGAGGTTTAGTTCTTCGGTTAAGTAGGTGCCGGACGGCGCCATGGCGTCGGGGTTTCTCAAAAGCACGCGCTTTGTGCGGCGGTCAAAACGCACGGCAATGCCGTAAGTGTCGGGGAGCTTTTGCAAAATCTCCAAGGCGGTTGCGCCTTCGGCCTCGATGGTGCGCCGTGCGGTGCTGCCGGAAAAGTCCTGCACACTCCACCCGGCCGGAAGCACCTGCTGTGCGGTGGCCAGTGCGGTTGCGCTGCCGTTCGTATAGGAGAGGAACATTTGTTCCCGAAATTCATCCAGGTCAATTTTCGCTTTTACATCGCCCTCATCAATGTTCGTAATCAAAAAAGCCTGTCCGCTCTCTTTGTCGGTCAGGCTTAATTGGCACATCATGTCGGGCAGCTGAGGGTGCTCGGCGGGCAGAGTGAAAGCCAAGGCGTCATCCGCGCCGAACCATTCTTCCTGAATGTAATAGTCGTCACAATCCAGCGCAACGGACGCGCCGTTTTTTAAATAAGCAAGCAAAGATATTCCTCCTTTACAAAAATACGGGGTAATATTCCACGGTCAATGCATCCGGGGCGCTCAAAACATTTGCGCCGGGGTGCAGCTTCGGCCAGCCGGTGGCGTTGTTGGAAAGCACGGCGTTTGCGCCGTTCTTTGTCATCAGCTTGTTCAGCCCATCCAGCACGAGCACGTCGCCCGTATTGACCTCCGTCCAAAGTGTTCCTGCCATGTTGTAGCTTGACGCCGCTTTGCCCACACGCACGGTGAGACGGCAGTCCATGGAGGGGTGTGTGCCCTCAATGTAAAGTGTGCCGCCGCCTGCGGGCAGGGTGTGCGTTTGCAGGTGGCGGCAGCGCTGGCATTGGAGTGTAAATTCGCACGACAAAATGGTGCCGTCCGGCGTCACCGCTTCGGCTTTGCTGAAGCTTTCCAGCGCGGCACGGTATAAAAAGCCGTCCGGCATTTGCAAAGCATGGATGCCGTCCAAAAGGACGGCGAGAAAGCGGCTTTTCTGCTCGACGGCCTCGGCGGCGGTTTTGCCGAAAAAGTGCAGGGGGAGAGTGAGCGTTTTCAAGCCGACAGAACCGCGCAGCGCGGTGAAGGCCGTCGCGTTTTTGCCTTGTTGAAAGGTAGGGGAAAACGCCGCGTCCTCCACGCTCCAGGACGAAAGCAGCCGGCAGGAATATTCGCTTGACATGTGCGTATCGACATAGAAATCAGGCTGCATGAAGCACCTCCCTTAAAACAAGAATTGGTCGACAAACGGCGTGATGACCTTCGCCACCGTGCGGCCGTCCAGATCAATGACCGTTGTGTGCTGGGTTTGCACGGTTGCGGCCGTCTGCCGGGATACGGCAGGTGCGCCCGCTGTGGCAAGAACAGGGGAGCGGGATTGGTTTGCCATCATCACCGAGGAGGCAGCGGAAAGCATCCGCTGTACAACTCCGGCGCGCCAAAGCCCTGCCTGTTGGCTGGTAAGTACCGTTTCTCCCTTGTGAAGCTCTGCCAAATAACCATCATAAGGAACATAATCAAGGCCGTTGCGGTGCGATCCGTCAATGGAGCGTCTTCCGGCGCCGCCTTTATTGGAAGAACCACTGCCTCCTGCATAAGTGGTTGAAACTGTCCGGTTCTCGTGTGTGTTGACGGTGACATTAGCCGTGCGGTTGCCGAATAAGCCATCCCAAAGGCTGTTGAACCAGCTGACAAGGCCGTTCCATGCAGCGTTGATTCCGTCTTTTAGTGCTTCGATAGCATCAGAGCCGATTTTTTTGAAGGTTTCCCAAATGTCAGAAAAAATTTCTCCGATTTTATCGAATAAGCCTTGAAAATATTCGCCCCACCCGGTGAAAATATCCACAATAGCATCCCAAGCAGCTGCAAAAGGTTCGCTTACGGTTTGCACAACTTGTGAAAAAACAGAAACGAGAAAATCCCAAGCTACTTGAAAATAGGGCTGGAATTGATTCCATACGCCTACAATCCATTCCCATGCGCCGGAAAAGGCTTGTTTGATGGCTTCCCATATTGCTATCACAGCATTGCGGAAACCTTCGTTGGTGTTCCAGAGAACCACAAGTGCGGCCACTGCTCCGGCAATTAAGGTCGCAATCAGGACGAATGGATTTAGGTTCATCACAAAGTTTAGAGCGGCTTGTGAAATGGTTGCTGCATCATTTGCAAGTTTAAATGCCGTGATTGCCTTCGTTGCTCCGTCGATGATAGCGGAAATTGTCATCGCGGTTTTAAACCCTATCACAGCTCCTGTTATAGCCGCAATAATGGGGGATAGCTCAACGAATTGATCGTACAATTCTTTCAAGCGGTTCTTTACTTCCTCTACATTGATGCTTTCAATAAATTCGATGATTTCAGGAAGTGCGTCTTTCACCTTTTGGGACAACTCAGAGAAAAATTCCCCGGCCTTTGAATTGACTACATCCCTCAATGTTGATGTCAAGCCTTGCGTGGTTTGGCTTGCTTTTTCCATGCCTTGGTAAAACTGCCCGCCCTCGCTGGTGGCAGCCGCAATTGCTTCTTGTACTTCGGAAAACGCAACCTGTCCGTCAGAAATGCGGGCGTACAAGTCTGACATGCTCTCTCCGGTTTTCTCTTGAATATTCAACAGCGGATTATATCCGGCGTCGATCATCATATTGATATCTTCAAGAGTTACCTTTTGCGAAGCGTTCATCTTTCCGTAGGCCCTTGTTAAACTATCCATTTTTTCAACATTTCCGAGCGAAATATCGCCAAGCTGTCGCAAAACGGTGTTTGTGTCCTCGTTTGCCACATTAAAAGCCAGCAGGATTTTTGTACTGTTTGCAAGGTCTGTCAACTCAAATGGAGTTTTTGCCGCCATCTGCTTGAGTGATTCCACTTTTTCAGCAGCTGCACCCACGTCACCGAGCATAACTTCAAAATCGGTGGTGTAACTTTCCATTTGTGCGTTATAATCCAACCCGATTTTTCCAAGCCCTAAAACTGATCCGATTGCGGATGCAGCGGCAAGTTTAAGGCCGCTAAGAACCTTTCCTTTTAAATCAGAAAGACTGGAATTGTATTTTTTAACATCCTTTGCCGCATCCTTGAAAGAATCAGATGATTTTTCAATTTCGCTGCGTAATTCAGACTGTTTGCGCTCTGCTTCTTTTATTTTGTTGGCCAGTTCCTGCGCTTCTTTGCTGTACCGTCCTTTTTCCACAACGGCTTCTCGATAAGCTTTTGTGAGTTTATCGAGTTCCTGATCCGTTTCTTTCAAGGTGCTTTTCAGCTTTTCAAGATACGGATCGGTTTCTTTGGTCTTTTTTTGAAATTTATCTGCTTCAGACGAAGCGGAAGAAAATTTGGACTTAACCTTATCTAGAACACTAATCGCACCCTGAAAAGAGCTTTGCATTGTTGCTGCGCCTTTTTTCGCCACACTCCCCAGCTTATCAATTCCTTTGGAAAATCCGGAGGAGTCCAGCTTGGTGTCGCCGCGGATATGAAAATCAGCTCCCATTTATACCTCACCTCGTTTCTGTTTGGCAAGCTGTGATTCGAGATAGCGGCGGCGCTTTTCGATGCGCGCCAAGAATTCCCGGTCGCGCTCGGCTTGTGTGGTCGCCTTGGGTTTGTCCAGCTGGAATAAGGCCTTCATGCGCATGGCGTGCTTGCGTTCTGCGCCTTTCAGCGTTGATACGTCTAACCCGCGGTAATACATCGCCTTGCCCATCACGCAGGTGTCGGGCAGATACAAAAGCAGCGCGTGAAACTTCCACCAGTGCAGCGGCTCTTTTTGCAGGTCAATGCGGTAGCATTGCAGAAAAGCCGTGTAAATGCGCTGGGCGTCCGTTTCAAAGTCATACAGGCGCGGGGGAGTGGCCTTGCCCTCGTCCTGCACCTGTTCGCCGCTTTGTCCGCAGCTGTAATACCAAAGCAGCCTGTTCCACGCCCGCACAGGGTCAGGAACAGGCTGTTTGTAAAGCAGGGAAAGCGCCAATTGGATTTTGTCGGCCTCCGGCACGCTTTCCTCGCGTAGGAGCAATTCAAACTGCACCATGCGCCGATAATCGGTGTCAATCGGAACGCCGCACAGCTCCCGCGGGAAGTCGTCTATCAGCGGGTTCATGTGCGGCGGTGCTTCGGCGTAAACTTTTTAAAGCTTTCCAGCCGCTTTTGTGTTTTGGCGCCAACGTCCTGCATAGCTTTTTGGTAAGCCTCTACAAAGTCAAAGATAGCATCGTTATTCTGTTCCATCGAAGACGGCTTTTGCACCAGCTGCGGGTAAGCGCCCTCGCCCAGCACTTCGTCAAAAAAGGCTTTCACCGCAAGGCACTGGCTGCGCACAATGGCGCTTGCCTTTTCGTTTTGTGCTTCGGCGTTGTCCTGTGCGGTTCGCAGTGCTTCATAGGCGTTTTCAAAACGCTCGAGGTCATCCGCGTCCGTAAAGTCAAAATCAAATTCAATGCCGTTCAGTGTCATCATTCAGCCCCCCTTATTCGGCAACATAGGTGTATTCTTCCGGCACGGCGGTGCTTTTCATGTCGATGGCAAACGTGGTATTGCTGCCGGCATCGCCGCCCGCGTCCTCGGTGACATCCACGGAAAGCTTTCCCTTTTCGCCCTTGCCCGTGAAGATATTGAAATAGACGTAATCTACCACAACGCTTTCACCGGTGCCAAAGGCAATCTTGCGCGAAAGCAGATACTCCTGCGCCGGGTCGGCAATCATGCGGTCGCCCGTGACGGAAAACTGACGCTGTGCGCTGGTGCGGATGGTGTTTTTGCCCGTGCGCACATACTGGCTGTCGGCGCTCTCGCTGTTGATGCTCGCCGCGTGAGAAGTGACGCCGCTTTGAATCACGACGTAATCTTTTTCACTTGCCTGTTCGGTGCTTGTCTTAACAGCAAGCACCCAGTCATCGTTGGTAGTGACGCCCTTAAAATCGGGGTTAAGAGGATGCTTCGACATCAGTTCGGAAACTTTCATATTATCGTTCTCCCTTCTTGAAATAAGTAATGGAAAGCTGGATCTGCCAGCGTGCGGTGGCGGCGGTTGCCGCCATGAGGTAGTGCGTGGAAGTCACGGCTACGCTCTGCACCCGGCTGTCACCGGGCAAAGCGGGAAAACTGCGCTTTTTGTTTTGTGCTTCCACCCATTCGCTGAAATCTTCCCAAAAGCCGCTTTGTGCAATATTCTCTAAAATATCGGGCGTTTGGTCTTTCGTTGCCGTCAGGCTTACGGCTTTCTGCCGCATGGTGCTGCCGTCCATGTAGCGCTTTAAAATCGGGGTGGTGGGGCTTTCCAAAATGGAAAACTCCAGCGCGTCCCCCGAAAGATGGTTGATGTTCAGCCGTTGCCCGGAAAGCAGAGAGCAGGTGAGCAGCCATTCTCGGATTTGTTCAATCAAATTGCCACAACCTTTCTTGCAAAGCTTTCAAAGTGGGCAAGGTTGTCCGCCTTGCACCGTTCCCCCCAGTGGCCGCCGGCAAGCGGTGCATAGCCGCGGGAATCGGCGGTGTCATAATACTGCTTGGCGGCATAAGGGGTTGCCCATTCAAGCAAGCCGCCGCCAATATCGCTTGCCACAATCGCGGAATCGCGCAGCATAGTCGTGTCAACGGGGACATAGGGCGTCATCAGGCGCAATACTTCCTCGTCAAACAGGAATTGCGCCTTTTTATATTGTTCATTCCAGCGCCGCCCGAAGTCCGGTTCCCACTCAATTTCCACGGTGACGCCGTTTTGCCGCACCGTGACCGTGCCGGGGGTGCGGATGGTCGCCTCTGCCATAGTTCAGCCCCCCTCTGCGTAAATGTGGCGGCTGTGGCCATAAAAGTTTTTGTGTATGTCCAGCACGGTACAGGCATCGGGCGAGCGGGAGAGCGCGGCAAATTCCGCACCCGTGATACTTTCGTGTTCCCCGAGAGCAATTTTGTCCTCGTGTGCCAGCGTCCAAAAGCCCGCTTTGTCGGGCAGTTCGCGGAACGCATCGGGGTCAAGATAGCCGCCGAGCAGGGAAAAGGGAATGCGGATTTTGTGCGTCCGGCTGGGCTTTTGCCCGGTGGTTTCCACGGTGTAGCGGTTTTGTGTGTGCCAGGAAACACCGCGCAGCACATGGCAGAAATAAGCGTCGCCGTCCGCCATCTTTTCGTGGTGAATGACCGTCACGGTTTTGTCTGCATTCAGCATAAGCGCCCTCCTCTTTTGTAACATCCCGCATACCGGATGGGGTCGCAGGGGGGCAGATACACCCCCGCCGCGTCACAAAGCCGCCGTTCCCGCGCCGCTTCCAGTGCTGCGGCATCGGCATAGGTGACGGCATACCCGTCTGTATTTTCGCTTTTGACGCCGCTTTGCACAGCGGCAAGCTCTTGGCTTTGGCTGTCCTTGAAAAACTCCTCAGCCACGGCACACGCCGCCATTTTGACGGAGTGCGTCACAGGCCATTCATTGTGCAGCCGGCAGTAGGTCAGCTTGTCAATGAGCGCATCCGCGCCAAAAGAAAAACGGCGGTAAAGCGCTTCGTCTTCGATCAGCGTGCCGCCGTATTCCGTGAGATAAAAATTGTAATCTGCGTACAAAGCGCCGCCCTCCCTTCGGTTAAGACGCCGCCAGCACGCCCGCCGCGCGCAGAGCCGCAAGCAGGGCGTCAAACTCTGCCTTGGTGGGCTGTTCGCCCGCGGCATCGGCAACGGCTGCCGCTTGTTTGACAAGCCCCAGTGCTTCTTTGGTGGCGGCGGTGGTTTTGTCCACTTTCTCGGAAAGCTTTGTGCCCACTGCCTGTGCGTCGGCTGCCTTTCCTGCTTGCGCAAGGGTTGCATCTACGGTTAAAGCGGCGCTTTTGTCCAGCTTTTCCGCGAGCTTATCGCCCACGGTTTTGGCGTCGGCCGCCTGGCCTTCCTGCGTCAGCGTTTTGTCGATGGAAACGGACGCACCGCCGCCGCTTTCGGGATAGTTCTGTGCAAGGTCGGCAATGAGGGCGGCAATGTTCGTTTCGGTGCTGTCATGCGTGGTGATTTTTTTGTACAACTTTTGCAAAGCCTGTGAAATCGTCATGCGTCACGCCTCCTTATTCCGCTTTAGCGGGAAATTTCACTGTCACATCCTTGGTGCCGTCGGAGATTTCCACCTCGCCCGTCATAGTACGGTAGCCGCTTGCCTTGACGTTGTACGGGTATACACCGTTGCGCAGGTGGAATACCGCCTTGCCGCTCTCGTTCGTTTTCAGGATTGCGCCGTTGACGTTCACGGTTGCGCCCTTGACAGCGGTGCTTTCGTTATCCTGCACGGTGAAGGTGGCGGCGTAGTCGGTGACGGGTGTACCCGGCTCAATGTAGGCAAAGGGGACGTTTGCGCGGTCGGGGTTCAGACGTGTTGCGGGGTTCGGCAGTGCCCAGCCCATGCGGAAGGTGACGCGCAGCGCAATCATGTCCTGCTGTGCCAGGTTGTAGACGATTGCCTTGCTCTCCGGGTCTTGGATGACACCCTCGGTAAGAATCTTCGTCTGAATATCCTGACGGATGGCAAAAACGAGTTGTTTCCAGTTGCCCGCCACCATTTGCGCAACAGAGGGGTCAAACGCGCCGTTTGCGGGAAAGTACATGGGCGCACCGTCCAGCGCATAGCGCGTGGCGCCCTGCATATCGGTGACGAAAATCGGGCGCCCTGCGTCGTCCTTGATGCCGCGCATCGCCGCACGTCCAGTCATGGCGGAAACAACGCCGTCCACGGTATAGCCCGCGCCTTCTACTTTTCCGAACAGTCCGTTTGCGCCAAGAAGGGAATCATAACTAATGCCGCCCGTGACATTGTTGCCCGCCTGTCGAGCCAGCGTCACAAGGTCGCTTTGCCAAACCGAGGGACGGTTGATGCCAAAAATGACGGCCTTGTCGACGGCCTCTCCAATGGCTTCGCTCACGCGCGGGGTCACCTCACCGATGATGTCAAAATCTGCGTCATTGACAACGGCTTCGGGAATGGGCACGATGACCGCCAGCTCTCCGGCGTCAATATATACGTTGTCCCATGCCTGTTGGCTGGTCTGCTTGTATCCGGTGTCGCCGTTTACCCAGTATGCCATGGGCAGCATGGACAGAACAGGAACGCGCGTCTGGTTGCTGGTCATATTGGGCAAGCGTCTGCCCAGCTGCATCACTACCGAATTTTTCGGCGTGTCCTGCATGATTTCTTTGACGACCTGCTGATTGATGGTGGCTTCGGCGTCATGTCTTAAAATTGCGTTTACTGCCATAATTTACAACTCCTTTTTTGTTATGTGGTTGCGCCGAATGCGGCGCGGATGGCGGCGTTGGCGCGGTCGCGGTCGGTCGCTCCGCCCGATGCGCCCGGCGTAGCTGCGGAAAAGCGCGGGGGAGGGGTGTTGTCTTCCTCCTGCCGGAAGGCGGCGGGGTCACTTTCCCGGTAGGCTTTCACAAAGTCGTCAAAGCCGAGGAATTTGCCGTCCTGCAAGGGCAGTTCTTTTGCCGCAAAATCGGCAAGGAACGCTCGCTTTGCGCTCTCGCTGGAAAATTGCAGTGCGGCCGCACATTCTTTTGCTGCAAAGTCGCGGCGCAGGGCGTTTACCTTGCTTTCCGCATCCCTCTTCGCTTGTTCCGCCTTTGCCTTCCACTCCGGGTCATAGCCCTGCAAGGTCTTGTTTGCCTCGCCCAGCTGTGTTTCCAGCTGACCTTTTTCTGCTTTCAGCGTGGAAATAGTCTGAGATTGCTTTTGTATCTCGGCGGCGTGCAGCTCACACACTGCCTTGACCTGCTCAGCGGAAAGGCCCAGCTTTTCCAATTCTTTCTCGTTCATAAAGTTCTCCTTTCTGTGATCTGCAGGGCGTTTCTGAAAACAAAGAAATGCACAGATTTTTCGTAAGCTGTAAGAGAGTGCAAGGCAAAAAGCGCAGAAATCCTTTGTGGATTTCGAGCATTTTTAACGAAGCAATCACCACACCTTGTAGAAAAATCGGAAAATTTCGACTTTTCAGAAAGCCCCTTAATAAAAAAGCCCGTTTCCTCCTCGTGCGGGGGAAATGGGCATGAAAAAACTCACCGCCCGGCAGGACGGTGAGTTTTGATGCTGAAATTTTTAAATTACTCAGTGGGGGCTTGATACCATTTGCATTCTTCACAAACAACATTCGCATCTTTAATTGAAAAAGGCTCTAAAGCAAATTCCATATCGGTGTTATCGTCTCGGATATCTTGAACTACCCAACAATCTCCCCACAGAATAATTTTGTTAAACAAAGGACAGTTGTGCTGCGCATTAGGATGTCGCATAAACTTTACTCCTTACTTTCGAGATAAGCGCCGTGTTGGCAATGCGCTTTTTGTTTGTGTGTTCAGTTTTGGGGTTGTGTGCGCTTGTGTGCGCGTTTTGGGGGTGTGGGAATATCTCTGTATTGCTCGGAGGTGAAATGCCTTAAAACGCAAATTTGATGGGGTTTTAAGTGATGACCTCTAAAACGCCTTTTGCGATGTCGGCGGCTTTTTTCATCATGCTGTTCTCACTGAGATATTCCAGCCCCTTCAAGGTAATGCGCGGCGCAATGGGCGGTTGAATCTGCTGCGGCGTACGCGTGTAGCGCACCACCTTGAGATTGTCAATATAGCCGGACTCCTGAAGCTGGATGAGCAGGGCGTGAAAGCGGTTTTCGTTCGTGCCGAACCGCTGAGCAGTGAAGCCCTCGCTGTCAAACTCTTCAAAATCCATTGCGTCACGCAGATGCTTCAAAATGCGGTAGATAATCCGAAAGTCGTCCATGAAAAACCTCCTGCTTAGTAGTCGCGAAATGGGCACGCTTCGCAGATTTCCTTCCAATCCGGCTTAACCTTGAATCGTGCGGGAATAGAACTTTCTGAAATGCTTTGATTTTCTAAACAGTCGATATTCTCGATAAAAGAATCGACCAGCGGGCACTTGACCTTCTGTGCAGTGCCGGTTTCATTCGGAATATATTCCACACCATGCAAATTATAAGCCATTTTCTTTAATCACCTCCATAAGAGTACGCATGTTCTCATCATATTCGTCTTGGGAGTATGCGGTTCTGATAGAATGACTTTTTATATCCACATAAACTGCTCCGTTTTCGCCGTAATATCTTTCAAATTGACCGTTCCATACGGTGACGGAGATTTTTGCTTCCAAAATCCATTGCTTTGCCTGCGCCTGTGTCACATTGTGTGCACGCTCTGCGTTAATGTGTTTGTCGTCAAATAATAGTGAATCAAGATCAATCGAGCGTGGGTTCAAATGGATTTGTGCAGCTTTTTTGAGGTTCCCCGCCTGACGTATCTTTTCTATCAGTATATCATATTCTTTCTGCTTTTCAATATGTTTCACCGCCCAGCTTGCCTTACTCGCCGCACTTCGTCCAAAGCCCGCCACCTGTTCGCGGAAGTTATCCTGCCGCAAGCCGGTTTCTTTGAGAAAATCGTTCAGCTGCGTGCGGGCGCGGCGCAGCTTTACCGCGCTTTCGGCGGTGTCCTGTCCGGCGGTGTCTATTGGAATTAGTAAAATAGAACTTCGTGCCGCCTTGCTATACTTGAAGGATAATAACTATATTGAATTCTTCAAGGCGTATGGGGGAAAAGAAGATAACGCTTTTCGGTTGACACATGAAGGCATACATTACAAGGAGATTAAGCGACTGAAATCTTGTGAGCGTTGGAAAGAACGCTTTTGGGGATTTACAGTTGGTGTGTTGGTAACGCTTGTCTCTCAATTTATTTTAGAATGTTTATTATAAAAGAAAAGTTTCTCCCAGTTGGAAGAATATTGAGATAGAATACACAAAAATTACCAAGAAGGAGTATGAAAAATACTCTTAAAACCATTGATGGGAGTATAAAAAAGGAGTATAGTATATACTGTAAGGAGGGGACAAAAGTGACTGCAAGAGAAATCTTAAAACAGCTTCATGCCGATGGTTGGCGCGAAGTTGAGGGCAGAACAAAAGGTTCCCATATTCAGCTCAAGCATCCAACAAAACCGGGGAAAGTCACTGTTCCGGCTCATGGCGGTGACATTCCGGTTGGGACGCTCAAGAGCATAAAAAACAGGCGGGGCTAAAATAAGCCCCGCCGCTATAAAAGGAGTGGAATGATGATGCGAAAACTCACCTACCTTGCAGTATTTGAACCCGCAGAAGATGGCGCATATTCTGTCTATTTCCCGGATTTACCCGGATGTGTCAGCTGGGGAGCGGACTTTGAAACTGCTGTTTCTGAAGCGCAGGACGCGCTGGGGCTGCATATTTATGGAATGGAAAAAGACGGCGAAGCGTTGCCGCCCGCTTCTAAAAGGCCTGAAATCGACCCGGATACCGCGCCGGGCTATCTCGTCAGCCCTATATCTGTGTATCCCGAATTGGTTGCTGATGAAATTGATAACCGCCGTGTCAAAATGAATGTGACCATTCCTGCGTGGGTGAAAGAGTTGGCCGTGGAAAAAGGGCTGAACAGCTCCCGTCTGCTGGAGGCTGCCATTCTTGACGCGGCACATGTACAGCGTCCGAATGTTCGGCACGCTTAATCATTTTGGTAATGCCACCGAAATGATAACCTGAATGTTAAAAACAAAAAATCCCCCATCGGCGGCAACCGATGGGGGATAAAAGAGCAGCTTACCCAATGAGGATAAACCAGCTTCAGCAACTGTGATTATACCTCATTTGGGCAGGCTTGTCAAACTGCGCCCAAAAGGAGGTATTTTTTTATGGGAAGACCAAAGAATAAGCCCGCCCGGAAAGACGGGTATTTTGAGTATAAAGGGGTTGTCGGGCAGGGAATTAACGGCCCGATCCGCAAAAGCTTTTATTCTAAAATCAGCAAAAAAGATGCCGAAAAGAAGTATCAGGAGTATCTTGTCAACCTGAAAACAGCTGAGGTGACAGGCATCGGCTTTGTCGAAACGGGGACAGGGTTTACCGAGTGGGGGCGCATGTGGCTGGAAAGCTACAAAAAGCCCACGGTCAGCGAAAATACGTACCTTTGGAGCTACAAAAACACCTGCGAAAAGCACTTGTTTCCCTATTTCAAAAATGCCGATTTGCGCGCGATTCAGCCGGCACACATTCAAAAGTTTTTTAACGAGCACCAGCACCTTTCGGAAAGTATGCTTTCCAAGCTTAACATGTGCCTGATTGGGATTTTTGCAAGTGCCATCGAAAATGATAAGTGTTACAAAAACCCAGCGCTTTCCAAAAATGTTGCCTGGCAAAGCGGAAAGGAAAAGCAGGAAAAGCGTGTGTACGCCGATGAGCAGATAAGCACCCTCACCGCTTTAGCAGAGCTGCCGGAGATAGCGGCGCTCCTTTGGACAGGAATGCGCATCGGGGAGCTGTGCGGCCTGATGTGGCAGGACGTTGATATGCAAAACGACGTGTATACCATCCAGCGCAGTATCGCGGTAAAAGTAGGGGGAGGGGTAGAGGTTCGCCCGCCGAAGTGGAACAACACCCGTACCAAAAGACATCAAAATGACAACCAGGCTTTGCGGGGTTTTTGCTATTGGTTTTTAACAGGGACTTCTTCCCGCTTTGTGATGTGTCTACCTTTTTTCTCCTCATGTTCTGCCGCGGCAAAGCTGAATGGGGAAGATTTTCTTTCATAATGACGCAAAAAATGCAGCCATGCTGATTCTTTGACAATCGCATAGCTGCATTTTTGCAAGAAAGACAAAGCGGCAAAAGGAGGGAGATGCTGCTTTGTCAGAGGACAACAAGGCGAGACGTGTTGTTTACAGCGCTTGGTGCCACGACATTTCCCAGAAGCTTAACTCATAGCGTGAGCAAGCAACAAAAATATCGATTAGATGTTCCAGCTGTCCTTCGGTAAAATGTTCGGTCAAACGGTTCAGCGTGTCCAAAAGCACGACGTTTCCCGCGCTGTAAGCGTCGAACGAATACCCTTGAATCCATGTTCCATAAAAAGGGTCGTTAACGCAATCGGGGCGCTGCTGCACCATCTTTTTAGCAATCACCTCATAGCTATAAGCACAGGAGAGGATGGCGGCAAGAATTTCGGCTTCGCCTTCCTCATAGGCGACACGAAGCATATAAGAGGTGTAGGACAGATTGTCGAGAGAACGGCGCGCGGCGGCAATCTCCTCTTGTGTCACAGCAAATTTACCCAGATAGCCGCTGTGAACATCCAGCTCGCCATTCATTACAGCGATATACTTGGAAAACAGCTTCGCGGTTTCTAAGCTTTTTGCTTTCGCCACACCAATGGCAAACACTTTTGCGTATTCTTCCAGATACAAATAATCTTGGATGATGTAAAAGCGGAATTTTTCTTTGTCGAGAGTGCCGTTTTGAATACCGAGTACAAACGGGTGCTCATGATAAGCCTGCCAAATCTCGTTTGCTGCGTTCAGCAATCGCTCCGTCGTTTTCATCAATGTGCCTCCTTTGCGAATTCACCGGATAATGCAAATGCGTGATTCATGGGGCCTTGGTCCTGTCCTAAATTCAGCATGGCGGAAAGCGCCCCGGAGAGATACTCTTTCGCGCGCTGGATTGAGGTTTCCAAATCAAAGCCCTTTGCCAGATTGGCCGCAATGGCGGAAGAAAGCGTGCAGCCGGTTCCGTGCGTATTCGGGTTTTCAATCCGTTTGCCGTGAAACCATTTGCACTGCCCGTTCGCAAAAAGCACATCGTTTGCATCATGTATTTGATGGCCGCCTTTGATAAGCACGGCACAGCCGAAGGTATTGCCAATCGTTTGAGCGGCCAGCTCCATATCCTGCTCGTTGTGAATCGAGTGGCCGGATAAAATTTCGGCTTCGGGAATGTTGGGGGTGATGACGGTGGCCAAAGGCACAAGCAGCTCTTTCAAGGTTTCAATGGCCTCGGGCTCGATTAACCGTGAACCGGAAGTAGCGGCCATCACAGGATCTAACACAATGTGCTCCGCGTGGTAAAAGCGCAGCCGCTCTGCAATTACTTCAATTAAGCCGCAGCTGGAAACCATCCCGATTTTGACCGCGTTGGGGCGGATATCGGTGAAAATCATGTCAATTTGCTGCTTGAGAAAGGCAGGGGTTGTTTCCGAAATTGCGGTAACGCCGGTGGTGTTTTGTGCCGTCAGCGCCGTGATGGCGGTCATGGCATAAACCCCGTTCATGGTCATCGTTTTCAGATCGGCCTGGATACCGGCGCCTCCGCTGCAATCACTGCCAGCGATGGATAATGCTGTTTTCATGGTAATTCTCCTTTCGTGTCAGCACTACTTTTATAAAGCGACAGAGAGTGGTGCCCCCAATCTGCCGCTGGAAACGGCCTAAATAGGCCGAAAATCCCGTTTTAAACTTTTGTGGTATTCTCCGTTAAGCGGTTCCTGCGGCGGCGTGAGCTTTCCCTGCCTCAACCATTTGCTCGGACAGCGTGCGCAGTTCCCGGCATTCCTGCTCAATATCCTCTGCTGCAAAAATGGCGCTGACCAGCGCAACCCCGTCAACACCTGTTTTGGAAAGCTGGGGAAGGTTGGATTTTCCAATGCCGCCGATTGCAACAACAGGCACAGAAACCGCTTGGCAAATGTCACGCAGAACATCAAGCGGAACGGCGCTTGCATCCGGCTTAGTGGCAGTGGGAAACACGGCTCCCACCCCTAGACAATCTGCGCCGTTTTCTACGGCTTGAAGGGCTTCTTCTACGGAGTGGACGGAAACGCCAATCATCATATGTTCTCCCACCAGTTTGCGTACCTGGGCGGCTTGCATATCTTCTTGGCCCACATGGATTCCGTCTGCACCGCAGCGGATGGCGACGTCCACATTGTCGTTGATGAAAAAAGGAACGCCGTACTGCTTGCACAAGGCTTTGATTTCTAAAGCTTCTTTTAAAAAGTCCGCCTCATTCAATGATTTTTCACGCAGCTGTACACAGGTTACGCCGCCTTTCAGCGCGCTTTTGACTTGCTGGGCTAAGCTTTGCCGCCCCACCCACGCGCTGTCTGTAACGGCATAAAGCAGCATATGTTTTTTATCGCACTTCATAGCGGGCGCCTTTCTCCAGTGCTTCGGGGGTTAAACGGTAGACAGCGTCAATGATATAATTGCGATAAGTAGAATTGCCATCCATTTCAGTCAATCGGCTGTGGGCAATTTCTCCGGCAAGCCCCATGGCGCACACGGCTGCTGCGGCTGCCTGCAAGGGCTGGTTCGGATTGGCACAAAGAAAGGCGGCAGTTAAAGCGGAAAGCTGACAGCCTGTGCCGGTAATGGAGGACATCATGGGGTGACCGTTGCGGATGCAGTAGGCGGTGTTTGCGTCGGCAACAATATCGATTGCGCCGGTAATTGCCGCCACACAGCCGAATTTTTCCGCAAACGCTTTGGCAAAGGAAACGGCCTCGCTTAAATTTTCCTCGGTAACACGGTCGGAAACGTCGGCGTCAACACCCTTGGTAGTGCCTGTGCCGACAGCAAGTGTTTTGATTTCAGAGATGTTTCCTCGAACGACAGTGAATTTCACTTGCTCCAACAGCTTGGATGCAGTTTGGGTACGCAGTGCCGATGCTCCGGCGCCCACGGGGTCCAGCACCACGGGGTGGCCAAGCTCATTCGACTTTTTGCCGGCAAGCAGCATGGATTCGATGGTGCGGGCATTCAATGTGCCAATATTGATATTTAGTCCGCTGCAAATCGAGGTGATTTCCTCTACTTCCTCTTTGGCGTCGGCCATAATGGGGGAAGCGCCGCAGGCAAGAACCATGTTGGCGCAGTCATTCACGGTGACATAATTGGTAATGTTGTGAATTAACGGGCAGGTTTTTCTGACATTTTCAAACATTTCTGCAAACATTGCGTAACTCTCCTTACATATCGTTCATTAAGCCGAAAAAAACAGGGGACACGCGCGTGCCCCCTGTAAAAAATCAGTGAATATG
>DCEX01000026.1:17359-49344 GCA_002315015.1 Faecalibacterium sp. UBA1819
GCATCAGGTAAAGGGTCGAAGTTAGAGAACTTCCTCTCAGCCTGTCAATACAAGCTCCCCTGTTTTGTTTGTCGAAAGTATACACCTTTATCAGACAAAATTCAAGTGTTTTTTTGAGATTGTTCCATCTTTTTCTATCTTTTGCAGGAAAAGAGCGTATGGATGAGGTTTTATATTTTCTTTCAATGCTTTTTCAATCTTTTTTGCTATAATAAATAAAAAGGGGATGGGCCGTTTGAAACTCTTGCTGGTTGAAGATGAGAAAAGGATGTCTCAGGCGCTTTGCGAGCTTTTGCGCCTTGAAAATATGATGTGGATGCTTATGATAACGGTGTGGATGGCTTGGCTGCCATTCAAACGGGCGTGTATGATATTGCCGTTTTAGACGTAATGCTTCCGGGAAAAAACGGGTTTGAGGTGGTTCGTGAAGCCAGAAAGGCCGGAGTCCGCACGCCGGCTTTGATGTTGACGGCAAAAAGCGAGCCGGATGACAAAGTGACTGGGTTAGACAGCGGCGCCGATGACTATTTGACCAAGCCGTTTATGACAAAAGAGTTGTTGGCAAGGCTGCGGGCACTGAGCCGAAGAAACGGCGCTGCACCGGACGGTGCGCTGATGTTTGGCGATATTTGTTTGAATCAGGACAGCTTAATGCTTTGCTGCGAAGAAAACAGTGTCCGGTTGAGTGAAAAAGAATATCGAATTTTGGAATACTTTATGCGAAATCAAGGGCAGATTTTAACACGCGAGCAGCTGGCGCTGAAAATATGGGGCTATGACAGCGAAGCGGAGTACAACAATGTAGAAGTGTATCTATCGTTTGTGCGGAAAAAGCTGAATTTTGTGAAGTCGAACGTAGAAATTAAGGCGGTGCGCGGAATGGGATATGCACTGAGGAATGCCAATGTTTAAACGCTCACAAAGAAAGATTGTCGCTGTGTTGATGGTGTTTTCGCTTTTGCTGCTGACCGGCGTGATTGGCGTGATCTATTTGGCCAGCTATGTGCAGGCCACAAACGAAAATCGTGCACTTTTAAAACAGTATGTGGATGACTACGTTATTTTAGAAAGCGGCGGAATGCGGTTTGCACGCGATGAATTTCCTAAAACAGCCCCAAATGGACATTTGCGCAAGCCCCCTATGCTGGAGCTTTCCACCTTTTACTCTGTGGCAATTGATAAAACCGGTGCAGTGCTTAAAGTGGATACTGCCGACATTTCCAGCGTCAGCAAAGAGCATTTGAGCGATTTGGCTGTGCAGATTGTACAAAGCGGAAAGGAAAGCGGAATTGTAGAGCATTTGATTTATCGGGCAGAAGATAAAGGCAGCTATACGTTGGTTGCTTTTCTGGATCATACGCTGTTTTTAGAAAATGCCAAAATCTTGATTGAGCATACTTTGCTGTTCGGCGCGGTGGCATTGGTTATTGTCTTTTTTTCCGCGCGCTGGTTTGCGGGGAAAATTATGGCTCCGCTGGAAGAAAGCTATCAAAAGCAAAAGCAGTTTATTTCCGATGCGGGACACGAACTGAAAACACCCGTATCGGTTGTGCAGGCCAATTTGGAGTTATTAAAGCGCGAGATTGGCGAAAATCAGTGGCTTTCCAATATTCAGTACGAGAATGAGCGCATGTCGGCCCTCATTCTGCAATTATTGGATTTAGCACGAACGGAACATGTCACACCACAAATGCAAACGCTGGATTTGAGCCACTTAGTATGCGGAGAAGCGCTTGTGCTGGAAACAGTGGCCTATGAGCAGGGGCAAACGCTGACAACGGACATCGAGCAGGAGATACAGGTGGAGGGAAACCCGGTTCAGCTTAAACAATTGGTTTCGATTTTGTTGGACAATGCGATTCGCCACAATGAGCCGAACGGAAAAGTTGAGGTTGTTTAAAAAAAAGAGAAACGATATGCGGTGCTGCGTGTATCCAACGAGGGAGAACCGATTCCCGAACCGCAAAGAGAACGCTTATTTGAACGTTTTTATCAAACGGATTCCGCCAGAGCCCATAGCGGCCATTATGGTTTGGGGCTGGCGATTGCAAAGGCGATTGTAACAGCGCATAAAGGGACAATTTCCATTCATTGTCCAGACGGAAAAATCGAGTTTTGTGTGAGATTTTTGTTAAAACGATAAAGTTCAATGTTCTTTCAATGTTTCCGGGCTACACTGAAACCGTTGTAAAAAGTACGGCTTGGAAAAGCTGCGCAAAAGCAGCTGTCTGCCAAGAGATTGTGCTTTTGGAATTCCTGATGGGGAGGTATCAGTAAGATGGTTTTTCAACCGGACAAGAAAAGTAAATAAAGTAAATATAGTATGCGCATGGTAGTGCAAAAGATTTTTTGCGTGGTGATTGCTGCCGCTTTGGCAATCAGTTTGACCGCCTGTCAACAAAATGCAGAAGGGACAGAATCGGCGGTGAATACGGCTTCACAATCGACAGCCAACACAACGTATACCGGAACAGTGACCGAAATCAGTGCGGAAAGCATTACTGTCAGCACAGAAGGCGGCACGACTGTGACAGCGGCGATTACAAGTGATACTGTGCTGGAACGCGGAATGAGCCCGGGCGGCGGCGGTGGACAGCCGCCGGAGGGAACACCGCCGCAGCAGCCGGGTCAGGCGAGCGGGGGAGAGAGTATGGCACAAAGCGGTGAGACTCCGCCGGAGATGCCGCAAGGGGAAGCGTCCGCTGATATGAGCGGCGCTCAACCGGAGGGAACGCCGCAGCAGCCGGGCCAGGCAAGTGCAGGGGAAAGTATGGCGCAAAGCGGCGAGGCTCCGCCGGAAATGCCGGAAGGGCAAGCGCCTGAAGGAATGGGGCAAGGGATGCCGCAGGAAGAGTTGACGGTGGATTCCATTGCCGTGGGCGCAAGCGTTACGCTCGAAGTAGACGAAAACAATACGGCTATTACAATTACACTCTCCGGCGGCATGGGCGGCCCGGGCGGCGGTACGTCTGCGCCGGAAAGTTACAGCGCGGTAAATGAGTACACGGAAGATACGTCGGTGTCAAATACATCGCTTTCTTCCGAAGGCACCGATGAAAACACGGTGTTAGTTCAAACGGCGGGAATCACTGCCGCGCTCGATAATGTTAATATTGTGCGAAATTCTCAAGACAGCACCGGAGGCGACAGCTCCAGTTTTTACGGTGTGGGCGCCGCCGCACTGGTGACGGACGGAACATTGAGCATTTCCAACAGCACCATCGAAAGTGATGCTGCGGGCGGTGCGGGTGTGTTTGCATATGGCAACGGAACGGCTTATGTTTCAGACACAACCATTACCGCGATGCAGAATACCGCAGGCGGAATTCATGTAGCGGGCGGCGGTACGCTGTATGCGTGGGATTTGAACGTAGAAACAAACGGAGAATCCTCGGCCGCGATTCGCTCTGACCGAGGCAGCGGAACCATGGTGGTGGACGGTGGTTCTTATACCGCAAACGGTGTAGGGTCTCCCGCAGTATACAGTACGGCAGATATTACTGTGCGTGATGCGGAATTAACAGCGAACGGCTCGGAAGCAATCTGCATTGAAGGATTGAACACCATTCGCCTGTTTGATTGCGATTTAACGGGAAATATGAGCGATTTGGAGCAAAATGACTGCACTTGGAATGTGATTTTGTATCAAAGCATGTCCGGCGACTCTGAGGTGGGCAACAGTACGTTTGAAATGAGCGGCGGAACGCTGACTGCAAAAAACGGCGGTATGTTTTACACGACGAATACAGAGTCAACTTTTGTTCTGTCTGACGTGAAACTTGTCAATGCAGACGACAGCGAATTTTTGCTGAAATGCACAGGCAACAGCAATCAGCGCGGCTGGGGTGCGGCGGGAGCAAACGGCGCCGATAGTCATTTTACCGCCATCCAGCAGACAATGGAAGGAAATGTCATTTGGGATTCTATCAGCAAGCTGGATTTCTATTTGACGCAGGCCAGCACATGGACGGGCGCAGTGATTCAGGATGAGTCTAACGCCGGGGCAGACGGTGATGGATATGGAAACGTGTATATTGACGCAGACAGCACATGGACCGTCACGGGCGACAGCACAGTGAGCGCTTTATCCTGCGCCGGTACCATGCAAGACAGTGACGGAAATACGGTTTCCGTCGTTGGAACAGACGGCACGGTTTATGTGGAGGGAACGAGCGAATATACCGTCACGGTAAATAGCTATTCTGACAGCGGCGACGTTTCGGAAGCTTCCACCTTGGATACTTGAGAGAGCTTTGCCGTAGAGAATCCGAATGTTTGAACGCAGTAGTGCACCACGATAAAACCAAAACAACAAGGGCTAACCCGAAGCGGACGGGTTAGCCCTTGTTTGCGCTTAGAACGAAGCATCATCTAAAAAATAATCACTGTCAATTCTCTTGATTTGATACGTTTTTTGTGTGGAGACGCCGACTTCGTGCTCAATCATCAATTGCGCCAGTTTTTGGCCGTCCACTAAAATGATGTGCTGTGCGTCGGCAAATTTTTTGGCTGCCTGAGAGAAGCGGCAGGTTGCAATGAACAAGCCCTTTTCTATTTTGGGTGGCCCCATCATTGCTCCGGCAAATTTCTGAACCTCGGGCCTGCCGATTACGGTTTCAGGGTTCCAGCGCTTGGCTTGAATGTAAATCAGATTAAACCCTAGTTTGTCCTCGTGAATGATGCCATCAATTCCACCGTCGCCGCTGTTTTTTGTGACAAAGCCATCGCCATAGCCCATCGCGCGCATCAAGTCAACAACAAGATTTTCAAAAAAAGAAGGCGACTGCGCCATGATTTCAGTAAACAAATCGTCAGCCAGCTGTTCATTGATGGTTTGGTAAACATGCTCAAAGGTTTCCATTGGCGTTTCCGCACTGGTTTCTCTTTCGCTGCAAGCAGATTGATTTTCCGTGGAATCAGGTGCTTTTATGCCTTTTTTGAACCGGGCAAACTCTTCTGAATGCAAGGCAAGAAATTCGTCTGTCAGCGGAACTTGTTGCAGCAAAGCATTCTTGCCCTGCTGCGTGATTTGAACATATGCTCGTTTCGGCGTTTCAATCATGCCAGCTTTCTTTAAATATGTTTTTGCCCATCCTACGCGGTTGTCAAAAACCGTTTGGCGGTTGCTGGGCAGACGCAGCGCTAAATCAGTATCCTCAAGTTGTAAACATTCAGCAATTGCTTGCTTGACTTCTTTGAGCGGGTGAAGACATTCATCGCTGATAACAGATAGAAAAGGAACATATAGTTCATGATATTTTGGCAGACTCATGGTTTAACTCCCTCACATCTGTGTGCGCTATTATGTGCTTGACGCGCTGTCTGTTCTCGTCAACTGCATACAAACTTCTACATGCTTTGTTTTCGGGAATAAATCAACAGGCTGGATGATATTGATTTCATAATGATTCTCTGTTAAAAACGCTGCATCGCGTGCGGCAGTGGCGGCGTTGCAGCTAATCATTACAATGCGTTTCGGCTTCATAGTCAACACTGCCCGCAGAGTGGTGTTATCGCAGCCTTTGCGCGGCGGGTCAACGATGATGACATCCGGGCGCAGACCTTCCTGCACCAGCATGGCTGCGGCTTTTTGCGCGTCTGCACAATGAAATTCCGCGTGGTGAACTCCCATGCGGTGGGCGTTGCGCCGTGCGTCCTCAATGGCTTGAGGCACAATTTCCACGCCAATCAGACGCTTGCATTGATGCGCCATGGATAAGCCGATGGTGCCCGCGCCGCAATATAAGTCAAGCAAGGTTTCGCTGCCTGTCAGCCCGGCAAATTCAGCCGCTTTTGCATACAGCAAGTTGGCGCCTTGCGTATTGACTTGATAGAAAGACAGAGGATTCAATGCAACAGGCACCCCGGCCATTTCGTCGCGCAGGACGCCGCTGCCCCAAAGTATGACGCATTCCGGCCCAAGGACAACATTGGTGTTTTTCTCGTTGATATTTAATACGATAGAGTCAATTTCTGCAAATCGCTGCGTGAGTGATCGGCAAAAATCTTCCATACCAGGGAATGTGCGGCCATTGCCCACAAGGCAAAGGAGCACTTTTCCTGTGGTGACGGCATGGCGCAGATAAAGGTGGCGAGCAAAACCGTGCCCGGTGCGCTCATCGTAAACAGAAACGCCAAGCCGGGTTAAAACTGAACAGGCTTCACGGGTAATGTCATTCAGCAAAGCGGGCTGCAATAAACAATCATCGCACGCAATAACGCGATGGCTGCGGGCAGCATAGAAACCGGCGTGTACCGCACCTGTTTCGTCTGCATATAAGGGATACTGCACCTTATTTCGATAGCGTTCCGGCAAAGGCGAAGCAAGGCAGGGCAAAACGGGGTGGTGGATGCCCCCTAAACGGCGCATTGCATCTGCAACAAATGTGGTTTTGGCGCGCAGCTCCTCCGTATAGTTTAAATGCTGCAAATCACAGCCGCCGCACCGCCCGAAAATCGGACAGGGAGGGGAGACACGGCAGGGCGCAGGAGTATGCAAGGCGTGGATAATGCCGAAAGCATACGTTTTGCACACTTTTACAATGCGCACATCTGCTGTGTCACCGGGGGCGGAAAACGGGACAAAAACTGCTTGGCCGTCAAAGCGGCCCACGCCGTTTCCATCGCTCGAGAGAGAATCAATATGCAAAAAGATGATTTCGTTTTTTTTCAGACTCATAAACAATCCTTTCCGGCTGCTTGGGTGCAAAGGAATCTCTGTAAAGACGGATTATTCCTGCGAAGAAGGCTCCTGCGTGGGCGTTAAGCTGGCAAGGTAGCGGCTGGGCGGAACGCCTTTATTCTTTTTGAACACGCGCGAAAAATAGAATTGGTCAAAAAAGCCGACGGAAACGGCAATCTCTGCGATGGAAAGCTCGGAGTTTTTCAGCAGATAACACGCTTCGCTGATGCGGTAATTGGTGAGGTAGTCGATGGGCGACTGGCCGACATTGCTCATGAAAACACGGTAAAGATGGCTGCGCGAAACCCCCACAGCCTTTGCAATGTCGTCGATGCTGATGTCGTGCGAATAATTGAACTGAATATACTTAATTGCATTGATGACGTATTGGGAGCTGGAATTGGACGGACGCGGCGAAGCCTCCATGGCTTCCTTCATCAGCTCCGCAATAAATAAGTACAAATACCCCACCATTAAGGCCTCATTGCGCGGGTCGGGGCCGCGCGAAAGAAAAATATTAAAAATGGCATCCTTTACCTTTTCGGTATTTTTGCACTGATGAATGGGACAGTGCTCACTAAAGGGCAGCTGCTGCACCAGTTTATTGGCACACGCGCCGTTAAACCCTACCCAATAATATTCCCATGGGTCTTCCACATCGGCGGAATAGGTAATGAGCTGATTGGGCTTGGCCAAAAAAATATCCCCCGCGGAGAGCTCAAAAACGGTGTCGTTAAGCGTGTAGGTGCCTTTTCCGCGGGCAACATAGTGGATTAAATAGTGATCGCGAATGCCGGGCCCCCAAGTGTATCCGCGCTCGCAGCTTTGCAGACCGCAGTTGAAAATGGAAAGCTCAACATTATCGGTATAATTTTGTTTGAACGATTGTTTATAGGTATTGGGCATAGTCATCTTCCTTATGTATATGGAACGAATAGAACGTCTGATAAGATGCATGGCAGCATATCAATATTAAAGGTATTATAACAATAAATTCAACAAAAGTCCATAGATAAATCCCTATGCACCAAAAAAACGAGCGCAAATTTATGCTTGATTTTTAAAAGTTGCACTTGCTTTTTCTTTTTCAATATGATACTGTATTAAAGTGAAAAATCGCATAGGTGCGCAAGAGCCGCTGAGGGCCGATGCAACGGCAGCCCAAACAGAAAATCGGCCAAGAAATACGGAGGAATTAAAATGCCCAACCGAATGAAAAAAGAAACGATGGATGAGTTGTTTCGTGCAATTTTAAGCTTGGAGAGTATTGAGGAGTGTTACGAATTTTTTGAAGACTTGTGTACCATGAAGGAGCTGGCCGATATGGCACAGCGTGTGGAAACGGCACAAATGCTGCTCGAGGGCAAGACCTATGAGCAAATTGTAAAATCGGTGGAAATCAGCACGGCGACCATCAGCCGCATTAACCGCTGCATTCAGTACGGCAGCGGCGGCTATGAAAAGGTGCTTTCCCGGATTCATCAGCCTGCGCAGAACGATGAAGCGGCTGTGGGCGCAAATGCTGAATAAAGTTTTTATCACAGGTGAAATTTTGATCTCTTTCGGATGAGGAGGTGCCGATAAGTGAGCTGGATGCTGCTGATTATCTTGTTGGCTGTGGGAGTTTGTTTTTGGATTCTCGGCTGGCAAATTTGGAAAAAGGAAAAAATTACCTTGCTTCACGATTATCACTATGCCAAGGTGAAGCCGGACGACCGGAAAGCCTATACCGGGGTGATGGGCAAGGGGCTTTGTCTGATGGGGGTTGGAATGATCGCCGCAGGCGTTGTGCAGCCGACCCAATGGGAAGCGGTTGGCTGGTATTTGCTTGGCGCCGCGTTTGCTGTGGGGCTTGCCGTGATGATTTACGCTCAAATGAAATACAACCACGGTATCTTTTGATACATAGACGGAACCGCCCTTTTTTGTAAAATGGATCAAAAACCAAACAACCTTTTGCCGACCAGCGGTGCCGGCAGAAGGTTTTTTTGTTGTTTTTGGTGAGGAAATGAGAAGAAAAAAGCGCGAAATGCACCAAAATTGAAAAAAACAGCAAAATGACGATTTTTTCAGAAAGTTTTTATTGACATGCACAGAATTTGCGTGTAAACTAATAACTGTTGTGTTGCAGCGCAGCTTTGCTGTGTGCAGCGCACCAAAGAATTCTTTATATTTGAGGAAAGGAGGAGAACCATGCCTACTTTTAACCAGCTCGTGCGCAAAGGTCGTGAGGTCCTGGTGAAGAAATCGACAGCTCCGGCTCTTTTGAAGTCCTACAACTCTCAGAAGAAAACCTATTCCGATGCCAGCAGCCCGCAAAAGCGTGGTGTTTGCACCGCTGTTCGTACCATGACCCCGAAGAAACCGAACTCTGCTCTGCGTAAGGTTGCCCGTGTAAAGCTCTCCAATGGTATCGAGGTTACCTCGTATATCCCCGGTATCGGCCACAATCTGCAGGAGCACAGCGTCGTACTGATCCGTGGCGGCCGTGTTAAGGACCTTCCCGGTGTGCGTTACCACGTCATCCGTGGTACTTTGGATACACAGGGTGTTGCCAACCGCAGCCAGGCTCGCTCCAAGTACGGTGCGAAGCGCCCCAAGGCCGGTGCCAAAAAGTAATTTAAAAATCTGTTATGTATGTTTCGCCGCATAAAGGCTTGTATATAAATCAACCTTTTCGCGGCAGCTTACGGGAGTTTTAAATACTTTCGAGTACCGATGATATCATTCTATGAAGGAGGGAAGAAAGATGCCCAGAAGAGGTAATATTGCTAAGCGCGATGTTCTTGCTGATCCTATCTACAATTCCAAGATGGTGACCCGCCTCATCAACAACGTGATGTATGACGGTAAAAAAGGCGTTGCGCAGAAAATCGTTTACGATGCATTCGAAATCGTGAAGGAGAAAACCGGTAACGACCCCCTCGAGAGCTTCGAGAAAGCTTTGGAGAACATCATGCCGGTTTTGGAGTGCAAATCCCGTCGTGTCGGCGGTGCAAACTACCAGGTGCCGATGGAGGTTCGTCCTGCCCGTCGTGAGACTTTGGGTCTGCGCTGGCTGACCACCTACTCTCGTGCCCGCAACGAGCGCACCATGTGCGAGCGTTTGGCCGGCGAGATCATGGACGCCTGCAACGGCAACGGCGGCGCTTGCAAAAAGCGCGAGGATACTCACAAGATGGCCGAGGCCAACAAGGCCTTTGCTCACTACAGATATTAATATCTGTGTCTTTACACTTTTAGGAGGGTACTATGCCTAGAGACGTTTCTCTTCAGATGACAAGAAACATCGGCATTATGGCTCACATCGACGCCGGTAAAACAACTACCACCGAGCGTATCCTGTTCTACACAGGCATCAATCACAAGATTGGTGAGACGCACGACGGCGCTGCAACGATGGACTGGATGGCACAGGAGCAGGAGCGTGGTATTACCATTACTTCTGCTGCTACCACTTGCTATTGGAGCCACACCGAGTTTTTGCATGATCCGGCTCTTGCCAAAAAGAACAGACACAGAATTAACATCATCGACACACCGGGTCACGTGGATTTCACCGTAGAGGTGGAGCGTTCCCTGCGTGTGCTGGACGGTTCTGTTACTGTCATGTGCGCAAAGGGCGGCGTGGAGCCGCAGTCTGAGACTGTTTGGCACCAGGCCAACAAATATCACGTTCCTCGCATGATTTACGTCAATAAGATGGATATCATGGGCGCAAACTTCTATCGTGTTTTGGACATGATTAAAGAGCGCTTGAAAGCCAATGCTGTGCCCATTCAGCTGCCCATTGGCAAAGAGGAAACCTTCAAAGGCATCATCGACTTGCTCGAGATGCAGGCTTATATCTACTACGATGATCTTGGTAAGGATATTCGCACAGAGCCGATTCCTGAGGATATGATGGAGCTGGCAAAAGAGTATCACGACAAGATGATCGAGGCCATCGCCGAGGGCGATGAGGAGCTGATGATGAAGTATCTGGACGGCGAAGAGATCAGCATTCCTGAGATCAAGAAAGCCATCCGTAAAGAGACCATTGCGAACACCATCGTTCCCGTGGTTTGCGGTACTTCTTACAAGAACAAGGGCGTGCAGAAGCTGCTGGATGCCATTGTTGACTATATGCCGGCTCCGACCGACATCGAGGACATCAAAGGTGTCAATCCCGAAACAGAGGAAGAGGAGACTCGTCCTTCCGACGACAAGGCTCCCTTCGCTGCTTTGGCATTTAAGATTGCTACCGACCCGTTCGTCGGTAAGCTCTGCTTCTTCCGCGTGTACTCCGGTACCGTTGAGGCAGGCAGCACTGTTTACAACTCCGTAAAGGACAACCGTGAGCGTATGGGTCGCATCCTGCAAATGCATGCGAACCACCGCACGGATATCGAAGTGTGCTACGCTGGTGACATCGGTGCCGCAGTTGGTTTGAAAAACACCACTACAGGTGATACACTGTGCGACGAAAAGCACCCGATCATTTTGGAGAGCATGGACTTCCCCGAGCCCGTTATCCGCGTAGCCATCGAGCCCAAGACCAAAGCCGGTCAGGAGAAGATGGGCATTGCGCTGGCAAAGCTGGCTGAGGAGGATCCCACCTTCAAGACCTATACGGATGACGAAACCGGACAAACCATCATCGCGGGTATGGGTGAGCTTCACTTGGAGATCATCGTTGACCGCTTGCTGCGTGAGTTCAAGGTGGAGGCAAACGTTGGTGCGCCGCAGGTAGCCTATCGTGAGACGATTCGTCGTGCTGCTGATCAGGATACCAAATATGCCCGTCAGTCCGGCGGTAAAGGTCAGTATGGTCACGTTAAGATCAAACTGGAGCCGAACGAGCAGGGCAAAGGTTACGAATTTATCAATGCCGTGGTTGGCGGTACAATTCCGAAGGAATTCATCGGCCCCATCGACCAGGGTATTCAGGGAGCCATGCAGGCAGGCGTTTTGGCCGGCTATCCCGTTGTGGACGTGAAGGTCACGCTGTATGATGGTTCTTACCACGAGGTTGACTCCTCCGAAATGGCATTTAAGATCGCCGGTTCTATGGCGTTCAAAGAGGCAATGCGCAAAGCAGACCCCGTCATTTTGGAGCCCATCATGAAGGTTGCGGTTATCGTGCCGGATGAGTATATGGGCGACGTTATCGGTGACGTCAACTCTCGCCGCGGACAGATTCAGGGAACAGAGGCCCGTAGCGGTTCTCAGCAGATTGATGCGCTGGTTCCCCTGTCCAATATGTTCGGTTATGCAACCGACCTGCGCAGCAAAACGCAGGGACGCGGCCAGTACTCCATGGAGCCCAGCCACTACGCTGAGGTGCCCAAGAGCATTGCTGAGTCCATTATGGCAGGCCGTGCAAAAAAAGAAGGTTAATTCCTTCTTTTTTCACAGCTTGTCCGCAGAAAGCTCTTGATTTTTCAAGATCTTTTTAGTACAATGACCTTAAAGCGTAAGGTCTTATAAAAAGGAGGATAATTCCAATGGCAAAAGCAAAATTTGAACGTTCCAAGCCGCACGTTAACATTGGTACCATCGGTCACGTTGACCACGGCAAGACGACTCTGACTGCTGCAATCACGAAGGTTTTGGCAATGAAGGGTGACGCTGAGTTCACCGATTACGCCAACATCGATAAGGCTCCCGAGGAGCGCGAGCGCGGCATCACAATCAACACTTCTCACGTTGAGTACGAGACTGACACTCGTCACTATGCTCACGTTGACTGCCCGGGTCACGCTGACTACGTTAAGAACATGATCACCGGTGCTGCTCAGATGGACGGCGCTATCCTCGTTGTTTCCTCTGCCGACGGCCCCATGCCCCAGACTCGTGAGCACATCCTGCTCTCCCGTCAGGTTGGCGTTCCCTATATCGTTGTGTTCATGAACAAGGTTGACCAAGTTGACGATCCCGAGTTGCTGGATCTCGTTGAGATGGAAATCCGTGACTTGCTGAGCGAGTACGACTTCCCCGGCGACGACACCCCCATCATCAAGGGTTCTGCTTTGGGCGTTCTGGAGTCTTCTTCTACCGACATCAACGCTCCCGAGTACAAGTGCATCCTCGATTTGATGAATGCAGTTGACGAGTATATCCCGACTCCGGAGCGCGACGACGCTAAGCCCTTCTTGATGCCGGTTGAGGACGTGTTTACCATCACTGGCCGTGGTACTGTTGCTACCGGTCGTGTTGAGCGCGGTGTCATCAAGGTTGGCGAAGAAGTTGAGATCGTTGGTCTGCGCGAAGAGAAGCAGAAGACCACTGTTACCGGTTTGGAGATGTTCCGCAAGCTGCTGGACTTTGCTCAGGCTGGTGATAACGTTGGCGCTCTGCTGCGTGGTGTTACCCGTGAGGAGATCGAGCGTGGTCAGGTTCTGTCCAAACCCGGTTCCATTCACCCCCACACCAAGTTCCAGGGTCAGGTTTACATCCTGAAAAAGGATGAGGGCGGCCGTCACACTCCGTTCTTCAACAACTATCGTCCCCAGTTCTATTTCCGTACCACCGACGTTACCGGTGTTATCTCTCTGCCGGAAGGTGTTGAGATGTGCATGCCCGGCGATAACGTCACCATGGACGTTGAGCTGATCACCCCGATCGCTATCGAGGAAGGTCTGCGCTTCGCTATCCGTGAGGGTGGCCGCACTGTTGGTTCTGGCGTTGTTTCCAAGATCAACGAGTAATTTTTAAGATTACGCTTTCCCACCGTTCGGCTTTTGCCGGACGGTGGGTTTTTGCGTTGTTTCTAGTTCTTCAAGCAAGAATTTCATTGGAGAAATTAGACCGTTTCTAAAAACAAAGAAATGCACCGATTTTTTGTAAGATGTGTGAGGCTGCAAGGCGAAAAGCGCAGGAATCCTTTGTGGATTCTGAGCTTTTTTCACACAGCAGACACTACTTCTCATAGAAAAGCTGAACATTTTGACTTTTCAGAAAGCCCCTACCAGTTAGTCGAAGGGGTTGTGGCGTTGTCCGCGCCAAAAGAATGTGCTGTATATCAGGTTATGCAGTGATTATGGATATGGAGGTAAATGAAATCGTTCCTTTTTACATGATTTATCACGATATGCATTAAAAATGATTAGATAGTTTAGAAGTTGACAGTTCATAAAAAGAAAATAAGTGAAATTTTTATATTGAAGTAAAAATGAATACATTCTAAAAATTGACTTGTAGAAGGATTTTTAATGGTAAAGTAATTTTTTGTGCAAATATTTTGCAGCATGTATAGTAATAGGACAATGCAAGAAGTACAATCATTATAATACAGTGGGAGAAGATTATGATTACCATCAATGAGTATTTAGACCATGTGTTGGATGATTTTAAAGAATATTTGACCGCAGCTCCGCAATTATGTTGCTTAAAAACATTGCGTTTTGATACCAAACAGCTTCCAGACTATAATGATATTCACGTGCAACAATTGTATTTATTACGATATGCTTATGCATACGCATTTGAATATAAGTGCATGTATATGCAGCTTTTTGGAGAAAATGCTTTTGAAAATGACCATATTCAAGTAGCTTCATTGGGGTGTGGAACGGGCATTGATTATTGGTCGATGGTTGCTGCGCTTAATGACTTAAAAAAGAACCAGAAATCTATAAAATATGTCGGGATTGATCAAATCGATTGGAATTATAAATTAACACCGAGAGAACAAGATGATATGAGAATTTACAAAGGGGACGTGATGGATGAACTTGTAAAAGCGCCACGGTTGACTTCTGATATCTATATATTTCCGAAATCAATTAGTGAATTTAGTGGTAATGATATTGTAAATATGTGTAATACAATTGAAAGTAAGCCCATTAAGAATAATACGGTTTACTTATTGGCCTCACTAAGACATAATGACGGAAATTTAGAGAGCGATAAGGAAAAGATGAGCAAATTATTTAAAGCGTTTAATGCTAATGGGTTTGACTGTGAAAGCAATCCAAAGAGTAGCACTTCCTTTAAAGATGAGTGCAAAAAGAAAAAAATTACAGAATTAGATGGTAGTTTTCAGCATCCCTTCAAAACGGTGGAGTGTCTCCTTCATTTAAATGAACGCTGTAAAAAATTTGATGGAGATAATTGTAAGGCCGATTGTTCGGAACAGCTTAACCGCTAGCCTGTCCTAAACTGCGGAATTCTGCACTGGCAAATCTTTAAGTTTGAAAGAAGGTGATTGGATGATAGTCAGTGCAAGCAGGAGAACGGATATACCAACCTATTATTCAGACTGGTTTTTCAATAGAATCAAAGAAGGTTATGTTTTGGTTCGCAACCCGATGAATTTTCATCGGGTAAGCAAAATAAGCCTTTCTAAGGACATTGTGGATGGCATTGTTTTTTGGACAAAAAATCCTATTCCAATGTTGGAGAGGCTGGATGAAATGAAAGATTATCCGTATTATTTTCAATTTACTTTAAATGCGTATGGAAAAGATGTTGAGCCAAATGTTCCGTCAAAAAGTGAATATATTATCCCGGCGTTTCGAAGCTTATCCAGGAAAATTGGAAAAGAAAGAGTCGTTTGGAGATACGACCCAATATTTTTTAATGATGTTTACACAATGGAATACCATTGTAAATACTTTGAAGCGCTTGTCAATCAGCTTCATAAGTATACAGATCAATGTACCGTAAGCTTTATAGATTATTATAAAAAAACGCAGCGAAATACGAAGCCGCTTCACATACTTGAGATGTCTTTGGAAGAAAAATTTGAATTGATGGAAAGATTTTCTTTTATTGCAGCGAAATATGGATTGCCGATCAATACCTGCGCGGAAGAAATTGACCTGAGCAAATTTGGCATTACGCATGCACATTGTATTGATAAAAAGCGTTTGGAAAGAATTGGTGGGTTTCCGCTTAACATTGAAAAGGACAAAAATCAACGTTTGGAATGTGGCTGCATGGCAAGTGTCGATATTGGTATGTATCATACTTGCAAGAATGGCTGCTTGTACTGCTATGCTAATTTTAATGAAAAAACGGTTTGTGACAACTTTGCAAAACACGATAAAAAATCTCCGCTGCTGTATGGTGAATTGACCTCGAAAGATGTTGTAAGGGAGCGGAAGCTGACTTCTTGTAAAAGCTGTCAATTAAATTTTTTTGAATAGCTTCTACGGTGTTACCAAATGAGGATTTAACCGTAGATTAATTTTTTCGAGAAAAAGCTTCAAATGCTTCAATAGAAAATGCGCTCATGCATTGTTATAATAAAGAAAAAGCAATGCATGGAGGGATAAAAATGAAGATGAATGAGGCTATTCGATATTTTCGGCTGCAAAATCACCTAACACAAGAGCAGGTTGCCAGCCGCCTTGGTGTGACGGCTCCTGCGGTGAATAAATGGGAAAAGGGAACGTCGTGCCCGGACATTACGCTTTTGCCTGCGCTTGCCAGGCTGCTGGGTACGGACTGCAACACATTGCTCTGCTTTCAAGAGGAGCTTTCCGATAGTCAAATTGCTGTGCTTATGAATGAGATGCAAACCTGCTTGCAAGAAAAAGGTTTGCAGGAAGGCTACGAGTGGATGATGCAAAAATTAAGGGAATATCCTTCCTGTGAAGCTTTGGCGTATTATGCAGCGCTGCTTTTAGAAGGAGCGCTCATGTATGAAACAGACCAAAAGCAAGACACCGCCTTTTATCGCAAGGAAATAGAGCGCCTTTGTGAGTTTGCGGCCAAGAGCAAGAAACCTGATATCAAAGATCAAGCTTTGGCCTCGTTGATTTCCAAGAAGATTGAGACGCATGATTGGGAGCAAGCAGAACGGTTGTTGGAGCAGATGACGCCGCCCCCGAAGTCATTTGGCACAAATCAAAAACAGCTGCAAGCAAAGCTGTATATGGAAAAGCAAGAATATGCTCAAGCAGCAAAATTGTTAGAGGAAGAACTGGCGGGGCAAAAAATTTATATAGATTCAATTCTGTTAACGTTGATGAAGATTGCATTAAAAGAGAACTGTTTGGAGGAAGCACAAAAAATTGCTTCCGTTCATGACCAGATACAGCAGCTTTTAGGTTTGGGTGTGGTTCAATCGAGATTTGCTGAGTTCTGGCTTTCTTTTGAACAAAAAAATCGTACGGCCTGTTGTGCACTGCTTTCAGAAATTCTGAAAGCGTTTGACCAAGTGTCGAATCCAAATCAGCAGACGCTGTATCGACATTTGAAAGAAAAAGAGCCGACGCCCGACTTCAGCAATCAAATGAAAAAGATGTTTTTGCGTGGGTTGGACTGTGATCCGGAAGCGGAATTTTTACGAGACATGCCCGAGGTGCAGGAGTGGATGAGAAAGTATCTCTGAGCCATTCCAGAGGATATGCAAAGACGGTTCAGGAGGGAAAGAGAATGAATGAATTACAAGCAAAGCAAGCCCTGCTTGAAGCAGAAGAAAGAAACCCAGGGCCTTGGATTGGCCATAGTGAATCGGTGGCGGAAAATGCCAAGCTAATTGCTGAGCGGTGCGGCCTAGACGCACAAAAGGCGTATATCATGGGGCTTTTGCATGATATTGGCAGACGGGAAGGGGTGAGCGGAATCAAACATATTTTTGACGGCTATCATTACATGATGGGAATGGGCGAAAAAGAAATTGCTCAAATTTGTTTGACACATTCTTTTCCGCTGAAGGATGTAACAACCTATATCGGAACGTACGACTGCACCGACGAGCAGCTGGCCTTTCTGCAAGATTTTTTAGAGAAAAGCCAACAGGACGATTATGACCGACTCATCCAGCTTTGTGACGCGATTTCTTTGCCAAAGGGGGCTTGTATTATGGAAAAGCGGCTGATGGACGTTGCGCTGCGCCATGGCTTGCCGGAGTTCTCTTTGGATAAGTGGAAAGCATTTTTAGCCTTGAAACAATATTTTGATGAGCGGTGTGGATGTAATTTGTATGAGTTCCTACCCAGGGTATTTGAAAACTCGATTGGATCGCTGCTCTAAACGAATGAAAAATATAAGGGAAGGCTGTAACGGATCACAAGAACCGATACAGCCACCCTGTTGAAAAAATATAGGAGAAAAAATAAAAAAAGATGTTGACAAGTGAGGGGATATATGGTAATATATATACACGACAGCGGTAAAGCTGTTAGAGAGTAGGTTCTCTTTTTTTGCGGATTTAGCTCATCTGGTAGAGCGCCACCTTGCCAAGGTGGAGGTAGCGAGTTCGAGCCTCGTAATCCGCTCCATATGGTGCCGTAGCCAAGTGGTAAGGCAGCGGTCTGCAAAACCGCTATGCACCAGTTCAAATCTGGTCGGCACCTCCAGAAGAAAATCCCACAGCCTTTTTGGTTGTGGGATTTTTTGTGTATCTTCAGTCTTTTCTTTCTTTGCTTTTCATCGGAAGAAGCCCGAGAGGCAGACCTGTTAATCGCTTGCATTAAAGAATTTTTTTTGTAAAAAAGCCCCGGCTTTTCCTTGGCATAAAGCGTCGGAAAAGTCGGGGCTTTTGCGAATTATAGTAAAAGGGAACCGTTATGCGTGAACGCTTAAACGTGCTGCTGTGCTTTGTTCAATGCGATAATAAGCGATGCCAAGCATAATAGCGGCACCTACCCAAGCGGCAGGGCCGCACAGGCAAACGCTGACAAAGCCTAAAAAGCCGCTGGTTAAAAAGGCCACGGGAACACGCATGGCAAGCTCAACCGCACCGGAGAGCATGGGGATATTGGCATTACCCATGCCGGAAATGGAGCATCGATAGGTGAGAAGAACACCCAAAGCAAAAATGAACGCACCCACCCAGTTTAAATATAAAACACTGGCTGCCACGACATCCTCTGTGGGATTTTCCAAAAAAACACCCACCAAGGATGCACCGAAAAAGTGAGCAACCGCCCAACCAAGTGCGGCACAGCCAACCATCAATTTCAAGCAGTCGTGCGTGCCTTTTCGCACACGCTCCATTTTGCGTGCACCGACATTCTGCGCGACAAAGGTGCTTAAAGCAGTGCTGAACGCAAAGCAGGGCTGTACAGCGAGCGATTCAATTTTAGTGCCTGCGGTGTATCCGGCGACAATGTCCGAACCAAAGCTGTTGACAACGCCCTGCATGGCCATGGTGCCGATGGCGCACACGCTGTTGGAAAGCGCACTCGGCAGGCCCAAACGCATAAGGGAAGCCGCAAGCGCGGGGTCGAATTTCCAGTCGGACTTTTTAGGAATGAGAAACGCGAACTTTTTCAAAATGAAAATGAGGCACGCAATGCCGGACAGGGTTTGGCTGACGATGGTAGCAACGGCCGCTCCGGCAGGCCCCATTTGAAAGAATAAAACAAAAACAAAGTCGAGCACAATGTTTCCCACAGACGCCAGCGCCAGAAAAAACAGCGGTGTACGAGAGTCGCCCACCGAGCGGAGAATGCCGGAAAACAGGTTGTAAAAGACGGTGCCCGGAATGCCCCAAAAGATAATGACGATGTACATGTAGGCATCGTGAAAAATATCCTTGGGGGTTTGCATGACTTCCAGAAGCGGAACCGCAAAAATAACGCTGAGCAGCATGATGGAAACCGACGAAATAGCCGATAGCTCCACGCTGATGGCAACCGCTTTGCGCAGGCTGTCTTCATCTTTGGCGCCGAACCTTTGAGAAACGATGATGCAAAAGCCGCCGGCAATGCCGACCGCTGCACCAAGAATGAAAAAGTTGATAGAACCGGTACAGCCGACTGCTGCAAGCGCTTTCGCGCCGACAAAGCGGCCGACGATAATGGCGTCTACCATGCTGTAAAACTGCTGAAGGATATTGCCTGCCAGCATTGGCAGTGAGAAAAAGATTAAAAGCCAAATGGGATTGCCTTTGGTTAAGTCTGTTGTCATATGAGGTTCACCTCGGATTCGGAATCGTTTCGTAGAGACATTTTAGCAGAATCATTACAAATTGCAATAGTTTTTTTCAAAAAAAAATCAAAAAAATTGCTATTATAATACCTCTTTAAATAGGGGGGGGCACCGCTGTTTTTATCCTGGGAATTGACAATTGAAGTGAAATAGTGTATATTTAACTGTATTAAAAAAGTGGAATTAAAGGGGCTTTATCAATGCAGATTACACAGGAATCGGATTATGCAATCCGTATTGTTTATTGCTTAGCAAAAAGTCGAGTGCGCAGAGATGCCAGAAGCATCAGCGAAGAAATGGGAGTCACGCTGCGCTTTTCTTTAAAAATTTTAGGAAAGCTGGTAGGCGCCGGAATTGTTTCGAGCTACAAAGGAAATAAGGGTGGCTATGAGTTGGCAAAAGAACCGTCGCAAATTACCTTCAAAGATGTGATTGAAGCGGTGGAGGGCTCTTATTACATGATTCGCTGCTTGAACGAAGAAACACCGTGCAACCGAGGCGCCTCACAAACCTGCTCGTTCCGCAAAGTATTTTGCGAAATTACAGAGGAGGTGAACCGTCGGTTGGAGGCTGCGAACTTTGAAACGCTGCTTCAGCAGGAAGAATAACGAGTGAAACCGCACACGACGCCGGGCGTTCCATGTGCGGTTTTTTCGTGCGATTTTTTTTGAAAAACACCTTGACGGCTGTAAAAAAAAAGGGTATAATGCTTGAATGTATCATAATGACCTTGTATACCCAAAATGTAAAAATGTCCAATTTTTTATTGTGCATTTCGCTGAAATTCTGGGCAAAAACAGGGCGTTTGTGCGTGAATCTGTCAAGCCGTTTTTCGATAGACGAAGTTTAAGGAGTGGTCGCTGATTATGGTGAAAGTCAAGCCTGTACAACTTGGCAAGACCGAACGCATGAGTTTTTCCAAAATCGATGAAGTCATTCAAATGCCGAACCTCATCGAGGTACAGAAAAATTCATACCAGTGGTTCTTGGATGAAGGCCTCAAAGAAGTGTTCCGTGATATTTCCACAATTGAGGACTACACGGGCAATCTCGTGCTGGAGTTCGTGGATTACCGTCTGGACTCACAGCCCAAGTACAGCATCAAAGAATGCAAAGAGCGCGACGCCACCTATGCCGCGCCGCTGCGTGTGCGTGCTCGTTTGCTGAACAAAGAGACGGGCAACCTGCAAGAGCAGGAGATTTTCATGGGAGATTTTCCCCTGATGACAGACGCAGGCACCTTTGTCTACAACGGCGCCGAGCGTGTTGTTGTCAGCCAGTTGGTGCGCAGCCCCGGCGTTTACTTTGGCAAGAGCTATGACAAAACCGGTAAAGAGCTCTTTACCGCAACATTGAACCCGAACCGCGGCGCTTGGCTGGAGTATGAAACGGATGCCAACGACGTGTTCTATGTGCGTATTGATAAAAACCGCAAAATTCCGATGACGGTTTTGCTGCGTGCAATGGGCCTTGGCGATGACGCGCGCATCCGTGAGTTTTTTGGCGATGACGAGCGCGTAGAGGCGACGATTGCAAAAGACCCGACCAAGAACCAGGAAGAGGGCCTTTTGGAGACATACCGCAAGCTGCGTCCGGGCGAGCCCCCGACAATCGAGAGCGCTTCCAACCACTTGGAAGGCTTGTTCTTCGACCCGCGCCGCTACGATTTGTCCCGTTTTGGCCGTTACAAAATGAATAAAAAGCTGGCGATTGCCCGCCGCATCATGGGCCATGAGGCCGCACGAGACATCATTGCTCCGCTGACCGGTGAGCTGCTGTGCGCTGCCGGCGAGAAAATCAGCACGGATTTGGCTTGGGAAATTGAGAAAAGCGGCGTGAGCATTGTATTTTTGAATGTTGATGACCGTGAAGTAAAGGTAATTTCCAACGGCACCGTCAATGCCAACGACTTCTTCAGCTTCGACACGCAGGAGCTGGGCATCAATGAGCGCGTCAGCTTTGAGCAGGTGCGTGCTATTTTGGACGAGACGTCCGACCCGGAAGAGCAGAAAGAGCTGATTGTGAAAAACAAGGACAAGCTGATCAGCAAGACAGTGACCTTGGACGACATTTTCTCCTCGATTAACTATTTGAACTGCTTGGCTCACGGCGTTGGTACTACCGACGATATCGACCATTTGGGCAACCGCCGTATCCGCAGCGTGGGCGAGCTTTTGCAGAACCAGTTCCGCATCGGCTTTTCCCGTATGGAGCGCGTGATCCGCGAGCGCATGACGCTCCAGGCACAGGACACCGAAAAGGTGACCCCGCAGACGCTGATCAACATTCGCCCGGTTGTGGCGGCAATCAAAGAGTTCTTCGGCTCTTCTCCGCTGTCGCAGTTCATGGATCAGAACAACCCGCTGGCTGAGCTGACGCATAAGCGCCGTTTGTCCGCGCTGGGCCCCGGCGGTCTGTCGCGTGACCGCGCGGGCTTCGAAGTTCGTGACGTTCACTACTCTCACTATGGCCGCATGTGCCCGATTGAGACGCCCGAAGGTCCGAACATCGGTTTGATTTCCTACTTGGCAACCTTTGCTAAAATTAACGAGTATGGCTTCATTGAAGCGCCTTACCGCCGCATTGACAAAGAGCGCGGTGTGGTGACCGATGAAGTAGTGTATATGACCGCCGATGTAGAGGACGAGTACATTGTGGCGCAGGCCAACGAGCCGCTCGATGATGAGGGTCACTTCCTGCGTGACCGTGTATCCTGCCGCTACCGTGATGAAATCGTCGAGGTGGAGAAGTCCCGTGCGGACTTCATGGACGTTTCGCCGAAGATGGTAGTGTCCGTGGCAACTTCGATGATTCCGTTCTTGGAAAACGACGACGCAAACCGCGCTCTGATGGGTTCCAACATGCAGCGTCAGGCAGTGCCTTTGCTGGTGACCGAGCAGCCCATTGTCGCTACCGGTATGGAATATAAAGCTGCCTGCGACTCCGGCGTTTGCGTTCTGGCAAAAAATGACGGTGTTGTTGAGAAGGTAACTGCCGACAAGATTGTGGTGCGCACCTCCAAAACGACGACCGACACCTATGAGCTGGTGAAGTTTATGCGCTCCAACCAGGGAACGTGCACCAACCAGCGCCCCATTGTCGACAAAGGCGAGACCGTGACGAAGGGTCAGGTGCTGGCAGACGGCCCGGCTACCAAGAACGGCGAGATCAGCCTTGGTAAAAACGCGCTGATCGGCTTTATGACATGGGAAGGCTACAACTACGAGGACGCCGTTCTCATCAACGAGAAAATTGTCCGTGAGGACGTTTACACCTCGATTCACATTGAGGAATATGAAATTGAGAGCCGCGAAACGAAGCTCGGACCCGAGGAAATCACCCGCGATATTCCGAACGTCGGTGAGGACGCGCTGAAAGATTTGGACGAGCGCGGCATTATCCGCATCGGTGCGGAAGTTTCTGCCGGTGATATTCTGGTTGGTAAGGTTACGCCGAAGGGCGAAACCGAGCTGACGGCGGAAGAGCGCTTGCTGCGCGCTATCTTTGGTGAGAAGGCGCGTGAGGTGCGTGATACCTCTCTGCGCGTGCCGCACGGCGAGTACGGCATCATCGTGGACGTGAAGGTATTCACCCCGGAAAACAGCGACGAATTGCAGCCGGGCGTGCGCGAGGTTGTGCGCTGCTATATCGCTCAAAAGCGTAAGATCAGCGTGGGCGATAAGATGGCTGGCCGTCACGGCAACAAGGGTGTTGTGTCCCGTATTTTGCCGCAGGAGGATATGCCTTTCCTCGAGGACGGCACACCGCTTGACATCGTGCTGAACCCGCTGGGCGTTCCGTCCCGTATGAATATCGGTCAGGTGCTCGAGGTTCACCTCGGCTACGCTGCAAAGGCACTTGGCTGGAAGGTGATGACGCCTGTCTTTGACGGTGCGCACGAATCGGATATTCGTGAGATGTTCAAGGAAGCCGGACGCAGTGAGGACGGCAAGAGCATCGTGTACGATGGCCGCACGGGTGAGAAGTTTGATAACCCCGTTACCGTTGGTTATATGTACTACCTGAAGCTCCATCACTTGGTTGACGATAAGATCCATGCCCGTTCCACTGGTCCGTACAGCTTGGTAACGCAGCAGCCGCTGGGCGGTAAAGCACAGTTTGGCGGCCAGCGCTTCGGCGAAATGGAGGTTTGGGCGCTGGAAGCTTACGGCGCGGCTTATACCTTGCAGGAGATCCTGACGGTGAAGTCCGACGACGTTGTAGGCCGTGTGAAAACCTACGAGGCCATTGTAAAAGGCCAGCCCGTGCCGCAGCCCGGTATTCCCGAGGCCTTCCGCGTGCTGATGAAAGAGCTGCAAAGCCTTGGCCTTGACGTGAAGGTGCAAGATAAAGAGGGCAACGAGATTGATATTAAGCAGAATTACGACGATGATGATGCCGGATTTGATCATTCTGATTTGCCCATCGGTGACGATGTGATGCTGGAGAGCGAACTGACGGACGATTACAGCATCGAGGATGTTCCCGAAGTAGATGAAGAACCCGACGATTCCGTTTTTACAGAGGATTTCTTTGCTGACGATGACAGCTTTGGCGACCTGTAAAAAGGAAAAAGTCGAGGGCGCGGCGCGGCTGCAATAAAGCGACGCGTGCGCCCCGAAGAAAGCGCTTTGTGCCCTTGGCGGCACAAGGCCACTCCACACAATCCACACAGTGAAAGAAAGGGTTCGTTTCCATGGAATTCAACGCTTTTGATTCAATCAAAATCGGGTTGGCTTCTCCGGATCATATCCGTGAGTGGAGCTATGGCGAAGTAAAAAAACCCGAAACTATCAACTACCGCACCCTGAAACCGGAACGCGACGGTTTGTTCTGTGAGCGTATCTTTGGACCGCAGAAAGACTGGGAATGTCACTGCGGAAAATATAAACGCATTCGCTATAAAGGCAAAATTTGTGACCGCTGCGGCGTTGAAGTAACCCGCGCGAAAGTGCGCCGCGAGCGTATGGGCCACATTGAGCTGGCCGCGCCCGTTTCTCACATTTGGTATTTTAAGGGCATTCCTTCCCGCATTGGCCTGATGCTGGATATCAGCCCGCGTCTGCTGGAAAAAGTGCTGTATTTTGCCTCCTATATCGTCATTGACCCGGGCTTTACGCCGCTCGAGGAAAAGCAGCTGCTCAGCGAGAAAGAATACCGCGAAATGCGCGAGCGTTACGAGGATTCTTTCCAGGCTGCAATGGGTGCAGAAGCCATTCAGGAACTGCTTGCCCGCATTGACTTGGAAGGTTTGTCGGCTCAGCTGCACAATGAGCTTCAGGATGCCAGCGGCCAAAAGCGCGTGCGCTTGCTCAAGCGTTTGGAGGCGGTGGATGCCTTCCGCTTGTCTGGCAACCGCCCCGAGTGGATGATTATGAACGTCATCCCCGTCATTCCGCCCGACATCCGTCCGATGGTACAGCTCGACGGTGGCCGTTTTGCGACCTCCGACTTGAATGATTTGTACCGCCGCGTCATTAACCGAAACAACCGTTTGAAGCGTTTGCTGGAGCTGGGCGCACCTGACATTATCGTGCGCAACGAGAAGCGTATGCTGCAAGAGGCTGTCGATGCCCTAATTGACAATGGCCGCCGCGGCCGTCCGGTGACGGGCCCGAACAACCGCCCGCTCAAGAGCTTGTCCGACATGCTGAAAGGTAAGCAGGGCCGTTTCCGTCAGAACTTGCTCGGTAAGCGTGTTGACTACTCTGGCCGTTCCGTTATCGTTGTCGGCCCTGAGCTGAAAATGTATCAGTGCGGCTTGCCCAAAGAGATGGCGCTGGAGCTGTTTAAGCCGTTTGTCATGAAGGATTTGGTGGAAAAAGGCATTGCCAACAACATCAAATCGGCGAGAAAGATGGTGGAGCGCACTCGTACCGAGGTGTGGGACTCCTTGGAAGCTGTGATCAAGGGCCATCCCGTATTCTTGAACCGTGCTCCGACGCTGCACCGCTTGGGCATTCAGGCCTTTGAGCCGATTCTGGTAGAGGGCCGCGCCATTAAGCTGCATCCGCTGGTCTGTACCGCATTTAACGCGGACTTCGACGGCGACCAGATGGCTGTTCACGTTCCGCTGTCTGTTGAAGCACAGCGCGAGGCAAGAATGCTGATGCTGGCTTCCGGCAACCTGCTGAAGCCCGCCGACGGCAAGCCGGTTACCGTTCCCACGCAGGACATGGTGTTGGGCAGCTACTACCTCACCATGGTGAAGGACGGCGAGAAGGGCGAGGGCAAAATCTTCCGCGATGAGAATGAGGCAATCATGGCCTATTCCGAAGAACTTGTTACCTTGCAGGCAAAGATTAAAGTGCGCCGTACAATGGTCATCAATGGGGTGGAGAAAAGCCGCATTGTGGATACCACAGTGGGCCGCATTATCTTTAACCAGCCCATTCCGCAGGACTTGGGCTATGTGGATCGCAGCGTAGAGGACAACATGTTCCTGTACGAGGTGGATTTCCTGGTCAACAAGAAAAAACTTGGACAGATTATCGACCGCTGCATCCATGTGCACGGCACAAAAATCACCTCTGAGGTGCTCGACCGCGTAAAAGCGCAGGGCTATAAATACTCTACCAAGGGCGCCGTTACCGTCGCTGTTTGTGACGCAGTGATTCCGCCGCAGAAGGCTGATTTGCTGGCCGAGGCAGAGGAGAAAATTGCCAAGGTGACCAAGCAGTACAACAAGGGCTTGATCTCCAACGAGGAACGCTATGCAAACGTCATTAAAATCTGGACGAAAACGACAGACGACGTTTCCGTGGCGCTGGCCAACAACCTTGACCCGCACAACCCCATCTACATGATGGCAGACTCCGGTGCTCGTGGTTCTATGGCTCAGATTCGTCAGCTGGCCGGTATGCGCGGCTTGATTGCCAATACCTCCGGTAAAACCATTGAGATCCCTATTCGTGCCAACTACCGTGAAGGTCTGAACATCTTGGAGTACTTCATCGCCGGTAAGGGCGCTCGTAAAGGTTTGGCCGATACCGCTCTGCGTACCGCTGACTCCGGTTACCTGACCCGCCGTCTGGTAGATGTTTCTCAGGATGTGATCATCCGTGAGGAAGATTGCGGCGCAACCGAAGGCATCATCGTGTCCGACATTCGCGAGGGCAACGAGATGATCGAGAAGCTCGAGGAGCGCTTGCAGGGACGCTTTGCCGTAGAGGATATTCTGCATCCCGAAACAGGCGAAGTGCTGGTTTCCAAAGATAAGATGATGACCGTCGACGACGCAAAGCGCGTGGTAGAGGCCGGCGTTGATAAAGTGGAAATCCGCAGTGTGCTTTGCTGCGTGGCACGTCACGGCGTTTGCAGCAAGTGCTACGGTGCAAACCTTGCCAACGGCGAATTGGTCGGCACAGGTGAAGCGGTTGGTATTATTGCTGCTCAGTCCATCGGTGAGCCCGGTACTCAGCTGACGATGCGTACCTTCCATACGGGCGGTATCGCTTCGGCCGAAGATATTACCCAAGGTTTGCCGCGTGTTGAGGAACTGTTCGAGGCTCGCCGTCCGAAAAACTTGGCCATCATGACCGAGATTTCCGGTACAGCACACATCGACGATACAAAGAAAAACCGCCATGTGGTGGTGCAGGGCGTTGACGAGTACGGCGCACCGGCAGAAAAGAGCTATTTGATTCCGTTTGGCCAGCGCGTGCGTATCTCCGACGGCGAAGTGTTGGAGAAGGGCGATATCCTAACCGAGGGTTATGCTTATCCGCAGGATATTCTGGCCATCAAAGGCCCCATTGCCGTGCAGAACTACCTCATCAATGAAGTGCAAAAGGTTTACCGTTTGCAGGGCGTAGATATCTGCGACAAGCACATTGAGGTTATCGTGTTGCAGATGATGCGCAAGATTCGCGTGGAAGATGCGGGTGATACCGGCTTTATCGGCGGTTCTACGGTGGATAAAGCTGAGTTCCGCAATGCCAACGCTGAAATTGCACGCCGCTTGGCAGAAGGTGAAACCGGCCTGCGTTTTGCAACCGGCAGCAGTATGCTTCTGGGTATCACCAAGGCTTCTTTGGCGACGGATTCCTTCCTGTCTGCGGCTTCCTTCCAAGAGACAACCCGCGTCTTGACCGATGCGGCAATCAAAGGAAAGGTTGACCCGTTGATGGGCTTGAAGGAGAACGTTATCATTGGTAAGCTGATTCCGGCCGGTACCGGTCTCCCCGAAGTAGAAGCAGCTTTGGCGGCGCGTGACCCTCGCAATCAAGAAAATGAGGATTGCGAGTCTGCGGCGCTGTAATAGCTTTACTGAACCTGATATAAAATAGAAGTGCCTTGTGGCTTCCTTGTTTGGGATGCTGCAAGGCACTTTTTTTGCATAAAAGGAGTTTTCAATTAAGAATATTTTTTACAATGGGAAGAATATGGATCAGATAGTCAGTTTGTTGTACAACAAAACGATTCGTTCTGAATGCGAGATGGTACGTTCATGACAAACGGAGTTCCTATCTGCTCAATGTGTGAAAATATATCAAATAAAAGGCTGATTTTCACTTTAATAGAGTTATGGTACAATAAAAACAAAGAATGTCCATACGAGTAAAGGGAGGAACTTTTATGAAAGAGCAATTAAAAGGAATTGCCGCTATTTTATTTGGTATTTTACTTTGCAGTGCGGAAGAAGGATTGAATAGCATTGTGCTGCACAATTTCAGCGATTTCCCGTTTTCTCTTTTGGGATTATTGTTTGGAGGGATAGGTTTATTTTGGGCTTTTAGAAGCAGCGCGGAACGGTAACATTGTTTCAGTCAAAAAAGTTGCGCTATCCAGGCATTGATGTGAAAAATGATAAAATTTATATAAAAGTTGAAAATTTTTTGGCAGTATGGTAAAATAATAACATTCCATATCAAAAACTTGGAAATTGTGAGCATTTTTGTTGAGAAAGCTGACAGAAAAAGAACGTGCTGACAGGTGTTTCAAAAGGAACAAAAAAGGATTCTTCTCTTCCTAAAAAGTTTTAGGGATGTTCTATCAAGTAATAAGAAATGGATTGGTTCGATTACGGCTTTGAGTGAAAAAAGCCGCTTTTTTACTTTAAGGATGGGAGTCAGGTGGTTTGTTATGAGCAGATTGGAAATTCCAACCCCAAGCCGGTCACAGCTTGTCATTGAGGAGTTGTACCGCAATTTAGAACGCCGCATTGAAGCCAGCCCGCCGGGCTTGTGCCCCGTGGATATCACGCGGGCATTTTTGGAGCTTTGCCACGCGCAAACCTGCGGCAAATGTGCGCCGTGCCGTATTGGATTATTGCAGTTAAAGCACTTGATTACTGATGTGCTGAATGGTGAAGCGACGCTGGATACCCTCGATTTGATGCAGCGCACCGCGCGCTCGATTATGGAAACTGCCGACTGTGCCATCGGTTATGAAGCGGCCAACATGGTGTACAAGAGCCTGATTGGCTGTCGTGACGATTATGAGCAGCATATCCAGGCCGGACGCTGTAACTGTACTTATCATCAGCCGGTTCCGTGTGTCGCGCTTTGCCCGGCGCACGTCGATATTCCGGGATACATTGCGTTGGTGGGCGCGGGAAGATATGAGGATGCCATCCGCTTGATTCGTAAAGATAACCCGTTCCCGACAACCTGTGGCTTTATTTGTGAAAATCCGTGCGAGGCGCGCTGCCGCCGCAATATGGTGGACGACGCAATCAACATTCGAGGCTTAAAGCGCGTTGCCGCCGATTATGCGGGTAAAGTGCCGCCCCCTGCATGTGAACCGTCAACCGGCAAGCGCGTTGCGGTAGTGGGCGGAGGCCCCAGCGGGCTTTCCGCTGCGTATTACTTGCAGCTGATGGGTCATCAAGTGACCGTATTTGAAGTGCTGCCGGAACTGGGCGGAATGCTGCGCTATGGCATCCCGAATTATCGCTTGCCCAAAGAGCGCTTGGATGATGATATCAACGCCATTTTGCAGACTGGCGTTGAAGTAAAATGCGGCGTGCGCATTGGCGAAGATATCAGCGTGCAGCAGCTGCGTGCGGACTATGACGCAGTGTTGATTGCCATTGGCGCAAGCACCGATAAAAAGCTCGATATGGAACACGAGGGCGCAAAAGGCGTGATGTCTGCCGTGCAGTTTTTGCAGCTTGTGGGGAAAAACGAGGCCCCTGATTTGACCGGACAGGAAGTGGCGGTTGTCGGCGGCGGCAACGTTTCGATGGATGCAGTACGAACGGCTGTTCGTTTGGGTGCGAAAAAGGTAAGCATTGTTTATCGCCGCCGTGTTGCGGATATGACAGCACTTCCCGCGGAAATTGAAGGCGCGATTTCTGAAGGCGTCGAGGTGAAAACGCTGCAAGCACCGCTGCGCATTGAGCTGGATGAAGAAGGCGCGGTAAAAGGGCTTTGGACGACCCCGCAAATGATCAGCAAAATTAAAGATGGCCGTGCCAGTGTGGTTCCCAGCGGCGAAGAAGAACAGTTTGTGCCTTGTACGACGCTGATTGTGGCCATCGGCCAAAGCATTGAAACAGAACACTTTGAAAGCGCCGGTGTTCCTGTGGAACGCGGAAAAATTATGGCGGAAAAATTTGGCGGCTTTGCCAATGTGCCGGGCGTGTTTGCGGGCGGCGACTGTGCCACCGGCCCGGCAACGGTGATTCGCGCTGTCGCTGCGGCCAAGGTGCTCGCGGCGAATATTGACGAATATCTCGGCTATAACCACAAAATTACCTGTGATGTGGAAGTGCCTGACCCGCGTTTGAGCGATTACTCCCCCTGTGGCCGTGTGGAAATGCGTGAGCGGGAAGCTTGTGAGCGTGTACACGACTTTGAAGGGGTGGAGGCTTGCATGACGGAAAAAGAAGCCTGTCAAGAGGCGGGACGCTGTCTGCGCTGCGACCACTTCGGCTTTGGATTATTTAAGGGAGGACGGGAAAAGGTATGGTGACTTTAACAATTGACCGCCAGACGGTTTGTGTGCCGGAGGGCACAACAATTCTCGACGCAGCCGCCCAGATTGATATTCATATTCCGAAGCTGTGTTATTTAAAAGACATCAATGAAATTGCGGCTTGCCGTGTGTGCGCCGTGGAAATTGAAGGCTATGAGCGATTGATTACGTCCTGCAACAATGTGGTGCAGGAAGGCATGGTGCTCTACACCAACAGCCCCAAGGTTCGCGCCCATCGCCGCAACACGGTTCAGTTGATTTTGTCGCAGCACGACTGCCGCTGTGCCACTTGTACCCGCAGCGGAAACTGCTCTTTGCAGACGATTGCAAACGACTTGAATATTTATCAGGTGCCTTTTGGAGAGCGCTACGAAAAGCAAGCGTGGGACAAGACATTCCCGTTGATTCGCGATTCTGCAAAATGCATTAAATGTATGCGCTGTGTGCAGGTGTGCGACAAAATCCAAAGCTTGAACGTTTGGGACATGGAGGGAACCGGTTCCCGTTCGACGGTGAACGTGTCGAAAGGGCGCACCATCAATGAGGCTGACTGCTCTCTTTGCGGTCAATGCATCACGCATTGCCCGGTTGGCGCACTGTATGAACGCGACGACACCGAGAAGGTATGGCAAGCGATTGACGACCCGAAAAAGGTCGTAGTGGCGCAGGTGGCGCCCGCTGTAAGAACTGCTTGGGGCGAGGCTTTTGGCTTGCCGCCCGAAGAAGCGACCATCGAAAAAATGATGGATGCATTGAAGCGGATTGGTGTGGATTATGTGTTTGACACCACGTTTTCTGCCGATTTAACCATCATGGAGGAAGCCAACGAGTTTTTGGAGCGCTACAAATCGGGGGCGACCCGCGCCCGCCCGATGTTTACTTCCTGCTGTCCCGGTTGGGTTAGCTTCGTAGAGCAGCATCGTCCGGATATGCTGGATCATCTTTCAACGACCCGTTCTCCTCAGGCGGTTCTAAGTTCCCTTGCCAAAACTTGGCTGCCGGAAAAAATCGGCTGCGGGCCCTCTAAGATTCGTGTGATTTCCATCATGCCCTGCACGGCAAAGAAGATTGAGGCCAGACGTCCCCAGCTTGCTAAGGACGGCGTGCCGGATACGGATCTCGTCCTAACGGTTCGCGAATTGGCGCGGCTCTTTAAGAGCCGAGGCATTGATCTCAAAGAAATCGATGACGGCGAGTTTGATACTCCGTTTATGAGTCAAGGCTCCGGCGCCGGTGTGATTTTCGGTAAGAGCGGCGGTGTGGCAGAAGCGGCCTCAAGAACGCTTTACCATGTCCTCACGGGAAAAGAGGTGAACAACGTTCCCTTTAAGCCTTCCAACCACCCGCATGTTTATAAAGAAGCGGAAATGGACGAAGGAGGCGTGAAGTTGAAAATCGCAGTCGTTTACGGTCTCGCCAACGCCAACAAGATCTGTGATGAAGTGGCCGCGGGAACCTGCGACTATAACTTTATCGAAGTGATGACTTGTCCGGGCGGATGCGTCAACGGCGGCGG
>DCEX01000016.1 GCA_002315015.1 Faecalibacterium sp. UBA1819
TACAAAAATTCGCTTCGCATCAGGCCGACGCCTTCGGCGTCGCCGTCCAATACCGCTTTGACATCTTCGGGCTTGCCGATATTGGCGTAAAGCTTTACGGTTTGGCCTTTCTTTGTCACGGTCGGCTTTCCGCGATAGGCTTCCAGCGCTCTTTTTTCTTCGCGCTGTTTTTCCTGCTGCGCTGTTTTCTCCGCCAGCGTTGTTTCATCCGGCTCCAGCCAGTAACGGCCCTCTTTACCGTCTACAATCATCACTTTGCCGTTGAGCGTTTCGTCCGGCTCCAAATCAGCCTGCACCAGTGAGGGCAAATTCATCATACGCGCTAAAATAGCGGTGTGGCTGTTTAAGGAACCGCCTTTGGTGACAAACGCCAAAATCTTATCCTTGGGAAGCTGTACCGTTTCACTGGGGTTTAAGTCGTCCGCCACCAGAATGCCCGGCACATCCATAGTAAAAGCCGTTTCCTCGGCGGACAGCGCTTTCACAACGCGAGCGGCAATGTCGCGCATATCCGCGGCACGCGCCTGCAAGTAGCTGTCCTCCATTCCGGCAAATACGCCGGCCAGCATTTCCCCTGTTTCATGCACGGCTTGCACGGCTGCCGTTCCGCTTTTGATTCTGGCTTCCACATCCTCCAAAAAGTCGAGGTCTTCCAGCATCATGCGCTGCACATCAAAAATCTGTGCGTGTTCTTCGCCCAGCTCCTTGGAAGCTTTTTCATACAGCGCGGCCAATTGCACCTTTGCCGTTTCACAGGCGCCATCAAAGGCTGCTTGCTCCTGCTCGGCGCCGCGGCTTTCCGCCTGTACGGGAACGGCTGTTTTTTGATAAACATACACCGGCCCAATGGCAATTCCCGGATAAACGGCTTTTCCTGTTCCTTGTTTCATGCTCTCACTCCTTTGTGCAAGCCTGTGCGCTTCTTTGTGATTCGGGGCGTTTTGAAAATCAAGAAACGCCCCAGGAAGCTATGCTCGGCATTTTTAATTATTTCTTTTGTCCCAGCTTCAAAATGGGGTCGCCCTCGTTTACCTCTCCGGTCAGCGGCGTCACACGCTCAAACTCCTCCGTGTTGCAAATCACAACAGGAATAATGGTGTCGAAGCCTTTTTCCGCCAAAGCCTCACGCTCGTACTCAATCAACGGCTGACCCTTGGTCACATGGTCGCCCGATTTTGCCAGCGCTTTGAAGTGCTCACCCTTTAAAGTAACGGTTTCCAAACCCACATGGATTAAAACTTCCGCGCCGTTTTCCGCCCGCAGGGAAACGGCATGTGCGGTATCAAACATCATTTCGACAACGCCATCGCACGGGGCGCACACACGATTGGCCGACGGTTTAATCGCCACGCCTTGGCCTAAAATACCGTCGCCAAACGTCGGGTCGCTCACCTCGCTGACGGGTACGGCCTCGCCCTTCACCGGGCTGCCCAAAACAAAATCCTCGTGTTTTCCCGAAAAAAGCTTATCTAAAAATCCCATCTTCGCTCATCCTCTCTTTTCTCCCTGCATTGGCCGCACACAAGTGCGGTGTAATGCCGCTGCTAAATGCGCCAGCTCTGCATCGGGCAGCTGTGTTCCGCTTCGTTTGGAAAGGCCCTGTGTAATTTGTTCGACACAGTGAAATTCCAGCGGATAGCACCGGCGCACCGCCCGTACAAAGACGGCCTCCTCCTGCGTTTGACATTTGCCGGAAAACGCTCGAAGCACCAAAAATTTTAAATGCACCGTGAACTCATCGTAAAAAATGCTTTCGTCGGAAAAGCCCAGCCCGGGCCAACCCTTGAGTGTCTTGACAATATCGTGCAGCGCCTGTGTAATACGCAGTGTATTGCTGATAGACGTTTCATATTCCGCATTGACAATGTGCATGGCAATACTGGCGGCTTCATCGTCTGGAAACACAGCGCCCAGCGTACGCTGCAAAAGCGCCAGCGCGAATTTGCCCACCGCATACTCACGCGGGTAAAAGGTTCTCACCTCGGCAAGCAGCGGGTTGTTGCTGCGCGGAAAAAATGATAAAGAGTTTCAGAAAGAATGAGAATTATCTACACTAGAATTGCAACAAATCACAATATAGAAAGAGCGTTTACAAAGTGTTGAAACACAATGTAAACGCTCTTTCTATATTGTCTGAAACTTATACAAATGAAAAGAAGCCTGCAAAAGGTATATACCTCATGCAAGCTCCTTCTCAGCCTATTTTGTAGGCTTTTTACGCCTGTTGCCGTGATCATCGACAATCAGGTCGCGCCCGGTTCTACGTTGTGGATTTGGGATGTACTCTAAAAGATCTGATATGTCGCAATCCAGCACCTCACATATTCTGTCAAGGTACTCTAGATTTACCCGATCTGATAGCTCATGATAGAGAACATTGATCGTAGCAGGACGAATACCAGTTTTACGAGAAAGTTCAGCCTGTGTCCATCTACGTTCACCGAGCAGTTTTGATAGATGGTTTCTAATCATCTGATCGCCCCGCGTATTATAATATCAAATTCTGTGCTATAAATACTAAATTTGTAATAAAATTACGAATTTAGTAATTTATCTTTAGAAGTTTTTAATAATGACTTCCTTAAAAGACTTTCGGTTCTCACCGCTGCCAGAAAGGGTTTCTCTTCGCTGCACAGATTCGATGTTGCACCATGCACTATATAATTCGCGGATACGGTCATCATCGTTATACGAGAGGACAAATCGCCCTTTGATTTTTTTTAAACTATCTGCCAAACGCAGATGATCATCCCATCCAAACATACCTTCATAGTATTTTTC
>DCEX01000012.1:0-2944 GCA_002315015.1 Faecalibacterium sp. UBA1819
ACGACTGTCCGGCGCGTGTCTGATTCTCGCGGCCGCGCTGGCATTTACCTGTATTTTTACATCAGATAAGCTGCCGCTGGTATTTGCTTCCCAGACAGCAGATACGGATGAACTGGAAGAGCAGAGACAGGAGACTCAGGAAAAAATCGACGATATCAAATCAGATATCAAGTCGGCCAAGGAAAAAATCGAAAATCTGGAAAACAGCAAAAGCAGTCTTCAGAGCTACATTTCTCAGCTGGACCAGGAGGCAAATGAGCTGGAGCAGAGAATTCAGGAGCTGAACGGAGAGATTACGGACAAGGAAGCGGAAGTGGAACAGGCCAGAGTGGATCTGGCTGAGGCTGAGGCCGTAGCTGAGAAGCAGTATGAGGACATGAAGAAACGGATTCAGTATCTCTATGAAAACGGTACGCCTTCCATGCTGGAACTGCTTTTGACCTCCGACAGCATAGCGGATTTTCTGAACCGCTCCACATACGCGTCCCAGATGACCAGATATGACAGGGATATGCTGAATGAGTACATTGCCCAGAAAGAGGCCGTGGAGCAGAAAAAGCAGGAGCTGGAGCTGGAAGAGGAAGAGCTGAATCTGCTGGCAGACGCCGCGAAGGAGCAGAAGAGCGCCGTGGAAGACCTGATCGCGGCTAAAAACGCGGAAATCGCCAGCTATCAGGCGCAGATTGACAGCGAAAGCAGCAATGCGGAGGAGTACGAGGCGGATCTGGCTGAGCAGGAAAAGCTGCTGGACCAGATTGAACAGCAGATTGCCGCGGCCGCCGCTGCGGCCGCCCAGGATGGCGACGGGGACGGCGGAGCGTCGGGTTTTCTCTGGCCCTGTCCCAGCAGCCGCCGGATTACCAGCTATTTCGGCCCGAGAGAACAGCCTACGGCGGGCGCTTCCACGAATCATAAAGGAATCGATATCGGAGCCGGATATGGCTCNNCCTCGGCGGCCGGCCGCGTGACGACGGCTACCTACAGCAGTTCTGCGGGAAATTATGTGGTTATCTCCCATGGAAATGGGATATCCACGGTGTATATGCACTGTTCGGCGCTCTATGTGTCGGTAGGGCAGACGGTTTCCCAGGGAGAGACCATAGCGGCGGTGGGCTCCACAGGCTATTCCACAGGAAACCACCTGCATTTCGGCGTGATTGTGAACGGGTCCTATGTAAATCCTCTGGGTTACGTGGGATGACAGGCTGGAGCCGGCCGCAGAGGGCGCCGTGCCGAAAGGGTATGAAACAAAAGAAAAAAGCGTATATTGAAGGAAAAAGGTTACTGCGAACAGTAACGAAGAGGNNATTACGGGTTACGGAATGATCTGCCGCAGCCCGCTTATCGGAAAGACGGGGAATACGGCGTATGAAGGACAGAAAACAGTTTTGGAAAGGGATAGCGGCCGGATTTGTGATCACCCTGATTCTGACAGAGGGAGCGATATTCGGACGGAATCTTCTGACGGACATGGAGGAGAAAAACCGGGAAGAAAGCGGACAGCTGAATCTGACCGGTTCATCGGTGGAAAGCAAACTGGAAGAGATTCAGGCTTTGATGGAGACCTATTATCTGGAGGATATTGATGCGGAACAGGTAGAGGATTATCTTTATAAAGGAGCTGTGGCCGGCCTGGGTGATATTTACGCGGCCTACTATACGGAAGAAGAATACCAGAGCATGATAGATTCCACAAACGGCAGCTATTACGGCATCGGCGTGGAGATTTCCCAGAATATGACCACAGGCATCATTACCATCAGCCGGATTTTTGAGGGTTCCCCGGCAGAGGAAGCAGGTCTTCTCCCCGGCGACGTGATTTACAGGATTGCCGGAGAGGAAGTGACAGGCGAGGACCTGAACAAAGTAGTCGCTCTTATCAAGGGAGAGGAATATACGACCGTTACCGTGGAGGTGGCCCGGGACGGCGAGAGCGGCTACCTGGAGTTTGAGGTGGAGCGCCGTACCATTGAAGTGCCTACCGTGGAGTCGGAGATGCTGGAGAACCAGATAGGGTATATTGCCATTACCTCCTTTGACGATGTGACCACGGAACAGTTTATGACCGCTCTGGATACTCTGGAAAGTCAGGGAATGGAAGCCCTGGTAGTGGATCTGCGCAATAACGGCGGCGGCCTGGTTTCCAGCGTATGCGCAATCCTGGACCGTCTGCTTCCGGAAGGCCTGATTGTCTACACGGAAGACAAATACGGAAACCGTGAGGAAGAATATTCCGACGCGGAAAATTACTTTGATAAGCCTCTGGCTGTACTGGTCAACGGAAACAGCGCCAGCGCCTCCGAAATCTTCGCGGGAGCCATCAAGGATTACGGAATCGGAACCCTGGTTGGAACTACCACATATGGAAAAGGTATTGTGCAGAAGATATATCCTTTGAGTGACGGCACGGCCGTGAAGCTGACGGTTTCCAAGTATTATACGCCGAATGGGAACAACATCCACGGAACCGGAATTGAGCCGGATGTGACGGTGGAGCTGGATGAGGAGCTGATGTATGAGGTAGAGATACCGAAGGAAGAGGATAATCAGCTGCAGGCAGCGATAGAGGTGCTGAAATAATTCAAAGCGGACATTCCGCGGCTTTCTGTATCCCGTGTTCGGACACACCACGGACGCCCGTATGCTTCCGGACGGACTAAAAAACAGTCCGCCTGAATCATACGGGCGTCCGCAGCGAGCCGGACACTGCGATATCAGAAAGCCGCGGAATTGTGTTTTGAAAGAGTTCAGCTGGTAGAGTGCGGGTCATCATGATTTTTCACGGACACTCGGATAATGGAAACCGGTTGAACTGTATATATGGAAAGATTCCGAGTTCTCTGCAGAGCCTCAAGGGCTGCCTTGGGGCGGCTGGTATTCAGTTTTGAAAGTTCGGGTCAGGATGGCCCGTTAAATTACAGTTTATCATTCTTCCTTATCCTCA
>DCEX01000012.1:3020-11216 GCA_002315015.1 Faecalibacterium sp. UBA1819
TTCAGCTTAGCAATATATCTGTCTAACTTAACATGAACATTAAACGAAGGCTCTGCGCTTAAATCTACGGTCATATACTCATATCTTTTCATTTCTAATCTCCTTTTCAACTTTCAATTTGTCGCTGGCTTTATTATACTATGGCTGCTTACTTATTGGAATAGATGAATTGTAAACTTGTTGGGGAAAATCGCTAATGGCAGCCGGTGTTCGTTCCTTGCTTATCGGTCAAAGCGAAACTTGAACAGCGCGGCGATTAGCTTCTGCTTCACATATTCCTCAACCTCGGCGTTGACTTTCCCGTGTACTTTGGAACAGTAGCGGATATATCCGGCGTAGTGGGAAAGAACGGTGTCGATTGCGTCCGGGTCGCCCTCATGGGCTTTGACGATTGTTTCATAAGGGAGAAGTTTACTCATAGCGTTTTCCCTCCATAAGCCGCCGCAGCCGCTTCAAAGCAAGCTGGATATGCCGCCCCGCATTATTATCAGAGAGGGGGAATTTTGCAGCGCACCCTTTCTTTGCGTTAAAACGGAATAACCCCGCTTTTTCAGGAATATAGATAGGTCAGAACACCTGAAAGGGGCGACAAGGGAATATGGAGCTGAAAGTGTACAAAGATAACGTCAGCGCGGCCCAGTTAATTTGCGAAACGAAGCTGGAGCTGCCGCTGGAAACGGAATTTTTAATTCCAGATTATCTGCCGCAGGTTTTTAAAGTGGTCAAGTGTATGGTGATTCCGGTTGTTTTGCAAAAGCAGATTTCACCGGGCCGTTTAAACGTAGAAGGATACCTGCGCTGTATTGTATTTTATCAGGCCGAGGGCAGCGGCGATTTGTGCCAGACCGAGCAAAAGGTGCCGTTTTCCAAGCAGGCAGACTGCCGCCAAGGAGAATATGACTATGCTTGTGCGCCGGTGGAAATCGGCGGCGAAGTAGAATATGTCAACTGCCGCGCATTGAGCGGAAGAAGAATGGAAGTGCGCGGGGCGTTTGCGCTTTCGGTACGCGCTTGCGCCTATCGCCGCAGTGATGTCATTACCGCGCTGGACGGCGAGTATGTCTACCCCAAGTCGGAAACACTGCAAACGGCTCAAATGGCAGGTATGGCGGAAAAGATTTTAACCGCCGAAGGTGATATTGCATTTGAGGGTGAGCCGGAAGTAATCTTGCACACACAGTGCAGCTCTACAATGGAAGAAGTGAAGCTGCTTTCCGGTAAAGCTGTGGTGAAGGGGACAGTACAAGCGCAAGTGATTTACCGCGCAAAAGGCAGTGAAGAACTGCTGAAAACCACCGCAGACATTCCCTTCCATGAAATTTTGGATATGGAACACGCCGACGAACAGTGCCGCGCTGTTGCAATGCTCAATGCCTGCGGCTGCACCATCACCGGCACAGAAGACGACAAAACACAGCTTGCCGTTACCGCCGCATTAACGGTAAGGGCTTGGAAAGACATTGAGCTTTGTGTGGTGCAGGATGCGTTTTCCTCTCAGCAGGAAATGGAGCTGGAAACCGCGCAAACACCGCTGGAACAAGTGTATGAGCCGCTGGATGAACACGTCAGCGCTTCGGTATCCGGGCAGCTTGCAGATGCCGAGAGCGAGGTGCTGATGGCGCTGGCAACGCCCTTGAGTGTGGAGCTGTTGGAAAATCAGGAGCAATGTGTATTGCGCGGCCGCGTGATGGCGCATGTATTTTGCCGCAACTCTGCCGGGGAAATTGACTGCTATGATAAAGTATGCGAGTATACGGTGGAGCGTGAACTTACCTGCCGTGCCGCAGAGATTTGCCTGTTGTGCCAGACGGATGCCGTTTCCGTTCGTGCCGAGAAAAACGGTGCAGAGCTGACCGCACAGCTGGAATTAAAGGTAACCGGCTTTTTATCTATGGTGCGCGCAACTACTACCTTAGCCCAGGTGCAGTTAACAGAAGAACCGATCCATAAGGAAAATGCCCCCGCGCTGTATCTCTACTTTGCGCAGGAAAACGAAGCAATTTATGAAATTGCAAAGCGCTACCATGTTTGCCCGGAGGCTCTTTGCGAAATCAATCATTGTGCCCAAGGCGTGCTGGAAGAACCCAAGCGTTTGCTGGTGCCGCGCGGAATGTAAGAGGAGGAAATGATTTATGGAACGTTACAGTGTATATCAAGACATTGCGGCGCGCACCGGGGGAGATATTTACTTGGGCGTGGTCGGCCCGGTGAGAACCGGAAAAAGCACGTTTATCAAGCGCTTTGTGGAGCTGATGCTGCTGCCCGAAATTCAAAACGAGTCCTTTGCCAAACGCGCGAAAGACGAGCTGCCTCAGTCGGCGGCGGGAAGAACGATTATGACCACCGAGCCCAAGTTTGTGCCGGAACAAGCGGTGACCGTTTCGATGGAGGACGGCGGAGAGTTTCGCGCCCGTTTGATTGATTGTGTGGGGTACATGGTAAAAGGGGCAATGGGTCAGGCCGAGGCAGGCCGTCCGCGCATGGTAAAAAGCCCTTGGTTTGAAAATGAGGTAGCGTTTGACATTGCCGCCGAAACAGGCACCAAAAAAGTGATTTGTGAACATTCCACCGTGGGCGTTGTGATGACGACAGACGGAAGTATCAGCGATTTGCCCCGCGCCGCTTATGAGGAAGCCGAGCAGCGTGTGATTGAGCAGTTACAGGAGATTCAAAAGCCTTTCGTGATTTTGCTTAACTGCGTCAAGCCCGACTCTCTGGAAGCAATGACGCTTGCTGACGAGCTGAGCGAAAAATATCAAAAGCCCGTCATGCCGATTTCCTGTGTCGATATGACACAGGACACGATCATGGAGGTGCTGCGCCGGCTGCTGTACGAATTCCCCATTCGGGAAGTGGGGTTTGCGATGCCCTCGTGGGTCACTATGCTGGAAAAAGACCACTGGCTGCAAAAAAGCGTATATGAAGCAGCGCAGCAGTATGCGCAGAATCTGGATGTCATGGCCGATTTGCAAAAAGCGCAGATGGAGTGTGAATATATTCAGGGCGCAGGCGTGAAAAGCATGGACTTGGGCACGGGCAGCGCTGTGATGGAGGTCACTTTAATCCCGGATATTTTCTACCGCGTGTTAAGCGAAACCACCGGGCTTGAAATTTCCGACGAGGCAGGCTTGATGCCGTGTGTGATTGAGCTTGCCAAAGTGAAAGAAAAGTACGATAAAATTGCTTCTGCGCTGGAACAGGTGAATGCAACGGGCTATGGCATTGTCATGCCGGGCATTGATGAGCTGAAGCTGGAAGAGCCTGAAATTATGCACCAGGGAGGACGCTATGGCGTGCGCCTTCGTGCAAGTGCTCCTTCCATTCACATGCTGCGTGCTGATATTTCTACGGAGGTTGCCCCTGTGGTGGGCAGCGAGCGACAATCGGAGGAGCTGGTCAGCAGCCTTTTGGCCGATTTTGAGGAAGACCCGGTCAAGATTTGGCAAAGCAATATTTTTGGCAAAAGCTTGCATGAGCTGGTAAACGAAGGATTGCAGAACAAGCTGCTGCACATGCCGGCCGACGCCCGTTCCCGTATTCAGGAAACGGTGGAACGTGTTATCAATGAAGGTTGTTCGGGCTTGATTTGCATTATTCTTTAAAAAATTTCCATGTGAGCCACTGAAAGCAATTTGCAAATACAAAAAGTGTTCTTTTCCAAGCAGCTGTGCTTTATCAGCTGCTTGTTTTTTGTTTACAAATAAGAAAAATGTTATGATTGACAAAAGATTTTCATTTTAAGTAAAATATTCTGGTAAAACAGCCTTTGCCTTTCCTTTGTTTGACAGATGCTGCAATTCAATAGCAAAATGGGCTGCGGAGGGAATAGAATGAAAAATATCTTGTTTATCTTGTGCGATCAGCTGAGAAAAGATTCTTTAGGCTGCTATGGCAATCCATATGCTGTAACGCCGCATTTGGACGTGTTGGCCAGGCGCTCGACGCGCTTTAGCAGGAATTATGTTGCGAATCCAATTTGTATGCCAAACCGTCACTCTCTTTTCAGTGGAATGTACCCCAGAAATCACGGTGTGTGGACAAATGGGCTGCTGGTGCCCGATTGCGGCGACAACTTAATGCACCATCTGTCAAAGCACGGGTATCAAACGGCCAGTATAGGAAAAATTCACTTTGAGCCGGATGGATGTTCTGCCGAGTGCGGCAGCATGGAGTCGGAAGATTTGTGGCAGAAAAACCCGAAAATGAACGATTTTCACGGCCCGTTTTGGGGGTTTGATTATATTGAATTGGCAGACAAGCACCATGGAACGAGCGGGCATATGACAGAATGGTTTCAAAAAAAGGGTGGAACACAGGAAATGTACCGCACACGCTGTCATCCGCTGGATACGCAAACAGGGGTAGATCCGGTTGCCGAAGAGCTGCACTCCTCGGCATTTGTGGGGGAGAGAATGTGCCATTATTTAAAGCACATACGGGCCCAGGATAAACCTTTTTTTGCAGTGGCCAGCTTTCCAGACCCGCATCACCCTTTTATTGTACCGGAGTCCAGTGCGAAAAGATGGGACGGAAGACCTACCAAAGAGCCGGTGGGAAGCCCAGAGGATTTACAGGGAAGGCCAGCACGCTACTTGCAGCAATTTCGTGGAGAGTGGAGCCGGCAGGGCCCAAAACAAGCGCAGCATCCGCACGGTTTGCCCAACGAGCTGACGCAGCAGCGCCTGGAAGCTACCTATGCTATGGTAGAAATGATTGACACACAAATTGGAAACATCCTGCAAACACTTGACGAATTGAACCTAACAAAAGATACGATTATTGTATTCACGTCAGACCATGGGGAGTTGCTGGGAGATTTTGGCTTGTGGACGAAGGGGCCGTTTTTCTTTGAGGGCTTAGTGAGTACGCCGCTGCTCATCTCTGTGCCGGAATGTACAAACGAAAAAGTAAACGATTGTCTGTTTTCGGCGGTTGATTTAGCGCCTACTCTGTGCGGCTTGCTCGGCTTGCCGGTGCCTTATTACTGCGACGGCATTGACCAGAGCGAACTTTGGCGTGAAGGCGCCAAAACACCTTGCCGGAAAGCTTGTTTGATAGAATATCGAAACGGTTATGGTGCAAAGGATTGTAACTACAAGGTGCTGGTAACACAGCAATACAAATATGGGTACAGTCAGCTGGGTGAAATGGAATTAACCGACTTGTGCAATGACCCATTGGAAAAAGCAAATCAAATGAATGATGCAAAATACAGTGCGGTATCCGAGGAGATGCTCCACCTTTTGATGCAGGAACTTTTAAAAACGGAAAGCAAGCGGCCGCGGCAGGTGTCATTGGCGTAAATATTTAACGCAGCAACATTCAATTTGGATGATTAAAAAGTAAAATCTCTGATAAACAGCACACGAAAATTGTGCAGCATCAGAGATTTTACTTTTTGGGCATGTTCATTGGAATGGAAAAAGAACGGGGAGAAGATTGATACGAAAAGCGACAAATTTAGCATTATGAATTGATTATTTTTGCAAAATATAGTATCATAGACTAAATATAAGTAAAAAATAAGTCAAGAGCTTTGTTGAAATAGATGCCTCTTTCCGGTGAGGGAGAGAGCAGGGCTGAGAAATGTATGGTTACGTTAGGTTATCTCACGCCCCGGAACATGAAATAATAAAAGATTGGTGATTCATTTTGATGTCTGCTATTACAGATTTTGCGCAGCGCTTTCGCAAACAGATTTTAATCGCCTTTGATATTGTAGCGATTATTTTTTCCTATACTTTCCCGTGGGTTCTCATTAACGGGCGTACCTCTTTTACCGAATATAACAGCCTTTTATTTGCAAGCTGCTTTTTCTTTGTTTGCTGCTATGAAGTGGTTTACTGGCTGATGGGAATGTATGACAGCCTATGGCGCTACGCTGAAATTGTTGAATTTTTCCGGCTTTGCATGGCTTCTGCGATTGCAGTGGGGATTTTTGTGGTGGTCACATGGGCTCTTTGGGCAAGTGAACGGCGCATTCCCTTTTCTGTCTATTTTTTAAGCGCTACCTTTGCTTCGGCGCTGACGCTGTATGCACGCTTAACTTACCGCATGTTTCGCAATACCAAGCTGGCACAGCGCGGGCTGAAGCGTCGCCGCACCTTGGTAATTGGCGCGGGTGACGCAGCCAGCACCTTACTGCACGAGCTTTCTAAAAATAAAAGCCCTGATATGAGCATTATTTGCTGTGTGGATGACGCGCCCGAAAAGGTGGGCCGAAACATCATGGGCGTTGAAATTATGGGAACAACGGAGGATATTCCTGAGATGGTGGAGCGCTGCGAAATCGAGACGCTGTTGCTGGCCATTCCCACGGTAGACGAAGAAAACAAACGCCGCATTTTGGGCATTTGCAATAAAACAAAGTGCAATGTGCGTATTTTGCCGGACATTGTTAAGCTGATTGCCGACGGCAAGGATATTTTGTCGCGGATTCGTGATGTGCGCGTGGAGGACGTGCTGGGACGTCCCGAAGTAGAGCTGAAAGACTCCACCAATGAGCTGATTACCAACAAAACGGTTATGGTAACCGGCGGCGGCGGTTCCATCGGTTCTGAGCTGTGCCGCCAGATTGCCATGTGCAGCCCCAAAAAATTGATTATTTTGGATATTTATGAAAACAGCGCTTATTCCATTCAGCAAGAGCTGCTGCGGCGCTATGGCGACCGCTTGAACTTGCAGGTGCTGATTGCTTCGGTGCGCGATTCTAAAAAGATTGATGCGCTGTTTCGTGCCAACCGCCCGGATGTGGTGTTCCACGCGGCGGCCCATAAGCACGTTCCGCTGATGGAGATCTCCCCCGAAGAAGCTGTGAAAAACAATGTCTTCGGCACCTATAACGTCGCGTGTGCTGCCGACCGCTACGGCGCTGAGCGCTTTGTGCTGATTTCTACTGACAAAGCAGTTAACCCGACGAATGTGATGGGGGCGACAAAGCGCGTTTGCGAAATGATTGTGCAGGCCCTCGCGCAAAAAAGCAAAACAAAATTTGTGGCGGTTCGCTTCGGCAATGTGCTTGGCTCTAACGGCTCTGTGCTGCCGCTGTTTAAAGAGCAGATTGCGGCAGGCGGCCCCGTAACCGTAACTGACCCCGAAATTGTGCGTTTTTTTATGACAATTCCCGAAGCGGTTCAGCTGGTTTTGGAAGCGGGACAAATGGGAAAAGGCGGCGAAATTTTTGTGTTGGATATGGGCAAACCGGTTAAAATTTTGGATTTGGCCGAAAACCTGATTAAACTGTCCGGTTTGATTCCGTATAAAGATATTCAAATCCAGTTTACCGGTCTGCGTCCCGGCGAAAAGCTGTATGAGGAGCTTTTGATGGACGAGGAAGGCGTGCGCAAAACAGGAAATCGAAAAATCTTTGTCGGCTCACCGCTTGGGCTCAATAAGGACACTTTCTTTGAGCAGCTGGCCGAGCTGAAAAAAATTGCTTACAGCAACAACAGCGAAAATCTGGTGCGGGCGCTTTTGGCGCTGGTGCCCACCTTTACCCATAAAGAGCATGAGTATGATTTGTAAGGATGAGCGGATATGTATCAAAAGTATCTCAAACGCATCATAGATGTGGTTTTGTCTCTGTGCGGCATCATCGTACTGTCGCCGGTTCTTTTGCTGATCGCGCTTTGGATTAAGCTGGATTCCAAAGGCCCGGTGTTTTTTCGCCAAAAACGTGTGGGAAAAGGAAAAACGCATTTTTCTATTTTAAAATTTCGCACAATGTATGCTGATACGCCCAGCGACGTTCCCACACATCTTTTAAAGGATCCGCAGGCGCTCATTACAAAAAGCGGCCACTTTCTGAGAAAAACAAGCTTGGATGAGCTGCCGCAGATGTTTAATATTTTAGCAGGACAAATGAGCATTATCGGCCCGCGTCCGGCACTTTGGAATCAGTATGACTTAATCGAGGAACGCGACCGCTGGGGTGCAAATGACGTGCTGCCCGGCTTAACCGGCTGGGCACAGGTGAACGGGCGCGATGAGCTGCCCATTCCGGTGAAGGCACGCTACGACGGCGAGTATGCTAAGCGGATTTCCTTTGCTTTTGATGTGAAAATCTTTTTTAAAACCATCGGCAATGTGTTAACGGGAAAAGACGTGGTGGAAGGTGGAACGCAGGGGCGATAATAAGAAAAAACACCGTCCCACGCAATGGGACGGTGTCAGTTTGTCGAAAAAGCTTCGCTTTTT
>DCEX01000012.1:11235-179826 GCA_002315015.1 Faecalibacterium sp. UBA1819
CCCCCTTTTCCAAGCCTTTTTCCCCTTGCAGCCTAGGTTCTTTCTGAATGAGGCGGCAGTTTTTCGACAGTCTCCACCGTCCCACGCAATGGGACGGTGTTTTTTAAAAAAGTCATATTTTCAAAATAAGATCTTTTCATTACAGGGTAACGCCTTTTAAAAGCATTTGCACCAGCCGATCCGATCCGGTCAGCGTACTTAACAGCAGCTTGTGAATGTCGCTGCCGTTTTCAATAAAATGGATTTTCGCCTTTTGCGCCGTTTCAAAATCGGGCATATAGATTTTTACGGAAAACAGCTCCATGCCGTTTTCCTGAATGGAACAGCACAGATGAAAACCGTCTTGACACGGAACGATATCCACCTGATAATCCTGCAAATTCCGGGCAGCCTTCTGCATGGCACGCAGCGCCTTTTGAGCACATTCCTGTACGCTGGTGGGAACATCGCCCCGCAGCGTCTGCACAATGGCTTCGCCGGCTGCCGTAATGCGGTAGCATCCTTCGTCATCTAATTCCACAAGCTGTTGGCTTTCCAGCTCAGAAAGCGAGGAGGCCAGCTCAAAGTAATTCACAAGCGCTTCTTTTAAAAGGGCTTGCTCCAGCTCCTGTTTTGTGGGGGGATGTGCCGCATGTGCAATCAGGGTACAAAGCAAAATGCGTATTTGTGTCGAGTTGGTAAGGCCGCCTGGTTTGACATTGGCGGTAAATGCATTGCCGGACACCAAAACGCCTCCTTTACGGGTTGTTGCTTTTATCATACCGCAAAATGAAAAAATTGTAAATATTCATCCTTCGCAAACCGCCGTCATGACAAAGGCTCTTTAAATGGCCTCGGCCGGCTGCGCCGAAAAGCAGGTTTCAATTTTTTTGCCGTTGGCCGAGCAGGCATAAACCCAGTGGTCGATATGGTGTGCGTCTGTAAACACGCGAAGCGGAAACCGGAAGTTCTTATCCTCAATGGCGCGAAGCACAGCAAGCTTGATTTTCATGCGCTCGGGCAAAATGCTTTTGATGTACACGCTGACAAGCTGTCCTTTGGAAAGGCCCGGAACGCATTCGGCCAAGCCCGCCAAATTGGGTGCAAGCTCCACAAATACGCCATAGCTTTCAATACTGCGCACGACCCCCACGACAGTTTCGCCCGCCTGAAAAAGGGAAGCATTCTCCTGCCAGGTACCCAGAAGCTCTTTCATTGTAAGTACAAAGCGTCCCTCGGCATCGCGGCTTTTTAAAATGCATTCAATCTCTTGGCCGACGGCAACACGGTCAGCGGGGGAAGAAATGCGGGAAACAGAAAGGCTGTCAATCGGCAGCAGCGCACAAACGCCGCACCCGATGTCACAAAATGCGCCGAACGGCTCAATATGGGTGACTTTGCAGGAAAGCACATCGCCGGGAGTGAGTAAGTTTAAATATTCTGCTTTGCAGCGCTTTTGCGCATTGGCGCGTGACAGAATAACAGGCCCTTCTTCCGGTACTTCTAAGACAGTGAAACAACAGGGCCGCCCCACGCGCGTTACCAGGGCGATATCCCGCACGGTACCTTCCGCAATGCCGTCGGCACACTCTAAATGAGGAATGACCGCGGGAATCCCGGACAGATCAAAGTGGAGGTTTTTTCCGGCGTCAAAGCTCAGTGCGCGGCTTTCCAAAATAGCGCCGGTGCGCTGCGCGCGCCGAAGCAGCTCACGGGTGAATAAACTGGTTTGGGGATTAGATCCTTCTGCAAAATACTTCATCATCAAAATCCTTTCTTCTGAAAACATCTTTTGCCGGTTGCGGCATCCTTTGTAAATATATGTGGAAGCTGCCGCAAATATTTGCGAATTGCTTCCGATTGGTATATAATAAACGAATCAACGTGAAAAAGTAGGAGAATTATGGATATTCAAATTAACGACCATATTTTTACCAAAAAAACGCACCCTTGCGGCTGTAACGAGTTTTTAGTGCTGCGTGTCGGCATGGATTTTAAAATTCAGTGTACAAAGTGCGGGCGTGAAGTGATGCTGCCCCGCGTAAAAATTGAAAAAAACATCAAAAAGGTTAAGCGCGGGGAAGAGTTTCTGTAACAGGCTCTTTTTTCGACAGGAAAGGAGAGAGAAACATGATAGAACAATTACAAGCTGTGCGTGCGCGCTATGATGAGATCAATTGTCTTTTGCAGGACCCGACTGTGATACAGGATAATGCGCGCTATGCCAAGCTGATGAAGGAATATAAAAATCTTACGCCGATTGCGCAAACGTATGATGCTTACCGGGCTTCGTGCGATGCAATGCAGCAGGCGAAGGAGATTTTGGAGGAAGGTGGCGATGAAGAACTGAAAGCCTTGGCACAGGATGAGCTGAAGGAAAACAAAGCCCGTGCCGAAGCGCTGGAAGAAGAACTGAAAATTTTATTGCTGCCTAAAGATGAAAATGACGAGCGAAGCGTGATTATGGAAATTCGCGGCGGTGCAGGCGGAGAAGAAGCGGCTTTGTTTGCACACAGCTTGCAGCGCATGTATACCATGTACGCGGAGAGCCGCGGATGGCGTGTGGAAGTGCTCAATATCAATGAAACAGAGCTTGGCGGTGTAAAAGAGGTAAGCTTTTCTATTGAAGGCGAAAGCGTGTACAGCTATATGAAATTTGAAAGCGGCGTACACCGTGTGCAGCGCGTGCCCGAAACGGAAACACAGGGACGTGTTCATACCTCTACCGTAACGGTGGCAGTGATGCCGAAAGCCGAGGAAGTGGATGTGCAAATCAATCCCGCTGATTTGAAGATTGATACCTTCCGTTCGTCGGGTGCAGGCGGCCAGCACATCAACAAGACATCTTCTGCCATTCGTGTGACCCATTTGCCTACCGGAATGGTGGTGGAGTGTCAGGATGAGCGAAGCCAGTATAAAAATAAGGACAAGGCGCTGAAGGTGCTGCGCAGCCGTTTACTGGAACAGGAGCAGAAAAAGCAGTCGCAGGAAATTGCCGAACAGCGCCGCAGCCAAGTGGGAACAGGCGATCGCTCCGAGCGCATTCGCACCTATAATTATCCGCAAGGACGTGTGTCAGATCACCGCATTGGCTTAACCTTGTACAAATTAAATACCGTGCTCGATGGCGATATGGATGAAGTGGTTCAGGCACTGATTACCGCCGACCGTGCGGAAAAATTGAAATCGGCACAGGAGGCGTAGTATGGATACCACTTGTCAAAAGGCGGCCTCGGAAGTGTGCCGTCAAGCGGCAAAGTATCTGCAAAGCGGTGAGCTTGTGGCAATTCCGACAGAAACGGTGTATGGCCTTGCCGCGGATGCTACAAATGGCCAAGCCGTGCAGAAAATTTTTAAAGCAAAGGGCCGCCCGCAGGATAATCCCCTGATTTCACATATTTCTTCTATGGAAATGCTGCCCATGGTATGGCGGGAAGTGACGCCGCAGGCAAAAGCGCTGGCGGAGGCTTTTTGGCCCGGTCCGCTGACGATTATTTTACCACGCAGTACGGCGTTGGCAGACGAAGTGTGCGGCGGGCTTTCCACGGCTGCCGCGCGCTGGCCCTCACACCCGGTTGCCCAGCAAATTATTGCACTGGCAGGAGTGCCGTTGGCGGCTCCCTCTGCCAATACGTCCGGCAGTCCCAGCCCAACCACGGCAAAAAGTGTGCTGGAGGACATGAACGGCAAAATTCCGCTCATTGTTGACGGGGGAACGTGCGATGTCGGTGTAGAATCGACGGTGGTTTCCTTAGCCGGCGATGTGCCTGTGCTGCTGCGTCCGGGCGGAATTACGAAAGAGCAGCTTGAGCAAGTGCTGCATTGTGAAGTGAAGCTTTCCGACGCCGTGCTGCACCAGCTCAAAGAAGGGGAGCAGGCTGCTTCTCCCGGTATGAAATACCGTCATTATGCGCCGAAAGCGAGCGTGGTGATTGTGAACGGCAGTCAGGAGGACTATTGCAGCTATGTCAAGGAACATGCGTCATCCAATGACTGCGCACTTTGCTTTCAGGAGGATATAGCGCATCTGGACGGGGTTATTTGCATTCCCTATGGCAGAATGCATGACGGCACTTCGCAGGCGCACGGCTTATTTTCGGCGCTGCGTACGTTGGATGAAAAAAATATAGCCACTGCGTATGCTCGCTGCCCGCTGCAAAGCGGCATTTCCTTGGCAGTTTATAACCGCTTGCTGCGTGCGGCGGCATTTCAGGTGGTGAATGTATGAGTTTGCCGTTTCTTGTTGCTGTTACAGGGCGTTCCGGGAGCGGAAAGAGCACGGTATCTGCTTTTTACCGAGCCAAGGGCTACCCTGTTTTAGATGCCGATGCTGCCGCGCGTGAAATTGTCGAGGCCGGTTCGCCTGTTTTAAAGGAGCTGTGCGCTTCTTTTGGGCAGGACATTTTACAGGAGGACGGAACGCTCGACCGCAAAAAGCTTGCTGAAAAAGCTTTTTGCAGTGTACAGCAGACAAAGCGTCTTTCCGATATTACCCATCCTGCCATTGCTGCACTCCTTTTGGAACGTGCAGATGCTTATGCCAAGCAAGGGGCAAACCTGTGTTTTGTCGATGGAGCTGTCATTCTCGGCAGTCCGCTGGAGCCGTATTGCAAGCGCTGGGTGGTGGTGACTGCCCCGCACGAACAGGCGGTGCAGCGCATTATGCAGCGTGACGGCATTTCAGCGCAGCGTGCCGAGGAGAGGCTGAATGTTCAAACGCCCGAAGAAGCGCTGCTTGCACGAGCCGACTATGTCATTCAAAACGACGGCGGACAAGAAGCCTTGCAGCAGCAGGCACAAGCTGTTTTGGCTTCGCTGTTGGAAACGCTGCAAGGCAGTGTTTAAGAGGTTTTAAACCGTTATCAGAAAAAGAGCTTTCCGATGCAGCGGAATATTTTTGAGAAAGGAGTGCCATGAAAGAAAGAAAAACAAGATGGGTGACCCACGGCGCGTTAAGCGTGGTAGTGGCAGCGGCGATGGTTGTGGTCATTTTGTTTCTGCCGCATGGCGTCGGCGCCATTCAGCGTGCCGCTTATCCCAAAAAGTACAGTGAATATGTCGAGTATTATGCCGATAAATATCATTTGGATCAGTACCTTGTATACAGCATTATCAAAACGGAATCAGGATTTCGGGTGGATGCGGTGTCCAATGTGGATGCAAGGGGCTTGATGCAGATTACCGAGCAAACCTTTGATTGGATTAAAACAAAAATTGCCCCGAATGAGGCAATTACCTTTGACGATATGTATGACCCGGAAACCAATATTCGGTTTGGGGTTTATCTGCTTTCTGTGTGCATGGCGCGTTACTATGAAGATGTTTCCACAGCGGCGGCAGCCTATCACAGCGGCATTGGCAAAGTGGATTCTCTTTTGGAGCAAAAAGAGTATTCAGAAGATGGAAAGGTGCTTTTCTCGTTTCCTTACGAACAGATGAACCATTATGTTCGTAAAGTAAACGCGAATTATAAATCATATCAGAGCATTTACGGCGGCTGAACAGGCAAAAAAACGGCTTGTGCAGCAGTTGGGAATGGACTGAAAGGAGAGAAGTAAAAATGAGCAAAACGAAAGGACAGGAGCTGGCAGAACAACTTTTGTTTACCCAGCCCCACATTGCGGATGAAGCGCCGGACGCGCTGGAAAAAGCACAGGAGTTCTGTGAGGACTACAAGGCTTTCTTAGACGAGGCAAAAACAGAGCGCGAAGCGGTGAAAGCCGGTGTAAAGCGCTTGGAGGCGGCTGGTTACCGCCCGTTTGACCGTTTGGCTGCCGAGGCATATAAGCCCGGTGACAAGGTGTATTACAACAACCGCGGCAAAGCGTTGATTGCAGCTACCATCGGTACCCGTCCGGTACAGGATGGCGTGAGCTTGATGATTGCACATATCGACTCGCCGCGCTTGGACTTGAAGCCGAATCCCCTGTATGAAGACACCGATTTGGCGCTCTTTAAAACGCACTATTATGGCGGCATCCGCAAATATCAGTGGGGTGTTACACCGCTCAGTCTGCATGGCGTTGTGGTGAAAACCAGCGGTGAAGTGGTGGAAATTCATGTGGGTGAAGAAGAATCCGACCCCGTTTTCTGCGTGACCGATCTGCTGCCGCATTTGGCTGCCGACCAGTCCAAGCGCACGCTGAATGAGGGCCTAAAGGGTGAGGAGCTGAATATTATTGTCGGTTCTCTGCCGTTTGAGGATAAAGAAGTAAAAAATCGCGTCAAACTGCGCATCATGCAAATTTTGAATGAGCGCTATGGCATTACCGAGCGCGATTTTGTACGCGCTGAGATTGAGGCTGTCCCGGCGGCAAAAGCGCGTGACGTAGGTTTTGACCGCAGCATGGTAGGCGGTTACGGCCAGGATGACCGTGTATGCGGTTATACGGCTTTGCGTGCTGAAATTGACAGCGAAACCCCGGAATATACTTCGGTGTGCGTTTTGGCTGATAAGGAGGAGGTTGGCTCTGACGGCACAGCCGGTTTGAGCAGTGATTTCACCTTCCATTTCCTGCGCTATCTTGCCGACATTCAGGGTGCAAACTACACCATGATGCTGCAAAATTCCAAGTGCCTTTCGGCAGATGTCAGCGCTGCGGTTGACCCCACATTCCCGGAGGTGTCTGAGAAGAACAATGCTTCCTACTTGAACCGTGGTGTTTGCGTCACGAAGTACACGGGCGCACGCGGCAAGGGCGGCACGAATGACGCGGACGCCGAAATGGTTGCCTATGTCACCGGTATTTTGGATGAGGCCGGCGTTTTGTGGCAGACCGGCGAGCTGGGCAAAGTGGACCAAGGCGGCGGCGGTACCGTGGCAAAATTTGTTTCCCAGCGCGAGGTGGATACCATCGACATCGGCGTGCCGGTGCTTTCCATGCACTCTCCGTTTGAGCTGGTTTCCAAGCTGGATGTTTACATGACTTATCGTGCATTTGCTGCATTTAAGGTCAGCAAGAAAGCACGCTGATGTACTCAGACTGTTGCTGAGTGATCGGTGAAAGAAAGGGCCGTGACAAGAAAATTTTCTTGTCACGGCCCTTTGCAGTTGAAAAACGATGCGATTCCATGGCGGGAAGGATCTATTTGGATGTTTGCAAAAAAACATACGTTGTTTCGCTGGAATGGGCGGGGCTGTATGTGAACTGCAAGCCCTGAAAAGATTTTAAGGAATCAGGCGTGGTAATTTGCTGCTCGGCAAGATAACGCACGATTTCCCCGCGCGCCATTTTGCATTTTGTCCCTTTTTCAATCAGTTTTCCGTCTATTTCTTCTGCAAAGACGCAGGTAATGAACGAAACGCTTGGCGGCAGGTGTTTGGAAAGGCAAACGCTGTATTCTTTTGAGGCAAGATTGATGATGCAGTCCGTTTCAGCGCACAGCGCTTGTGCAATCCGGCTGCCCCAAAATTCATATAAATCTTTGCTGCCGTTTACCGAGAGCTTTGTCTGCATTTCCAGCCGATAGGGGACAACGCCGTCAAATGGGCGAAGCAGCCCGTAGAGCCCCGAGATGATGCGCAGGTGCTGCTGCAAATAGACAAGCTGTTCCGTCGAAAAGACATGCGGGGCAATATGGCGGTATTGAATGCCGTCGTAGGCAAGGACGGCAGGTGTTAAGCCGCGCTCGAAATTCATGGTTTGCAGACGCTCAAAATTTTGTCCGGCGATAGCGTCGTTGCACTTCCAAAGCTTTTTCAGTGCATCGTATGGCATTTTTTGCAGCGTCCCCGCGATTTCCTGCGCTTGCTCTAAAAAAATAGGTGTTGTTTCGCAAGGCAGGCTGTCCGGGTCTACTACCATTTTTTTAGCAGGGGAAATAATTGCTTTCATAGCTTTAAGCCTCTCGTCCGTTCCAATAGGCGAGGATTTCGGCGGCGTTTGTATCAGGCTTCACCTTGGGCATAACCTGTTCAATAGTGCCGGTTTCGTCAATCAAATAGGTGGTGCGCACAACGCCCATGCTGGTTTTTCCATACAGTTTTTTCTCTTTCCAAACGTCATAGGCTTCGATGGCCGTTCGTTCCGGGTCGGACAGCAGCACAAACGGTAAGTTGTTTTTTTGTGCAAATTTCTGGTGGGACGCCACGCTGTCTTTGCTAATGCCGATGACAACGGCATTTTGCTGCACAAAGGCGTCATATTGACCGGCGAATGCACAAGCTTGGCGCGTGCAGCCGGGCGTACTGTCTTTCGGGTAAAAATAAAGGACAACTTTTTTTCCAAGAAAGTCGGAAAGGGAAATCATTTCGCTGTTTTGATTCGGCAAAGTAAAATTGGGGGCTTTTTCGCCAACAGTCAGCATAAAGAAACACTCCTTAATGGACGATATCATTTTGAAGCATGGGTTGCTTTCACATTATTATACCGCCCTAATTCAGAATTTGCAATGAGGATATTTTTTAAAAAGGCAGGTATCTTGACTTTCCTTTGGTACAGTGCTATACTAAATAAAATCGTGATAGAGGCGCGGGGAAGATGAATCATAAGGGAGTCGGGAGGCGTTGAGCTTATGAGGGGGCGACCTTGCCGAATCTGCCGGGCGGACACGTTCGGTGGGTGGGGCCGTAGAGAATATCTGCGGCACTGTCTGCAAGAGATTGCAGGTGCGCTATCTTTACTGAGCACGCAGGCGGCTCCTGCGCTGCGTCTGCTTTGAGTGTTACGGCATCAGTAAGGGTTTGTGTCCCTGCTGGTGCTTTTTTATTTCGAGGGCTTTTTCAAAGTGAAAAACGCCCCCGCAAAAAGCCGATCCAAAGGGAATGCATGATGAAAGGAAAGGGGTCATAAAAATGAGCGAGGGTATGGAAATCGGCGGGGTTAGCCTGCGTCATTTGGCGCAGACGGTTGGCACACCGTTTTTTATTTATGATGAAGCGATGGTGGAGAACCACCTGCATACATTCCGCGAATGTCTTTCTCATCCAGAGCTGGAAACCCAGGTGGTATATGCGGGAAAAGCCTTTTTGTGCGGAAAGATGGCGCGTCTTGTGCGTGACGCGGGCTGCGGCTTGGATGTTGTCAGCGGCGGGGAGCTGGCGGTGGCGCTCCATGCGGGAATGCCTGCGGAGCGCATTGTGTTTCACGGAAACAACAAAACACCGGATGAATTAACCGCAGCGCTGAAAGCGGGCGTAGGGCTGATTGTGCTGGATAACGCACCGGAATGTGCCGCGCTGGCGGCGCTGGCCGAGCAATTGCAGTGCCATGCAAATGTGCTGCTGCGTGTGAATCCCGGTGTGGAAGCACACACCCATGAATATATTGTCACAGCGCATGTGGACAGCAAATTCGGTGTTTCGGCTGCCGATACAAAGGGCTGGGAGACCATTCTGCAAACAGTTGAAGCTTCTCCGTGGCTCCATTTTTGCGGAATACACGCCCATATCGGAAGCCAGATTTTCGAGGCACAGGCATTTGTGGCTGAGATTGAGGCGCTGGCCTCTCTTACAAAAGAAATGCAGGAAAAAGGATACAGCGTGCGTGTGTGGGACTTGGGCGGCGGATTTGCCGCGCGCTACACGGAGGAGGATGCACCGATTCCCATTCCTTTGGTGTGTGAAACCATTTTAAAAGCATGTACACAGCAGAAAGCAGCGCTTTCGTTGGACGTTCAAAAGGTGATGATCGAGCCGGGAAGAAGTATTGTCGGTGAGGCAGGCACAACCGTGTATACCGTTGGCTGGTTTAAATCGACGCCGGGAAAAGAATATCTGTTTGTAGACGGCGGCATGGCGGATAATATCCGTCCGGCGCTGTATCAGGCAAAATATGATTGTACGGCGGTGGACCGCCCCGATGCACCGGCACAAAAAGTGTATGCGATTGCGGGCAAATGCTGTGAAAGCGGCGATATTTTAATCGAACAAGCGCACCTGCCGGAAATGAAAACAGGAGACCTTTTAGCAATCCACACCACAGGTGCTTATTGCTACTCGATGTCCAGCAACTATAACCATTTAGGCCGTCCGCCTGTTATTTTTGCAAAAGACGGAAAGGCTGAGCTGGTGCTGCGCCGTGAAATGCCGCAGGATTTTATGCATTTGGAATGTCAGGAGGCGCTTCGGTAATGGAAATCCCAGTGATTAAATATCATGGATGCGGCAACGACTTTGTGCTGATTCATGAGGCAGATGTGCAAACGCTGGACCCTGCGGCCTTAGCGGTAAAGATTTGCAACCGCAATACCGGAATGGGCGCTGACGGCATGATTTTGGCAAAACAAAATCCAACCACAATGCTGTTTTATAATGCTGATGGCTCCATGGCTCCCATGTGCGGCAACGGAATTCGTTGTTTCGCACGTTTTTGCAAAGAGGAAGGCATTGCACACGGCGACCAGTTTGCCGTGCTGACAGGCGATGGCATTAAAAAAGTGGAGATTATCGAAGAAGAGCCGTTTCAGTGCCGCATTTTTATGGGCGAGCCGAAGGATGACCCGAAGGCTTTGGGAATGACGGGAAATGAAATCTTGTGGGATCACCAGCTGTCGGTGATGGGCAAAGAGGTAACGCTGTGCAGCCTGTTTTTGGCTACGGTACACACCGTTTGGTTTGTCGAAGATGCTTTTGACGATGCCTTGCTGCCGATTGCGCGTGAAATTCATCAGCACCCGTTCTTCCCCCAGAAAACAAATGTGAATATGGTGCAGGTAATCGACCGAAACACCATTCGTATGAGAACATGGGAACGCGGAGTGGGCTTGACATTGGCGTGCGGAACAGGGGCGTGCGCTTCTGTTGTAACGGCTTACCGCAAAGGTTTATGCGGCCAGAATGTAACGGTACAGCTGGCGTGCGGAACGCTGGACGTGGAAATCTGCGACGACGAATCCGTTTATATGACGGGGCCGGCGCAAAGAGTGTTGAAGGGAGTCTATTATTATGAAGCATGAGATTGTTCGCGGCTCAATTGTTGCACTGATTACCCCTTTTTTGCCAAACGGTGAAGTGAATTATGAAAAGCTCGGCGAGCTGGTGGATTTTCATTTGCAAAGCAAAACCGACGCATTGCTGATTTTAGGCACAACCGGCGAGTCTTCCACCATGAGCCATGAGGAAGATGACGAGGTTTGCCGCTATGTGGTCAACCGTGTGGCAAAGCGGATTCCTGTTTGGGCGGGAAGCGGCTCCAACAGCACACAGACCATGCTGGAAAAAAGTAAAAGCTTTGAAAAAATCGGTGTGGACGGGCTTTTGCTGATTACTCCCTATTACAATAAAACCAATGAGGAAGGTATGTATCTCCACTTTAAAACAGTGGCAGACGCCGTTTCCATTCCGTGCATTCTGTACAATGTGCCGGGCCGTACAGGCTGTGCGATTTCCGAGAACAATGTATGCCGTTTGGCAAAGCACCCAAACATTGTCGGCATTAAGGAGGCCTCCGGCGACATTGGATATGCTGCACGGATTGCCTGCCATCTCTCGGATGACTTTGTGATGTATTCCGGCAACGACGATATGATTCTTTCCATGATGTCGCTGGGCTGTTCCGGCGTGATTTCTGTTTTGGCGAATGTACTGCCGAAAGAAACCCACGAGATGATTTTTGACTATCTGAATGGAGAACCGGAGAAAACGCGCGCTGCACAGCTGAAATATTTGGAGCTGGTGAATGCGCTGTTTGCCGAGGTGAACCCGATTCCTGTAAAAGAAGCGCTGAACATGATGGGCATGGAAGTGGGCGGCTACCGTCTGCCGCTGACTGCACCGTCCGCAGCAACGAAAGAACGCTTGCAAAAAGCGATGAAGGAGGCAGGCTTGTTATGAACAAACTCTTTTTGGCCGGAACCGGAAAAATGGGCCAGATGATTGCCGGATTGGCAAAGGAGCAGGGGATTGAGGTGGTAGGCACTGCCGACGTTAATACCGTGGATGCACTGAAAAGCGCGGTGGTACAAGCGGATGCTGTGATTGATTTTTCCCACCGCGATATGCTGGAGCCTTTGGCTGAATTTGTCAAAAGAAACCGCTTGCCGCTGGTGTGCGGCACAACGGGATTGGAGGAGCATCACCGCGCTATTTTAAAAGAATTATCCTGTGAAGTTCCTGTGCTTTACAGTGCAAATTTCTCGGTTGGCATTGCCGTTTTGCGCCGTGTGGCCGCACAGGCCGCCGCAGCTTTGGGCGAAGATTTCGACATCGAAATTGTAGAAACACATCACAATCAAAAGGTGGATGCGCCCAGCGGCACGGCAAAAATTTTGCTGGATGCCGTGAATCCCAACGGGGAATACACCCCTGTTTATGGCCGTCAAGGCATGTGCGGAGCCCGCACGAAAAAGGAAATTGGCGTACATGCGCTGCGCGGCGGTACCGTGGCCGGTGAACATGTCGTGCGCTTTTTTGGCAAAGAGGAAGAAATTGCTCTCAGCCATCGTGCGGACAGCCGCCGCATTTTTGCCGCCGGTGCCCTGAAAACAGCACAGCTTTTGTGCGGTAAAGCGCCTCGCCTTTACACATTGGAAGACGTACTTTTTGACAATTTTTAACCCCAAAATAGAAATAAAAAGGAGAAACCAACATGAACGCAAACGAGATTATTCAATATATTGCCAACGCAGAAAAAAAGACTCCGGTAAAGATTACCATTAAAGAACGCGCCCCGATTTCTTATGGCAGTGCAAAAGTATTTGGTGTAGGGGATAAGGTTGTTTTTGGCGATTGGAAAGAGCTTGGCCCCATTTTGGCAGAAAACGCAGATCATATTGAAGATATGGTAATCGAAAACGACTGCCGCAATTCTGCCATCCCCTTGCTGGATTTAAAAGAGCAAAAAGCGCGTATTGAGCCGGGTGCAATCATCCGCGAGCAGGTGGAAATTGGAGAAAACGCCGTCATTATGATGGGCGCTATTTTGAATATTGGCGCAGTGGTCGGCAAAGGAACCATGATTGATATGGGCGCTGTGCTGGGCGGACGCGCTACCGTGGGTGAGCGCTGCCACATTGGCGCTGGTGCTGTTTTGGCGGGTGTGATTGAACCGGCCAGCGCACAGCCCGTGATCATCGAGGATGATGTTCTCATTGGCGCCAATGCCGTGGTCATTGAAGGCGTGCGTGTCGGAAAAGGTTCCGTGGTTGCAGCGGGCAGCATTGTCATTCAAGACGTTCCCGAAGGCGTTGTGGTTGCCGGTGTACCGGCTCGCGTTGTCAAACAAAAGGACGAACAAACAAACCAGAAATCGGCGCTCGTGGATGCGCTGCGCAACCTGTAAGCTGTCATTTGCAGAAATAAGGGGGGAGCGGGATGCAGGAATATCTCAGTCGATGCCGCCGCGCGCTGCATCAAATTCCCGAAGTGGATTTTGATTTGCCAAAAACACTGCAATATCTCAAGCAGGAGCTGGAACCTTTGGGGTTTTTGCTGTTTTCTCCGGCAAAAAGTGCGCTTTGTGCGTGGATTGATGCCGGAAAGGGCGAAGCGGTGGCCTTTCGCGCCGATATGGATGCTTTGCCCACGCAGGAAAAAAATGACTGTTCCTACCGCTCTGCGCACGAGGGCAAAATGCATGCTTGCGGGCATGATGGACATATGGCAATGGTGTTGGCACTAGCCAAGTGCTTGGCCGAGCGCAAAGAGCGTTTAAAAACGAACGTGCTGTTAGTGTTTCAGCCTGCCGAGGAAACGACCGGCGGTGCAAAGCTGATTTGCGAAAGCGGCGTTTTTGAGCAGTATCATGTGCGTGCCATCTACGGCTTTCACCTTTGGCCCGGCTTTCAAGCGGGGGAAGTTGTGTCGCGTCCCGGCCCGCTTTTGGCAAAAGCGAGTGAAGTGACGGTAACGGTGCGCGGTAAGGCGGCGCACATTGCCCGTGCGCAAGAGGGGCTGGATGCCTTGATGGCCGCGGCACACTTTTTAACGGCAATGGAACAGCGCATGGAAACCGAATTTTGCCCGAAAGAGCCGTGTTTGCTGCGCTTTGGCAAAATGGAAAGCGGCGCGGCGCGAAATGCGGTCAGCGCACAAAGTGTGCTGATGGGTACCATGCGCGTGTTTTCTCAGCAAATGTTTGAAAAGATTCGAGCCGCTGCCCTTGAAACGGCAGCACAGGTGGAAGCGGCAACAGGCTGCACCTTTGAGCTGGACTTTACAGAAGGGTATCCGCCCGTATGCAACGAGGAGACGCTGTGGAAAAATGCGGTGCAAAAGCTGCCGCATTTAACCACGCTGCCGGAGCCGCTGCTGATTGCGGAGGACTTTTCCTTTTATCAACAACGCATTCCGGGGCTGTTTCTCTTGCTGGGTACAGGACGGGACGTGCCGCTTCATTCTGACCGGTTCGATTTTGATGAAACGGCGCTTTCGGCGGGCCTTGATGTGTATTTAAGACTGTTGGACTTGCAGGCAGATTGAGCTGTAAGTCGGTTTGAAAAAGGAGTGTGAATGCCCTTGAGGCTTCCGATGAATGAAGCGGTATCGCAATTACAGCTGTCCGGCATTCGCCGGTTCAATGCACTGGCGCGGCAAACGCCGGGGTGTTTATCGCTCACGCTGGGGGAACCGGAGTTCGATACCCCCGAGGCAATCAAGCAGGCGGCAATGGAGTCTTTGCAGAACAATGATACCCACTATCCGCCGAATAATGGACAGAGCTTTTTGCTAGAGGAGCTTTCTCGTTTTGCCGAAAGACGGGGAATGCAATATGCACCCGATGAAATCATTGTAACAAATGGCGCAACCGAGGCAATTTTCTCTGCCTTGACAGCCCTTTTGAACCCCGGCGATGAAGTGGTGATTCCTGTACCCGCATTTGGACTGTATGAGGCAGTGGTTACGCTTTGCCGCGGTAAGACTGTGCCGCTGAATACGGCGCCGTTTTCGTTTCAACTGGACGAAAGCGCCCTGCGTGCTTGCGTGACGAGCCGGACAAAAGCCATCATTTTAACGTCTCCCAACAACCCGACAGGTTGTGTCTATACGAAGGAAAGCCTAGAGGCGGTGGCACAAATCGCACAGGAGTACGGCATCTATGTCATTTGTGACGATGTTTACCGGCAGATGGTTTATGAGGGCGTTTGTGAGTCCTTTGGAGTGCTTTTTCCGCATTTGCGAAGCCAACTGATTGTGGTGGACAGCTTTTCCAAGCCGTATGCGATGACGGGCTGGCGGTTGGGTTGGCTGATGGCAGACCGTGAGGTTAAGCAGCAGATTGAAAAAGTACACCAATATGCGGTGGTGTCCGTTACCTCGTTTACTCAAAAGGCGGCTGTGACGGCTTTGCAGACGGATGTAACACAAATGTGGGAGACCTATCGCAAAAGACGTGATGCAGTGTTATGCGCTTTGCGCGATATGGGCATGGATGTGGTAACGCCGCAGGGAGCATTCTATGCATTTCCCTCTATTCAAAAGTGGGGAATGTCTTCGGAAGAATTTTGCACCAGACTGATTCAAGAAGGCGGCCTTGCGCTTGTTCCGGGCAGCTGCTTTGGCAGTGAGGGCTTTGTGCGCCTTTCTTATTGCTGCTCGCAGGACGTGCTGTCCGAAGGATTGGCGCGGCTGCGCGCGTTTTTGTCGCGCCTATAAAGCGTCCGGCTTGCTGATGTGTGCAAAACTTTGTATCAAAACCTCGAAAACAGCATAAGCTATTCTTGGGTGATGCAATATGAAAACACATAAGTGGAAGCGAGTTTTGTTTTGGGTGCTGGTATGCGAAGCGGTAGGCGGGTTATCTGGCTGGATTTCGCGCGAGGGTTTGCAGATTTATTTGGAAACTGCCGAAAAGCCGCCGTTTACACCGTCCGGCATTTTATTTGCAATCGTGTGGCCAATTTTGTATGCATTGATGGGTTATGCGGTGGCGACCGTGCTCGACAATGATTCTAAATATCGGGAACAAGGACTGCTGCTGTTTTTTACGCAGCTTTTAGCCAATTTTTTGTGGAGCCCGGTGTTTTTCCGCTTTCAGGCATACGGTGCAGCGCTGGGGCTCATCGCGGTGATTTGGCTGCTCATTTTATTGATGCTCGTCACCTTTTGGCAAATTGACAAAAAGGCGGCTTACAGCCAAATTCCCTATTTTCTCTGGGTGACATTTGCGACCTATCTCAACGCCGGAGTCTGGTTTTTAAACTCCTAATACCAGAGCTTTTGTACAGTGGGGAAGCTGTTTTCATCTAAGAAAAACAGCTTCCCTAAAAACATAGGCGGCAAACGGAAAGTTTGCAGGCGATAAAGTATTTTCGCAGAAGTCTAAAAGGAGAGTTGTTGATGAAAAAATATGTTGTTATAGCGCGGTTCGATGATGACACAAATCAGAAAATGCTGTCTTTGCGTGATAAATTGATGAGCAAAGGATACTCAGTACAGGAGTGGCCGCCGCATATTACCCTTGCCGCCTATGAAAATTGTGATGAAGAATCTATAAAAGATTGAATCCGCTCGCTTGTGAAATCGTATCATGAAATCGAAGTTGGAATGAATTCGATAACCATTCTGCCCCCGTCAGACGAACATACCGAAACTGCAGTTTTGTGTTTTGCTCCCACTCACAAAAAAAGATTTTGTCGATTTTTATTATCAGTTTCATGATAGACTCGATGAATACTGTACCGGGATAGGATACTATTATTCCAAGGCATTTAACAATCCTATTTTTCACTCATCGATTGGTGTATTCAATGTTAATTGTTTGCAGGATATCATGAATATAATTTTTAGCAGCAATGCATTCGGGTCAGCCAAAATCAATGCACTAGAACTATATACTTATCCAATGCAATTGATTGAACGTTATGAGCTTACAAAATGAGCATCAGATTTTTAAAATCAGCAGAGCAGACAGCTGTTGCAAATAGTAAATAAAACAGCAGTGCTGCCATGGATAAGCGGTGTGCTTGTGCGGGCGAAGATAATAAATGTTGGGGCGAAAGCAATAAGCGCTTTCGCCCCAACATTTATTATGAAAAAGATTGTACAGCAAAACATTATTCCCTAATGCTCACCAGCAAAATTTGGTGTTTTTATGCAAGCGTACCGTCCATGATTTGCTGTGCGTACCAGGGAAAATCACAAGTGAATGTTTTTTCAGAAAGGCTGCTGCACGGGCCGCCCAAAGCAGGAAAAGTCAGACGGTACGCACAGAGTGCTTGATATTTCATGCGGCGAAGCCGGTTTTCTTTCTCTATGCCATACTTGCCGTCACCCAGCACGGGGCATCCGATATGAGCCATGTGTGCGCGAATTTGATGGGTGCGGCCGGTAACTAACGTAATTTCAAGCAGGGACAGCGGCCCGCTGTTCGCCAAAGTGTGATAAGTGGTAATGATGCTTTGGCCGCCCGGGCAGGGATGGTCAAAAACACGCACACAGCTGTTTTGTGCATCTTTCACTAAATAAGCCTGCATTGTTTGTGCATCTGGCTGTGGATGTCCGAGCGTGACGCAAAGATATTGCTTTTCAATTTTTCGGTCGCGGATTAAGCTGAGCAGCTGCGCTTCAGCCTCGGCTGTTTTGGCAATCAAGACAAGCCCGGAAGTACCGGTATCCAGCCGGTGGCAAACACGCGGGAGATAATCCCCACAAAGACGCTGCTCGTTGTGCAGATAGCGTCTGGCTCGATTTTGAAAGGTATCCGCCGTGTTTTCGGTTTCATCAAGCGTCAACACGCCTGCCGGTTTATAGCCGATTAAAACATGGGCATCTTCGTAAACCGCTGTAAAAATAGGCTTTGCAAGAAGATATGGCGTTTGAGGTGCGGTTTGGCCGGCCTGCGGCAGATAGGCGCGTATCACGTCGCCGGTTTGGAGGCGGGTTGACAGCGGCACTTTCTTGCCGTTGACCTTCAGCTTATTTTGACGCAGATAGCGTTGAAGCACACCATAGGGAGTGCCGGGCAGCTCGCGCGCTAAGAAGCGGTCGAACCGCAAGGGCTCCCACTCGTTGAAAATCCACTCTTTCATACCGTAAAAAATCCTTTATATATCTTTATAAATGCAAAGCAGTTTAAGACGAAACAACGTCTTAGGCTGCTTTTTATTATAGCATGAAGCGGCGGAAAAACCAACGCAAATCAGGCCGAAAGGTCTTATAAAAACAGGGAAACAGCCGATTGGCGCTCTACAATTTCCACATCGGTTTTTAAGCGGAACGAGCCGCTGTTTTTTCCTGTTTGAATGCGCTCCAGCAAAAGCTGTGTCGCCAATACAGCCTTTTGCGTAATATTCTGCGAAACCGAGGTGAGCTTCGGGGTAGTGTATTGGCATAAATTCAAATTATCGTAGCCGATAATGGAGAGGTCTACCGGAATTCGGCAGCCTTCCAAGCGCGCACCCTCCATGACGCCGATGGCGCAGATATCAGCCGTCGTAACAACAGCGGTGATGCCTGCTTGACAAGAGGCAATCCGCTTGCCGGCTGCAATGCCGCCTTCATAAGAAGGGGGATTGCTGAAAACCAGTTCGGGCCGATAGGGGATATCACTATCTGCAAGGGCGCGGCAGTAACCGTGAAAACGTGTTGTAAGCACGCCGTTGCCCTCGTAATCCGCCACAAAGGCAATTTGCTTGTGGCCGCGGTTGATTAAATATTTGGTGGACAGATAAAGCCCTTTTTCGTCGTCCGAAGAAACCGTGATGATATTGTCGTCTTGCACATTACTGTCAAATACTGCAATCGGGCAGGAGATATTTTGCGCAAGCTTCTTTAAGTATTCATCCGAGTGCGGATAAAGAAAAATAATGCCGTCCATGTTCCAGTTTTTCAAAAGAGCGGAAACGTCTGTCTTTTTTGACACAGAGCGGACCATGGTATAGTAGCCGCTATGGCGCAGCTCTTTTTCAATGGTGCCCACCATGGAGCTGATGTAAGGATTCTCCAAATAGTTTTCCTCGCCGTCGGCCTCGTCGGCAGAAATAATGATTTGGACGATATTGGAGCTTTTGCTGGTTAAGCTGCGTGCGTTCAAATTGGGAACATAGCCCGACTCGCGGATAATGGCATTGACTTTTTCAATGGTCTTTTCAGAAACGCGGTTGTACTTGCCATTGATGACGTTCGATACCGTCATGATGCTGACACCGGCCAAGTCGGCAATTTCTTTTAAAGTCATTGTTGTTTGTCCTTTCTAAACGCTGTTTTTGATACGAATAAAAGCGCAAGTGATGGTGATGGACAAAGCAGCGTTTTCTTGAGGTTTAACAAATAAACGTCTAGGTTTATTATTATTATACATCAAAAAGCGAAAAAAGCAACACGGAAATCCTTTTAGGGTATTTTGCACAAATTAAAATGGGATAGAATAGACAAAATGGCAAAGTTGGCATGGAGTTATTGACTTTTTAAAAACAAAATGGTACATTGTTTACAGATTTAGCGATAAACCTTTTGCCGGTAAGAAAGGTTGAAAAATCTGAAAGAGGAGATGCACGAATATGAAAAAGAAACTGACGGCACTTGCGTTATCAGCGGCTTTGACAGCGGGAATGCTGGCGGGCTGCGGCGGACAGACAAGCGCAGAGCAAACAGCGGTAGAAGTACCCACCGAGCCTTTTGGCGATACCATCAAATATGACCCTTCCGTGGAAATCAACAACGGCGAGCCGATTTCTTTGGACTTGTGGGAGTGGGGCAGTGACGACTTGTTCCAAGAGATTATCGACGGCTATCAGGCAATTCACCCCAATGTCACCATCAATTTGGTGAACAACCCGTGGGAAGATTATTGGACAAAATTGCCGCTGGCTTTGGATGGCGAGGATGGCCCGGCGCTGTTCAATATTCATAACAGCTACCATGAAAACCTCATCAACTATCTGGCTCCGTTGGAGATTCCTTTGGAGGATTTGGAAGCAGACTTCACCGGCGTTGGCGCACACGTCATCGACGGCAAAGTGTATTATATCGACTACGGTATGATGACCGGAACGGTTTACTATAACAAGGCAATGTGGGAAGCCGCTGGGCTGACCGAAGAAGACATTCCCAAAACATGGGATGAAATGATTGAAGCAGCCAAAAAGCTGACCATCAAAGACGGCGATACGTTGATTCAAGCCGGTTTAAACTTTAACGACGATTTCCATCAGAACTATCTGCTGGGCCTGAACTATCAGCTGGGCGCAAACCTGTTCCAAGAGGACGGCAAAACCCCGAATGTCAATTCCGACGAAATGAAGCAAGTGATGCAGATGCTCGTGGATATGTATGAGAAAGACGGCATCGGCTCCAAAGACTTTGGCGAAAAGGGCGCCGACAGCTTCGGCCAAGGACAGTCGGCCATGGTAATTCAATGGGGCCACTACTACAACACCTTGAAAACAACATGGACAGATATTGATTTCGGCGTGTTTGAAATCCCGACCTTTGACGGCGAAACACCGTATGCTTACAACCGTTACAACGGTGAGTCCACCTTCGGCATCAACAAGAATGCTCCTGCCGACCAGCAGGCAGTGGCTCAGGACTTTGTCAAATACTTCCTTGCAAACGACGATGCACAAATTGCCTTTAACTTGGCAATGAGCACCTTCCCGGCAAAGAAATCGCTGGCAGATAATGAGGAAATCTTGGCAAATCCCTCTTTGGCAGTTCTGGCCGAGCACATTGACCGTTATATCTGGCCGGGCCCCATGCCTGCAACGGTTGAAACCTCTTTGAAAAAAGCAGGTCAAGACGTATTCTTCAATGGTGTAGATATCGATACTGCGCTGAATGAAGCACAGGCAAATATCATCAAAGATATGGAGAACAGCACCTTTACCTCGGTTGAAAATCTGTATGCTTATGCCAGCGAGAAAAAGGCATAAGGCAGCGAAGATCATCGAATTGGAATCAAGCAATCTAGGGCGTATCTGAACATTTTAACTTTTCAGAAAGCCCCCAACAAAAAGGGCGGCCGCATCGTTCGCACAGCCGTCTGTGCGGCGCAGGGCTGCCCTTTTTGTAACTGGAAAGGGAGGAACGGAACATGCAAAAGCGACCGGGCACTTTAAAACGCAAAAGCGAAGTGCTGCTGAGAAATATTGTTGTGACGGCGATGGTGATTTACTTTACCGTTTTCTTAATTATCCCCATTATTATTGCTTTCGCAGGCAGCTTTCACAACTGGAACCCGTTGAGCGGTACATATGACTTTTTGGGTTTAAAAAACTATGTCAACGTATTTACAAGCGGTCTGTTTTGGACTTCGATGTTTAACACGGTGATCTTTTCCGTCGTGGTAATCATCTTTCGCGTTGGCTTGGGCTTGAGCATTGCTTGTGCGCTCAACAGCGCGCTTGTAAAATACAAAAGCTTTTTCCGCGCCGTTTACTATATGCCGGTTGTCACCCCGATGGTGGCCGTTGCTTTTGTTTGGAAGTTCATGTATAATCCGCAAATCGGTACCATCAACAATATCCTGGGCTTGGATATCAACTGGCTGATGAACCCGAAAACCGCTTTAATTGCCGTGATGATCATGACCATTTGGAAAGACTTTGGCTATGCAGTAGTCATGTACTTGGCCGGCCTTTATTCTTTGCCCAGCGATGCGCTGGAAGCGGCAAAAGTGGATGGCGCCACCAGCTGGCAAACCTTCCGTTATATCACCTTCCCGCTGCTGAAACCGATGACCTTGTTTGTGGTGATTACCTCCATTATTTCTTACATTCAGGCATATGTGCAGATTTTGATTATGACAGAAGGCGGCCCGGGTACAGCCACCTATCTCGCTTCCTATATTATTTATGATGAGGCGTTTGTTAAGTATAACTTTGGTTATGCCTCGGCCTTGTCGTTTGTGTTGTTTGTCATTACAGCGGTGTTGACTTGGCTGTCGTTCCGCGTTTCTGGAAATCAAGAGTAAGGAGGAAATGGGATATGCGCAGAAAAATCAGCAGCGTGATATTGAATATCGTGCTTTTGTTGATGGGAGTGGTAACGGTATACCCGTTTGTGTGGATGCTGTCATCCTCCTTTAAAAAGAACAACGAAATCATGGCGCTCCAGCAGCATTTGCTGCCGCAGCTGTTTACCGTCCAAAATTATATCAACATGAACTCGCGCTTTAACTTTATGCGCTTTTTCGCCAACAGCTTGTTTGTCACCATTGCCATCACGGTAGTGGTCATCTACACGAGTACCATTTGCGGTTTTGTACTCAGCAAGTATCGCTTTAAAGGCAGGGAAGTGCTGTTCGGCTTTATTTTGTCCACCATGATGATTCCGTGGTGCGTTACCATCATTCCGAAATATTCCATGATTCAGGCGTTTGGCTGGATTGACAGTTACAGCGCGTTGATTGTGCCCGCCATGTTCAGCGGCTTTGGTATTTTCATGATGAAGCAGCATATTGCCACTATGCCGGATGAAATTTTGGAAGCCGCCCGCATCGACGGTGCAAATGAATTTTCGATTTTTCATCAAATTGTCTTTCCAATGGCCAAAAACGGCATTTCCAGTATTGCGATTTTCCAGTTCCTTTGGGCGTGGGAAGATTATCTGTGGCCGTACCTCGTCATTAACACGAAAGAAAAACAGCTGCTTTCTGTCGGCTTAAAAATGTTTAACGGCCAATATTCTACCGACTACGGCGCATTGTTTGCGGCAACTGCCGTTTCTATTGTTCCGGTGCTTGTGATTTATCTGTTCTTCCAGCGTCAGTTTATCGCCGGAATTGCGTCCTCTGCTGTCAAGGGATAAAAAGGTTGTCTAAAACTTGAATACACTCGAAATTTGCTGAAAAATTTGCCGGGGGAACGCCCTTGGCAAGGAGGTTTTACAATGAAAGAGATTTATCGCGTTGCGACAACGCCGCAGGCCTTGACGCAGCAAATGGTAACGGGGGAACATTACCGGATTACCGTATTAACGCCCGGCTTGCTCCGTTTGGAGTACAGCGACGACGGCGTGTTTGAAGACCGTGCAACGCAGATGGTATGGCACCGCGATTTTCAGCCCGCAGACTATCGTGTCATTCACACAGAGGACGGCATTGAAATTCACACGGAGATGCTTCAGCTGATTTACAACGAAAAAGAGTTTTCGGCCAACGGGCTCAGCATTCAGGTGAAAGGAAACTTAACCGCCTATCATAGCATTTGGCACTATGGCGAGCCGATTACCGACTTGGGCGGTACAGCCAGAACATTGGACGAAGCCGACGGCGCGATTCCGCTTGACCATGGTGTTGCTTCCCGCAACGGTTTTTCCGTGCTGGACGACAGCCGTTCGCAGGTTCTTTTGGAGGATGGCTGGATTGAAACGAGAAAAAAAGGTGTGAAAGACCTTTATTTCTTTGGCTATGGCCACAACTATAAGCAAGCACTGGCTGATTTTTACTACCTGTGCGGCAAAACGCCGATGCTGCCGCGCTTTGCGCTGGGCAACTGGTGGAGCCGTTACTACCGCTACACCGAGGAAAGCTACCGAGAGCTGATGGATCGCTTTGAGCGGGAAAACCTGCCGTTTACCGTGGCCGTGATTGACATGGATTGGCACTTAGTAGACATCGACCCGAAATATGGAAGCGGCTGGACGGGATACACTTGGAATAAGGAGCTTTTCCCCGACCCGAAGCGCTTTTTGCAGGATTTGCACCGCCGCGGAATGAGAACAACGCTGAATGTTCACCCGGCAGACGGCGTGCGTGCGCATGAAGAACGTTACCCCGAAATGGCGAAAGCAATGGGAGTGGACGCATCGAAGGAAGACCCCGTTGTGTGCGATCCCGCCAGCCCCAAGTTTATGGAGGCTTATTTTGAGTATCTGCATCATCCGCTGGAGGACGAGGGCGTTGATTTTTGGTGGATTGACTGGCAGCAGGGCAGTCACACGAAAGTAGAAGGCTTAGACCCGCTGTGGATTTTCAACCACTATCACTTTTTGGACAGCGCCCGCGGCGGCAAGCGCCCCATGACCTTCTCGCGTTACGCGGGGCCGGGCAGCCACCGCTATCCCGTCGGCTTCTCCGGTGATACCATTACAACATGGGAGTCGCTTGATTTCCAGCCCTACTTCACATCGACGGCAACCAACGTCGGCTACGGATGGTGGAGCCACGACATCGGCGGCCATATGATGGGTTATAAAAACGATGAGATGGTTGCCCGCTGGGTGCAGTACGGCGTTTATTCGCCCATTATGCGCTTGCATTCTTCGTGCAGTGAGTTCAACGGCAAAGAGCCTTGGCGCTACAAAGCGGAGGTGCGGGAAGTGATTGGCGAAATGCTGCGCGAACGTCATCGGCTGATGCCCTATCTTTACACCATGAACTATCGCAGCTACCACGACAATCTGCCGCTGGTGATGCCGCTTTATTATGAATCTCCCGAAGAAGCGGCGGCATACGAGATGAAAAATGAGTTTTATTTTGGTACCGAGCTGCTCGTTGCACCGATCACTTCGCCGCGCAAAGCGGATTTGAATGTTGCAAAAGTAACGGCTTGGCTGCCTGAGGGAACTTGGTATGATATTTACACCGGCATGATGTATGACGGCGGCCGCACGATGAACTTGTACCGCGACCTGAACACCATTCCCGTTTTTGCAAAAGCCGGTGCGATTCTGCCTATGACGGAGAAAATCAGCGGGGTAGAGGCAACCAGCAACCCCGAACAGCTGACCCTTCGCGTCTTTGCAGGTGCAGACGGTGCGTTTGAGCTGTACGAGGATGACAACGAAACCTGCAATTATGAAACCGGTGTTTGCTGTGTGACAAAGATGACTTATGCCCATGGCGACAGCGCAGTATTTACGATTGAGCCTGCACAGGGAAAAACGGAACTCATTCCCGAAAAGCGGCAGTATACGGTTGTGCTGACTGGTTGGCAGGATGTGCGTGAAAGCGTACAGGTCACAGTGGATGGAACGGCAATCGAATGTGAAATGGCCTATGATGAACACACAAATGCCATCACGATTCTGCTGCCTGCCGTTGGCGTCACAAGCTGTGTGAAAGTAAAGGTCAAGGGACACATGGCGAAGGAAAACCATGTCGAAAAGCGCTGCTTTGATTTCTTGAACCAAGCTGAAATCGGCTTCACGCTGAAAGACCGCTTGTATCAAATGATACAGAAAGAAAAACGTGTCCCTGTTTTGTTGGCGCAGCTTTCCTCTATGGATTTGGATGAGGATTTGCTGGGCGTATTGACAGAGATTTTGACCGCTTTGAGTTAAAGCAAAAACATAAATAAAGTTTGAAGTCAAAAACGGCATTCCATTTGCTGAGACAGGGTGAACTGTCGGTACAGCAGATGGAATGCCGTTTTCTGAATGGTTTAAGCTGTTTTGCTTTTTTAAAGTGTGCAAAGCCCTTGAATGGCGCGCTCCGAAGTGTCAGCTGTAATGGAAAGACGAATGTTTTTTTCTTGACACAGCGCAGAAAGCGGCTCGCCGAATAAGGCAAAGCTTCGTGTCACTTGGCCGCCAAGACAAAGGCAGTCAGGGGCGAAGCTGCTTAAAATAGGAGCCAAGCCGTCGGCAATGCGCTGGCCGAATTTTAAAAAGCATTTCTTGGCAAGCGGATTGCCGCTTTGCGCCATTTTGGAAAGGGCTGCACCCTCCAGCGGCTCACCGAGCGTTTCCAAGGCTAACGCTACCAAGCCGCGCTTGGAAAGATAGTCGTCCAAACAGCCGTCTAAAAAAGGAGTGGGGTAGAGGTACCCGTGCGGCGGCACATGCGGGGTTCCCTCCGGTGCGAGTGCGCCGTTTTGTCCAAAAGCACTGCCGCAGCCTGTGCCGATGCAGACAGCCAGTGTCTTTTTGCTGCCGACTGCCCCGCCAAAGTGCATTTCGCCCAAACAGAATGCTGCGGCATCATTGATAAAGCGAATTTGGGAAGGCTGCTGCAAAAAGTCGCTGCAAAAAGGAAAAAACAGCTCCCGCAGATTTTTTTGAAAGAATGCTTCGTATTTATCCAAACCTTCAATCAGGCAAACGCCGTTTTCGTAATCAAACGGGCCGGGAAAGGCGAAGTGAACACCGTCAATTTTGCTGCCCTCGGGCGCAAGCTGATACAGTGTTCGCAAAATATGCGAAAAATGGGCGCTCAATTCTTCAAAGCTTCCGTGTGCATTGGCAGGAAAAGATTGAATTGGGCTGAGGAGAGTTCCGTTTTGAACCGGTGCGGCCTTGATTTCCGTGCCGCCAATATCGAGACAAAGTGTAACGCAATTCATGTGAAAAGCTCCTTTTTAACGATTTACTTCAATTAAAAAACTGCTGCTCGAGGCAGGATAATAGCTTTCGGCATATTCGATTGCTGCCCCGGAAGCCGTATACCCAGTAGAAGAAATAAAAACGCACGGTTCAAAAGGCGTAATGCCCAGCGCCGCCGAGACCTCGGACGGCGGCATCATCACTTCTAAACGGCGGACAGCACGGCGGACATCCATATTTCTCTGCGCCAAAATATCATAAAAAGAAAGATCCGTGAAATCCAACGTTTCCATATCGGGAAAAAGAGAATGCGGAACAAACACGGTGGTGTAAAGCACAGGTGCCTCATTGGAAGTGCCTTCCAAATGACGCAGACGTGTCAAGCGTGTTACTTTTTCTTTTTCTGAAAGTCCCAAAGCCGCGGCCACATGGGCGTCGGCCGTTTGCACTTTTAATTCCAGTACGCGCGTTCGCATGGTGCAGTGGTGTTTTTCTGCTTCTGCGCGGTATCCGGTGATAAACCGTGTCGATTCGTGCAAAACCTTCGGCTGGCGTACAAACGTACCCTTTCCTTTGACGCGCATTAAAAGCCCTTCTTGCGTCAAACGCTCTAAAGCAAGCCGCAGAGTGGGGCGGCTGATCCCCAGCAGTTCGGTCAGCTCATTTTCCGTGGGAATTTGCCCGCCGACGGGATAGGTTCCGTTTTGAATGTTCGTGCGGATATATTCGGCGGCCTGTTCATGCAATGCTTTTGCCATAAATCCTCCTGTGCGGAATGGTGAAATCCAGTTTCTTTCTTTTATTAGTATAACAAAGCAATGCAAATATGTAAATACATTTTATAAAATTAGAGAAATATGTATTGACAAATAAGGCAGGATAACGTATTCTGATAATGTAACAATGAAAAGCCGTTCGAAACAGCAGCATGACGGCTGAACCGGAAAGGAAGCGCTGAGATGAAAAAAATCGGAGCAGGGCAGTTTGAACGCTTTCCCCAAATTGAAATAAAAGGGGTAAAGGCAACGGTTTGCGAAGGCTTGTCCAATGCAGTAAGCCAGTGGAAGAAGGACTGCAAGGGCGAAAAAACCCTCATTACCATTGAGTGTTATCCTGGTGTCAACCAAGAAGAATTGGAACAGGGCTTGCAGGCGCTGGGGGCATCGCTGGTTATTCACAGTGATGATTTGGCGTTTGAGCCTGAAAAAATGGACGAGATATTGGAAAAAGATCTTTTGCCGCACGACCCTGTGTTCGGCATCATGACCGTGCGCACGCTAAAGGACTTTTTCTATGAGGAAAAGCTGACCGAGGCTCGCCGCAAAGTGCAGGAGCACGACAACGGAATTGTCGTGGTGTACGACGTTGGCGCAAGCCTTGTACATCCGGGTGACATTCAGGTGTTGGCCGATATCACCCGCTGGGAAATTCAGCTGCGCTACCGCCGCGGCCTGACCAACTGGCGCACCGCGCAAAAGGATTTGCCGAAATTAAAAAAATATAAGCGCGGCTTTTTGCCGAGTGGCGCTGGGCTGACCGGGAAAAAGAACATTTGCTGGGCACAATGAGCTACTATTTGGATATGACCACAGAGGGAGAGCCGGTTATGGTGGACGGCGATGCTTACCGTCAAGCGCTGGCGCAGGCTTCGCGCCGCCCGTTCCGTATGGTGCCTTATTTTGACCCGGGTGTATGGGGCGGCCATTGGATGAAAGACCATTTTGAACTGCCGGAAAACGGGAGCAACTACGCATGGAGCTTTGACGGCGTACCCGAGGAAAACAGCCTGATTTTGAATTTTGACGGTGTACTCGTTCAAACACCGGCACTGAATCTTGTTTATCAGCAGCCCGTTGCTTTGCTGGGCGACCGTGTTCACGCGCGTTTCGGAAAGGAATTTCCCATCCGCTTTGATATGCTGGACACCGTGGGCGGGCAGAATTTGTCCTTGCAGGTTCATCCCCTGACGGAGTACATTCAAAATCAATTCAACATGCGCTACACGCAGGACGAAAGCTATTATATCTTGGATGCCGAGGAAAACGCGGGTGTGTGGCTGGGCACAAAAACCGGCACAGACCCCAAGGAGATGGAACGGGCACTGCGTGATGCCCAAAGCGGGGAAAAGCTGTTTGAAGCCGAGAAGTTTGTGAACTATATCCCGGTGAAAAAGCATGACCATGTGCTGATTCCCGCAGGTACGGTGCATTGCTCGGGCGCAGGTACGATGGTGCTGGAAATCAGCGCGACACCGTATATTTTCACCTTCAAGCTTTGGGACTGGGGCCGTTTGGATTTGGACGGCAAACCGCGCCCCATTCATTTGGATCACGGCATGAAAAACATTCAGTGGAACCGCAACACCGAATGGGTTCACGAGCAGCTCGTGGGCCGCGTGACCACCGTGCATGAAGGGGAAGATGGCCGCGTCGAGCGCACCGGCCTGCATGAGCGCGAATTTATCGACACGTTCCGTTTTGATACGGCAAGCAAAATGAAAGTGCAAAGAAATGACAGTGTGCATGTGCTGAACTTGGTGGAAGGCGCAAGCGCCCGCCTCGTGAGCGCGGACGGCCGGTTTGAGCCGGTGACGCTTCACTATGCCGAAACCTGCATTGTGCCGAATGACGCCGGCGAATATTGGATTGAGGCGGATGGCGAGCCGGTGAAAGTTGTTTTGGCTTGTGTGCGAAATGGTTAAAAATTTCACCAATTCTGACAAAAAAATATCGTTTGTTGACAAAAACGCTGTTTCGCGGTAGGATTTTATTGCAGGGTGTTGGAACTGATTTTGAAACACCCCGCAAAAAGTCTGAACGTGCAGCGGCCAAAAAACCGGCAGTACGCATCGTCTGCCGGTTTTTTTGTGCCTGTTTGCAAAGGTGCACCGAAGTGGGAGACGTCCCGCATAGCGTGATGATGCTTGGTTTCCATACTCATGCGCGGCATGGGTTGAATAACGATATAGGGGGATTTTTTATGGCAGTGCATGTCATTGACGAAGCAAAGCGTTGTTATCAGTGTAAAAACCCGAGATGTCGGCAAGATGTCCCATCGGCACCAATATCCCGGAGATGATTCGGCTTTTATTGCAGGAGGACTTACCCACAGCGGCACAAATGCTGTTTGAAAACAATCCGCTTTCTGTCATTTGCTCGCTCGTCTGCGACCATGAAAAACAGTGTGAGGGTCATTGCATCCGCGGTGTGAAAGAGTCGCCGGTGCATATTTCATCCATTGAAAATTATATTTCCGATTCCTGCTTTGAACGGATTTCCGTTTCTATGCAGCCCAAAAACGGGAAAAAAGCGGCAGTCATTGGGGCAGGCCCCGCTGGCATTACCATTGCCATTTTGCTGGCCAGCCGCGGCTATCAAATTACCGTGTTTGAAAACCGAGAAAAAATCGGCGGCATTCTGCGTTATGGCATCCCTGAGTTTCGTCTGCCGAAAAGCATTTTAGACCGTTATTATGTTAAAATGCGCGAAATGGGAATTTTGTTCCGGCCCAATTTTGCAGTGGGCGGCTCGGTGAGCTTGCAGGATTTGCTCAACGATGGTTATAGCTCAATTTTCGTTGGTACAGGTGCATGGCGGCCTAAGCGCTTGCTCATTCCCGGCGAAACCTTCGGCAATGTGCATTACGCCATTAACTATTTGAACAATCCCGATGTGTATGATTTGGGTGAGCGCGTGGCCGTTATTGGCGCGGGCAACGCCGCCATGGATGTGGCCCGCACGGCTGTTCGCCATGGCGCAAAAGAGGTGACGGTTTATTCGATTACCGAAACACCGGCGGCTTCCCCGCGCGAAGTGGAATATGCCAAAATCGACGGCGTCCACTTTGAATATTTACAGACGGCCATCGAGATTAAGGATGAGGGTGTTGTGATTTGCGATGTCACATGGAACGAGGATGGCAGCGTTACAAAACACGAGGAAACAGCACACCTTGTTTGGGCGGATACCATTATTATTTCCATTTCGCAAGGCCCGCAGGATCGCCTTGTCAACCGGGATAAGGGGCTGCAGGTCGATGAAAAAGGTCTTTTGAAAACGGATTCGCACGGCGAAACAACACTGCCCGGTGTATTTGCTTCCGGCGACGTAGTTACCGGCGCAAAAACGGTGGTGGAAGCGGTGAAGTATTCCAAAATGATTGCCGACGCGATGGATGAATATATGCAGCAATTGGATGGTAAAAAAGAATAAAAGTGTATCACTTACCCCTGCCGCGTGCAACGCGGCAGGGGTTTTTGTCTGGAATGGCGTGTAAAAATCAATAAAAACAAAAAGAATTTAGAAAAACTTTTTCGCAAAAGCAATAAAGATGAAAAATGCGGATGAATAATTATAAATTAAACTTGCATTTATATTCATGCGGATGTATAATCATGTCATGGAAAGCGGCAAACCCGCAAGAGGGATTTGAATAGGAAAGGAACGAGCAAGATGAAAAAGAAAGATATTAAAAAAGTGGTATTGGCTTACTCCGGCGGTTTAGATACCTCCATTATTATTCCTTGGCTGAAAGAAAACTACAATAACTGTGAAGTCATTGCCGTGTCGGGCAACGTCGGCCAGGGAACCGAGCTGGACGGCCTCGAGGAAAAGGCGCTGAAAACAGGCGCTTCGAAGCTGTATGTGGAGGACTTGACCGAGGAGTTTGTCAACGACTTTATCATTCCCACCGTAAAGGCTGGCGCTTTGTATGAGGACTATATGCTGGGCACCAGCTTTGCCCGCCCGCTGATTGCAAAGCGTCTGGTGGAAATTGCAAAAAAAGAGGGGGCGGACGCAATCTGCCACGGCTGCACCGGCAAAGGCAACGACCAAGTGCGTTTTGAGCTGGCAATTAAAGCATTTGCCCCGGAAATGGCGATTATCGCCCCGTGGAGAGAGTGGGATATTAAATCGCGCGAGGAGGAAATTGCCTACGCGGAAGCCCACAATATTCCTTTGAAAATTACCAGAGAAACCAATTACTCCAAGGATAAAAACCTGTGGCATTTGAGCCATGAGGGCCTTGATTTGGAAGACCCCGGCAATGAGCCCACCTATGAAAAAGAGGGCTTTTTGGAAATGAGCGTTTCCCCGATGAAAGCCCCGGACGCTCCCACTTATGTGACCATCGACTTTGAAAAGGGTGTACCCGTTGCACTCGACGGTGTAAAAATGAGCGCCAAGGAGCTGATTTTGAAGCTCAACGAGCTGGGTGGTGCAAACGGCATCGGCCTGCTGGACATCGTAGAAAATCGCTTAGTCGGCATGAAGTGCCGCGGCGTGTATGAAACACCGGGCGGCGCAATTCTTTACAAAGCGCTCAAAGTTTTGGAAACGCTGTGTTTGGATAAATATGCAGCGCACAAAAAGCAAGAGCTGGCCATCACCTTTGCCGATCTTGTGTACAACGGCCAGTGGTATACGCCGCTGAGAAAAGCGCTGTGTGCCTTTGTGGATGTGCTGATGGAAACCTGCACCGGCACAGTGAAGCTGAAGCTGTACAAGGGCAACATGATTAACGCGGGTGTGTGGAGCGAGTATTCGCTGTATGACCCTGAAATTGCAACCTTTGATGAGGATGAAGTGTATCATCAAGCAGATGCAGAGGGCTTTATCAATCTGTATGGCTTGCCCATTGAGGTACAGGCCAAAGTTTGCCGCAAGCACGGCATGAGCATGGAATAAGCGGCACGCGCAGACAGCGGGTGCGAAAGAGGGGACACGATGGAAAAGTTATGGGCGGGACGCTTTGCAAAAGCGTCGGATGCATTGGCGGACGATTTTAATTCCTCCATTCATTTTGATTGCCGGATGTATCGGCAGGATATTCAAGGGTCGATGGCACACGCGGCTATGCTGGTGCAATGCGGCATTCTCACACAAGAAGATGGCGTAGTGCTAACAGCTGGTTTGCAGGGGATTTTGAACGACTTGGAAACAGGCGCGTTAACGTTTGACCCGCAGGCGGAGGACATCCACATGTTTGTGGAAAGTGAATTGACAAAACGTGTGGGAGAAATCGGCAAGAAACTGCACACCGCCCGCAGCCGCAACGACCAAGTAGCGCTGGATCTTCGCTTGTACCTGCGGGATGCCTGCGGCGAAATCCGCACTGGGCTGCTTTCTCTGCTGGAGGCACTCGTTGTGCAGGCGCAGGACGGCCAAGACGCGATTATGCCCGGTTATACCCATTTGCAGCGCGCCCAACCCGTCACTTTTGCGCACCATTTGCTGGCTTATGTGCAAATGGTGCGCAGGGACATCAGCCGCTTGGACGATGCAGTAAAGCGGATGAATGTCAGCCCGCTCGGCAGCTGTGCGCTGGCCGGAACGACCTATGCAACCGACCGCGCTATGACAGCCAAAGCATTAGGTTTTGATGGGGCTTGCGAGAACAGCATGGACGGTGTGTCGGACCGCGACTTCTGCATCGAGCTTTGCGCGGCATTTTCTGTGCTGATGATGCATCTTTCGCGCTTATCGGAGGAAATCATCCTTTGGTCGTCGTGGGAATTTCGCTTTGTGGAGCTGGACGACAGCTTCACCACGGGTTCCAGCATTATGCCGCAGAAGAAAAACCCCGATATGGCGGAATTGATTCGCGGAAAAACAGGCCGTGTTTACGGCAGCTTAATCACACTGCTGACCATGATGAAAGGCTTGCCGCTTGCGTATAACAAGGACATGCAAGAGGATAAAGAAGCTATTTTTGATGCAGTCGATACCGTGAAAAAGTGCCTAGGTGTATTGACGCCGATGCTCAAAACAATGAAAGCGCGGAAAAGCGTGATGCTCAAAGCAGCGCAAAAAGGATTTATCAATGCGACTGACCTTGCCGACTATCTCGTGCGCAAGGGTATGCCGTTCCGAACCGCCTATAAAATTGTAGGCCAGCTGGTCGCTCAGTGCATCGAGGAAAATACGGTGCTGGAAGATTTGCCGCTTGAAGCATACACCGCGCACTCGGAACTGTTTGCCACAGATCTTTACGAAGCAATTTCGCTCGAAACTTGTGTGAAAAAACGGATTTCTCAAGGAGGAACCGGCCCGGCTTCCGTACAGGCACAGCTGGACAGTGCAAAGGAGTTTTTTAAGCATGAAGCAGGTATTCATTGACGGAAGCGCGGGTACAACGGGTTTGCGCATCAAAGAGCGGCTGAAAGCACGAACGGACGTTACCTTGATTGAACTAAAAGACGAGGACCGCAAAAACGAAGCCTTGCGCAAAGAGGCAATGAACGATGCAGACGCCGTTTTTTTGTGCTTGCCCGATGACGCAGCTCGACAGGCAGTGCAGATGGTTGAAAACGAGCACACCATTGTGTTGGACGCCTCTACCGCGCACCGTACTCTGCCTGGCTGGGTGTATGGTTTGCCGCAGCTGTCACACGCGCAAAAAGAAGCCATTCAAACGGCAAAGCGCATTGCGGTTCCCGGCTGTCATGCGTGTGGATTTATTGTTTTGGCGGCGCCGCTGGTGAAAGCGGGTTTGTTGGATGCACAAACCGTGCTGTCCTGCACATCACTAACCGGGTACAGCGGCGGCGGAAAAAGCATGATTGCCGAGTACGAAAGCGAACAGCGCAGCCCGCTTTTGGATGCGCCGAGAATGTACGGCTTGACACAGCAGCACAAACACTTAAAAGAGATGTGTGCTGTTACAGGGCTGGCACACGCACCGGTGTTTTTGCCTATTGTGGGTGATTTTTACAGCGGAATGCAGGTGACTGTTCCGCTGCCGGAAAGCCAGTGCAAAGCAAGCCGCGCAGAAATAGAAGAAATTTACCGCAGTACATACAACGATGCAGTCATTCGCTGGGATGCACACATGGAGCAAGACGGCTTTTTGTCGGCGCTGACGCTTTCCGGGTGTGACGATATGCGCGTTGGCTTAATGGGAGCGGACGAACGGCTGATTGCCGTTGCACAGTACGACAACTTGGGCAAGGGTGCTTCCGGCGCCGCTATTGAGTGTATGAATTTAGCCTTGGGCCTTTCCGATTACGAAGGTCTGGTTTTAGCATAAGAGAAATAGGAAAACGAGGGGACAGGAAATGAAGCTGACAGCAGGCGGCGTTTGTGCCGCAAAAGGATTTCAAGCAAGCGGAGTGCATTGCGGCATTCGCAAAAATCAGACAAAGAAGGACTTAGCGCTGATTTTCAGCGCGGTACCGGCCAAGGCCGCAGCGGTTTACACCACCAATGCTGTGAAAGGCGCACCGCTTTTGGTGACAAAGCAGCACCTTGAAAACGGCATGGCGCAAGCAGTGATTTGCAACAGCGGAAACGCCAATACCTGCAACGCAAACGGCGTAGAAATTGCCGAGCAAATGTGTACGCTGGCCGCCGAACAGCTCCACATTGATGCCAATGATGTCCTTGTCGCTTCTACGGGCGTGATCGGCAAGGTGCTGGATATTCAGCCGATTGCCGAGGGCATTTCTCCTCTTGTAAAAAATCTGGGCATGAACAGCAAGGACGCGGCACACGCCATCATGACCACCGACACAACCATCAAGGAAATTGCGGTGGAGTTTGAAGTGGGCGGCGTGGTGTGCCGTTTGGGCGGCATTGCAAAAGGTTCCGGCATGATTCACCCGAATATGGCAACGATGCTTGTCTTTTTAACCACTGACTGCGCCATTAGTGCCGAAATGCTGAAAAAAGCGCTGTCTAGCGACGTAACGCAGACCTTTAACATGCTGAGCATTGACGGCGACACGTCCACGAATGATATGGTGACCGTGATGGCAAACGGCTTGGCGGGCAACGCGGAAATCAGCGAGGAAGGCGAAGCCTTTGACACCTTTATGAAAGCGCTGAACACCGTCACCGTTCACCTGTGCCGCAGCATTGCCGCAGACGGGGAAGGTGCAACAAAGCTGCTGGAATGTGTCGTTACCGGCGCAGCCGACGAGACACAGGCAAAAATTGCGGCAAAAAGCGTCGTTTGCTCCTCTCTTTTAAAAGCGGCGATGTTTGGTGCAGACGCCAACTGGGGCCGGGTGCTTTGTGCGCTGGGGTACAGCAAAGCGGGCATTGACCCGCAGAGTGTGGATGTTTCCTTCTGCTCCAAAGCGGGAGAAATTGTTGTCTGTGAAAAGGGGGCAGGCGTCGATTTCAGCGAGGAAAAGGCAAAACAGATTTTGCTGGAAAGCGAGATTGAAATTCTCATCTGTCTCAACAGCGGCACAGCGGCGGCAACTGCTTGGGGCTGCGACCTGACGTATGATTATGTAAAAATCAACGGCGATTACAGAACTTAAAAGAGAGGGCGGAGGAATCATGAAAATCTGCAACGCAGACCGCGCAAGAATTTTGGTTCATGCACTGCCGTATATCCAGCAGTATAACGGAAAAATCGTCGTTGTGAAATACGGCGGAAATGCCATGATAAACGAAGACTTAAAGGATTCCGTGATGCGTGATATTGTTCTGATGTCACTCGTCGGCATTCGTGTGGTGCTGGTTCATGGCGGCGGCCCGGAAATTACGGCTTTGCTCAATAAAATCGGCAAGCAAACCGAGTTTGTAGACGGCTTGCGCGTAACCGATGAAGAAACGGCTCAGGTAGTTCAAATGGTGCTGGCGGGAAAAATCAACAAAACTCTCGTCAATCTGCTTCAAATGCGGGGCGGAAAAGCGATGGGCTTATCCGGTGTGGACGGCCACATGATTGAAGCCCATCAAAAAGACGAGCGTTTGGGCTTTGTCGGAGAAATCAGCCATGTCGATGTGCAGCCGATTTTGGATGTACTGGAAAAAGGGTATATTCCGGTCGTGTCCACCGTTGGCTGCGATAAAAGCGGTAATGTGTACAACATCAATGCCGATACCGCGGCAGCACGCATTGCGGGTGAGCTGCGTGCCGAAAGCTTGATTTCCATGACGGATATCAGCGGCATTTTAAAAGACCCAAATGACCCTTCTACCTTAATTTCTGAAATCACAGCGGCACAGGCCGAGCAGCTCATTGCCGACGGCACTGTGTCGGGCGGCATGATTCCCAAGGTGCAGTGCTGTGTCAATGCACTGAATTGGGGCGTGCAGAAGGTGTTCATTATTGACGGCACGGTTTCACACGCTATCTTGATGGAAACTTTGACGGATGAAGGTATTGGAACCATGTTTATTAAAGGAGAAGCACAATGAGCGAGATTAAACAGTGGGATGAAACCTATGTGGCCGATACTTATGCACGCTTTCCCGTTTGTCTGACCAAGGGAAGCGGCGCACAGCTTTGGGACGAGGATGGAAAAAGCTATATTGACATGGGCAGCGGCATTGGTGTGAGCACTTTCGGTATTTCGGATGAAGTTTGGGTGAAGGCCGTAACCGAACAGCTCACACAGCTGACGCACACCTCTAACTTGTATTACACAAAGCCCTGCGCTGAATTGGCGAAGATGCTTTGCGAAAAAACCGGCATGAAGAAGGTGTTCTTCGCAAACTCCGGTGCCGAAGCCAACGAATGTGCCATGAAAGCGGCGCGTAAATACGCTGCCAAAACGCTGGGGGAGGATCATTTTTATATCATTACGCTCGAGGGCAGCTTCCACGGCAGAACCATCACCACTCTGGCGGCGACTGGGCAGGACGTGTTTCACGAGCAGTTTCAGCCGCTGACCCCGGGCTTTGTGTATGCAAAGCCGGGCGATTTACAGCACATGGAGGATCTGTTGGACAAATACCCCTGCGCGGCAGTGATGCTGGAGCCGGTACAGGGCGAAGGCGGCGTATGTGCGCTGGATTTTGACTATCTGCGCGGAGTGCAGCAAGCGGCACACCGCCACGGTGCACTGCTGATTGTCGATGAAGTACAGTGCGGCAACGGCCGCACGGGAACGCTCTATGCGTATGAACAAAGCGGGCTTTCGCCGGATATTGTCACGACGGCCAAGGGGCTCGGCGGCGGCCTGCCCATCGGTGCGGTATTGTTTGCAGAGAAAACGGCAAATGTCTACACCAAAGGCGACCACGGTTCCACCTTTGGCGGAAACCCGGTTTGCTGTGCCGGTGCTGTCAGCATTTTGCAGCGTTTGGACGAGGCTTTTTTGGAAAGCGTGCGCAAAAAAGCGGAATTTATCCGCAAGGAATTAGAAAATGCACCGGGCATTCTTTCCGTCAGCGGCCTTGGGCTGATGATTGGCTTGGAAACGCAGAAAGACGCGGCACAGGTGATTGACGAATGCCGGGAACAGGGCGTGCTGGTATTGAAAGCAAAAAATAAAGTGCGTCTTTTGCCGCCTTTGAATATTCCGCAAGAGCAGTTAGAGAAAGCCGTAAAGGTGCTGAAAAACGCTTGCGCACCAACCACGATGTAACGAAAGGAATGGGGACAATGGGGTTTCAGGGAAAGCATTTTTTGAAATTACTGGATTTTTCCGCCGAGGAGATCGGCCAGCTGATTGATTTGGCGGCCTCCTTGAAAGAAAAGAAGAAACAAGGCATTCCGCACCGCCTTTGTGAAGGGAAAAATATTGTGCTGCTGTTTGAAAAAACAAGCACACGCACCCGCTGCGCCTTTGAAACAGCCGGTTATGATTTGGGCATGGGTGTGACGTATCTTGACCCTGCCGCTTCTCAGATGGGCAAAAAGGAAAGTATTGCCGACACTGCGCGTGTTTTGGGCAGAATGTACGACGGCATTGAATACCGCGGCTTTTCTCAAGACTTAGTCGAGGAGCTGGCGCAGTATGCCGGGGTTCCTGTGTGGAACGGTTTGACCGACGAATTTCACCCCACGCAGATTTTGGCAGATTTTCTGACCATTCGTGAAAAGTTTGGGCGCTTGAAAGGCATCAATTTCGTCTATATGGGCGATGCTCGTTTTAATATGGGCAATTCTTTAATGGTCGGCTGTGCAAAAATGGGTCTCAACTTTACCGCCTGTGCGCCGAAGGCTTACTTCCCAAATGAGGCGCTCATTGCACAGTGCCAGGAAGTGGCAAAGGAAAGCGGAGCGACGCTTTCCTTTGAGGAAGATGTTGCAAAAGCTGTTGCGAATGCGGACGTAATTTACACCGACATCTGGGTGTCGATGGGCGAGCCCGCTGAAGTTTGGAAACAGCGCATCGACGAACTTTTGCCGTATCAGGTCAATGCCGCAGTGATGAAGCAGGCTCCTGCACATGCCATCTTTATGCACTGTCTGCCGTCTTACCACGATTTAAAAACGGAAATCGGCAGCAAAATCGGGGCAGAGTTTGGTCTGAACGGCTTGGAGGTAACAGACGAAGTGTTTGAAAGCCCGCAGTCGGTGGTGTTTGACGAAGCGGAAAACAGAATGCACACCATCAAGGCGGTCATGGCGGCAACTTTGGGCGGCGTGTGAGTGTCAAAAGTGAAGAAAACGAGGTACTTTTCAGCGGGGGCTGAAAAGTACCTCGTTTTGCTGCAATTATTCTTAACAGGTTAAGCCGAAATTAAGCTCGTAGTAATTGCCCATGCTGTCACGATAAGCATACGCCTTGCCATTTTCGTCCTTTAAGCAGTCGGGTATATACAAATCTTTGTCATAGCCCGGAACATCGTTGGGGCTGATGCAAACACCGTTTGCGTCTACCTTCAACACTTCATCACCGCGCGGCAGTGTCAGCGGCAAACGTCCCACAGGGGCAAAGCGTCCCGTGATGACATCCAGCACCGCAGAGGGGTAAGTGTCAAAGCCAACGGTCAGAGCGTCCAAATGCGGCTCAACGTTGCCCACCTGCCATGCCAGCGTGACATTGATATTGCCGATCACCTTTCCTCCGTTTTTGTGAACAGCGTCGGCAATTGCCTGAATGCGGTACACGTTTGCAACGGTGGTTTCTTCATGGGTGTCAGCAGTGGGACGGCCCATCTCATCTACGTTGCAAACCGTTTTCTTGTCGCACAAATCCAACTCCAAGTAGCCGGGCGTTGCGTTGAAATATTCGCCGGACGAAGGGCTGATTAACAAAATTGCGTAGTCAGCTTTTTCAGGCGTTTCGGCCAGCGTCATTTCCTCACCCAATGCCTTGCGAAGCGCTTCGGTGGCTTTTTCCGCCTGATCTTCTTTTTTGCAGAAGCACTCGGCGTAAACTGCTTTTCCTTCTGTTTTTTCTTTGCTCAAGGGAAGAACACCGTCGTTTTTCAGCAAAACAACTGATTTTCGGTGCACCTGCATGGCTTCGTCCCAATCTGCTTTCGTGTCGCTGATGACGGCTTTCGCGTTCGCCGGGTCGCGATAAGGGTTTTCAAACATGCCCAGCGCGAACAGTTCCGTTAAAGTGCGTGTTACGGCACGGTCAAGGGCTTCCGGTGTTAATACAAGCTGCTCTTTGGTGAAGCCTTCGGGAACGGGATGCGTGTCATAATAGCCGTTGGCTGCGCGCGCCATTGCCTCCTTGCCTTGTTCAATATCAAACAAGCCGCTGATTAAATCGACGCCTGCATAGTTGACGGCAAAGCCGATGCGTTCCGCTTCGTCTAACATCTCCACGCCCCAGCACATGTTGTGAACAATGCCGGTGTCGGAGTTGATATAGCCTTCAAAGCCCATTTCTTTTCTTAAAACCTGCTCAATGAAAAACTCATTATAGGCAAAGCCGAGCGGTTTCATTTCTACATCTGTGCCTTTTAAGCTTTTCTGCTGTGCGCTTTTTTCTTTGGAGGGTTTGGAGTAGTACGGCATCATTGAGGATGTTTTTTGGTCAACCGCCGTTTGGAACGGGGGCAGGTGATATTTTTCTAAGCTGCCCGGTGTTGCATAAACATTCCACTGACCCATGGAATAGTGCGGGTCAAAGCCGTTTTCACGCGGGCCGCCGCCGGGAAAGTGCTTCACCGTCATGGCAACGCCGTCGGGTGTAACGCCCTCGGAGCTTCCCTGAATTCGGGGGATCAGATGCTCTAAAATTTCCGAAATCAGCTTCGGGTCTTCCCCGAAGGTGCCGTAGGTGCGCTGCCAGCGCGGGTCGGTAACAACATCCGCCATGTACATGTAGCCCTTTTTCAGCCCGGCTGCGTCCCATTCGCGGCGAACGCAATCGGCAAAGCGGTCGATAATTTCGATGCTGTCTCCGCGTACAGCGGCTGCAATACCCAAGGTTCCGGGCCATGCGGCAAACACGTCGGAAGCGTCATTCATGCCGTAAACCAGTTCGCCGTTTTCATTTCGGGAGTTAGAGACCACTTGCACAGGGACAAAATGCTCGCATTCCTCTGCCAATGCGTGCAGCTGGTTTAAGTAGTTGGTCAAGTCCTCGGGGCCGGGGTTTTCGCGTAAAATTAAGTGACGTGCCCACCAGTCTTTTAATAAGGTACTCGTGCCGGGCAAATGCTGTTCACCGAAAATCGTCTTTCCGTGAAATTCGCCTTCGTCTAAACATCCTGATTCGTCCAGCTTGCTTTTATCGGATTGTTTGGCCGCGGTGCGCCAGTCGGAAATAAAAATCTGGCCGAGTTTTTCTTCGGTCGTAAGCGTTTTTACATAAGCCTTGGCGCGTTCAGCAGGCGGCAGGCGCCAATCATCAAACGGCTGAAAGATGCCGGAACCGTCTAAGTCTTTAAAATAAAGGCCGTCTTGCTCCAAAACTTTCCTTGTCAGTGTGCCGATAGTGGGCCCGTTTTTGTTTTGGTAATAGGTTACATGTTCTGATGCTTTTTTGGCCATTGTAAAACAGCTCCTTCTGCAATAAAGGTGTTTTTCTTTTATTATGCCACAAGAGGAAACCGGAGCGCTAGAGGGTGTGCGAGAATTTGTAAAACGAAAACAGACGAATATTGCTTTCAAGAAAAAGATATTGTAAAATGAAAATATCTTTGGAAGTTTTTTCAAGGCATCTCCAAAACGGTTAGCCTTGGACGGCTTTTGCCTGTGAGCCGTCCAAGAGTGGTTACAGGCGTAAATTTGTAATAAATGCCGGGAGGATGGACAATGATGAGCCATACACAACGAAATGTAAACGAGATTTTTGAACGCTGGCTAAACTGTGCCACAGAGGATGCAGATGTTGCTTGTGAGCTTCAAAAACTGAACAATGATGCACAGGCGATGCAGGACAGCTTTTATCAGGATTTGGCGTTTGGAACAGGTGGTCTGCGCGGCGTAATTGGTGCAGGTACCAACCGCATGAATATTTATACCGTGCGCAAAGCTTCGCAGGGCGTGGCAAATTATTTGAAAACGTCCGGTTTGCCGCAAAAGGCAGCTATTGCTTACGACAGCCGCATTAAGGGCGATTTGTTTGCACGCGAAACAGCGCGTGTATTTGCCGCAAATGGGATTAAGGTGTTTTTGTATCCCCGCTTGGAGCCCACCCCTGCATTGAGCTGGGCAGTGCGCTATTACGGATGCGGTGTCGGCGTTTGTGTCACTGCCAGCCATAACCCCGCAAAATATAACGGCTACAAGGTGTATGGTGCAGACGGCTGCCAAATTACCCTCGAAGCGGCGGAGAAAATTTTGAGTGAAATAAACGCTGTGGATTGCTTTGACAGTGTAAAGCTGGCAGATTTTGATGCTGCATTGCAGGAAGGAACCATTCAATGGATTGACGAGCGATGCATTGATGATTTTGTCGATACGGTTTATGCGCAGCGCGTAGGTGATGGCGAAGGCATTGCCGACTTGAAAGTAGTTTATACGCCGCTGAACGGCTCCGGTTTGGAATGTGTCACAAAACTGTTCGGCAAACTCGGTTTGACCCATTACACCGTAGTACCCGAACAGGAAAAGCCGGACGGCAATTTCCCCACTTGTCCGTACCCCAACCCTGAAATCCGCGAGGCGATGGAAAAGGGCTTGGAGCTGTGCGCAAAGACAAATCCCGACTTGCTTTTGGGAACCGACCCGGACTGCGACCGCTGCGGCACGGCGGTGCCCGACGGCAAAGGCGGTTATCGGCTGATTAACGGCAATGAAATGGGCATTATTTTGCTCGATTACATTTGCCGCACTCGTTTGAAAAAGGGGACGATGCCGAAAGACCCTGTTGCTGTGAGCACAATTGTTTCCACCGATATGGCAGATGCCGTGTGCCGTAAGTACGGGGTAGAGATGCGCCGCACACTCACGGGCTTTAAGTTCATTGGAGAACAGATTGGCTTGCTGGAACAGGAAGGCCACCCTGAACGCTATTTGTTCGGCTTTGAAGAAAGCTATGGATACTTGTCGGGCGCACATGTGCGCGATAAAGACGCCGTGAACGCCTCCTTGCTGGTATGTGAGGCAGCTGCATGGTATGCAAAGCAGGCGAAAACGCTGCTTGATGCAATCGAAGCTTTGTACGATGAGTTTGGCTGGTATAAAAATGATTTGCTCAGCTTTTCGTTTGAGGGCGAAAGCGGAATGCATACCATGAAAAATATGATGAACCGCTTGCGCAGCGATGCCCCGAAAGAGGCTGCCGGCATGGCGGTTACAAACGTGGTAGACTACACAGCACCGGGCACAGGCTTGCCGAAAGCCGATGTGCTGGAATTCCGTTTGGGTGAAACCGCAAAGCTCATGGTGCGTCCCTCCGGCACGGAACCCAAAATGAAAATTTATTTGTCCGCAGTGGGTAAAACGGAACATGAGGCCGATCATTTGCTTGCTGTCTTGAAAGAGTCGGCCAGCAGCTGGATGCAGGAATAACGAGTTTGGTGAGTACATTTTGTTTTGCTGAAGGAGATGGGGAAGAATTGCTTCAAAGAATGTTGAAAAGAAGTTGTTTCCTGTTTCAAATAACGCTCAATTTTATTTTGTTTATTGTTCAATTTCTTTCCTATTTTGGCTTGACGGCGCTGGAAAATCCGATAAGTTTTTACCATGTGCTCAGTGCGGCAATGCCGTTGGCTTCCTTTGTCATTGCAGCAGCCGGAGGCTTTTTGACATACCGCTTATATCAACATCAAAAAAAGATGCTTGCCGGGGTGGTGCTGGTACAATGCGCAGGTGCCGTTGCGTCACTGCTTTTGTATCGAGAGTACTTGGTGCAGCTTAGTGTGCTCAGTCCTGCAAAATGGATGCTGACGCCTTATTTAACGGCGCTGACTGCGGCGTTGATGGTTGCTTTTGTCCTGTATAAAATCAAGGGAAAAGCCGCTGTATAAGAAATGAAAAAAGGGAGATTCTTTCAAGTGTTTGCTGAAAGAATCTCCCTTTTTCTATCGAAAAGTGTGTTTGTAAAACGATTATCTCAAAATGGTTTTCAAAAATTGGCCGGTAAACGACTTCTCACACGCGGCAACTTCTTCCGGGGTGCCTTGTGCGACAATCTCACCGCCGCCGGAACCTCCTTCGGGGCCAAGGTCAATGATGTGGTCGGCGCGTTTGATAATGTCGAGATTGTGCTCAATAATGATCACCGTGTTTCCGGCGTCAACCAAACGATCCAGCACTTTTACCAGCTTATGCACATCGGCAATATGCAAGCCGGTAGTCGGCTCGTCCAAAATATAAACGGTTTGTCCTGTTTCACGCTTGGCAAGCTCCAGCGCCAGTTTCACGCGCTGCGCTTCACCGCCGGAAAGTGTGGTCGCACTTTGACCCAGCTTGATATAACCAAGGCCAACATCCAAAAGGGTTTTCAGCTTGCGGTGAATTTTGGGAATATTTTCAAAAAATCCGCAGGCTTCTTCCACGGTCATCTCCAGCACATCGTGGATGTTTTTATCCTTATAGCGCACCTCCAGCGTTTCACGGTTGTAGCGTGCGCCTTTGCAAACCTCACACGGAACATAAATATCCGGCAAAAAGTGCATCTCAATTTTTAAAATTCCGTCGCCCTCGCACGCCTCACAGCGTCCGCCCTTGACGTTAAAGGAGAAGCGTCCGGCGTCATATCCGCGCATTTTTGCGTCCTGCGTTTGTGCAAACAAGCTGCGAATATCCGTAAATACGCCGGTGTAGGTGGCGGGGTTCGAGCGCGGTGTACGGCCAATGGGGGATTGGTCAATGCCAATGACCTTATCGACAAATTCCAGCCCTTTCATGCCGCGATGCGCGCCCGGACGCACATGAGCATGGTTTAAATCGGCACAAAGACGTTTATAAAGAATTTCGTTGATGAGGGTCGACTTGCCGGAACCGGAAATACCGGTGACGCATGTCATCACACCCAGAGGGATTTTAACATTTAGATTTTTTAAGTTGTTGTGGCGTGCGCCCAAAATTTCGAGGTAATGGCCGTTAAAGGTACGCCGACGCTCCGGCACTTCAATTTTTTTTCGGCCGGACAGATAAGCGCCCGTAATGCTTTCCGGGCTGGCGCAAATATCCTCTACATGGCCTTCGGCCACCAGTCTGCCGCCGTGAACTCCCGCCCCCGGGCCGATATCCACAATCCAGTCGGCAGCGCGCATGGTATCCTCGTCATGTTCTACCACAATCAAGGTATTGCCAAGATCACGCAGACGTTTCAACGTGGCAATTAACTTTTCGTTGTCGCGCTGGTGCAGGCCAATGCTCGGTTCGTCCAGCACATATAAAACGCCGGTTAACGCGCTGCCGATTTGTGTGGCAAGGCGGATGCGCTGGCTTTCACCGCCCGAAAGAGTAGCGGCATTGCGGGCCAGCGTGAGATATTCCAAGCCCACATTCTGCAAAAAGCCCAACCGTTCGCGAATTTCCTTCAAAATGCCACCGGCAATCATTTGGTCGCGTTCAGAAAGCTCCATGTGGTTGATGAAATCCAGCTCCTCGCGCACACTGCGCTTGGTTAAATCGCTGATATTGCAGCCGCTTACAGTGACGGCCAAGCTCGTGGGCTTTAAGCGGTCGCCGTGGCAGTCGGGGCACTCCACACCATTCATAAAACCGGCAATTTCATCCTTCATCCATTGGCTGCTTGTCTCGCGGAAACGGCGCTCCAAGTTATTGACAATGCCTTCAAAGTCATTTTGATAGGTGCCGCTTCCGCGTTCGGTTTCGCGCGTCATGGTCAGCTTTTCGCCTTTGGTGCCATACAACAGCGCGTCAAGCGCTTCTTTAGAAAAATCTTTGATTTTCGTATCGAGCGTGAAGCCATACCGTTTGCCCAGCGCAGTGTAGTACATTTCGCCTATGGAGCCGGGCGCGTAATACCAGCCGCTGGCCTTAATGGCGCCCTCGCGGATGGAAAGCTCTTTATCAGGCAAAATCAGTTCGGGGTCTACACGCATAAACGTTCCGAGGCCTGTACACTTTTCGCACGCGCCAAACGGGTTATTGAACGAAAACATGCGCGGGGAAAGTTCGTCCACAGAGATGCCGTGTTCCGGGCAGGCGTAGCTTTGGCTGAACAGCATTTCTTCGCCGCCGATGACGTCAATGGAAACAAGGCCGCCCGTTAAGGAAATTGCAGTTTCCAAAGAATCTGCCAAACGGGTTTGGATGTCGTCGTTGATAACAAGGCGGTCCACAATAATATCTACATTGTGCTTGCGGTTTTTGTCCAAAGAAATTTCTTCGTCTAAGTCGTACAGGTTGCCGTCTACACGCACACGGGCAAACCCGCTGCGGCGGGCCGCTTCAAATTCTTTCTGCTGTGTTCCTTTTCGTCCGCGTACCACAGGAGCCAAAACCTGAAAGCGTGTTCCGGCGGGAAGCTTGCGGATTTCGTCTACCATCTGATCCACAGTTTGCTGACTGATAGGACGATGACATACCGGGCAGTGCGGCACGCCAATGCGCGCATACAGCAAGCGCAGATAGTCATAAATTTCCGTTACGGTTCCCACCGTAGAACGCGGGTTTTTTGAGGTGGTTTTTTGGTCGATGGAAATGGCGGGGGAAAGGCCGGTGATTTCGTCTACATTCGGCTTTTCCATTTGCCCTAAGAACTGGCGTGCATAGCTGGAAAGGCTCTCCATATAACGGCGCTGACCGTCGGCATAGATGGTGTCGAAAGCCAGGCTGGATTTTCCCGAGCCGGAAAGGCCCGTCATTACAATCAGTTTGTCGCGCGGTAATGTCACATCAATATTTTTTAGGTTGTGTTCCCGTGCGCCCTTAATTACAATTTTATCATTTGTCATAGCTTGGTTTTACTCTCCATTTGTTTGCGAAGTTTTTCAATGCGGTCACGCAAAAATGCTGCATGTTCAAATTCCAGAATTTTTGCCGCTTCTTTCATTTCGCGTGTCAAGCGCTCAATTTTTTGCTGGCACTCGGCACGGCTCATGCGCTTGCCGGAATCATCGTCGCCTTTTCGGCTGATTTCCAGCACGCTGTTGTCGGAAAGCGTTTTGACAATGGTTTTCGGTACAATGCCGTGCGCTTCGTTATAGGCCGATTGAATGGCGCGGCGGCGTTCTGTTTCTCGAATGGCCCGTTCCATCGAAGGCGTGATGCTGTCGGCGTACATGATAACCTCGCCTTCGGCATTTCGCGCCGCGCGGCCAATGGTTTGAATCAGGCTGGTTTCACTGCGCAGAAAACCTTCCTTATCGGCATCCAAAATGGCTACCAGCGAAACCTCGGGCAAGTCCAAGCCCTCACGCAGCAAGTTAATGCCCACAATGACATCAATCGTGCCTTTGCGCAAATCTCGCATCAGCTCCACACGCTCAAAGGTGTCTACCTCGTGGTGCATATATTTTACTTTGACTTGATGCTCAGACAAAAAGTCGGTTAAATCTTCCGCCATCTTTTTGGTGAGTGTCGTGACAAGGACGCGCTCGGAGCGCTCTGTGCGCAGACGAATTTCGCCTAGCAAATCTTCAATTTGACCTTCGACGGGCTTCACCGTGACAATAGGGTCCAGCAAACCGGTGGGGCGGATGACTTGTTCCACTAACTGTGTTGAGTGCTCCCGCTCATATTCGCCCGGTGTGGCAGAAACAAAAATCATTTGGTTCAGTTTGGCGTCCACTTCCTCAAACTTCAGCGGACGGTTATCAAACGCCGACGGCAAACGGAAGCCATAATCCACCAAACTTTTTTTGCGGGCGTAGTCGCCGCCGTACATCGCGCGCAGCTGCGGGAGCATGACGTGGCTTTCGTCTACAAACAAAAGAAAATCTTCGGGGAAGTAGTCCAGCAAGGTAGTAGGTGTCGAGCCGGGTGCACGTCCCGACAGTACCGCGGAATAGTTTTCAATGCCCTTGCACATGCCCACTTCTTGCAGCATTTCGATGTCATAATTGGTGCGCTGGGCAATGCGCTGCGCTTCCAGCAATTTGCCCTCGTCCCGAAACCGCTGTACCTGCCCGTCCAGCTCTGTGCGAATATCGGCAAGCGCACGGCGCATTTTGTCGCCAGAAACAATATAGTGACTGGCAGGGAAAATAGCCACATGGCGCACTTCTGCGATTTTTTCCCCGGTCAGCGGGTTCACTTCACAAATGCGGTCGATTTCATCCCCAAAAAACTCCACGCGCACGGCGACGCCCTCAGCGTATGCCAAGTGGATTTCCACAATATCGCCGCGCACCCGGAATTTGTTGCGGGTAAAGTTGATGTCGTTGCGTTCATACTGCAAATTGACCAGCCGCCCCAAAAGCTCCTCCCGGCTGAGATTCATGCCGGTGCGCAGACTGATCACCATGCTGCGGTAATCAATGGGGTCGCCCAGTGAGTAGATGCACGACACGCTTGCCACGATAATTACATCGCGCCGCTCGGAAAGCGCAGCTGTGGCGGAGTGACGCAAACGGTCGATTTCGTCATTGATAGCGCTGTCCTTTTCAATATAGGTGTCGGTGGATGGAATATAAGCTTCCGGCTGGTAGTAATCGTAATAGGAAACAAAGTACTCTACCGCGTTATGGGGGAAAAACTCTTTAAACTCTGTGCAGAGCTGTGCCGCCAGAGTTTTATTATGTGCCAAAACCAAGGTGGGCCGATTGAGTGCGGCAATGACATTGGCCATCGTGAATGTTTTTCCGCTTCCGGTTACACCCATCAGAGTTTGGGCGCGGTCACCTTGCAGCACACCGTCCACCAGCTGGGCAATGGCCTGCGGCTGGTCGCCCGTGGGCTGGTACTTGGAAACGAGCTGAAACGAATCCATTGTGTCCTCCTTTGGGAAATGAAGTAGTTTTTCTTATTTTACTACTTTAAGTTGTAAAAATCAATCGTCATTCCAACAGATTTCCCCTTGCTTTTTATTTTTCTTTTTTACCAGTATAGGCACTGAAAAATATTTTAAGGCGTTCATGAAAAATCAGAATTTTCAGAACCCCCCTAGGGAAAAGGAGTGCTTTGGCTTGCATCTTGCCTATTCCTATTGTATCATAAAGAAAGCGGAAAAACCGCCGGTATACAAAAATAGGGGAGAATGCTTGTGAAGGAATGGATTGCAGGGAAAAATGAACAGGATATGCGTCTGTCGCGCTTTGTAGAAAACGTGACCACCGGGCTGCCGCCATCGCTTCTTTACAAGAGTTTTCGCAATAAGCGTATCAAAGTGAATGGAAAAAAGGGCGCGCCGGACACACGTCTGCAAGAGGGCGACTGCATTCAGCTTTATTTGAATGATGAGTTTTTTGCAAAGGCCGATGCACCGCCGCCCCAGAGAAAGGTTTCCTACCGCCGTCTGCAAGTGATTTATGAAGATGACGGCTTAGCAGTGCTGTACAAGCCCGCCCATGTGTTATGCCATTCCGACCGCACAGGTGACGATAGCCTGCTCGATTGGTTTCAAGCCTATTTGCGCGATAAAGGGGAATATGACCCCGGCAAAGAGAATACATTCGCGCCTGCCATCTGCAACCGCTTGGACCGCGGAACGGAAGGGCTGGTGCTGGCGGCTAAGAATTACGAAGTGCTGCGTGCGGTAAATGAATTGATACGCACAGACGGCATTTTAAAAGAGTATTTGACCATTACCTGCGGCGTTCCGCCTAAGGGAATGCATCAAGCGTACTTGCGCCATTTTGAAAAGAATAACAAAGTGCAGGTTTTGGACACCCCGCGTGAGGGCTTTAAAGAAATTCGCACCGGGGTGCAGGTGGTGCGGACTGCCGGGCCGTTTGCCCTTTGCCGCATTGAACTTGTGACAGGGCGAACCCATCAGATTCGCGCCCATTTGGCTCACTTGGGCGCGCCTGTGCTTGGGGATATCAAATACGGCAGCCGGAAAATGAATGAAAAGACGGGCTTAAAAACACAAGCGCTTTGCGCGGTGTGTGTCACATTCCGCCCACTGCCCCAAGACCATGTGCTGGCGGCTTTGTCGGGAAAGAAAATTGAGCTTCCGCATCCAGAGATTATCAAGATGATGAACCGGTTGGAAGCACAGGGAAAGCAGCCCGCCAAACAAGAATCGAAGAAAACAGGAAAAGGAAAGAAAGAAGGATTCCATGGAGCGCTATGATTATCAAACCAGTTTTCGTGTGTTTGAATGGGAAACGGATAAAAACGGCATTATGACAACCGGTTCGCTGCTTCGCCGGGTGCAGCAGCTGGGTACAGACCATTGTGAGTCTATCGGATTAAACGATGCGGTATATGAACGCTGCGGGGCGGTGTTCTTAATGGCAAAATCTGTGGTAGAATGGAAAAGACCGGTTAGAGCCGGCGAGACGCTTCAAATGCAGACAGCCGCAGGCACTGCACAGCGTGCGGTGTATCCGCGTGTGGCAGAGCTGATTGATGAACAGGGTGCTGCCGTCTGCCAAGCTGATACGCGCTGGGTGCTTGTAGATGCAGTACAGCACCGCATTTTACGCCGTCCGCCCGAGGGAATGGACTTGTCCTCTTTTGGCACAGCGCCTTTAGCGCTTTCCATGGAGGCGGAAAAACTGCAAGCGCCGCTTGTGCCAAGCGGCTTGCGCCGAGCATTGTACACAGAATGTGACCGAAACGGTCATCTTAACAATACGAAATATGCCGATTGGCTGTATGACATGGTACCTTGTGAGCGCTGGGATACCGAGTGGGTAAAGCGCTGCGTGATACACTATCACCACGAAATTCCGCTGAATACTGAGGTGCCGCTGGCAGTTGGCAGCGAGGGAACGCTTTTTGCCGTACAAGGCACCCGGGAAGGACGCAAGTGCTTTGACGCACAGCTGGAATTTGGAACAAAAGAATAACAAGACCGCGCCGTGATGGACAGACAAACTGCCGTCACGGCGTTTTTTTGACACGATTTGCGGCAAAAACAGCGTACACTGAAGGACAAGAGGGGGTGGGGCGATGCGCGGAGTGGTATATGTAGATGTATTGGTATTGGTCAACGCCGTCATTGCGATGTTTCTTTTGCGGTGTACCGCCCGTCTGAGCGGTGTGTCGCTTGGCTTTTTGCGTATGGCATGGGCGGGTGCAGCTGCCGGGTTTTCTTCCTTGATTTTGCTTTTGCCGCCGATGAGTGCATTGCTTTTAACCGCAGCAAAAGCTGCAAGCGCGGGCGCCATCGTACTATTGGCGTTTGGCGGCTGTGGTGTGCGGCGCTGGTGCAAAACCTTATTTTGGTATTTAATGCTGAACTTAGTGCTGTCCGGCGTGGTATTTGCGGCGGTATATTACACGCAGACGGGCAATGTCGAGAGCAACAACCTTACATTTTACATCAACGTTTCTCCCGCAGTTCTTTTTTTCTGTGTATGCGGTGTTTATCTGGCAGTTCGGCTCTGCGAAACGGCTTTCGGGCGTCCCCAACGCCACCCGCACAGCGCTTTTGTATGTGAAATTTGCATGGAGGGGGAATGTGCTAAAATGCATGGTGTTGCATTGTGCGACACTGGTTTTTCTTTGCGCGACACTTTTACCGGCGAGGATGCTTTTTTGCTCAGCTTTCCAGCAGTAAAAAACGCACTTCCAAAAACGCTGCAAAACGCATTGCAGCGTTATTATGACACCGGCGAGCTTTCGCTGCCGCTGCATCTGGTTACAACACAAACCGTATCAGGGGTCAAATGTCTGCCCGCCATGCGGGCTGAAAGCTTGACGGTGCAGGGCGTTTCTTTGGGAAAGCGTTTGGCGGTATTTTCCCCTGAAGTGTTGGGGGCAGGTAATTTTGATGCCATTATCGGCGGATAGCCGATGTCGTGTATAGAACATTTGTGCAATGAGAAAGGAGATTTTATCAAAATGCTTCGGAAAATTTGGTTGGCACTGGCTTCGGTTTGGAGACGTGTGAAACATCGTGTGCGTTTGCCGGATTACATTTACTATATCAACGGGCCGGAAACGCTCCCGCCCCCCCTCAGCCGGGAAGAAGAACAAGCCGTTTTTGAGGGGCTGGAGCAAGGGGATGAGCATTGCCGTGACCTTTTGATTGTGCATAACCTTCGGCTGGTAGTTTACATTGCAAAAAAGTTTGAAACAAAAGGAACCTCTGTGGAGGATTTGATTTCCATTGGAACGATCGGCTTAATTAAAGCAGTGAATACGTTTGTACCCTCTAAAAAAATCAAGCTCGCCACTTACGCCAGCCGGTGTATTGAAAATGAAATTTTGATGTATTTGCGCAAAAGCTCAAACCGTCATCAGGAAAGCAGCATTGATGAGCCGCTGAATACTGACGGCGAGGGAAACGAACTGCTGCTTTCGGACGTGCTGGGAACAGAACAGCAAGTGGGAAGCGAGCTGGAGCAGGATGCCGAGCGTGAAATGGTGCGCTTGGCCGTGAATAAACTGTCCAAACGGGAACGCCGCATTATGGAGCTGCGCTTTGGTTTGGCGGGTGAAAAAGAGCACACCCAAAAAGAAGTGGCAGATATGATTGGAATTTCCCAAAGTTATATTTCCCGGCTGGAAAAGCGCATTATGAAGCGGCTCCGTGTCGAATTGGAGCAGACCGTGTAATCCTTTTGAGGATAGACATGGCAAAAAGTGGATGAATGAAATGGTGTTCTTCTTCAAATACTCTCTGAAAAGAGAGGGGAGAGCGCCATGCAATATCAAAAAGTGGAAATCTGCGGCGTTAATACCGCAAAACTGCCCGTTTTGAAGGAACAGGAAAAGATGGATCTCATCCGACGAGCAAAAGGCGGCGACCGCAGCGCAAGAAATGAGATGATACAGGGCAATTTAAGGCTCGTACTCAGCGTGGTGCAAAAATTCAAAGGGCGCGGAGAAAGCTTGGACGATCTGTTTCAGGTGGGATGCATTGGTTTGATGAAGGCGATTGACCATTTTGACGACACGTTGGGGCTTCGCTTTTCCACTTATGGACAGCCCATGATTGCGGGGGAAATTCGGCGTTTTTTGCGCGATAACAATGCCGTGCGCGTCAGCCGCGGGCTTCGGGATATTGCTTACCGCGCGATGCAGGCGCGGGAAAACTTGCAAAAAAGCCTTGGAAAAGAGCCGGCAACAGCACAGATTGCCAAGGAAATTGCTGTGCCGGAATCCACCGTAGTGATGGCAATGGAAAGCGTTGTGGAACCGGTGAGTTTGTACGAGCCGGTATACAGCGAGGGCGGCGACGCCTTGTATGTGATGGATCAAGTGAGCGACAGCATTGGGGAAGAAAGCTGGATTTCCTCCATTCAATTTCGCGATACGATGAAAAAGCTTTCACCGCGTGAAAAAAAGATTATGTCATTGCGTTATCTGGCCGGGAAAACCCAGATGGAGGTGGCGAAAGCCATTGGAATTAGTCAGGCACAGGTGAGCCGCTTGGAAAAGAATGCGTTGTGCCGATTAAAGCAGCAAATGTAAAAGAAAAGATTTGATAATAAAAAGGCTTCTCTCAGAACCTGCCCAAAGGGGAATCTGTTCTGAAAGAAGCCTTTTCGTTATTCTTGAGAAATCGCTTATGTGCGATACTGCATTTGCTCGGCGCTCCAGCCTTCCAAAACCGGCAGCATGGCAAGTGCTTCTGCTTTTGCTCCGGCCAAGTCCTGCTCACGATAGTTGCCGCATTCTACCTCACTTGCACCGGGGATAGCGCCCTCAAACTGTGCAATAAAAGCAAAGCTGTCACGCACCAGCTGCAAAGCTTGCTCGTGGGAAATGCTGTCGCGAACCAAAAGATAAAAACCGGTTCGGCAGCCCATCGGGCCAACATAAACAACTTGATTACCCAAAGCAGAATTGCGCGCATAAGTCGCAAACAGATGCTCAATGGTATGGGCGGCGGGAACGGCAAGGTAATCGCCGTGGTTCGGCTTTTTCATGCGGATGTCATAAGTGACGACATCTCCATCCACGCGGGAAATATACATGCCGCGGTCAAGTTTTGTGTGGTCGACACAAAAGCTGGCAATACGCTCCATAAAAAAATCCTCCTTTGCAAAAAACAAGCGTCTGCCCCGAATGAGACAGACGCTTGAGCGTTTCATGCATCAGCGCTTTGTTTCAGGGGGTTCCCCAAAACAAATGGTTGCAGTCTATTAGTTGTTTTCGCCAACAACGTGCGCTTTGATCATGTTGGTAGTGCCGGAAACACCAGCAGGCATACCGGCAGTGATGACAGCCACGTTGCCGTCTGCCAAGTAGCCAGCGCCTTTCACCTTCTCAACTGCTTTGGAAACCATCAAGTCGGTGTTCTCTGCATAGTCCATGAACAGCGGAGTAACGCCCCAGCAAACAGCCAGCTGACGATAAACCTTCTCGTCCATCACGCAAGCGTAAATCGGGGTGCAGGGACGATACTTGGACAACAGGCGAGCAGTCTCGCCGCTCTTGGTCACAGTGATCAGGGCGTCTGCCTTGATGTCCAGTGCGGTGGTGCAAGCAGCGTGTGCGATAGCAGAAGCGATGTTCAAGCTCTCGTAGGGACGGCCAGTGAAGCGCTTGGTGTAGTTGATGTCGCGCTCGGTGCGTTCTGCAATGGCAGCCATGGTGCGGACAGCCTCTACGGGCCATGCGCCGGCAGCAGTCTCACCGGACAGCATGATAGCAGAAGTGCCGTCATAGATTGCGTTGGCAACGTCGGTGATTTCAGCGCGGGTCGGACGCGGGTTAACGATCATGCTGTCCAGCATCTGGGTAGCGGTGATAACCGTTTTGCCCAAGCTGTAGCAGCGTGCGATCAGGTCCTTTTGGATGATGGGAATCTCGGTGAAGTCAATCTCAACGCCCATGTCGCCGCGAGCAACCATCACGCCGTCGGCCACATTCAGGATCTCCTCAATGTTGTCAACGCCTTCCTGGTTCTCAATCTTAGCGATAATCTTGATGGTGTTGCAGTTTTTGCTCTCGAGAATGCGGCGAATCTCCAAGATGTCGTCTGCGCGGCGCACAAAAGAAGCGGCGATGAAATCAAAGCCCTCATCTACACCGAACTCGATGTCGGAACGGTCCTTGTCGCTCATGTACGGCATGGACAGCTTTGCACCGGGAACGTTTACACCCTTGTGATTGGACACCTTGCCGTCGTTGTTGACGGTGCAGACGATGTCGGTATCGGTTACGCTCTCAACTGTCAAACCAATGAGGCCGTCGTCCAGCAGAATGGGGGAGCCGGGCTTTACATCGTTCGGCAGCTGTTTGTAGGTGATGGAGCAAATGGTCTCGTCGCCGTCAAGATCACGAGCCGTCAGAGTGAACTTCTGACCTTTTTTCAGCTGAACGCGACCCTCTTTGAAATCGCCCAGACGGATTTCGGGGCCCTTCGTATCCAGCAAAGCTGCAACGGGAAGGCCGAGCTCTTCACGCAGCTCTTTTACCTTTACCAAACGTCCTTTATGCTCCTCGTGAGAGCCATGGGAAAAGTTGAAGCGTGCAACGTTCATGCCCGCGAGCATCATTTCCTTCAGAACACCGTCTTTTTCGGTCGAGGGACCGAGTGTGCAAACAATTTTTGTTTTGCGCATTCCAAAAACACTCCTATTCCTATAATGTCAATCAATATCTGACTACCTACACATTATACATGTTCTTTTTCAAATTCGCAATATCTCCACGGCGAAAAAAACGATATTAACAAATAAATAACAAAGTTTTACAGCGATTTTATAAAAAATTGAAAATAAATATGGGTGAAGAATGATAAAAACGCCGAAAGTGACAAAGGGTTTTGCTTGTGATATAATAATTGTATCAAATGTAGCCCTTCTGTGTCCGTTGTGTATTCAAGAGGGCTTTCACCATGCAGCAAAGGAGCAATCTATGAAAAAAAGAGTGTTTTTAATCGTGTTAGACAGTTTCGGTATTGGGGAAGAGCCGGATGCGGCGCTGTTTGGCGACGAGGGGAGCAATACCTTGGCGGCCATTGCCCAAAGCAGTGAATTTGATATGCCGGTGATGCAGGAGATGGGCTTGTTTAACATCGACGGCGTTTCCTGCAAGCCGAAAAGCAATGCGCCCAAAGCAGCCTTCGCCCGTTTGCAGGAGGCTTCCAACGGCAAGGACACCACCATTGGCCATTGGGAAATTGCGGGGCTGGAAAGCCCCAAGGCTCTGCCCACTTATCCGAATGGCTTTCCTAAGGAAGTCATTGATGCTTTCTGTGAAAAAACGGGCTGCCAAGTGTTGTGCAACCGGCCTTATTCCGGTACAAAGGTGTTAGAGGACTTCGGTGAAGAACACTTAAAGACGGGTGCGCTCATTGTGTATACCTCTGCCGACAGTGTGTTCCAAATTGCTGCCCATGAGGATGTGGTGCCTGTGGAGCGTTTATATGAAATCTGTGAACAGGCGCGTGAGCTGCTCGTGGGAGAGCATGGCGTGGGGCGTGTCATTGCGCGTCCCTTTGTAGGAACGTGTGCCAAGGATTTCAAACGCACTTCTCGCCGCCACGATTTTTCGCTCAAGCCGCCTGCCCCCACCATGCTGGATGCGATTGCAAACGCAGGAATGGATGTGATCGGCGTGGGCAAGATTTACGACATTTTTGCAGGTCAAGGCGTGACCCGCACCATCCGCACCACCGGAAACGACCACGGCATGGAAGTGACAATGCAGTTAGCAGGAGAGGATTTTGAAGGCCTTGCATTTGTGAACTTAGTCGATTTTGATATGATTTACGGCCACCGGAACGATGTCGATGGTTATGCGCGTGCAGCTACGGCGTTTGACCGCCAGCTCAAGCAGCTTTTGCCGATGCTGCGGGAGGATGACTTGCTTATTTTGACCGCCGACCACGGCTGTGACCCGGCAACGCCCTCCACCGACCACTCGCGGGAGTATGTGCCTCTTTTAATGTATGGCACAAAGGTACGTCCCGGCGTTGATTTGGGTACACGAATGAGTTTTGCATGTATTGCACAGACGGTTTGCGAATATCTGGGCGTCTCGGCTTCGGCTCTGAAGGGCAAAAGCCTGTTGCAAGAGGTCAAGCAAGGTACTATTTAATCAGCCTGCACCTATTTTTACCGAAAATTTCAGATCAGATTTCAGGACAGACGGTTCTACCGCCTGTCCTTTTTTCATATAGTGAAGCAAGCAGAAAATGAGGGAGGGAACGCGGATGGCACAGGCGTTTTATCAAGCGGTATCCTCTTTACCTTGTGAGCTTGCATCGCTGCTTTCGAGGCTGCCTCCTCAGCAGGTGCAGGAGATTACCGAAATTCGGCTGCGCGCACTTGCTCCTGTTGTGCTGCATCAAGCGTGCGGACGAGCTTTTTTAAGCCGGGAAGGCAAATTGACCCAAACAGTTTGCGGTGCGTTTTGCATGACGCAAGCAGGAATGCAGGAGTGCTTTCATGCATTGTGCGGTTATTCGGTTCATAGTATGCAAGAGCAAATCAATCAGGGTTATGTGCCGGTAAAAGGCGGACACCGCGCCGGGGTTTGCGGCACAGTCCAGCGGCTTAGTGACGGAAGCTATGCGGTTCAGGAAATTGCATCAATCAATTTGCGTATTGCGCGTGATGTCACTTGTGAAATTCCTCCCTGGCTTGCGCAGCCCCCGCGTGAAGGAATTTTGATTGCGGGTCAGCCGTCTTCGGGCAAAACAACATTGCTCCGAAGCTTAGTGCGTCAATGGGCGATGCAGTGCTGTGTCAGCGTGGTGGACGAGCGGCAGGAGCTGTTTCCGACAGTGCAAAACCGCCCGCTGGACTGCGACGTATTTTCAGGGTATCCCAAGCATATCGGAATGCAGCATGCACTGCGTGCTTTTGCGCCTCATGTTTTGGTGTGTGATGAAATCGGTGGGCAAGAGGATGCCGAAGCGGTGTGCAGGGCAGTGAATGCCGGTGTGTGTGTCGTGGCAACCGTCCATGCCGATTGCTTAAAAGAGCTTTGTACACGCCCGACGGTTCGGATGCTGGTGCAGACAGGCGCATTCTCAAAAGCGGTTTTTTTAAAGGGCAGGGCTTCGCCCGGACAAGTGAGGCAAGTGTATGATTTGGATGCTGACGGCTAAGGCGCTTGGGACAATGTGCCTTGTGATGCTGGGCGGCGGTGTGGGGGCGCTGCACAGCCGAAAACTGAAAGAAAAAGAAGAAATGCTGGGCAAGATGGCGGTGTTTTTGCAGACCCTCTGCGCTATGCTGGAACAAAGGCCCGACCAGACGGAAACCATGCTGGAACGTGCCGCGAATGTCTCCGGCATTTCCATGCCGCTCAGCGGCTGTGCGCCTTTGCCGGAACGTTTGAAAGTGCGCTTTTCACAAAAAAGCGGACAGGAGTCCAGTGTGCCGGCAATGGAGTGGAATTTGTTTTCACAATCGGTGTTGGCACTGTGTACGGAAGATACCTTGAGCGTTTGCCGAAGGCTCGATTATGCAAGGCAGTGCTTGGAGCAAAGCCGGGAACAAGCGCGCGAATGCGCCCGCACGCAAGGGCGGCTGTATCGCAGTATGGGAATTGCGGCGGGGGCGGCAGCGTCGCTCCTGTTGATGTAATCAAAAGGAGTCCGAACCATGAATATTGATTTTGTGTTTAAAATTGCCGCCATCGGAATTATTGTGGCGGTGCTGAATCAACTTTTAATTCGCTCAGGACGCGAGGAACAGGCGATGATGACGACACTGGCCGGGTTAATCGTGGTGCTGATGATGATCATCGGGCAAATCAGCGTGTTGTTCGATACCATCAAAGAATTATTTTCGCTGTAACGATGCAGGAAATGTTCAAAATTGCCGGGCTTGTGGTATGTGCAGCCGTTGTCGTTGACTTGCTCAAGCATTACAACTCCGGTTATGCCATTTTGGCGGCGCTGGCGTGCTGTATTGCCATTTTGGTGGGTACGGCACACGTTTTAATGCCCGTGATAGAGCAAGTACAGGTTTTTACCGAGCAAGCCGGCGGCGAAAATTTATTTTATGTGCTGAAAACCATTGGAATTGCGGTGATTTCACAATGTATACAGGATTTATGCGCCCAAGCCGGACAACCTGCCTTAGCCGGCAGGGTCGATTTTGCCGGCCGGGTGCTGATGCTTGCGGCGGCCCTGCCGCTTCTGCGGCAGGCAGTGTCTCTGGTTGCCGGTATTTTAACACTCTCGTAAAAGTGCTGGCAGGGCTTGTTTTCTTTTTTGCTTTCTCAATTTCGGCGTTTGCGCAGGAAGTAGAAATTCCGGCACAATGGCAGGATGTTTTGGATGAAGCGCCGATTTCCTCACAAGAGTTTCAGCAAACAAGCTTGAGCGATTGGCTGGAAATTCTGTTTGGCTCAATTTTAGAAAATGCGGTTCGTCCGTTTCAGCTCATGGCGAAACTCTGCGCCTTGATGATTGCAGCGGCGCTGGCAAGAGCTTTTTGTGGGCAGGAAAGCACCGAGGGAGCGCAAATCATAGATATGGTAACGGCACTTTCTGTGTTTGTGCTGTGTGCGGCCTCCTTATCCGGCTTGTTTGAAGTGCTGCAAGGAGCAATGAAAACGGTGCAGTCTTACCTTGCTTCTTTTATTCCTGTCTTTGCCTCTGTCCTGACGGCTTGCGGACAAGTGGGAAGCGCAGCCATTTACACCGGTTTGTTCTTCGGCGGCGTCAATTTGATTGTGGCCGTAGTGTGTGCGGCGGGCTTTCCGATTACGCAAGTCAGTATGGCGTTTTCTGCGATGGCTTGCATGTGCAGTCTTTTGGATTTTTCCCGCATGGCGCAGCTTGTGCTGAAAGCGTCCAAGTGGCTGTTGGCGCTGTGTGGCACGGCGTTTACGGCTCTGATGACGCTGCAAAGCGTATTTGCCCAAAGTGCGGACAATTTGGCGCTCAAAGCGGGAAAATTTCTGCTGGGCAGTACCGTGCCAGTGGTGGGGCGTGCGGTGTCGGATGCGCTGGGCAGCGTAATTGCCGGAATGCAGGTGATGAAAGGCAGCATTGGATTTGTTTTGATTGCGGTGATTGCTGCGGCGTTTTTTCCGATTATTCTACAATGCCTGTTATATAAAATAGTATTTATGGCTTGTGAAATTGGCGCGGGAGCCTTAGGCACAGAAAAAAGCCGTAAGCTGATGACCTGTTTTTCGGAATGTACGGGGCTGTATGCGTCCATTGCTTGTTTTTTTTGTTTTGTCGTCGTTGCTTCAACGATTCTAATGGTTTTACTGGGGAGCGGGGGATGAGAATGGAAGGGCTTTCGCAATGGCTGATTGGTGTATGTATGGCGTGTGCCGCTGCCGGGCTTTTGGAACGCCTTTGTGATACGCGGCAAAAAAAGTCCGTCATAAAACTGGTACTTACGCTATATATCTTAGTAAGCGTTTTTCCGTCGTCATGGCAAAAAGCCGATTGGCAGCTTTCGCGGCAGCCTTCCGAACTGCCGGAACCGACAGCGGCGTATGACCCATATGCAAGCGCTGCACAGCAGGCGGGGCGGCAGTTGAGTGAACAATATTCCGAAAAGTACAGCGTGCCGATAACCGTACACGTTGAGGTACAGCAAGACCGCGCGCTGGTGCAAAGCGTTGAGGTGACGGCTGGCGAAACCTTTGACGAAATACGCCGGGAACTTTGGGCGGAGCTTGGCGAAGATGTGACGATTACACAAGTGCAAGGAGGAACGCAACATGAAACCAGCACAGCAACAGCCGTGGGCTGACCGGCTCAAGGCGATGTTAGGAAAAAAGAACGCGCTGTTCGCTTTGGGAATTGCCGGCATTTTATTGCTTGGCGCGTCGGAGCTTTTGCCAAGCACAACGGACAGCGAGAAACCAGCGGCGCAGACAAGCGGAGAGCTTTCCGTAAGCAGCCAAGAGCAAGCGCTGGAACAAAGAGTGCAGGAAATTGTCGGCACGGTAGAAGGCGCAGGAAAGGTAAAGGTTATGATTACTTTAGAGGATGCGGGGGAAACCATCTATGCACAGGATGAACAGCTTGACACCGAGCATCAGTATGATGAAAGCGGACAGGAGGTGCTGGCCCGCACCAACGGCCAAAGCAGCCATTTGTTTTTTGATTCCGGCAGTGACGAACAGCCATTGGTGGAAACCATGCGTCAGCCGACGGTGCAGGGCGTCGCCGTGATTTGTGAAGGGGGCGGCGACATTGCCGTAGAAAGCCGAATTACACAAGTGGTGGCCACCGTGCTGGGAATCCCTACAAGCCGTGTCTGCGTGGTGGCGATGCAATCGCAAAATTAATTCATTGATTTTGATAGGAGGAACCATCCATGAAAAGTGCAAAAAGCAAAAGACAGCTCACCCTCGTAACCTTGGCGGCAGCTTTGGGCGTCGCGGTGTATCTCAATTGGGAGTATGCCAAAAATGACAGCCCCTATGCCATGCACGAAGCCGCCGCCGCAAACGCCGTGGTAGAAACACAAGAAGAACAGCCGGTGCTGGAAGCCCTGCCCGACAAAAATTATGGCGATGCACAGCTCGTCAGTGCCGGAGCGGAAAGCACGGATGCCTATTTTGAACAGGCGCGTTTGAGCCGCACGAAAACCAGAGATGAAGCCCTCGATAAAATGCAGTCTACTTTGAAAAACACCCAGCTGACCGAGGAGGAGAAAAAGACCATTACCGAGAATTTAACGGCAGTCATCGAGGGAATTACGCTGGAAAGCGATATTGAAAATTTGATTAAGGCAAAAGGCTTTGCCGACTGCGTGGCCTTCTTAGAGGAGGGCAGCGCCAATATTGCGGTAAAAACCGGCAGCGAGGGCTTAACAAAAGCCGAAGTGACTCAAATTCGAGATATTGTTGTGAATAAGGGCGGCGTACAGGCCCAGAATATCAGCATTGTGGAGGTAAAATAAATGGCCGGGGCAGAGGCACCGAGCAAGAAGTAACTTTATAAATATGCACAGGGTATTGTAGAAACAGGCAGAGTGTGTTACAATATGACTAAATCAGGCTCGGGCAGTTTGCCTGGAGCAGGGAGGTCTTTCGATTATGGATGTGGCAAATACCAACAGCATCGGCGGAAGCTTGCAGATTTCTACGGATGTCATCGCGAAGGTTGCAGGCATGGCAACCCTTGAGGTGGACGGCGTGTGCGAGCTCAGCGCAGGCACGCTGGGTGTGAAAGGCTTATTTTCCAAAATGGGTCTTACCGCTTTAAAAAAGCCGATTGAAGTGACGCTTTCTGAAGATGTGGCGGAAATTACCGTCAATGTGAAGGTGCAGTATGCAAGCAAGATTCCTGCACTTTCTGAAAAAGTACAGGAAAATGTAAAAAGTGCCGTCCAGAACATGACCGGCATTACGGTGTCAAAGGTCAATGTAATGGTTACGGGGGTTGCTTCGCCGCAAGCACAGCACAGCGAAGAAGAGTAAGAAAGAGAAAGTCAGCCCTCTTGCAAATGTGCAGGGGGGCTTTATTTTACGGGGATGTAGCATGAATATAACAAGAAGAACCGCGCGTGAAAACGCCTTTATCGCAGCCTTTGAAGTGGAGTTTCGTCCAGATGAGCTCGCGGAGATTATCGCTTACTCGAGAGAGTGCGGCGAATATGCCGTGGACGCTTACGGCGAAGCTTTGCTGTGCAATATGACGGCGCATTTGCCGGAAATTGACGCGATGATTGAAGCGCGCTTGAAGGATTGGACGCTTGCGCGTCTGCCCAAAGTGAATTTAACCGTTCTGCGTTTGGCCGTGGCAGAAATGCGCTTTAATGCAGAAGGGCAGGATATGGACAGCGTCGTCATCAACGAAGCGGTCGAGCTGGCGAAAAAGTATGGCGGTGATAACGATTACCAGTTTATCAACGGCGTGCTGGGTGCGCTGGCGCGCAGCGACCGCAAAGAGGCGTCTGAAACATGCTGACGCTGGGCGTTGACACCAGCAACTATGCAACCTCTTTGGCGGTGGTCTGCACCGATACGAAAGAGGTTGTTTGTGATAGTAAACGCTTTTTGCCTGTGAAAGAGGGCCAGCGCGGCTTGCGGCAAAGCGATGCCGTGTTTCATCATACCGCTGCTTTGCCCGAGATGCTCGAGGAGCTGAACGCGCGTGTTCCGCTGGAACGCATCGGCGCGGTGGGCGTATCAGTGAAGCCGCGGCCTGTGGACGGCTCTTATATGCCGTGCTTTTTGGTGGGCAAAGCTTGTGCGCAGGCCGTTGCATTGGCGCGCGGAACCACTCCTGTTTTTACCACACATCAGCAGGGACATGTAGCTGCGGCGCTCTATGCGGCAAACGAACCTTCTCTTTGGAAGAAAGAAAGCATTGTATTTCACATTTCCGGCGGTACAACGGAAATGCTTTTGTGCCGTGGATATGAGGTACTCAGTGTATTGGGCGGCTCGGAGGATTTGTATGCGGGTCAGGCAGTAGACCGTGTGGGGGTTCGCCTTGGGTTTCCGTTTCCGGCGGGGCAGTATGTGTCCGAGCTGGCGCAGAAATGGGGGGAACCCGTTCGGCCAAAGGTGAGCGTTCGCGGCATGAATTGCAGTTTGTCGGGGCTTGAAAACCAATGCGACGCCTTGATGAAAAAGGAAGCTCCTGCCGAGCAGGTCGCCCACTACTGCCTTTCTTACATTGCGCAGACGGTTCTGAAAATGATTCAAAACGCCAGAGAGGCTTATCCCGGCCTGCCGGTGGTGTGTGCGGGCGGCGTTATGAGCAGCGATGTCATTCGCGGCCAAGTAAGCGCACGGGCAAAGGATGTTTTTTTTGTGCCGGGTAAATTCTCCAGCGATAATGCAATCGGCGCGGCGTTGATTGCCGCAAACGAGGTGGGGCAGTGGAACAAGCAATAACCGTTTCGCAGTTGAATCGCTATGCGAAGGATTTGCTGGAAGACGATCTTTTTTTGCAGAATTTGTCCGTAACCGGAGAAATTTCTAATTTTACGAACCACTTTAAAACGGGACACTTGTACTTTTCTCTAAAGGACGAGACGGGAAGTGTCAAAGCGGTTATGTTTCGCAGTGACGCGCAAAGACTTTCCTTTTTTCCCGAAAACGGAATGCGCGTGATGGTGAGCTGCCGCGTTTCTCTTTATGAGCGTGACGGCGCTTTTCAAATTTATGTGCGGCGTATGCTGCCGGACGGACGCGGGGCAATGCAGCTTGCGTTTGAGCAGCTGAAAAAGAAACTGGCCGAGCAGGGCTTGTTTGATGCAGCGCATAAAAAGCCCTTGCCGAAAATGCCGCGAGTCGTCGGATTGGTGACATCGAAAACGGGTGCGGCAATTCAAGATATTTTTAATGTGGCACGCCGCCGTTGTCCGACGGCATCCTTTTTGCTTTGTCCGGCCAATGTGCAGGGCGCACAGGCGGCACAGCAGGTGGCGAAGGCCATTCAAACGCTGGATGCAAGCGGCGAGTGCGATGTCATTATTGTTGCGCGCGGCGGCGGTTCCAGCGAGGATTTATGGGAATTTAATAATGAAATGCTTGCCCGCACTGCTTACGCCTGCCGCACACCGTTGATTTCGGCAGTAGGACATGAGATTGACTTTACCATTTTGGATTTTGTGGCGGACTGCCGTGCGCCCACTCCGAGTGCGGCGGCGGAAATTGCCTTGCCGGATATGCAAGAGCGCTTGGCGGCAGTGCATCAAACAGGCGCGGCCATCCAGCGCTTGATGATGCAAAAACTCTCGTACGCAAGCGCGCGGCTGGAAAAAGGACAGGCAAGCACTTCGATGCAAATTGTGAAGGCAAAGCTCTCTCAAAAGGAGGCGCTCTGCCGGCGGCTGTGCACCAAAGCGCAGGATGTTATGCATCGCAAGACGGAAGAGGCCCAGGTGCGGTTGGCACATGCGGCACAGGTGGCCGAAACGTTAAACCCGTACGGTGTGCTGGCGCGTGGCTATGCTGTTGTCAAACGCGGGAATATAACGCTGAAAAATGCAAAGAGTTTGACGCCGGGCGATTGTGTGACCGTGGTGATGGCAGATGCCCAAGCCGTTTGCACCGTGGACGAAGTTCGCCGCACGGGGAAGGAGAACGAATGAAACGAGGAACAACCTTTGAGCAGGCGGCAGCCGAGCTGGAAGCTTTGCTGGACACTATGGCAAAGGAAGAAACCGGCCTGGAGGAGAGCATTAAGCTGTATGCCAAGGCCGCGGAATATATCGCTTACTGTGACGATTTACTGAAAAAAGCACAGCTGAAAGTGCAGGAAATTGAAGCGGGCGGCGTTTTTGAACAAAGTACCGCCGACTTTTGAAAGGGGAGCATCCGCATGGAATATCAAAAGCAATATGAGCATTATTTGTCCTTGGCGCAGCAAGCGCTGGAACGGCAAGCGAACGCCTGCTTTGAGGAGGATTCCGAGGTGGGCAAAGCAGCGTGTTACAGCTTATTTTCCGGCGGAAAGCGCGTTCGTGCGGTGCTTTGTTTGGCGGTGTGCGATATGCTGGGCGGAGATTTGCAAACGGCTGCCGATTATGCTGCGGCTATTGAAATGCTGCATTGTTATTCGCTCATTCACGATGATTTGCCGTGCATGGACGACGACGATATGCGCCGTGGAAAGCCCTCGTGCCACAAAGCTTTTGGAGAAGCAACGGCTCTGCTCGCAGGGGATGCCTTGTTGACGGCGGCGTTTGAGGTGCTTTGCAATGCGCCGAATGCCAGCGTGGAAGCCGTATCTGTTCTGTCGGGCGCTGCGGGTGCAAGAGGAATGATTTACGGGCAAGAGCTGGATTTGCGCTTTGAGCAAGTGCGCGCAGATGCCCGACAGCTTGAACAAATTCATGCCAACAAAACGGGAAAGCTCATTAAAGCAGCTGTTCTGTTGGGTGCGGTTGCCGCGAGTGCTTCTAAAGAGCAAAAAAACGCGCTGGAATATTATGCCGCACAGGTGGGAATGGTGTTTCAGATTGTGGACGATATTTTGGATGTGGTTTCCACCAGTGAAGAATTGGGCAAGCCGGTGGGAAGTGACAGGGAAAACGGAAAGTCGACCTTTGTCACTCTGTACGGTTTAGAAGAATCGCGCCGTATGGCACAAGAAAAAACAAAAAATGCTTGCGATGCGCTGGAACTCTTTGGCGAGTCTGCATCGTTTTTGCGCACTTTGGCACTATCGTTGGCCGAGCGCAAACAGTAAGGGGAAGATAAAATGCTTCGATTTTTACAAAGTTTTTGTTTTGGAAATTATATTTTGTCGGTTGCGGTGCTTTCGTGGCTGTCTGCTCAAGTGCTGAAAACAATTATCAACTACCTGCTGAGCGGAAAATTTGACGCGGAGCGCCTTTGGGGCGCGGGCGGAATGCCGAGCGCACACTCCGCTTTTGTGTGCTCCACCTTTCTTGCAGCCGCTAACAGTGAAGGCCCTCATTCGCCGGCGTTTGCGCTTTCCTTTATTTTGGCTGCCATTGTTATGTATGATGCCATGGGCGTAAGACGCGAAACAGGCGAGCAGGCAAAACTGCTGAATAAAATGTTTTTCGATACGGAAGAAAATGGCTTTAACGGCGATTTCAAAAAGCTGAAGGAAAAAGTGGGGCATACTCCTATTGAGGTGCTTTCCGGCGCACTGCTGGGAATTTTAATTGCCATGTTGATTCCTGCGCCTTGATTATAAGGAGCTGGAATGCTTTGCGGCAATCTGCACCATGCCGATAGAAGGAAGTGAAAGATATGGCGTTATTGGAACGCATCGATTCTCCTGACGATTTAAAAAAATTGTCAAGAGATCAGCTGCCGCTTCTCAGTGAGGAAATTCACGCCTTTTTAATTGACAGCGTGTCGAAAACAGGCGGTCACTTATCATCGAACTTAGGTACGATTGACCTGACCATTGCGCTTCACTGGGTGTTTTCCTCTCCGCGCGACCAGCTGGTTTGGGATGTTGGCCATCAATGCTACACCCATAAATTATTAACAGGCCGCCGCGAAGGGTTCGCTTCTTTGCGCAAGCGCGGCGGAATTTCCGGGTTTCCGAAACCGGAGGAAAGCGAGCATGATATTTTTGTTGCCGGACACGGCAATACCTCCCTTTCTGCGGCTATTGGCTTGGCACAAGCCAAAAAGCTGAAAGGAGAGCCGGGCAAAGTCATTGTGATTATTGGTGACGGTGCTTTTACCGGCGGTATGGTTTACGAGGGAATGAACAATATTCGGAATTTGAACAATTTGATTGTCATTTTGAACGACAACAAAATGTCCATTTCCAAAAATGTTGGGGCGATTGCCCAGTATTTTACTAAGCTGCGCACCGCACCGCGTTATTTTAAAGCAAAACGCGATGTAGAAACCGTGCTGGATCGTTTGCCTTTATTGGGATCAGGGATTAAAAGCTGTCTGCAATCGGCTAAGTCGGCCATTCGACGGTCGATTTATCACTCTACCATGTTTGAGGATATGGGCTTTCAATACGTTGGCCCCATTGACGGCCATGATATTTCTGAAATGTGTACGCTTTTTTCGGCGTACCGGGACGAACAGTATGCGCCGCTGCTGGTTCATGCCTGTACCATCAAGGGGCATGGCTTTTTGCCGGCTGAACGAAACCCCGGTGAGTTTCACGGAGTATCCTCGTTTAATGCCAACGATTTAACCGACCCCGAAATTTCCCCGACACTTTCGTTTTCCAATGTCTTTGGCCAAAAGCTGGCCGAGCTGGGCAACGAAGATAAGCGGATTTGCGCTATTACCGCGGCTATGAAGTACGGCACCGGTTTGCAGTTTTTTTATAAGCAGCATAAGCCGCGCTTTTTTGATGTTGGTATGGCTGAGCAGCACGCTGTTACTTTTGCGGCGGGGCTTGCTGCGAATGGCATGAAGCCTGTGGCAGCGATCTACTCGACGTTTTTGCAGCGTGCGTTCGACCAAATTATTCATGATGTCAATTTGATGCACGCAGATGTGCTGTTTGCCATTGACCGAGCCGGGTTGGTACCTGCCGACGGCGACACGCACCAAGGCGTGTACGACACCGCTTTTTTGTCCAGTATCGACGGAATGCGCTTGGTGAGTGTGTGCAATTATGCAGAGCTGGAATACTGGCTGGAAACGCTGATGAAGCAAAGCGGCCCGCGTGCGCTGCGGTATCCCCGCGGCGCCGAGGATGAGACTTTGGCAAAATTGGGGTGTACGGGTCAAGAATTTGATCTTTATCAAGAGGACGGCGCATCTGCGAAGTGTTTATTGATCACTTACGGTGCGCAGACAAAAGAAGTGCTGAAGGCAGCGCAGTTGGCGCAAAGCAGCGGTGTAGCTGTGGATGTGCTGAAGCTGAATGTCTTGCATCCGCTGCCGGAGAATATTTGGGAAATTGCCGCGCGCTATCGCACTGTAATTTTTGCCGAAGAAGGCATTCACGGCGGCGGCATTGCCGAGCATACGGCGACACAGCTGATGACTCACGGCGTCACTTGCCGCTACCATATTGTTGCCGTGGATTCGCTGCATCTCATTACCGCAACGGCTGATGAACTGCGCGAGCATTTTGGGTTGAACGCGCAGGCGTTATATCAGACGTTGAAAGAGGTGGACGGTTTTTGAAAATTCGCTTAGATCAATATCTGTGCCAACATGGTTTGGCGCAAAGCAGAGAGCGCGCAAAAGCGCTGATTATGGCGGGAATTGTGTTTGTCAACGAGGAGAAAAGCGACAAGCCCGGCAATATGATTGATGAACAGGCCCATGTAGAGGTACGCGGCCACGACATTGGCTATGTCAGCCGCGGCGGATTAAAGCTGGAAAGGGCCATGCAGGTGTTCCCGGTTTCTCCTTCCGAGAAAGTGTGCATGGATATTGGCGCCTCTACCGGCGGCTTTACCGACTGTATGCTGCAAAATGGGGCGAAAAAGGTATATGCCGTTGACGTGGGCTATGGGCAGTTGGCGTGGAAGCTGCGCTGCGATGAGCGCGTGAAAAATATGGAGCGCACCAATATTCGCCATGTAACCCCGGAAATGTTGGAAGAACCTGTCGAGTTTTTCAGCGTGGATGTGTCCTTTATTTCGCTCAAACACATTTTTCCTGTCGCCGCTGCTGTGACAACAGCCGATGCACAGGGAGTGTGTCTGGTAAAACCGCAGTTTGAAGCAGGGAAAGAAAAGGTAGGAAAAAAGGGCGTGGTGCGCGAAGCGCAAACGCACCGTGAGGTGCTGCATCAAGCCATTTCCTATGCTTTGGAAAACGGTTTTTCCGTCTTGGGATTAGACCATTCTCCCATTAAAGGGCCGGAGGGCAATATTGAGTTTTTGATGTATGTGAAAAAGCAGGGAGATGCACAGCCTTCCCAAGAGGAAATTGCTTTGGTGGTTGAGCAGGCACATCAGAACTTACAGGTGAATGCATGATGAAAATTTATCTCATCCCAAACCTCAGCAAAAGCGCCGCGCGTAAAACGGCAGTCCATGTGATGGAAGAGCTTGCTCAGCTCGGCGCTGAAATTTTTATGGATGAAACTGTTCGTGACGAATTAAAGGCGGAATACGCTATTTGGATGGACGAAAGAAAAGCTTTGTCCGAATGTGATGTCATCGTTACGATTGGCGGCGACGGCACCATTCTCCATGCGGCGCGCAAAGCAATGGAAGCGGGAAAGCCCATTATGGGCATCAACCGTGGCCGGATGGGCTTTTTGGCAACGGCGGAAAGCGGCGAGCACGAAAAGCTGGAGCGCCTCGTGTCGGGCGACTGGAAGGTGGACGAGCGCACAACGCTGGCGGTTCGTACTAGTGGACGCTCTTTTTTTGAAGTTTTTCCGCTGAATGATGTCGTTTTATCCAAAAAAGGGGTGGGGCAGACCGTAGATGTGCGCATTTACTGTGACGGTACATTAGTGAATGAATATCGCGGCGATGGCGTTGTAGTGGCAACGCCCACGGGCTCTACGGCATATTCGCTCAGTGCGGGCGGCCCGGTGCTGGACGCAAGAATCAGCGGGTTAGTGGTAACGCCCATCTGTGCGCATAGTATGCACAGCCCGCCGATGGTGTTTTCTGCACAGCGTAAATTGCTGATCCGAGTGGTTTCTTCACAGGAAGGTGCGGTACTGTGCTGCGACGGAACGGAAGGCCCCACGGTTTATTCGGATGAAACGGTGGAAGTAACCTTGGGACAGCGCACTATATCGCTTGTCAGTTTTGATGAAGCGGAACAGTTTCGTGCAATTGATAAAAAATTAAAAGGAAGGTGAAGTTTTTTGAAAAATGAACGCCATGCCAAAATTTTAGAATTGATTCAAACTCAGCAGATTGATCGGCAAGAGGAGCTGTTGGCACAGTTGAAAGCCCAAGGCTTTTCTGTGACACAAGCAACCGTATCGCGCGATATTCGTGAGCTGGGTTTGGTGAAATCTGTCGATCAGGATGGGCGTTACCGTTATGTGGCTGTCACAAACGGTGGAAAAAACGCGCATTCTCCTTCTCGGTTTGAGACAATTTTCCGGGAAAGCGTTGTTCATGTCGACTATGCGGGACATATTGTTTTAGTAAAATGTTACAACGGTATGGCAAACGCCGCTTGCGAGGTGTTTGATGGGCGTTCATGGGATCAAATTGTCGGAACACTTTCCGGTGACGACACTTTTTTGGTTTTAATGAGAACTGAGGAGGATGCACGCCGCCTGTGCGAAAAACTGTCGGAGTTTGTAAACCGTTGACGGAAAAAGAGGTTGCTATGCTTTGTGAATTAACAATTGAAAATGTAGCAGTCATCGAAAAGGCAACGGTGCATTTTGGCCAAGGACTTCACGTTTTGTCCGGTGAAACAGGTGCGGGTAAGTCGATTGTCATTGACTCCGTGAATGCGATTTTGGGCAATCGAGCTTCGCGTGATTTGGTGCGAACCGGCGCAGAAAAGGCAAAAATTTATGCCACTTTTCGCAATTTGGGCGAAAAGACAATTAAAAAGCTGGAAGATGCGGGTTATGAGGTGCAGGAGGAGCTGCTTTTGTACCGAGAAATTGGCGCAGACGGCAAAACCAAGTGCCGTTTGAACGGAATGCCGGCTTCACTTTCTGTGGTGCGGGAGATTGGTTCGGATTTAATGGTAATCCACGGCCAGCACGACAGCCAAAGCCTGTTAGACCCTTCGCGTCATTTAGGAATTTTGGATGCTTATGCCAAAAATCAGGCGCTGCACAGCGACTATTATGGCGTTTATCGTGAGCTGTGCACGGTGAAAAAACAAGTGGATGCGCTCAGCATGGATACACAGGAGCAGCAGCGGCGTTTAGAGCTGCTGCAGTTTCAAGTACAGGAGCTGGAGGCGGCAGACTTGCAGCCGGAGGAAGAAGCCGAGCTGCAAAATAGGCGGAATCGAATCTTGCACGCGCAGAAAATTGCGCAGCAGCTCAACCGCGCTTACCTTGCGTTGGAGGGGCAGGAGGACACGGAAATTCCCGGTGCGATTCAGCAAGTGTCTGATGCCTGTGCGGCCCTGGAAGAAGTGGCGGAACTTTCGCCTGAATTTTCAGAAATGTCTGAGCGCCTGCGTGATTTATTTTACGCTTTGAAAGATGAGGCGGAAGAAGCCGCCGGCTTATTGGAGCGTCAAGGTTATGGGGAAGAGGCGCTGGAACCCATTGAGGAACGGTTGGACCTCATTTACCGTTTGAAGCAGAAATATGGCTGCGGCGTTCCCGAGCTGTTGGAGTATCTGCAAAAGGCACGCGCCGAGCTGGAAAGTATGGAGTTCGGCGAGGAGCATTTGGCGCAGCTTTATGATAAGCAAGCGCAGCTATATGAAACGGCGCGCGAAAAAGCGCAGTGCCTAACCCAAAGCAGGCTGGAAGCGTTTGAGCGTTTGAATGAGGAACTCACGGAGTCGCTGTGCTTTCTCAATATGCCCGGCATTCGTTTTTCACTTGAGCACCGCAAAGGGCCGCTTGCGTCTATGGGGCAGGACAGTGTAGAATTTTTTATTTCTACGAACGCAGGCGAAGCGCCCAAGCCTTTGGCGAAAATTGCCTCGGGTGGTGAGCTTTCGCGCATTATGCTGGCCATTAAAAGTGCTTTGTCGGATCAAGATGAAACGGCAACGGTGATTTATGATGAAATTGACACCGGCGTTTCCGGCGTGGCGGCTGCACGGATTGGACAAAAGCTGAAGGAAACTTCACGAGGCAAACAGGTGATTTGCATTACCCATACCGCGCAGATTGCGGCTTTGGCGGATATTCACCTTTATATTGAAAAACGTCAGCAAAATGACCGTGTGTATACGCATATTACCACATTAAATGAAGATCAGCGCATTGGCGAGCTGGCGCGTATGATTTCCGGCAATCAGATTACCGAAATTGCCCGTGCCAATGCCGCCGAAATGCTCAAGCTGGCACATCAAGAGAAAAAACTTGACAAATAAAGTATGGTGCATTATACTAAGTAGCAAATGCGTGGATGAGAATAAGTAGCTTGCCGCTGTCTGGCACAGAGAACCTTCCGGTTTGGTGAAAGGAAGGAGCAGACGCTGCTTGTGAATACCTCTCGGAGCAGCGGGCTGAACAGAAATCAGTAGGCCTTGCCGGGTGCGCCCGTTACGGCGTGGTTGTGTTGATGGACACACAGAGGCCGTTTTCGTGAGAAAACGGTGAACAGAGGTGGTACCGCGGTTTTCCGCCCTCTGCCAATTTTTTGGCAGAGGGCGTTTTTGCGTTCTTTGCCGCAAAGAAAACAAGCCAAAGGGCTTGACAGGAGGTAACAGAAATGGAAAATGTATTCGACTGGCTGAAAGAGCGCGGGCTGGTGGCACAGGCGACCAACGAGGAGGAAATCCGCACACTTTTGGGAAAAGAAAAGGTGACTTTTTACACCGGATTTGACCCCACCGCAGACAGCTTGCATGTGGGTCATTTTATGCAGTTGATTGTGATGCGTAAAATGCAGCAGGCGGGCCACCGTCCCATTGTGCTTTTAGGCGGCGGTACAACGATGGTGGGTGATCCTACCGGCAAGACTGATATGCGCAAAATGCTGACCAAAGAGCAGATTCAGCACAATGCGGATTGCTTCAAACAGCAAATGAGCAAATTCATCGACTTTTCTGAGGGCAAAGCCCTGATGGTAAACAATGCCGATTGGCTTTTGGGGCTGAATTACCTCGATTTTCTGCGCGAAATCGGTGTGCATTTTTCTGTTAACAAAATGCTGACGGCAGAATGCTTTAAAACCCGCTTGGAAAAGGGTCTTTCCTTTATCGAATTCAACTACATGCTCATGCAAAGCTACGACTTTTTGCATCTGGCGCGTGAATATGACTGCAAAATGGAGTTTGGCGGAAACGACCAGTGGAGCAATATTATCGGCGGTGTAGAGCTGAACCGCCGCTGCGATCAGCGCGAGGTATACGGCATGACCTTTACGCTTTTGACAACGCGCGAAGGCAAAAAGATGGGCAAAACCGAAAAAGGCGCTGTTTGGCTTGACCCTGAAAAGACAAGCCCCTATGAGTTCTTCCAGTACTGGCGCAATATTGATGACGCAGAAGTGCAAAACTGCTTGAAGCTGTTGACCGATGTTCCTGTTGCTGAGATTGATGCAATCGACATGACAAGCGGCCCGGCCATCAATGCTGCAAAAGAGCGCTTGGCTTTTGAACTGACGGGTCTCGTTCATTCGCCCGAAGAAGCCCAAAAGGCAATGGAAACAGCACGCAGCCTGTTTGGCGGCGGAGCAGATGCGGAGAATATGCCCGCGACGGTTTTGGATGCAGCATTGCTTGGAGAGAACGGCATTGGAATTTTAGACCTTTTGGTGGCTGCCGGGTTGGTACCCAGCAAGGGTGAAGGACGCCGACTGGTTCAACAAGGCGGTGTTGCATTAGACGGTGAAAAAGTATCCGACCCCATGGCAATAATTTCCCGCGAGCGCTTAGAGGCGGGCATTGTAGTGAAAAAGGGGAAAAAGGTTTATCACAAGGTGAGCGTATAATCAGACAGTTCCAAACACTTGATACCGGCTTGGAAAATAAGGCGGCATCATTTAGGGAATGAGAGCGTTTCTGGATGATACATCTTTTCAGAAACCGGCGAGGAAAAGAGGTTTATTTATGCACAACAGCTTGTTTAGAAAGGTGCTTGCACTCTCGGGCGAGATGCCTTTTCATGAACGGCTGCGCGTTGGTTTATGTCTTACATGGGTAGGTGGTTTTTTAGAGGTATATACCTACTTGCTGCATGGGGGCGTATTTGCCAATGCACAAACGGGAAATTTGCTTTTATTGGCCATTGAAGCATCCCGATGGAATCCACATGCGGTTTATTATCTATTACCCATTGGAGCATTTTTTGCTGGAGTGTTTACCAGTGAGTGGATTCGATCAAGACAAACAGCGCAGCAAAGCATTTTGTGGCAGCATTGGGTTCTGCTGTTGGAGGCAGTGGTATTTTTTGTTATTGCTTTTCTTCCAAAGGGAATCAATGATGCTGTTGTGATTGTGGCGGTGGCGTTTGTTTGTGCCATGCAGTTCAACACCTTTCGCAAAGCGCATGGACTTTCCTACGCTTCCACCTTTTGTACCGGCAACTTGCGCAGTGCAGTGGAAAACCTCTTTTATGGTATCTTTCGCCATCAGCGGGAACGTGCAAAAACGGCAGGACGTTATTTCAGTGTTATCGGCGCTTTTTTGTGCGGAACGATGACGGGGTATTGGTTTGTTACCTTCTGGGGACAAACCTCGATTCTGTTATGTGCTGCAATTATGGTCATTCTGTTTATCGTAATGAAGTGGCCTTGTGTAACAGCATGCCGCCAAGGGCAAAATGGCGCAAACAAGGACGATGCCCCGCAAAAGAGTTGACGAAAGACCGGAAAATATAGTATAATATAGTAAGCTTTGGACATGTGTTTTCACATTGCCATACAAATTATCAAAAGGAGAGATTCACATGACCCGTATTCAGACAATTGAAACACGCGATTTGGCAAAGAGCGCTGTGAACGGCGGCTGCGGCGAGTGCCAAACTTCTTGCCAGTCTGCTTGCAAAACTTCTTGCGGCGTTGCAAATCAGCTGTGCGAAAACAGCGAAGAAAAGGATGCCTAAGCGATTTGCATAGGATGCTTGATACCGTCTGCCGGCATGGCAGGCGGTATTTTTCGGATACGGATGGAGTGGCCAAAACATTTTGTTTTGGCAGCAATAGAAAGGAACATGGATTTTGCTACATCAATATCAATTGAACGGATACAATATTGTTCTGGATGTTTTCAGTGGTTCGGTGCATGTCGTTGACGAAGTTGCCTATGATATGATTGCTATGTATGAGCAGCATACCGGCGAGGAAATCATCAACGCAATGCTTGAAAAATACGGTGAACGGGAAGATGTTGCCCGTGAAGATTTGCTCCAATGTCTGGACGACATTGAAGCACTGAAAAATGCAGGTAAGCTGTTTACAGAGGATACTTATGCCGGCATGGCGTTTGATTTTAAAAAGCGTGTCACAGAGGTAAAAGCGCTTTGCCTGCATGTGGCGCACACCTGCAACTTGAATTGCTCTTATTGCTTTGCCGCGCAGGGAAATTATCATGGCGAGCGCGCTTTGATGACTTTTGAAGTGGGCAAGCAAGCACTGGATTTCCTCGTGAAAAACAGCGGAAAACGCAAAAACTTGGAAGTGGACTTTTTCGGCGGCGAGCCGCTGATGAATTGGGATGTGGTAAAGCAGCTCGTAGCATATGGACGCAGCCTGGAAGAACCGCATAATAAAAAGTTCCGCTTTACCTTGACCACAAACGGCGTTTTGGTAGATGACGAAGTGATTGAATTCGCCAATCGCGAGATGAATAACGTGGTTATGAGCTTGGATGGCCGCAAAGAAGTGCACGACCATTTGCGTAAAAATTATGCCGGGCAGGGAAGTTACGACGTTGTTGTGCCGAAGTTTCAAAAATTTGCAAAGCTGCGCGGCGATAAAGAATATTATATCCGCGGAACGTATACCCACAATAATATTGACTTTACCAATGATGTTCTGCATATGGCAGACCTCGGGTTTGACCGTTTGAGCATTGAGCCGGTTGTATGTTCGGAAAACGACCCTTATGCTCTGACAAAAGAAGATTTGCCCGTTTTGCTGGAGCAGTATGAAATTCTGGCAAAAGAGATGCTCAAGCGTGACAAAGAGGGAAAAGGGTTTGTATTCTATCACTATATGATTGATTTGAACCATGGGCCGTGCATTTATAAGCGCATTTCCGGCTGCGGAAGCGGCACGGAATATTTGGCGGTGACCCCTTGGGGCGAGCTGTTCCCGTGTCATCAGTTTGTGGGCGACCCGAAATACAGCATTGGCAATGTGTGGGACGGCGTGACGAATACCGCTTTGCGCGATGAATTTAAGCTTTGCAATGCTTATGCTCGAAAGGATTGCGAAACCTGCTGGGCAAAGCTGTATTGCTCGGGCGGATGTGCTGCAAACGCCTACCATGCAACGGGAAGCATTACCGGAATTCATGCTTACGGCTGCGAACTGTTCCGAAAGAGAATGGAATGTGCGATTATGATGCAGGTGGCAAAACAGACGGAAAACGCCTAATACAGTTATCTGCAAACGGAAACAAGAAAAGAGGGAAGCCCCTATATGGTCTTTGTTGACCATATAGGGGCTTCCTTTTTTAAGAGAATATATTCTCAATCGTTTCGCACGCGATAGCCTAAAGTCATTAAGCTGTCGCCAAGGTGGACATTTTCTACTGTGATGCCGTCATAATCCACGGAAAGATCATAATGGCTGAAGTTCCAAAAGCCTTTAATTCCCATGCCGACCAGCTTGGGTGCAAGCTGCATGGCGCTTTGACGCGGAATGCAAAGCACAGCAACATCAGGCACAATGCCGCCACAAACTGCAGATAAATTACGAATATCACTGATGGGAATATCGCCGGGAAGTTTTTTCCCGATTTCTTCCGGGTTACAGTCAAAAGCTGCCATCAAATGATAACCGCGCGCTTCTGCCGTCAAATAGCCAAAGATGGCACGTCCCAAACGACCGGTACCAATTAAAATAGTGTTTAATTTACCGTCGTGAAAGAGGAGGTGGTTAATTTCCTCCCAAAGGACATCAAGTTGATAGCCGATTCCTTGCTGACCAAAACCGCCAAAGCAGTTAAAGTCTTGGCGCACCTGCGAAGCAGTTGTCCCCATCATTCTTGCCAGTTCGCTGGAAGAAATTTTGGTAACACCGTTTTTCTTCATATCGGAAATATAACGATAATACTTCGGTAAACGGCGTATGACGGGCAGGGATGCTTTGTTTTGTGTAGACATTGTTTTGTTCCACCTTTTTATTTCGGTATCATAAAGCGGCGATGGTACGCATGACGTAATCGCCAAATTCGCTGCAGGTGCAGCCGGTATCGCGTCCTGTTACGGTCATGGCTTTTTCTTCAAACATGCAAATATCAAGCGCTCTCTCCAGCTTGTTTGCTTGCTCTTGGTAGCCGATATGAGACAGCAGCATCACGCTTGCGCGCAGCATACTGCATGGGTCTGCATATTGAGCGCGTCCCTCCTGCACCATGCGGGGGGCAGAGCCGTGAATGGCCTCGAACATGGCATAGCGCTTGCCGATATTGCCGCTGCCGGCGGTGCCGACGCCGCCCTGGAACTCAGCTGCTTCATCGGTAATGATGTCGCCGTACAGGTTCGGCAGCACAAAGACAGAGAAGTCCTTGCGGCGCTTTTCGTCCACAAGCTTGGCTGTCATAATGTCAATGTACCAGTCATCTGTGGTGATTTCAGGATAGCGCTTGCCGACTTCTTGGCAAAGACGCAGGAACTTACCATCGGTTTCTTTGACAATATTGGCTTTTGTAACGATAGATACGCGCTTTTTTCCATTGCGGTGTGCATAATCATAAGCAAGCTCAGCAATGCGCTGCGTACCGTCCGTAGTGGTAACGGTAAAATCAATGGAAATACCGTCTTCCGTTTCAAATCCGCAGCTGCCCAGCGTATAAGCACCTTCGGTATTTTCGCGGAAGAATGTCCAGTCGATGCCCTGTTCGGGAACCTTAACCGGGCGAACATTCGCAAAAAGATCCAGTTCTTTTCGCATAGCGACGTTAGCGCTTTCAATGTTGGGCCATTCATCGCCTGCACGCGGGGTAGTGGTCGGGCCTTTTAAAATGACGTGACATGCTTTTAATTCTGCCAAAACGTCATCGGGAATAGCCTTCAAGTGTGCGGCACGGTTTTCAATCGTCAAACCGTCAATTTCACGAAATACAACCTTGCCCTGTGCCACAGCGTCTTGCAGCAAAAATGCAAGGACACGCTGCGCTTCTTTTGTGATGGTCGGGCCAATGCCGTCGCCGCCGCAAATACCGATTACAATTTGATCCAGCGCTTTATAATCCACAAAGTCACCTTGTTCACGCATTGCGGCAACACGCTTTTTCTGTGCTTCAATCAGTGCGGCGAATTTTTCTTGTGCTTGGGGGATGTTGTACATTTTATTTCCTCCGTTCTCGTTCACAGCGGTAGAATATGAAAATTATTTTGTCTGCTCGCGCGTATAGTTCAAAAGACCGCCGGCACGAATCACAGCAGCTTGGCGGGCGCTGATGTCACACTTCAAAGGAATCACGTTGCCCGCCGTTCGATTGGTCATCATGACGCAGCCGGTTTCCAATCCGCTCAAAACTCCCGTTAAGCGAAGTTCGTCGGAAAGGGAAATACGGTCGTAATCTTCGGGGTTGTCAAACTCCAGCGGAAGAATACCGGCATTCACCAAATTGGCTTTGTGAATGCGCGCGAAGTTTTTCGCAATCACGGCACGGATGCCCAAATAAAGGGGAACCAGCGCGGCGTGTTCGCGCGAGGAGCCTTGGCCGTAATTTGCACCGCCGACAATAAATCCGCCTTGTGCAGCCATGGCACGTTTCGGGAAATCGGGGTCACACACCTCAAAGCAATACTGTGAAAGGTGCGGAATATTAGAACGGTAGGGAAGAATCTTGCTTCCGGCAGGCATAATGTGGTCGGTGGTGATATTGTCGCCTACCTTTAACAGGCACGGCAGAGAAAGCTCGTCTTCCAACGGAGCAGCCTGCGGCAGGGGCTTAATGTTCGGCCCGCGCAGCACTTCAACCTGTTCGTAATCCGCGTCGCTGGCCGGTAAATCAATCATGTTGTCGTTGATGGGGAACTGCGTTACCGGCGGAGTTTCAGGGATAATCGGCAGAGTGCGCGGGTCGGTGATATAACCGGTCAAACAGCTTGCAGCCGCCGTTTCCGGGCTGACAAGATACACACCGGCATCTGCTGTTCCGCTTCGGCCTTCAAAATTGCGGTTGAAAGTACGCAGCGATACGCCCTGCGAGTTGGGGCTTTGTCCCATGCCGATGCACGGGCCGCAGGCTGATTCCAAAATGCGTGCGCCCGCTTGGAGCAAATCGGTCAATGCGCCGTTTTCACTCAGCATCGAAAGCACTTGGCGGCTGCCCGGTGCGATAGACAAGCTCACTTCGGGGTGAACCGTTTTGCCTTTCAGCATAGCGGCTACGGCCATCAAATCGGTGTAGCTGGAATTGGTGCAGCTGCCAATGCAGACTTGGTCTACCTTGGTCATGGCGAGTTGTTTCACGGGCTTTACATTATCCGGGCTGTGCGGACATGCTGCCAGCGGTTCCAGAGCGGACAAATCGATTTCCAAGGTTTCGTCATAAACGGCATCTTCGTCGCTCGACAAAGCAACCCAGTCTTTCTCGCGGCCCTGCGCTTTTAAGAAGGCTTTTGTCACTTCATCCGACGGGAAAATCGAAGTGGTAGCGCCAAGCTCTGCGCCCATGTTTGTGATGGTGGCACGCTGCGGAACACTGAGTGTTGCAACGCCTTCCCCGCCGTATTCAATAATTTTTCCCACGCCGCCTTTGACTGTCATCCGGCGCAGTACCTCCAAGATGATGTCCTTTGCGCTGACGCCGGGACGCAGTGCGCCGGTCAAACGAACAAGCACCATTTTGGGGTAGGGGATATAGTAAGCGCCGCCGCCCATTGCAACAGCCACATCCAGTCCACCTGCGCCCATCGCCAAACAGCCAATGCCGCCCGCAGTGGGGGTATGGCTGTCAGAGCCAATCAATGTTTTTCCCGGGCAGGCAAAACGCTCTAAATGTACCTGATGACAAATGCCGTTGCCGGGACGTGAATAACGAACGCCGATTTTTTTCGCAATGGTGCGGATAAAACGATGGTCGTCTGCATTCATGAAGCCGTTTTGGAGTGTGTTGTGGTCAATATATGCCACACTCAGCTCCGTTTTGACACGAGGGATCCCCATGGCTTCATATTCCAAATAAGCCATGGTACCGGTTGCGTCCTGTGTCAAAGTTTGGTCGATGCGCAGCCCAACCTCATTTCCCACAGACGGTGTACCGTCTACAAGGTGCGCTGCAAGAATTTTCTGTGCTATTGTCTTTCCCATTTTTTCAAAACAACCCCTCTCTGCGCAAGTATTCAGCAATACCGGCGCATGTTGTTACTATAATAATATATTACTTTTAAAAACGCTTGTCAATCTATCGGCCCAGGACATCGTCTCTCAGAACAATAGCAAAACAATACACACAAACAAGGCTGTGTCAGCCTGGGGAAAGCAGACACAGCCTTGCAGCAGAACAAAAATTAGGAAGAATGATGGCCGCAGCCGGAGCAATTACCGCATCCGCCGGAACACCCGCAGGAAGAGTGGCTGTGAGACGAACACGAGCCGGAGGACGGGCAGCCGATGCACTTGACGCCGCTTTTTTTTGCTTTGACAATGTAGCGAATTGCGGCGGCGAGCAGCCCCAGAATCAGAGCGGCAAGTAAAAAATCGAGCATAAAACAAACACTCCTTTTTCAATGTGCGCCGGTGCGAACCATGCAGCGTTGCAAAAATTACGCCTGAACCTTTTGGTGCAGCGCATACTCTGTGCTAAGCTGTCGGTTGGTGCGCACAATCAGCGATGCGATAATAGCGATAATAATGGCAACAACCACCAATCCCGGTACAAAGCCTATGCCGACAGAGCCGGTGGTAACCAGTGTGCCTACTTGGTAAACGAGGAACGATAACACATATGCCGTGCTGAGCTGAAGGCCGATGCCTGCAAAGAGCCATTTGCGGCTTTGCATTTCAGAATTCATTGCGCCGATGGCTGCAAAGCAGGGAGGTGTGTACAGATTGAACATCAAATAAGCAAGGGCAGCAACCGCGGAAAGCCCCATCACCGAGGCGACTTCGTTGGCGCCTCCAGTTAAAACCAGCGCATCGGTGTCGATAAAGTTAGAAATGCCGTATACAACAGCCAGTGTACCCACCACGTTTTCCTTGGCAATAAAGCCGGTAACTGCGGCTGCGGCCAGCTGCCAAGTGCCAAAGCCGAGCGGAATTAAAATCAGCGCAAAGGGAGAGGCGATTGTGGCAAGAATAGAAGTGCTTTCTGCCCCTTCCTCGACAAGCTGAAGGCTCCAGTTAAAGGATTGCATAATCTGTACAGCGGCATTGCACACAAGAATAATGGTTCCAGCCTTAATAATGAATGCTTTTGCGCGGGACAGCATCGACAAAACAGCGCGTTTTAAGCTGGGCAGTTTGTACTCGGGCAGCTCCATGATGAAGAACGATTTGCGGTATTTATGACCGGTGATTTTCAGCACCAGTAAAGCACCCAGCAAAATGAGCACAATGCCGACGAAATACATCAGCGTACCCACCCAAGAAGCGTCATTGAAAAAAACGCCTGCAAATAGTGCAATGACGGGAAGCTTTGCTCCGCACGGCATGAACGGTGTCAGCATTGCGGTGGTGCGGCGCTCGCGCTCATTGCGAATGGTGCGGCACGCCATAACGCCCGGAATGGCGCAGCCCGTACCGATTACCATGGGGATAATGGATTTGCCCGACAGGCCGACACGCTTGAAAAACGGGTCCATGACAACGGCTACACGCGCCATATATCCGCAGTCTTCCAGCAAAGCAATCAGGAAGTACATTACCATGACAAGCGGCAGGAACCCGACAACGGCGCTGACACCGCCGATGATGCCTTCCACCAGCAGGGATTGCAGGAAGGGGGAGGCGCCGGACACCAAGGTGCCAACCCACTCTTTGAAAGCGTCAATCCAGCCAACAAGGAAATCAGCGATGAACGGGCCGACAGTGGACTGGGAAATGTCAAATACAAGCCACATCACAACCGCAAAAATCGGAATGCCAAGCCAGCGATGTGCAACAATAGCGTCCACTTTGTCCTGTTTCGTGTGCTGTGCCGTCTGCACCTTTCTGGTTTCCACTTGGGATACCAGCTCATTGACAAAAGCAAAACGCTTGCGATCGGCTTGCTCTACGGCTTGCTTATCATGAAGATCGATGTCATCCTGTACATAGGGAGCGGCTTGGCCTTTGCCTTGCGCGCAAGCTGCCGCCTGAACGGCCTGTGCCAATCCTTGATGAGCCGAAGAAGTAGAAACGGTTTCTACAACGGGACACCCAAGCTTTTGAGAAAGCAAGGCAGTGTCAATTTTGGTTTCCTTCTTCTCGTTGATATCGCTCTTGTTCAATGCTACCACAACAGGGATGCCGAGTTCAAGCAGCTGCGTTGTGAAAAATAAGCTTCGGCTGAGGTTGGTCGCATCCACAATATTGATGATAGCATCTGGATGCTCGTTTTTGACGTAGGCGCTGGTAATGCCCTCCTCTGAGGTGAAGGGAGACATGGAGTAAGCACCCGGAAGGTCCACGGCCACTAAGTCGCTGTAAGCGCCGCAGAAAGTTTTTTTGATAGGGCTTTCCTTTTTGTCAACCGTAACGCCCGCCCAGTTTCCCACGCGCTCGGTGCGTCCTGTTAATGCGTTGTACATGGTGGTTTTGCCACTGTTAGGATTGCCTGCAAGTGCAATTCTCATACCAATCATCTTCTTTCTCACAAGTTTTTATTGCTCATGCCAATCACATTTATTGATTAGCAAAAACTAACTGATGTGCATTAAAAAAGCATCTGATGCCAGATGCAGGGCATTCGCAGCTTTGCAAAAAGAAGCTCCTCTTTGCAAAGCTGCAAAAAGCGCACGTTAAATTAAAATGGCCTGTGCAAGATTTTTGTCAATGTTGTATCGCCCGTCTTTCACACAAATAACATAGCCTTGGTGCAATTGAGATACAACCGTAACAGGTTCGCCGCTATAACAGCCCAGCGTAAATAAAAACTCGTTCAATTCTTCATCTTCGGTTGAAATATCCTTGACGAGATATTCTTGCCCAATCACGGCTTGTGTCAAATTCATAACGTTCCTCCCAATAAAAATGGTTCGGCTTGAGTTATCTCTTGCTAACTGTTGATACCATATCACAGTTGGATTTTTTTGTCAATGGACGAGAAAGCGTTTCGGGGGAAGAAACGTTGTATTTCTGTTAGCTATGACTAACAAAAAAGCTAATTGACAGGGACAGCGCTCTGTGCTAGAATCAAAAAAATTCACAAAACTGGTAGACATATAAACATAAAAATAGGAAGGGTGACATGTTATGGCACAAATTTATCGCAGCGTTGAGGAACTTGTGGGCAAAACTCCGCTTTTGGAGCTCTCACGCTTGGAAAAACAGCTCAACTTAAAAGCAAAATTATTGGCAAAGCTGGAATATTTTAATCCGGCAGGCTCGGTGAAAGACCGTGCTGCACGTCAGATGATTCAAGATGCCGAACAAGATGGGCGCTGGAATGAAGAAACCGTTATCGTAGAGCCCACTTCGGGCAACACGGGCATTGGCCTGGCTGCGCTTGGTGTGGCGAAGGGCTACCGTGTCATTCTTGTGATGCCTGAAACAATGTCGCAGGAGCGGCGCAGCTTGATGAAAGCATATGGAGCAGAACTTGTACTAACACCGGGAGCAAAAGGAATGAAGGGCGCGATTGAGCGGGCAAAAGAACTGGTACAGGAAATTCCCGGGGCAGTTTTGGCCGGTCAGTTTGAAAACCCCTCTAATCCCAAGGCGCACCAGCTGTCTACCGGTCCTGAAATTTACGAGGATACAGACGGCCAAGTAGATATTTTTGTGGCAGGCGTCGGCACCGGCGGAACGATTACCGGTGTAGGCAGTTATCTAAAAGAAAAGCTGCCGCATGTGAAAGTCATTGCGGTAGAGCCCAAAGATTCTCCTGTGTTGTCGGGCGGAGCACCGGGACCGCATAAACTTCAAGGAATTGGCGCGGGCTTTGTGCCGGATGTACTGAACACCGGTATTTATGATGCGGTGATGCCTGTTTCGCAGGAAGCGGCTTATCAAACGGCGGCATTGGCGGCTCGAACAGAAGGGCTTTTGGTGGGTGTTTCCTCGGGCGCAGCCCTTTGGGCGGCCATCGAGCAAGCGCGTTTGCCGGAACATGAAGGGAAAACGATTGTTGTTCTTCTGCCGGACACCGGGGAGCGTTATTTGTCCTGCGGTTTGTTTGATGCATAATCGATTATTTTAGGAACCAAGCATCGGCTCTTATCGGGTCGGTGCTTTCCCTTTTGATTTTTTTCTTTTGCAGTACGTTTTTGCAAGCGGCTTTCGGCCATTCACGGCGGAGGATTCATTTTTACTTCTTTCCATGCAGTTTTGCATAAAGTCTTTTCCTGTGTTCCAAGATAAGGGGAGAGCGTTTTGTCGCTCGTAAACCAAAGCTGATAAGCACAACAGGGAAAGGATGAACGGATATGCCAAAAAAGACTGAAAAAAGTAAAATCCCGCAAACGGTGAACGAAGACGAACTGGAGAAAGAATATATGCTGGAAACAGGCAGCGTACTGCGCACAAAAGGAGCACATGCCATTCACTGTCTAACGGTGATCGGACAAATTGAAGGTCATTCGCTGGCACCGCAGGATCAAAAGACAACCCGTTATGAGCATGTGATCCCGCAGCTGGTGTCGATTGAAGAAGACCCCAATATTGAAGGGCTGCTTGTCATTTTGAACACGGTGGGCGGAGACGTGGAGGCCGGTTTGGCGCTGGCAGAACTCATCAGCGGGCTGCATAAGCCGACGGCAACGCTGGTGCTTGGAGGCGGCCACTCCATTGGTATTCCCTTGGCAGTGGCGGCAAAGCGGAGCTTTATTGTGCCAACTGCCACGATGACGGTTCACCCGGTTCGCCATGCGGGATTGGTGCTGGGTGTGCCGCAAACCATGCGTTATTTTGAACAGATGCAGCAGCGTATTACAGGCTTTGTGACAAGACACTCACACATCAGTGCCGAACGGTTTACCGAATTGATGATGCACACCGGCGAATTGGTCATGGATGTCGGCAGCGTGCTTGACGGGGAAAGCGCTGTACGTGAAGGATTGATTGACGAATTGGGCGGCTTGAGCGATGCCATGCAATTTTTATATCGAAGCATCGAGGCAAAGGCAAAATCATAAATTTTCACTTGTTTTTTCAAATTCAGGATTGTGCCCTATGCGTTTTAGTGGTATATTAGAAGATAATGTGCATCTTGATAATGAGGAAATATCGCCTAAAAGCGGCCTCTTTCAATGGCGAAATTATGGTGTTTTTTGGTCATATTGACGAAAAACAGCTTGTTGGTCGCTAAGGTGCAGAAGTGTTTGTGTACGGGGGAAGCGTTGGCCGTACAGCACGAGAAGATTGAACGGATTTGCTGGGACAAATCGGGAAAAGGGGCTTGTGAAGCAGGAATGGCAACAAAAAAGCAACCAGGGAAAAAAAGTACGCAGAGCGTAAAAAAGAAAACAGGGAAAGCGCCAGCGGCAAAACCGGCTGCCGACTTGGCACCGGAATGGAGTATTTTTATTTTTGGTGCAGCCGTTCTGGTTTTGGCACTGGTGTTTGTGAAAGGTGCCTCTGTTTGGGCTTGGGTTCGCTCCAATATCATTTTTGGTATTTTTGGCGTTGGCGCTTATGTGCTTGGGCCAATTTTGATTTATTTGGCACTGCGTGTGGTAGTCGGACTCCCCATTATTAAAAAGTCAATTAAATTTTTTATTTCCATCCTATTGCTGTGCGGCATCTTTTTTGCTTTTTCAAAAACTGACCCGTCCGGCAACTTTTTGCAGGGGATTGCGCAGCTCCATGCGCAAGCAGCCGAAAAGGCATGGCCCATGAGCGGCGGCGTTTTGGGCGCGGTGCTGGGCTGGTCGTTAACGGCACTGTGCGGCCGTCCGGCAGCCAATATCCTTTTGGTGCTGATGACGGGGCTGTGGGTAATGGTGCTCACGCAAACAACACCGGCGCAGCTGTACCACTTTTTGGCGCGTCATGCGCAGAACGCCCGCGATATTCACACCATTCAATCGGCGGCTCGGCAGGATAAACGCATTCAGCAAAATGCGCAGCGTGCCGAGCGTGCCGAGCAGATACGCCAAGAGCGCAAAGCGCAAAAGGAAAGCGGAATGGACATGGAAGCCTTTGCGGGCGCGATGGCTAAGAAAAAGCGAAAAAGTGCTGCTATTGATATTGCGTTAGATGATGAGCCCACCGGAAGCGGAATGACAAATCAAGAAAAGGAAAAACCGGTGATTGGCCCGGGGGGAACGTTCGGAATGTTTGCAGCAAGCGGCCCGGATGTAACGCCCGTTCCGCCGGAACCCGTGCGAAAGCCCCCTGCGCGCAGCAATGTACAGGCGTCATCTGAAGTTCCGGCACCCGTATCCGCACCGGCCAAACCGGCAGATACAGCTGGTCCGCTCTCTGTGCCTCAGCCAAACCGCGCATTGGAAACTTTGGTGCGTCAGGCTGTGGATGCCGAGGAAGAAAAGCGAGTGCAGGAGAGTACGGAGAAGGTAGCCGAACCTGCCCGAGACGCTGGGGACGGCTATGTTTATCCGCCGCTGAATTTGTTCCATAAGGCCGAGCCGGTGGATACTCAAAATATGCAGGAAGAATTGATGCATAATGCCGACCTGCTTGTTAAAACCTTGGAAAGCTTTGGCGTTAAAACAAAGCCCTTAGGCATCAGCAGCGGCCCGTCCGTGACACGTTATGAACTTCAGCCGCTGGCAGGCGTCAAAATCAGCCGCATCACAGGCCTTGCAGATGATATTGCCCTCAATTTGGCAACGGGCGGCGTTCGCATTGAAGCGCCCATTCCCGGCAAGGCTGCCGTCGGCATTGAAATTCCCAATAAGACAAGAGCCATGGTAACTCTGCGCAGTATTTTGGAAGCGCCGAGCTTTGCCAAAAGCAAAGCGCCCTTGACATTCGCCGTCGGCAAAGATATCGCCGGAAACTGTCAGGTGGGAAACCTTGCTAAGATGCCGCACTTGCTGATTGCGGGTACAACGGGCTCGGGTAAGTCTGTTTGCACCAACTCGATTATTATGAGTATGCTGTATCGCTGTTCGCCGCAGGTGCTGCGCATGATTTTGATTGATCCCAAAATGGTCGAATTTGCGCAGTATAACGGCATTCCTCATTTGCTGATGCCTGTGGTGACAGAGCCGCGCAAAGCCGCCGGTGCATTGGGTGCTGCTGTGGCCGAAATGGAGAAACGTTATCACCTTTTGGCGGAAAACGGCGTTCCCAATATTGAAGAATACAACGCACTGGCAAAGGACAATGCAACGCTGCAGCCTTTGCCGTACATTGTGATTGTGATTGACGAGCTGGCCGATTTGATGATGGTGGCCGGAAAAGAAGTGGAGGATTATATCTGCCGCATTGCGCAAAAGGCGCGTGCCGCCGGAATGCATTTGATTATTGCCACGCAGCGTCCGTCGGTTGACGTGATTACCGGTTTGATTAAGGCGAATATTCCTTCGCGCATTGGCTTGACCGTGATGAGCCAAATCGACAGCCGCACCATCTTGGATACAGGCGGCGCAGAAAAGCTGTTGGGCAACGGTGATATGCTGTACATGCCGGTAGGTGTGAATAAGCCGATTCGTATCCAAGGCACCTTTGTGCGCTCCAGTGAAATTCGTGATGTAATTGACTTTATCAAAAAGCACGCCAACGCCAATTACAGCGAAGAAATGATTGCCGAAATGGACAAATGTGCCGTCAAGGAAACAGTGGCGGGAAATTCTTCCGATGATGACGACGAAGATCCGATGTACGAAAGTGCAGTTGAGGCGGTCATTGACGCGGGACAGGCCTCCGTCAGCTTGGTGCAGCGGCGCTGCAAGCTGGGCTATGCCCGCGCAGCGCGTTTGATTGATGAAATGGAGCGCGACATGATTGTTGGCCCGCATGAAGGCGCAAAACCGCGCAAGGTGTTGATTACCCGTCAAGAGTGGATTGAAATGCGTATGAACCGCGAAGCGCAGGAAACTTGAAACGCAGCAAACAACAGAAAAGGTAGTGTGTATGGAATTTGAATTTTTGCCGCTTTCCCGTGCCGATATGATCGCGCGTGGGTGGCAGGAGGTAGACTTTGTACTGGTTACGGGAGATGCTTATGTGGATCACCCCAGCTTTGGTGCGGCTATTATCAGCCGTGTGCTCGAAAATGAGGGATACCGCGTAGGCATTATCAGTCAACCGGACTATTCTTCTTGTGAAAGTATGAAGGAGTACGGAAAGCCGAAGTATGGCTTTTTTATTGGCGGCGGAAATGTGGACAGCATGGTGGCGCACTATACTGTCGCAAAGGTGCGGCGAAAACAGGATGAATACACACCGGGCGGTGTGGCCGGAAAGCGGCCTGACCGCTGTGCGACTGTTTATACCCGCATGGCAAAAGAAGCATACCCCGATGTGCCCGTTATTTTGGGTGGGTTGGAGGCAAGTTTGCGCCGTTTTGCCCACTATGACTACTGGACAGACAGCGTCATGCCCAGCGTTGCCGAATCATCCGGGGCGGACCTTATCAGCTTTGGCATGGGAGAGCACCAAACGGTGGAGATTGCGCATCGTTTGAGCGCCGGGGAGTCGGTGCAGACCATTCGGGACGTTGCAGGAACATGTTATCTGTGCAATTTTGATGAGCTTCCCGCAGAGTATGAAGAATGCGCCTCTTATGCAAAGGTAAAAGCGGATAAAACGGCTTATGCAAAGGCTTGCCGCATTCAAATGGATCAGCAAGACCCGGTGTCCGGCAAAATTGTAGTGCAAAAGCAATCGCAGCAGTATCTTGTGCAGAACGTTCCCGCAAAGCCGTTGACGCGGCGGGAACTCGATGCTGTCTATGCGCTGCCGTTTACAAGGCGGTATCATCCTTCTTATGAGCCGCTTGGCGGAATCCCTGCTATTGAAGAAGTGGAGTTTTCCATTGCGCACAACCGCGGCTGCTTTGGCGGGTGCAACTTCTGCGCAATTGCTATGCATCAGGGAAGGCGTGTGACCAGCCGAAGCGAGGAAAGTGTGGTGCGTGAAGCACAGCAGCTTACCGAGATGCCCGGCTTTAAGGGATATATTCACGATGTAGGCGGCCCCACAGCAAATTTCCGCTTGCCCAGCTGCAAAAAGCAGGGAACCAAGGGGATGTGCATGGGGGGAAAGCACTGCCTTGCACCCAAAGCCTGCCCTGAGCTGATTGTGGATCATTCGGACTATTTAAAAATTTTGCGCCGTCTGCGCGCCCTCCCAAAAGTAAAAAAAGTGTTTATCCGCAGCGGCATCCGCTACGATTATTTGATGGAGGACCGTGACGAAAGCTTTTTCCGCGAGCTGGTGGAACACCATGTCAGCGGTCAGCTGAAAGTTGCGCCGGAACACTGTGCGCCGAATACCCTGAAATATATGGGCAAGCCGCCGGTGGAAGTGTTTAACCGGTTTGCAAAACGCTTTTATGAATTGTCAAAGAAGGCGGGGAAAAAGCAGTATCTGGTTCCTTATTTGATGAGCAGCCATCCGGGCAGTACATTAAAAGATGCCGTGATTCTAGCTGAGTATCTCTATCGCCATCGAATGAAGCCGGAACAGGTGCAGGACTTTTACCCCACTCCGGGCACCGTATCAACCTGCATGTTCTACACAGGGCTGGACCCGTACACTTTAAAGCCGGTCTATGTGGCAAAAGACCGTGAAGAAAAGGCAATGCAGCGTGCGCTGCTGCAATACTACGAGCCGAAAAATGCACAGCGTGTTTATCAAGCGCTGAAGCTGACGCACCGGGAGGATTTAATTCCGCTTTTGATTCCCCCGCAAGCGCGTATGAAAAAGAAAGAAAAAACCATTGAAATCAATTTGCCGTCGTACCAACAGCAAATTGAGAATGCGCAGAGAAGGAAGCGAGGTGTACAGCCGTGCCGCGCAAGAGGTACCGCCGCCAGACCTTCAAAGAACAAAAAGCGCTTTTAAACAAGCTGCGGCGCTGGAGCAAGCGGAGTGTGCCGGTTTGGGGTGGCCTTGCCCTGATTCTCTCCACGGTACTCAGCCTCGGTGAATACTGTGCTTGGCCGGTGCCTTCGTGGAGCGATCTATTTGCGCAAGCGGGGCTTCAGCCAAAACTGTACGCCTTAGAAAGCAGCGAAGGCGCCAATGTGAGAATCCACTTTATTGATGTGGGCCAAGCAGATGCCTCCTTGCTGGAGTGTGATGGGCGCTTTGCGTTGATTGACGCAGGGTTGGCCGGTAATTCGGATGAGCTGCTTTATTATTTGAATAAAGCAGGAGTTCAAGAGCTGGATTATCTGGTGATGACCCACCCGCACGCGGACCATATCGGCGGGATGAAAGATGTGTTGGAGCAATTTCCCGTGCAAACCCTGCTGCTGCCTAGCCTGCCGGAACAATCGGAGCAGACGGGACAGCTGAAAAATACCCTGCAAACAGCCCAGGAAGAACAAGTGCCGCAGCAGTTTATGGAGCAAGGTGACGTATACACTTTGGGCCAATCGACACTGACGGTATTGCAGGAAAGTATTGAAGATGACAACCTGAACGATTTGTCACCCGTCTTAAAGTTTGAAGCCCCCGGCGTTTCTTGCCTGTTTACAGGTGACGGCGAAAGCCCTGTGGAAAATGCCGCGCTGGAAGCAGGACTGGACGTTTCAGCTGATATTTTTCAAGCGGGACACCATGGCTCTTATACCTCAAACAGCCGCGCCTTTTTAAATGCGGTTGTTCCCAAAGTGGTGATTGTCAGCTGTGGAAAGGATAATGACTATGGTCATCCGCACGAAGCGGCACTGCGTGCTTTTCAGTCGGTCAATGCACAGGTGTATCGAACAGATGAGCAAGGCGACATTGTGGCCTATGTGGACGAAGCGGGAGCCCTTCAATTTGCGTGTGAAAATGCAAATGATCTGGCAGCGTAGAAAAAGGCGAAAAGTATAGGGAAGTTTTTCGGCAAAGCTTGATTTTCCAAAGATTCGTGATATAATAAACACTGTATTGAAAGTTTTGGAGGTTACATTCATGGGCATTTTTGAAATTATCGGCGGGGTTCTGCTGATTATCTGCTGCATTGTATTGATCTTTTTGGTTTTGGGGCAGGAATCCAAGGGCCGCGGCTTGTCCGGCGTGATTGGCGGCGGTGAGATGGTAGAAGATAACCGTGGCCGTATGGGAAGCTCTATTTTGGCCAAATATACGAAGTATGCCGGAATTGCTTTCTTTGTTTTGGCGGTACTCGTCAGTGTCTTCAGCATTTATTTATCGTAATGTTTTCTAGTCCCGCCCGGCGTTTGCAGGGCGGGCTTTTTGTTTTAAAAATACTTTGTCACCCAAAGGAGGGAAATACAGCACATGAGCTTGAAAACAAAAGTGATTCAAGAGCTTTCGCAGGGGCCGAAAAGCTGGAAGGTGTTAAAAAATCACTTGGGCAATCCGAAAAAGGTTGCACGAGTGCTGGATGAGCTGGAAAAAAAGAAAAAAGTAATCAAAGCAGAAGGAAAGTATTTTTTAAGCGATACGCAAAACGGGATACAGGCTGTTGTGGTAAAGCTGGGGCGTGGCTTTGGATTTGCCAAAGCTGTGGACACGCAGGAGGAGTTTTTCCTGCCGGGGCGCTATCTCAAGGGCGCGATGCCGGGTGATACCGTTGCGCTGCATGTTTCCAAGCATCATCGCGCAGGCGGCAGCCGTGAGGGAAAGGTGCTGGCCATTGTAAAAGAGAAAAAAGAATTTACCGGGCTGCTGCGCGAAGAATATGGGCGTGTTGTTTTAATCCCGGATGATTGTCCGCAAATGCCCATTCTTTTGAAAAAAAGCGGCATGGGCGAGGCTTGCTGCGGTGAGAAAGTAGCGGTTGAACTCGTGGAGCGCGGTGAAGATTATGACGGCCATCGTGCTGTGGTAAGCGTTCGCTTCGGCTGTGCTGAAAGCGCGGCACATTGTGCAAGAGCGGTGCTGTACCGGGAGGGGATTGAGCTGGGCTTTTCCCAGCCGGCAAAAGAGGAGGCCAAAGCTCTCCGAACGAGAAAAATAACGGAAAAAGAAATGCAAGGACGGCTTGACCTGCGCGATACCGTGATTTTTACCATTGACGGCGCAGACACCAAAGATATTGATGATGCTGTCAGTGCGCATCGAACCCCCTACGGTTATCAGCTGGGCGTTCATATTGCGGACGTGAGCCATTATGTCCATGCGCACAGCGCTTTAGATGAGGAAGCGTTTAAGCGCGGCACGTCTGTTTACTATGCCGATTCTGTGATTCCTATGCTGCCGAAAGAGCTTTCCAACGGAATATGCAGCTTAAATGAAGGGGAAAACCGGCTTGCTTTTTCCTGCCTGATGGAGTTAGACCATGCAGGGCGCGTCACAAATGCAGTTTTGAAAAAAACTGTCATTCGTTCCCGTGTCAAAGGTGTTTATGAAGAAATCAACCAATGGCTCAATGGCACAGCGAGCGAAATGCAAAAAGAAAAATATCGTGTCGTGCAAAATGAGCTTGAAGTGTTATATGAAATTTATCAAAAGCTGGCGGCGCTGCACACTGCGCGCGGTGCGATGGATTTTGAATCCGAAGAAGCGAAGCTGACCCTGGACGAAAACGGTATTTGTATTGGGGTAAAAAAACGCGTGCGCGGAACAGCAGAGCGCATGATTGAGGAATTTATGGTGCTTGCCAATGAAAGTGTAGCCGCAATCGCACGCCGTGCCGAGCTGCCTTTTGTTTATCGCACTCATGCCGCGCCCCAGGCGGCGCGTGTGGATGCGTTGGCAGACTTGCTGATTTCGTGCGGATTAGAGGTGCCGTTTCAAGACGAGCCGACCGCATGGGAAATGGCAAAGCTGTTGGAGGAAACCCGTCACACAGGATTAGAGCGTGTCGTGCATACAAACGTGCTTCGCACGATGGCCAAGGCAAAGTATGAGCCTAACCCGTCGGGTCACTACGGCTTATCTTTGGCAGACTATGCCCATTTTACGTCACCGATCCGCCGTTACCCGGACTTGGCGATTCACCGCATTTTATCCGAGTATGTCAAGGGAACGGGCTTTCAGCAGTTACAGCGTAAATTCGCCGCATTTGTACAGGAGGCCTCGGTGCAGTCGAGTGAGAGGGAGCAGGCGGCGATGAACGCCGAGCGAAGCATTGCGGATTGCTATAAAGCGGAAGCCATGAAGCCGCATGTCGGAGAACAGTTTGAGGGCGTTATTTCTGGGGTCACACAATATGGCCTTTATGTACAGCTGGAAAACACGGTGGAAGGGCTTTTGCGCTCCGATGCGCTCAGTGAGCATCCTCTGACGCTCACCGATGGCATCTGCCTGTCTGACCCGCTGAGCGGGCAGGTTTGGCGTTTGGGAGACCCTATCAGCGTTTTGCTGGCGGCTTGTGACATTCCGTCAGGGCATATTGGCTTTGTTTTGCCAAAGCAGACCGGCGAAGGCAACGCCTTGTCCGAATAATTCATTGCCCGTCCGCATAGAAATAGGGCGAGGTGATAAGAATGATTTTCGTACAAACACTAGCCCTGTTTTTGGCCGCAATCAGCCTGATTGCGGTGTTGGCTGTCTTAAAAAAAGCAAAGCATCCGTTTCGCACCGCAGCCAGCCAGGCAACGCTGGGCTTGGGTGCATTTGCAGCGGTCAACCTGCTGGCGGGCTATACCGGCGTAACGATTTCTTTGAATTATTTTACCACTTTTGTGGCGGTTGTCCTTGGCGCCCCCGGCGTGATTTGTATGCTCGTGGTGCGTATTTTAATGATGGCATAAGAAAATAAAAAACGCCTGAGAGAAACGAACCTGTGCATTTCTCTCAGCCGTTTTTAGCATACCTTAATGATTAGTTGCAATCCTTACAATAATCATTGCAAACATTGCAAAAAGCCGAGGCAAGCAAAGCTTACCTCGGCTTGGTGCCGCTGACCGGACTTGAACCGGTACGATGTTGCCATCGAGGGATTTTAAGTCCCTTGTGTCTGCCTATTCCACCACAGCGGCGCGAAAGAATCTTTTCTTAGTTTACATGATAGAAAGAAGATTGTCAAGAGGGTTTGTGATGTGGTAGAATAAGAAAAACAACATCAGAAGATGAATTGGTTGAATAAAACAACAGGGAGCGTGGAAAGTATGAAGCTGAAACAGCTGTTTGAAACAAAAAAATGTGCATTTTCTTTAGAGGTGTTTCCGCCGAAGAAAAACGGAGGAGACCCCTCAACTTTATATCCGGCGCTGGATGAGATGAAGCGCTTAAACCCGGATTATATCAGCGTGACTTATGGCGCGGCGGGCGGCCCGGCGGGTATGTCTACGGTGCAGATTGCGTCACACATTAAAAATGTCTTGGGCATTGAGCCGCTGGCGCATTTGACGTGTATCAATTCCGAGCCGGAGGATGTACACAAGGTTTTACAAGCGCTCAAAGAGCAGGGTGTGCAGAACGTTTTGGCTTTGCGCGGCGACCGCTGCCCGGATGCACACCCCGAGCGCTCATACCAACATGCCAGCGATTTGATGCAGGTGATTGCACAAACCGGAGATTTCTATATGGCCGGCGCCTGCTACCCCGAGGGACATACAGAAAGTGCCAGTTTGAAAGAAGATATTGAAAATTTGCGCTATAAAGTAGAAGCAGGTGCAGGCCATCTGGTGACGCAGCTGTTTTTTGATAATACGCGCTATTTCCGCTTTATCAATTTATTGCGTAAAAAGGGTATTGCGCTGCCGGTACAGGCGGGTGTGATGCCCATTACCACAAAGCGCCAGATTGAGCGAACCGTCTCTTTAACTTCGGCAAGCCTTCCCACAGAATTTACCAAGATGATTGCGCGTTATGGCGATGACGAACAAGCCATGTTTGATGCCGGTATTGACTACGCTGTGCGTCAAATTCGAGATTTGATTGAGAGCGGCGTGGACGGCATTCATCTGTATGCCATGAATCAGCCGCGTGTGGCAAAGCGCGTTTATGAGGGCATTCAAGATTTGCTGACGGAGGAAAGCTGATGGAACTTTCATTGCCGGAGCATTTTTCCGTGGAGGAAGCCGCCTCGATTCTGGGCGCTTCAAAAGGTTTAGACGAGCGCACGCGAGCACTCATTGAAAAAGCATTTGCCGCCGTAAAGAGCGCGGCAGCGCCGAAGATGTGCTATGTATATTTGGACGAAGCACAGCTTGCCCCTTTGGTTCAAGGAAAGGATTTGGCGCGTCATTTAAAAGATTGTGACGGTGCAGTGCTGTTTGCCGTCACCTTGGGTGGTGCGGTCGATGCACTGCTGCGGCGCACACAGCTGACAGATATGGCTTATGCTGTGATTATGGATGCCGCAGCGTCCGTGGTGGCCGAAAGCGCTGCCGAGCAAGCACAGCAATTTTTAATTGCACAAACACAGGAAAAAGGGCGTTACTTGACGGGGCGTTTTTCGCCGGGCTACGGCGACAGTCCGCTTTCCCTGCAAACGCTTTTTTTAAAGCATTTGGACGCGCAAAGAAAAATTGGGCTTTGCGCAACCGACACTTGTTTATTAACGCCGCGCAAAAGCATTACGGCTATTTGCGGTGAAGCATCTGTGCCAGTAAAGGGGGCCTTGGCGGGCTGCGCAACCTGCGCCCTGCGTGAGACCTGTCAAAAAAGAAAAGAGGGGAATCCTTGTCATGGAGCTGTTTAATCAAGAAAAAACTATTTTTATGGATGGCGGCATGGGAACCATGCTGCAAGCGCGAGGGCTGCAAGCAGGACAAGCACCCGATTTGTGGAATATCACTCACCCGCAAGAAGTAGAGGCGGTTCATCGCGCATATTTAGAAGCCGGAAGTCAATGGATTTCTACCAATACCTTTGGCACTAATGCAAAAAAGCTGGCTCAGACCGGAGAAAGTGTTTCCCGGGTTGTGACGGCGGCAGTGGCGTGTGCAAAGCGTGCAGCACAGGGTTATAATGCAAAAATTCTGCTGGATGTCGGCCCTTTGGGGACGATGCTGGAGCCGATGGGTACACTTCCCTTTGAAGAAGCTTACCGCTTGTTTCAGGAAGTGGTTTGCGAAGGTGAAAAAGCGGGCGTAGACGGCGTTTTATTTGAAACAATGACCGATTTATATGAGGTTCGTGCCGCAGTTTTGGCCGCCAAAGAAAACACCTCTTTGCCGGTTTGGGTTTCCATGAGCTTTGAAAGCAATGGCCGCACCTTCTGCGGAACGCCGGTGCAGGCATTTGCGCTGACGGCACAGGGCTTGGGAGTGGACGCTGTCGGCATCAATTGTTCGCTTGGGCCAAATGAAATTTTGCCCATGGCAAAAACACTTTCTGAATCTACGGATTTGCCGGTATTCATCAAAGCAAACGCCGGTTTGCCCGACCCTTCTACCGGGGAATACAGCTTGCAGGCCGAGGAATATGCACAGCAGATGAAAGCTTATTTGCCGCTGTCCTTGGCGGCTGTCGGCGGCTGCTGCGGTACAACTCCCGATTATATCCGCGCGTTGACACAAGTCTTTTCGGATAAGAAGCCGAAAAAAGCGTCTGTTGTGAAAAAAAGCTTTGTGTGCAGCGGAATGAATGTGGTGGAAATTGACGGCTTAACGGTGATTGGAGAGCGCATCAATCCCACCGGTAAGCCCCGGATGAAAGAAGCGCTGCGTGCGCACAGCATGGACTTTTTGATGCGTCAGGCAGTAGAGCAAACAGAGGCGGGTGCACAGATTTTAGACGTAAATGTCGGCTTGCCGGGTATTGATGAAGCTGAAATGATGGTGAAGGCGGTCAAAGCTGTACAAAGCGTGACGGAGCTTCCCTTACAGCTGGATTCCACGAAGGCTGAAGTGCTGGAGGCGGGCTTGCGCGTTTACAACGGAAAGCCGATTGTCAACTCTGTCAATGCAGAGGATAAGGTGCTGAAAGAGATTTTGCCGCTTTGCAAAAAATACGGTGCGGCTGTTGTCGGCTTGACACTGGACGAAAGCGGCATTCCGAATGAGGCGGAAAAACGTTTTGCTTTAGCGGAGAAAATTGTGCGCACCGCAGAGGAATACGGCATTCCGCGAGAAGATGTCTATATTGACTGCTTAACGCTGACAGCCAGCGCCCAGCAGGAAGCGGTTTGGCAAACACTTTTAGCAGTGCGCATGGTAAAAGAGCGCTTGGGTGTGAAAACTGTACTAGGTGTGTCGAATGTTTCCTTCGGTTTACCTTGCCGAGAGCAGCTCAACACTGCATTTTTGACGCTTGCCGCTGCGCATGGGCTGGATTTGCCGATTATGAACCCCAATAATGATGCCATGATGGCGGCCGTGCGAGCTTGCCGCGTCTTAGACAACCACGACGGCATGGCACAGGAATATATTGCAAAATATGGCGGGCAGACTCCCGCACCGGCTGCTGTGCAGACAAACGGGGAAAGCGTTGATTTGACACAGGCCGTGCTGCAAGGTCTGAAACCTCAGGCCGCGCAAGCCGCGCGGGAAGCGTTAGCACATACCCCGCCGGAGGAATTGGTCACACAGGTCTTGATTCCCGCTTTGGACGAAGTGGGCGACCGCTTTGAAAAGGGTACAAGCTTTTTGCCCCAGCTTTTGCAGAGTGCCGGCGCGGCACAGGCCGCTTTTGATGTGGTGAAAGACGCGATTGCCGCGCGTGGAAAAAGCGGAGAATCCTTTGGGAAAATTGTCATCGCAACAGTACACGGCGATGTACACGACATTGGGAAAAATATCGTTAAGGTAATTTTGGAAAATTACGGCTTTGAGATGATTGACCTCGGCAAAGATGTACCCGAACAGGATGTTGTCGATGCCGTCAAGCGTACGGGTGCAAAGCTGGTAGGTTTGTCGGCTTTGATGACGACAACTTTGCCCGCTATGGAGCGGACTATTGCTATGCTGCGCGAGCAAGTACCCGGCTGTGTGGTCATGGTGGGCGGTGCGGTGTTAACGCCGGATTACGCCAAAACAATTGGTGCGGACTATTACGCAAAGGACGCGAAAGCTTCCGTGGATATTGCCAGAAAAGTGCTGTGTTCGTAACAATGAAGCGATAGCGAAAGGAGGGGCAGCAGCTTTGCCTGTGTCTTGACGCCTTCTGTTCTCTTGGTAAGGAGTTTGAAAGGAGAGGTTTTGTATGTTAAGAAATCGAAAAATTGTTTTCATTATGACAGATTCTCAGCGCTATGATATGTGTGGATGTTATCGTGATACTGGGTTAAAAACACCCTGTATTGACCGTTTAGCACACAGAGGAATGCGCTTTGCCAATGCCTATACCACTCAGCCGGTGTGTCAGCCGGCACGAGCTGCTATTTTTACCGGACAGTATCCGCATTCCTGCGCGGGGTGGACCAATTCGATGGGAATTTCCGACAATGTACATACCATCGGGGAACGCCTTCGTGACGAAGGAATCCACACCGCTTATATCGGCAAATGGCACTTAGATGGCGGTGACTATTTTGGTACGGGAAAGTGTCCTAAAGGGTGGGATGAGCGTTATTGGTATGATATGCGCTGCTATCTGGAAGAACTCGGCGATGATCTGCGCCGCAGTACCCGCCGTGCAGAGTCGATGTATGAACGGGATTATCTTGCACAGGATACCTATGCCTATCGCTGCGCAGACCGGGCGGTAGATTTTTTAGAAAAATACCACGAGGAAGGTTTCTTTTTAACCGTTTCTTTTGACGAACCGCATGACCCATATATTTGTCCGCCGCCTTATGTTCACATGTACGATGATTTTGTGTTTCCAAAGTCAGAGAATGTTGCCGATTATTTAGAAAACAAGCCGGATTATCAGCGCGTGTGGGCGGGAGGACGCGAGAAAGAGCCAAAAGATGATTTGGTGATTCAAAATCCTCTGTTTTTTGGCTGCAATTCTTTTGTGGATGAACAAATTGGCCGAGTGATTGAGGCAGTAGAGCGCTATGCGCCGGACGCTGTGATTATGTACACTTCTGACCATGGCGATATGATGCACTCCCATGCTTTGTACGGAAAGGGGCCCGCCTGTTACGAAGAAATTACCCATATTCCGCTGATTGTGGCAGGGGGCGGCGTGCCGGAAAATACAGTAAATGAGCATATCGTTTCGCATATTAACCTTGCCCCGACCATCATGCAGCTCATGGGGCTGAATATTCCGAAGGTGATGGAGGGAAGCAGCATCATTCCCGCGCTGGAAAACCCGAATGAAGCGCCCAACGATTATGTGTTTATCGAGTTTGGCCGCTACGAGGTTGACCACGATGGTTTTGGCGGTTTTCAGCCAATGCGGTGTGTGTTCGATGGACGCTATAAACTGTGTATTCACTTGCTTTCTGGGGATGAGCTGTATGATTTGCAGCAAGACCCCGGCGAGATGACCAATTTAATTCACAGCGAAAGTCACAGAGCCATACGCGACCGGCTTCACGATGTCCTTTTGGAAGAAATGAACCGCACGCGGGACCCGTTCCGAGGGTATTACTGGCACAGACGGCCATGGAGAACCGACGCGCCGGAGCCGACATGGGCTTACACCGGCATGACACGTCAGCGGGAAGAGGACGAACGCTATGAGCCAAGACAGCTGGACTATGCCGATGGGATGCCTATGAAAGCAGCTGTCCGCAAAAAATGAGCGTTTGGGCAGGATGCTTTGGGAAACCGTTTTGAATAACGAATTTAAAATGCGCTGCTGTTTTCGTGATGGCAGTGCATTTTTATTTGTATTTAGCAAAAAAATATGGTATTATAAAATTTAAAGCTTTATTTTTCTAATGTGTCAAAGCCTGTGCTTTTGACGAATGAGAAGGGATGCATTTTTGAAAAAGGGGAGAGAATGGTGAAACGTCTTTTCGGGTATCTCAAGGGGTACGAAAAGCAGCTGTGGCTGGGGCCGCTGTTCAAACTGGCGGAAGCTGTTTTAGAGCTGCTCGTGCCTTGGATTGTAGCAGACTTAATTGACCGGGGAATTGCACGGCAGGACTTTGCCTATGTGCTGTCTCGCGGCGGGCTGCTGCTGGGGCTGGCTGCAATCGGCTTTGCGTGTGCGATGGTGTGCCAGTATTTTGCGGCGGTGTGCGCTTATGGCTTTGGGAGTCGTGTGCGAAATGCCGTGTTTGAACGTGTGATTCATCTTTCGCGCACACAGCATCGCAAGTTGGGTGCTGATATGTTGATTACAAGAATTACCTCAGATGTGAATCAGGTTCAAACAGGTGTGAACATGTTTATTCGGCTGGCAGTGCGTGCGCCCTTTTTGGCCATTGGCTCTATTGTCATGGCATTTACCATTGATGCTAAAATTGCCTTGATTTTTTTAGTGACAACACCGCTGATTTTGCTCACAATCTGGTTTGTGATGAAGTGGAATATTCCGCGTTATCAGTCCATTCAAAAAGGGCAGGAAAGCATTGCCCGGCTTTCCGGTGAAATGCTGGAAGGTATTCGCGTTGTGCGGGCTTTTTCCCGTCAGAAAGAGGAGAGCGAAAGCTTTCAAAAAGCGGGTGACGCCGTAACGAGCGACACCATCAAAGCAGGGTGGCTGGCGGCTGTTTTAAACCCTGTAACAATGATTTTAGTCAATTTAGCCATTGCGTTGATCCTTTGGTGGGGGGCACAGGCTGTTGACGCTGCCGTATTGGCACAAGGCGATGTCATTGCTCTTGTCAATTATATGAACCAGACTTTGCTGGCTTTAATTGTATTGGCCAATATTATTATGATTCTTACAAGGTCGATTGCCAGCGCCCAGCGCGTGGCGGATTTGCTGGCTATGGAGCCGAATATTGCCTATCCAACACAAGAGTCTGCTGCCATACAGGCGGATGATTCTGAGGCGATTTGCTTTTCGGATGTCTCTTTTCGCTATGAGAGCGGCGAAAATGTTTTGGAGCATTTGTCTTTTGCGGTGAAAAAAGGACAAACGCTGGGCGTGATTGGCGGTACAGGAAGCGGAAAAACAACCCTGGTTCAACTGATGCTGCGTGCGTACGAGGCAACTGAGGGTACGGTTTTGATTGACGGCACTCCTGTACAAAACTATTCAAAATCACAGCTGGGGCAAAAATTTGGCGTTGCTTTGCAGGGGCCGCGGTTATTTCAAGGAACAGTTCGCAGCAATTTGCAAATGTCTGCACCAAATGCAGATGACGATACGCTGAAAAAAGCGTTGAAGATGGCACAGTGCTTTGAATTTTTGCAGAAAGACACCGCCTTAGAGCAGCCTGTGGAACAGGAAGGAAGAAACTTTTCCGGGGGGCAGCGTCAGCGGTTGACAGTAGCGCGGGCATTGGCGCGGATGCCGGAAATTTTAGTGCTCGACGATGCTTCTTCTGCGCTCGATTACCGTACCGAGGCTGCTTTGCGTCAAGCACTTGCGGCTCAATATGCCGGTACAAAAGTGCTGATCAGCCAGCGCGTTGCGTCCATTCGCCATGCGGACGTCATTTTAGTGCTGGAGGAAGGGCGGCAGGCAGGGTTTGGAACGCATGAAACCTTGTTTGAAACATGCGATGTTTACCGCCAGATTTGTCAATCTCAGGGAGAGGAAAAGGGGGAAGCATCATGTGGGTTGTAAAACGTTTAGGGGCGTGCCTAAAACCCTACCGCGGAAAAATGACGCTTGCCGTTTTATCTGCTCTTTTGATGGTGCTGTTCACATTGGCTGGGCCGGTCTTGATTGGCCGGGCGGTGGACGCGATGCTGTCACCCGGACAAGTTGATTTTCCGGCAGCTCTTTATTGGATTATGCTGCTGCTTGTCAGCGTAGGGGCGGCGGCACTTTGCCAATGGGTGATGAATGCTTTGACACGCAGCATTTCCGCCTATATCGCCAACGATTTGCGCGAGCATGCATTTGATGCACTCAACCGTCTTCCTTTGAGATACTTGGACGGGCATCCTCACGGCGATATTATGAGCCGCCTAGTTAACGACACCGAGCAGGTGTCGGAAGGCCTGTTTCAAGCTTTGACACAGTTTTTGCCGGGTGTGGGTACCATTTTGGGTACGCTGGCGGTAATGCTTGGGCTGAATCCTGTCATTGCGCTGGTGGTCGTTATTATTACTCCTGTTTCTATGTGGTTTGCAGCCTTTATGGCAAAACGCACTTCTCATTTGTTTCGCCAGCAAAGCGAGGCACAAGGTGCGCTGTCGGGTTATGTCAATGAAATGGTAGAAGGGCAGGAATTGGTGTCGCTGTTTGACTATGAGCAGACCTGCATGGAGCGTTTTGCAAAAATTAACCAAACGCTTTCCGATATCACGCAAAAAAGCGTTTTTTATTCTTCGATTGCCAATCCCGGAACGCGGTTTGTGAATGCAATTGTATATGCCGCTGTGGCGGTGTGCGGCGCGTGGGTCGTGCTTCAAAATTGGATGACGGTTGGACAGCTGAGCAGCTTTTTAACGTATGCCAACCAGTATACAAAGCCCTTTAATGAAGTGACCGGCGTTTTAACGCAAATTCAATCTGCCATTGCTGGGGCGCAGCGCCTGTTTCTTTTGATTGATGAGCCGAAAGAGCCGGACGATATGCCGAATGCCGTCTGCTTGAAAACGTGCAAAGGCGAGGTAGAGCTGGAAAATGTATCTTTTTCCTATCAAAAGGAACACCCGCTGATTGAAAACTTTTCTTTGCATATTGCGCCGGGAACACGTGTTGCTGTGGTTGGGCCGACGGGATGCGGCAAAACAACGCTGATCAATTTGCTGATGCGCTTTTATGAAATTGATAGCGGAAGCATTTATATTGACGGCGTCGATATGCAGCATATGACGCGGGACGGTTTGCGTGGATTGTACGGTATGGTTTTGCAGGAAACATGGCTGAAAAATGCAACCGTGCGGGAAAATATCGCCTACGGAAAGCCTGGTGCAACACAAGAAGAAATTATTGCGGCAGCCAAAGCGGCGTATGCACATGGATTTATCAAGCGTTTGCCGCAAGGCTATGATACCATCGTAGAACCGGGAGCCAAAAACCTTTCCGCTGGGGAAAGACAGCTGCTTTGCATTGCAAGAATGATGCTGCGGCGTCCTTCGATGCTCATTTTGGATGAAGCCACCTCCAATATTGATACCCGTACAGAGCTGTTGGTACAGCGTGCGCTGGAAGATTTAATGCAGGGGCATACTTGCTTTATTGTAGCGCACCGCCTGTCTACGATTCAAAATGCTGACATGATTTTAGTTATGGAGAAGGGCCGTATTTTAGAGAAGGGAACACACGAGGAGCTGCTTGCCGCCAAAGGCGCGTATGCAAAGCTTTATGAAAGCCGTTTTTCTCCGCCTGAGCCCCAGGCGATATAAGCGTTCATGCGCTTTCAGAAATCAAAATAACAAAACAGCCCATTGGCATAGGAACTTGATGCTCCTGATACCAATGGGCTGTTTTTATTTTTTAGATACAGCGCTGGTTCCTTTTTCCAAAAGGTAAGTGGATTCTAAATCGGCTAAATGCAGCTTGACGGCCAACGGATATTCGTCATAGGCTTCGCTGATGGCATAGCAGCCACCGCGGACAGCATCGTCAAAGCCGCCCATATGCCAGCGAATGGCAATGGCTTCGGCGGGGCGCAAACGCATAAAACGCTCGATTAAAAACACGCTCTTTTCCCCGTGACCATAGGGGAAGGCGTCTTCCACCCGAAATGTCGGAACACGCTCCCACTGGCCGGTCTCCTCATTCTTTTGGTTGCGGAAACCGGGTTTATAATAGTTGGCCTTGCACAAATCATGCAAAAGAGAAACGATGGCAAAACTCTCGCGGGAGTCCTCCGCTTCGTTCCACCAACGCGACATCATGCACTGGTACACGTTCAAGCTGTGCATCACTAAGCCGCATTCACAAGCGCCATGAAAGCGCGTAGAAGCGGGCGCGGTGAAAAAATCAGTGGTTTGCAGCCAGTCAAGCAGCTTTTCAGCGCCGGGACGCTGAATTTCTCTTTGGAAAACGGTGAGAAACTCGGAACGGTAATCCATCGTCAGATATCCATATCGGCAAGAATGCCCTTCAAAATGGCAAGCTCGTCATGCGTCAAGCTGATGCCTTTGCCCATTTTGGTGTTGTCGGGCGCCCAGTCGCGAATATCATACTTCGGCTCGCGGCCATTCCAGCTTACCATGTTCAGCTGACGCTCCCAGCCGTTCGGGCTTTGCGAAAGCACCGCAATGCGCTCGGTAATTTCATAAGTAAATTCTGCCATAAAATTGCACCTTCCTTGTCTTGTTCAGCTACTAAGCGTAATTGTAATAGAAATTTTCAGGAAATGCAAGTGGGGGCTTTCTGAAAAGTAAAAATTTTCCGCTTTTTCTATGAGAAGCGGTGCCTGCTGCGTGGAAAATGTTCGGAATCCATAAAGGATTCCAGCGCTCTTTGTTTTCGGCCCCAGACACCTTATGAAAAATCTCTGCATTCCTTTGTTTTCAGAAACGCCCTTTTAACATAGCTGCGTTTTCATCCAATAAAAGCATTGCAGGTTATGGAAAATCCTGTTATAATACCTTTGTATCATTTTTGAGCAAGGCGTTGTGAAGTCATGCAAAAGGCCAAAGCGGAAATCATCCTTACAGGGGGTCGGGTCGATATGAAAAAACGCAGTCATATTTTGAGCGCAAGTGCTCTGCTGATTCTCCTTTGCATTGGAGGATATTTTTTGCTAACAGGGAATGAAAAAGCAGAAATTACAATCAAAGGGACTACTTACGAAATGTGTGCTGTCTCAGTGAGAGAGTTCATGGGCGAAAACTACCTCTTTTCGACGATGTCTACGGACGGGAATTCTATTTATACCTACGATTATACCGATGCACAGCTGGAAGCCAAGACGTATTACAATATCGCTGTTCCGTTCCGTCCAAAAGACGGCTCTGGCGCTCCGATTGCCTGCTGGCTTTATAATCCTACTGCGAAGCCGGTAGAGATACGCGAGGCAATGATTAGTTCGATTTCCTGCGAAATTCCGACGCTTCGTGAGTACAATGCTTCTGTGTCGATTGCCGGTCTGGAGTTAAACGGTCAGACGAAAGAAGAAATATCGGCTTATATGGGTGATGCTTTGAAAGAGTATCGGTACAGTGAGAATGAAGATGCCAATGCAATATCTTATATCAAAGGCAAGGTGTCCTACACGTTTACTTTTGATGAATCCGATGTTCTCCAAAACGCTATGGCTCGAATTGTAATGTAGTATGCTATGAATCAGAATGAATTTTTACAGCCCCTCTCAGAATTCATAACCCAAGGCCGCCGCGAAGATGCGTATGTTTGGTTTCGGGAACATCAAGGCCATTTTTCCGGTCGGGAAAAACGGCTGATCCGTGCTGCTTTAGCGGGGCAGTTATGGCGGGGTCCGGTGCTGCTGGCTGTGATCACGCTGGTGCTGCAAATCACCGCCGGCAATCTGTTTGAAAACCAGCTTCAGGATATGTTTTCCTTTTTGGGAGAAGCATTCCGGCCTTATATGTACGTTGTATCGGTGGTTCCGCTCCTCGCCAATCTGATTTTAGCGGTTGTGCTTTTTATTCAGTGTTATGAACGCCTTGTATTTACATTTCGCTTGCTGGGTGTGCGTCCGCCGTGGACACGAGTTGGAACTATTTGGGCGATTGCCTTGCTCTTGGCGGGCTGGTCGGTATATTCTCTTGTCCCTTACGCACAGGACTTGCCTTTGGTTTTAGAAGGAAAATGGTCAACCGGAATTGTGACAAGGGAGCAGGAAGAGGCGACGGCCAAGAATAATGTGCTGGTGCAAATGGGGCGGGAACCGGAAGGGGAGTTTGACCCCATTCCTTGGAATTCAAGCCCCCGCTGGCCTGATTGGCTGATGCCTGTCATGCCGGGGCTTTATAATCGTTGGGTATGTGACATTCATGTGGATGATGTAACCTGTCGCATGGGACGGCTTCAGTTTGATCTGACGGGTTATCAAGCAAATGTTTACCCGGTTCGAGTCGATTATTTGCCCCACAGCAAGCTGGTGCTTTGGATTTCTTGCGGGGAGGGTTAACGGGAATGAAGAAAAAGAGAATATGGCCAATCCTTGCTTTGCTGCTGACCGTTCTATTACTTTTCAGTGCGTTTGGTATGCCTACTGTCATGGTGGAGCTGTTCTGGGCAATCGGAAGCGATCCCGCAGTCGCCGCTCTGCAAGGAGAGTATTTGGGCGCAGTGATTTGTGCAGTACTATTGACGGCGGCCCCATTTATTCCCGTTATTTGCTTTATTCTGGAACAAATTGGAATTCGCCGGGCGAGGTGGAAGCTGGAGCAAGAGCAGCCGCCGGAGTTTGCAACGCAGGAAGAGCGAAAGGAATTTTATCTAAATGCATTAAAACAAGAGCAGCAGATATCGAACGGTGCGCCCTGGATTGTTTATGCCGCTTTGTGTGGAGTGGCAGTTCTGGTATTTGGAGGGGCGGTACTCCGGTCAGGGCTGCTGAAACAAATCGCAGAAATGGGGAGTGATCTGGAGGCATATCGCAATGGTAAGCCGGCGATTTACGAGGGTCCGCTGCTGCTGACAGACCGTCAACTCCGCGACGGAGTAAGGCAGCTGCCCGACGAGCGTTTTGTTTACTATGACGCATCGGATGACTCTTTTCGGTGTGCGGCGTCACTGCTTTCTCAGACCAATTTGATGCAGCCGTCCTACACGGTAACGTATCTTCCGCAAACAGGTACCATTCTTACCATTACGGATGCTGAGGGAAACCTGCGCACTGCGGGAGCCGATGTTCCGCTTGACACACCACAGGGGTGCTGGATGTACGGCGATTTGGCGGTGCCGATTTGTTCTAATGTAGAAGGATATGATAATCTCACATCGGAGCAGAAGGCGTTGTTTGATTTAATGTATTCCGAGGTACTCAGCAAGGGCGTTGCGGCCGGAGAAATTCCAACGAGGCGTTTCGATTTGCCCTATCCGCTGAAAAAAGAAGAGTTCAAAGCAGTTTTGGAGTTATACGAAGCGTCTGTGGATTCTGAACAACGCCCTACCCACGGGTACCGCACCGATGATGGGCGGATAGTTCGTCAGGCATATTGCTATGGGATTATTTATACAGACTAAAAATGTGCGGTTTTGAGATTTAAACGGCACAGTATACTGAAATTGGATGGAAGATACTTTAAAAGGCACAGCCGATCCGCTGAGGATTGGTTGTGCCTTTTCGGTTATTACATATCTTTTTGAAAGGAATTTTAAAATACCGAGAAAAAGAAGTGGCGAAGGGTTTCCGTTTCCTGTTTGGCGCGTGTCAGCTCAAAAATAAAATCGGGAGCGCTGGGTGCTTGCGCATAAACAGAAAGCCCTTTTAAGTTGAGCAGCAGGGAAGCAACCGTTTCCCGCTTAATCAAAAATTCTAAAATATGCCGGTTTTCCTCCATGATTTCAGACGCTTGCAGTGCAAAAGAGCGCGCCGTATCCCACTGCTCTAACACAGCGCAAGCATGTGCCTGCTCTAAGGCAATGATAATTTCGTGTGTGACCCGATTTACCCGAATTTGTGCAGCCACAGCAAGTAACCCAAGTAGGACGAAAATGGCCAAGGCACATCGAATACGTTTCATTTCGGATTCTCCTTTGGAATGAGTAGGGTTTCATGCGCGTCATTGCAAAGCAAAAGAAGGGTTTGCTTCACGGTGCAGCCCTTCTCTGCACAAATACCGCGTGCCCAATCTTCCGTGACACCAAACGCCTTGAGATTGACGGATACATATGAGCCATCGGTAATAATCGGCAAGGACGGCTGACGTGCCTGAGGCCGCTGAAACCCAAAGGCATCGTTAGTGGGGGTGCTGGCCTCAAATTTCCGGCACACGCTGATGGTGCCGTTCGTTTCCACCATGGCAAAGGCGACTTCTGAAAGCTCGAAAACATCTTTGCTGCGCAGCGCTTCCATTAAATCATCCACGGAAAAGCGAAGATCCCGAAGCGTCTGCTGGTCAATCCTCCCATCGCGTATGATGACGCGGGGATGGCCGGAAATCCAGCCTGCTGCACGCGGGCTTTGAAAGCTGAGGGCGGAAATAAGAATTTCCAAAGCGGCAATGGCCAGAACCGGTACAATGGAACCAGTGATGGGAAGTTCCGGCGACTCAATAGAAATAGAAGCTAAGTTGGAAATTAAAATGGTGGAAACGAGTTCTGAGGGTTGAAGCTGTCCCAGCTGCTTTTTGCCCATCAGCCGCATGGTAAACATAATGATGCCGTAGGTAATCACGGTGCGCAAAAGAAGAATCCACATAAACACACCTCCCAAAAAGAAAAGACGCTTTCATTATGGCTGAAACGGTTTAGTTTCATACAAAGCGGGTCAAAATGAGAGCAGGGAGGTGTCGTGTATGCCGCAGCGTTTTGAAAAAAGTTTGACGCAAAACAAGCTTTTGCTGAAAGATTTGTTTGGAGATGCAACCGATTTTTACACGAAGGATATTCAAATAGGCGGGGTAGCGTGCTGCATTTGTATGTTTGAGGGTTTGTCCAGCATTGAACGATTATGGGTCATGATGTTGGATACGCTTTCCCGTCCCGGCCAAAACATTCCGCAAAATGACCCACAGGCGCTGTATGAATATTTAATGAAACAAAGTGCCATTCCGCTCGAGCATAAAAATGTACTCACGCTGGAAGATGCAAGAGCGCAGCTGACTGCGGGAACTACGGTAATTTTAGTGGATGGGCTGGATCGTGGGCTGGTGCTTTCGACACAAATGATGCAGTTTCGCTCGGTATCCGAGCCGAGCGGAGAAAATAATGTGCGCGGTTCACGCGAGGGGTTCTGTGATTTGCTGCGAATTAACATCAGCCTGATCAGGCGGCTGGTGCGCACAGACGGCTTAATGGTGCAAACGATGACGTTTGGCGAACGAACTCAAACAGAGGCAGCGCTTTTATATGACTGCAATCTTGTCGACCCGGCTTTGCTGGATTTAGTCAAACGTCGTCTTTCAGAAATAGAGATTCCCTTTTTGTTTGACAGCGGCTATTTTTCCGCCTTTCTGCAAAAAAGCCGGTTTTCCTTTTTTCAGTCGGTCGGCTATACCGAACGCCCCGACACTGGCGCGGCAAAAATCTGCGAGGGAAAAATGATTCTTTTGGTAAATGGAAGCCCCTTTGCTTTGATTGTTCCGTATTTCTTCAATGAGAACTTTCAAAGCATGGACGACTATTCCGAAAAAGCGTATTTTTCTTCTATGATTCGTGTGCTGAAGTATGCGGCGTTTTTGATTGCAGTCATGCTTCCCGGCTTGTTTGTATCTGTGGCAAATTTTACGCCGGAATTTTTGCCGTCTGCTTTACTGTATAAAACGGCGGCAGCCGAGAGCGCCACGCCGCTGCCGCTGTTTGCCGAAGCGATTTTTGTCAATTTTCTTTTGGAAATTGTACGCGAAGCGGGTCTTCGTCTGCCAAGAGCCATTGGCCATTCCGTCAGCTTGGTGGCCGCGCTCATTTTGGGTGACGCCGCTGTGTCCGCGGGGCTTTTGGGAACGCCTGTCGTGGTTGTCGCCGCCCTAACTGCCATTTGCACCTATGTGGTTCCAAACTTGTACGAGCCGGTTACAGTTTTGCGGCTGCTGTTTATTGCCGCAGGTGGAATTTTAGGGCCGATTGGAATCATTGCGCTGTTTTTATATTTGATTTTCAATTTGTGCAGCATGAACGCTTTCGGTATTCCGTTTACGGCGCCGATGGCTCCGGCCTCTCGAGCCTTTTTGCGCGATGGCGTGATCCGAAAAAGCTGGTGGGTGCTGGCGCGTTCCGCCTTTACGATTCACGATTTACAGCAAACCGAGGTGGAGGAATGAAACAACAAATTCGCACACAGGGGCTTTGTGTTATGCTGTTTGTGCTGCTTTCAGCCGATTTGGTGATTCGCCCCTTTTCTCAACGTGCCGGGGTGCGGGCGCAGGTGTATATACCGGCTGCATTTTTGGCGGGGTTATTCGTGCTGGCGCTTACAACGCCATTAGTGAGAGCAATGGGGCAGCCAATGGTGCGCGAACAGTTAAAAGCGCGTTGGACGAACCGCTACGCGGCACTGCCGTTTGCGGTACTGTTTGCGTTTGGCGCGGCGAGCGCTATGATGCGCGGGAGCATTTTTTTGCAGTATATCAGCGATGAGTCAACACCAAAATGGATTGCCGCGGCGCTCATGCTGGCAATTGCATGGTACGCCATGCGCTGTGGTGTAGAAACGCTTTTGCGTGTATGCGGCATTTTGTTTTGGCTGTTTTGTGTCTCCCTCCTGCTTCTGCTTATTTCCAATGCGCAGGGAATGCGTGTTTATCATCTGTCGCTTCAGCCGTTTTCACCCAGTGAAGTATTTTGGGCGGCAGCAAAAGGAATCTCTGTTTCTGCACAAATTCCGCTGTTTTTGTGGTTTTTTGCTTCCGGTACAAGCCGCGCGGAAAAGGGCTTTGCCGGAACTGTCTTTGTGGTAATGGTCTTGGCGGCTGTTTTCAGCGCGGTGAGCGAGATGGTACTCGGCACACAGGCGCAAGTGCAGAATCAAACGGTGTATGCGCTATCCCGCTTGGGAAGCATCTCTGTGATGCAGCGTTTAGATGCACTTCATTGCGGCATATGGATGATGATGGAAATAACAAAGGTTTGTGCTTTTGGGGTGGGGCTGCGTTCCGCCTTGCAGGGGTTTGTGCCTTCCCACCATGAAAAGCATGTCTGTACCGTTTCTTTACTGGTTCTGGCAGCGGTATTTCTACTTTCTTACGGCTTGCAGGACCTTCAGCGCCAATGGATAGAAACAGGTCTGTCGGCGGCGGTACTTTTGCTCGCTGCTTATCAAATTCAGTGTCAAAGGAGGAAGAACAATGAAAGCAGCAAGCGTGTTTAAAAGCTGTGTCGGCGGGCTTTTGTCTTTGGCGCTGTGTGGCTGTGTGCAAAGCACTGGACTCGGGGAGCGCGCCATTGTAAAATCAATTTATATGGATTTTCGCGCCGGGAGCTATGAAGCCGTGCTGACGGTGATGGATTGGAAACCGTCGGCAGACGCGGGTTCGGCAGAAAATCAGCCGCAGGTTTATTTGGGACGCGGCAGAACCGTGGGTCAGGCATTGCAAAAAGCAGAAGATCAGCAAAGCAAAAAGCCATTTTACGGTCAAAATGACCTGCTGTTTTTAGGACAAGGCATTTTGCAAACGGATATTACACCATGCCTTTCCTACTTTGCACAGGAAAATGCAGTGAGGCCGAATTTAATGGTGTTTGCTGTGCGGCAAAACGCGGCGCAGTGGATGGAGCAAAAAGAACAAATGGGAAAAATTGTGGAGCAAAGCGGCTTAATGGGTGTAAAAACACAAGGCGGGCAGGAAATTTCCACAAGTTTGTATGAGTTTTTTCGCCACGAGGGAGAAAAAGCATCCGGTTGGATGCCGATTGTAACATTGCATGATAACGGCTTGGAAACGGTGACCTCGCTGGCCGTTATTGGGCAGGGAAAACAAACAGCTGTGCTCCAAGATGAGCAAACAGCGCTGGCGCTGTGTCTTGCGGGAAAGAGTACAGAATTAACTTATAACGGTGCCGTCGACGACAATATTTTATCCTTTATCGCGCGTGGTGTGCGTGTAGTGCGTCAGGCGCAAATGGAAAACGGTACCCCTAAGCTTTGTGTGATGGTGGAAGGAGAATTTCAGGAAATCAGCATGGATGGAAAGACATTGTATGGTGATAAGGCAAAACAGGCCGCTGCACAAATCAACCGCTTCTTGGAAGAAAGTGCGAAGAAACTGAGCCAAAAGACGTTTGAACAGGGTAACGATGTTTTTGCCTTTTCGTGGTGGATGGCGCAGGAGAATGCCGCAGCCGTGCTTCGTGCAAAAGAGGAAGCGGAGCTGTACCGCGCCGATGCGGTCAATTATCAATTTTTGCTCAGCGCACCAAAGGCGTAACTTTTGCGTTGTTGATGAAAAAATATGCATCAAAAAATCGCGTTTTCAGATGTTTTTACAAAAATTAAGCCGAAAAAAGCTTTTTCACTTTAAAGCGTTGACAATTGTTGGAAGCGATGCTATAATACCACTCAAACACAACGATATGGAAGAGTAGAAGGGTTTCACCTTTTCAGAGAGATGTTGGCTGCTGCGAAACATTAAGGGAATCTTTTGAAAATCACCATGGAGTGGCTGCAAGAACATGAACTTAGTAAATGCAGACGGGTACTCCCGTAACAGAGTTAGGATGTGTTGGCATCCAAAGGGCATCCCGAACGGGGTGAAAAAGAGTGGTACCGCGGAAGGTTAAACAAGGCATATTTAACACTTTCGTCTCTTTGCTTTTATCCGATTTTTTTGGATTGCAAAGAAGACGGGGGTGTTTTTTCTTTTCGGGGGAATTTGAAAGAGGTGTGCCGGGCGCACACGCTGCTTTTTACTTTGCAAAGCGGCAATGGTTGGGAGGTATCGTATGCATACAGATGCAGGAAAAATGATGACGGGTGCCAGAATTGTCATTGAAACGCTGATTGAACAGCAAGTGACGGATGTTTTTGGTTATCCCGGCGGACAGGTTTTAAATATTTATGATGAGCTGTATCTTGCACAAGATCGCATTCATCATGTGCTCACTGCGCACGAGCAGGGAGCGGCACACGCTGCCGACGGTTATTCCCGCGCAACGGGAAAGGTGGGTGTGGTCATTGCGACATCGGGCCCGGGGGCGACAAACTTGGTAACGGGGCTTGCGACCGCTATGCTGGACTCCATTCCTATGGTGGCCATTACGGGCAATGTGCCCACTTCTTTAATCGGTAAGGACAGTTTTCAGGAGATCAACATTACTGGCATTACGCTGCCGATTACCAAGCACAACTATTTTGTAACGGACATCAATGAGCTGGCAGACACCATCCGTGAGGCATTTCAAATTGCAAAATCCGGTCGTCCCGGCCCGGTTTTAATTGATATTCCCAAGGATGTTCAGGTGGCAAAATGCGAATTTTGTTACAAAGGCGTGGTTCCGTTTGTAGAGCAGTACGAAGCGTCCGACGAGGAAATTGACCGCGCGGTGCAGCTGATTAACAGCTGCGAACGGCCGTATATTTACATCGGAGGCGGTGCGGCAGGCGCAGCCATGACAAAGGATATTATTGCCCTGGCCGAAAAGATTGACGGCTATGTAGGATGTACCTTTATGGGGCTTTCTGCCATGTCCAACTCTTACGAGCGCTTTTTGGGGATGCAGGGAATGCACGGTGCTTATGCTGCCTCGATGGCCAACAAAGAAGCCGACTTGATTATCGGTGTCGGTGTGCGTTTCAGTGACCGCGCGACCGGCAATGTGCAGAAATATGCGCAAAAAGCTAAAATTATTCAGCTGGATACCGACCTTTCCGAAATCAATAAAAACGTGAAAGTGGATATTGGGATTATCGGAGATATTGTTTCTTCGTTCTCGCGCATTTTAAACCGTTGTGAGCCGCAAAAACGCCCTGAGTGGACAGCGCTGGTCAATGAGTTTAAAGCAAGAGGGGAAGAAGTTCGCCGCCAAGAGGAAGAAGCTGCGGGAGATGCTCTGACACCGAAGAAGATTTTTGACGTCATCAACGAGGTCAAAGATGCAGACACTGTCATTGCAACAGACGTCGGTCAGCACCAGATGTGGACGGCGCAATATGTCACCTTTGAAAGAACACGCCGCTTTGCCTCCAGCGGCGGCCTCGGAACAATGGGGTATGGTCTTGGAGGAGCGATTGGCGCACAAATCGGCAGCGGCGACCGCACCGTGCTGATCACGGGTGACGGCAGCTTTGGCATGAATCTGAACGAGCTGGCCACAGCAGTGTCGTATCGAACGCCGGTGGCGATTGTTATTTTGAATAACGGTGTGCTGGGCATGGTGCGCCAGTGGCAAACGCTGTTTTATGAAAAGCGTTATTCCAATACGGTGTTGGATCGCAAAACCGATTTTGTTAAGTTAGCCGAAGCATTTGGCCTTCCCGGTGTGCGCGTGACAACGCAGGAGGAATTCCGCAAGGCGTTTGAAGAGGCCATGCAATGCGACGGCCCTTACTTAATTGATACCATCATTGATAAAGATGAGTTTGTTTTGCCGATGCTGCCTCCCGGCGGTTCGATTGACGATATTATCATATCCAAGGAGGTGAGCGTGTGAATCGTTTTGTGATTGCGGCTTATGTCGAAAATAAATATGGCGTATTAACGAGAGTTTCCGGCCTGTTTATGCGCAAGGGGTTCAACATTGACTCACTGACTGTGGGTGAAACGGATGACCCAGCTTACTCGCGTATTACGATTACGCACCGCGGAGATGATTATGCGAAGGAGCAGCTGATCAATCAGCTGAAAAAGCTCTACAATGTGAAGAATGTTGTGCTGCTGGAACACGACAAAACGGTAGAGCGGGAGCTGATGCTGGTAAAGGTAAAAAATTCGCCGGAAAACCGCAGCGAAGTAATGGCTGCCGCACAGGTGTACCGGGCAAAAATTATTGATTACAACCCGAAAACGCTGTGCGTGGAAGTGACAGGCGAGCCCAGCAAAATTGATGCCTTTATTGAAGTGGTGAAACCGCTCGGCATCATTGAAATGTGCAGGACGGGTGTTGTGGCTTTGGAAAGAAACCGCAGCATTACGGAATAAATTTTAAAATTAGAAGGGGAAATGGAAAATGCAGAACATTTACTATCAGCAAGATTGCAACCTGGCAAAACTGAACGGAAAGACGGTTGCTATTATCGGTTACGGCTCTCAGGGACACGCTCATGCACTGAACCTGAAGGAATCCGGTGTAGATGTCATTGTAGGTCTCTATGAGGGAAGTAAAAGCTGGGCGAAGGCAGAGAACGCGGGCCTGAAGGTTATGACGGCTGCCGACGCTGCTAAAAACGCCGATCTCATCATGATTTTGATTAACGATGAGAAGCAGGCTGCGCTGTACAAAGAGAGCATTGAGCCGAATTTGACCGAGGGCAAAACGTTGGCTTTTGCACACGGCTTCAACATTCATTTCGGCTGCATCAAACCGCCGAAGAATGTCAACGTGATCATGGTTGCTCCCAAAGGCCCCGGCCACACTGTGCGCAGCGAGTATCAAGCAGGCAAAGGCGTTCCCTGCCTCGTAGCCATTGAGCAGGATGCAACCGGCGATGCGCTGGAAATTGCACTGGCTTATGCGCTGGGCATCGGCGGTGCACGCGCAGGCGTTCTGGAAACAACCTTCCGCACGGAGACAGAAACCGACCTCTTTGGTGAGCAGGCCGTTTTGTGCGGCGGCGTTTGCGCTTTGATGCAGGCGGGCTTTGAAACGCTGGTCGAGGCAGGCTATGACGCGCGCAATGCTTACTTTGAGTGCATCCATGAGATGAAACTCATCGTTGACTTGATTTATCAAAGCGGCTTCGAGGGAATGCGTTATTCCATTTCCAATACCGCAGAGTATGGCGATTACATCACCGGCCCGAAGATCATCACAGACGAAACCAAAAAAGCAATGAAGAAGATTCTGTCCGATATTCAGGACGGTACCTTTGCAAAAGACTTCCTCTTGGATATGTCTGACGCCGGTTCTCAGGTACACTTCAACGCAATGCGCAAGATTGCGGCAGAGCATCCCTCCGAGACGGTGGGCAGAGAGATCAGAAAGCTGTACAGCTGGAGCGACGAGGATAAGCTCATCAACAACTAAAAGGCGGTATTGATCATGGTGAAGGAAAATATTGTCGAAGGATTTCACAATGCGCCGCACCGTTCGCTCTATCATGCATTAGGCATGACAAAGGAGGAGCAGGCAAGGCCGTTAATCGGCATCGTCAGCTCTTATAACGAAATTGTGCCCGGCCACATGAACCTCGATAAAATTGTTGAGGCAGTCAAGCTGGGCGTCGCAATGGCAGGGGGAACACCGATTGTGTTCCCCGCCATCGCAGTGTGTGACGGAATTGCTATGGGACATACGGGAATGAAATATTCCCTGATTACGCGCGATATTATTGCCGATTCCACAGAGGCGATGGTGCGTGCGCATGGCTTCGACGGCCTTGTCATGGTTCCTAACTGTGACAAAAATGTTCCCGGCCTGTTAATGGCGGCAGCGCGCTTGAATATTCCTACTATTTTTGTCAGCGGCGGACCGATGCTGGCAGGTCGTGTCGACGGAAAGAAAACAAGCCTTTCCAGCATGTTTGAAGCCGTAGGCGCCTATAAAGCTGGTAAAATTGACGAAAGGCAGCTCACAGTATGTGAGGAGAACACCTGCCCAACCTGCGGTTCTTGTTCCGGTATGTACACTGCCAATTCGATGAACTGCTTAACAGAAGTGTTGGGTATGGGTCTGCGCGGCAACGGCACCATCCCCGCTGTTTATTCCGCTCGTATTGAGCTGGCAAAACACGCGGGTATGCAGGTGATGGAGCTGGTGAAAAACAACATTTGCCCCAGAGATATCATGACGTGTGCCGCCATTCGCAACGCATTGACGGCGGATATGGCGCTGGGCTGTTCCACCAACAGTATGCTGCATCTGCCCGCCATTGCCAATGAGTGCGGTGTGGAATGGAACCTCGATTTGGCCAATGAAATCAGCGAAAAAACGCCCAATTTGTGCCATTTAGCGCCCGCGGGCCATACCTACATGGAGGATCTGAATGAGGCTGGCGGCGTTTATGCTGTTTTGAAAGAAATTTCTAAGCTTGGCTTGCTCGACACAAGCGTAATGACCTGCACAGGGAAAACGCTGGGCGAGAACATTGCCGACGCGGTCAACCGTGACCCGGACGTGATTCGTCCCGTGGAAAATCCGTACAGCAAAACCGGTGGAATTGCTGTTTTGCGCGGCAATTTGGCACCCGACGGCTGCGTGGTAAAACGCAGTGCGGTTGCTCCGGAAATGCTGGTGCATGAAGGCCCAGCCAAGGTGTTTGAAAGCGAGGAAGAAGCCATTGCGGCCATTTACGGCGGCAAGATTGAAAAAGGCGACGTGGTTGTTATCCGTTATGAAGGCCCGTCAGGTGGTCCGGGAATGCGCGAAATGCTTTCCCCGACTTCTGCTATTGCCGGAATGGGTCTGGATAAGGATGTTGCGCTCATCACCGACGGGCGCTTTTCCGGGGCGACACGTGGCGCGTCAATCGGGCATGTATCGCCGGAAGCAGTGCGTGGCGGTTTGATTGCTTATGTGCAAAACGGCGATCGCATCGCCATTAACATTCCCGAATATTCGATTGAATTAAAAGTGGACGAGGCCGAGCTGCAAAAGCGCCGCGAAACCATGGCTATTCAAAGGAAAACCGGATTAAAGGGTTGTCTGGCTCGGTATGCGGCACAAGTTTCATCGGCAGACCGCGGCGCGGTGATCAATGAATTTTAAAACATATTTTTATATCGGCAGGTAACGGTTGCTTCGATATAAAACAAAGCAGCGTCCCGCATACGCTTTTTGCGTATGCGGGACATGCATCAAAAGGAGCGGAGTTTCCGCTTGTTGGGTTTAAAGGGATGAAGGTATGAAAGAGATGTGTGGCATAGAGCTTGCTTGTGAGCTGTCGTCATTGGCCGTGTTTCGCAATGTTTTACATCTTGCGCCAATGCAGGCGTTATTGCGCTATTTAACTTGTAATGGAGAGGTGCGGGAAAAAATTTCTCTGTTTGGGGACTTTGTATTTTCTTTGGCCGAAGATCAAAACGATTTTTCAGCTTTTTTGCGGCGAGCGGTTTTTGAGGATGAAAACATGTACGTCAAGGCTGCGGCGCGCCATGAAACAGCGCCCCCGTCACTTGCGGAAAATGCCCGGCATGAACTGCAAGTGTTCACGCATTTAAGCACACTGACACCCGCACAGTTGTGTGCCAATATCCGCTATGACGGCTTCTTGCCGCAATTTGAAAATCATTTTGTGGATTTTGAAAAAGAATATCAGCTGCGTTTACAGCAAATTGATCGCTACGGATATGGGGTGTTTTCGTCTGCGGCCATGTTTTATGTGGCCGATGGAAATATTCTCCCCGTGCGGCGGGCTGCGCAGCAGGAAATAGAAAACTTCGTCGGCTATGAGGACGAACGCCGAAAAGTATTTGATAACACCAGAGCACTTTGCGAGGGCCGTCCCGCTGCCAATGTGCTGCTTTACGGCGATGCAGGCACGGGTAAATCGTCCACAGTAAAAGCATGTGTGAAGCGCTTTTTTGATCAGGGCGTTCGCTTAATTGAACTGCGCAAAGATCAGCTTTTAAGCCTTTCGTCTGTGATGGAGAAAGTGGCGGACAATCCGCTGAAATTTATCATTTTTATTGATGACCTTTCTTTTAACAAGAACGATGATTCTTTCAGTATGCTGAAAGCTGCTTTGGAAGGTTCGGTGGCAACAAAAGCGTCGAATGCGGTAATTTATGCCACCAGCAACCGCCGACATATTGTAAAGGAAAGCTTTTCCGACCGTGACAGCGGTGATGATATTCACCGTGCTGATACAACGCAGGAATTGATGTCGCTTTCCGATCGCTTTGGCTTAACCGTGTATTTCGCAAAGCCGGACAAGCAGCTGTATTTGCAGATTGTCCACTGCCTTGCAAGAAAGAACGGCTTGGAAATTGAGCCGGAGTTTTTGGAGCAAAAAGCAGAAGAATTTGCCCTGCGAAAAGGCAGTCGTTCGCCTCGTGCAGCAGAGCAGTTGATTCACAGCTTAATGGAGTGAGGGCAGGAAAGATGAGCAAAGAAAAACGATTGACACTGGATCATGTTTATAAGGCTAATTATATTTTGCGCAGTGTGGTGCGCCAAACGGATGTCTTGTATGCGCCCAAGTTAAAGCCGGGGACAGAGCTTTATCTGAAAACGGAAAATTTGCAGGTAACAGGTTCTTTTAAAGTGCGCGGCGCTTACTACAAGATGTCGCAGCTGACACAGGAGGAACGTGAACGAGGTGTGATTGCCTGTTCGGCGGGAAACCATGCGCAGGGCGTTGCTTTGGCTGCACAGAAAAACGGTATTAAGGCTGTGATTTGTCTGCCGGACGGTGCGCCAATCTCCAAAGTAGAAGCAACCCGCAGCTATGGCGCAGAAATTTGTTTAGTAGAGGGCGTTTATGATGACGCTTATCAAAAAGCACAGCAGCTGCGCGATGAAAAAGGCTACACCTTTATTCACCCGTTTGACGACCCTGATGTGATTGCGGGGCAGGGAACAATCGCGCTGGAGCTGGCTGAGCAAGTGCCCGATATGGATGCTGTGATTGTGCCGATTGGCGGCGGCGGGCTGATTTCCGGCATTGCCTATACCTTGAAAAATTTGAACCCAAATGTTAAAATTTACGGTGTACAGGCTTCGGGCGCACCGTCCATGCTGAACTCGATTCACGATGCCCATATCGAAACACTCGATTCCGTATTTACTATTGCTGACGGTATTGCGGTGAAGCAGCCCGGTTCCATTACTTACGACCTTTGCTCGAAATATGTCGATGAAATTGTCACCGTGACCGACGACGAAATTTCAGCGGCCATTTTGGCTCTGATGGAGCAGCATAAGCTGGTAACAGAGGGGGCAGGCGCAGTGGCAGTTGCGGCTGCAATGTTCGGGAAAATGGATTTAACCGGCAAAAAGACGGTTTGCCTGTTGTCCGGCGGCAACATTGATGTAACCATTTTGTCCCGTGTGATTACGCGAGGCCTTTTAATGTCGGGAAGAAGCTGCCAGCTGAATATTGAGCTGGTGGATAAGCCCGGTCAGCTGATGAAGGTGTCGCGAATTATTGCCGAGCAGGGCGGAAACGTGACGGCGGTTCATCATGAACATTCCAATGAGGGCTCGGACGTAAACGGCTGCTATTTGCGCCTGACTTTGGAAACGAAGAATTTTGAGCACATTGAAAAAATTAAGAATGCATTGACAAACGTGGGAATTAAAATGATTTAATTGCTGCGTAACAGGTAAGAGAGGGGTTATTGATGATGGAAAAAGTAACAACAACGGATGCGCCCGGCGCAATTGGACCGTATTCTCAGGCTGTGATTCACGAAGGTGTCGTGTACACCTCCGGCCAAATTGCATTGGACCCGGCGGCGGGAACGCTGGTGGGTGAGGATGTAACAGCCCAGACCGAGCGTGTGATGAAAAACTTGGCAGCCGTTTTGAAAGCGGCCGGAACGTCTTTTGATAACGTGATCAAGACGACTTGCTTTTTGGCGGATATGAATGACTTTGCCGCTTTTAATGAGGTGTATGGCTCGTATATCAGTAATGCTCCCGCACGCAGCTGTGTGGCAGTAAAAGCATTGCCGAAGGGCGCTTTGGTGGAAGTGGAAGTGATTGCCGCGATTGAATAACGAAGAAAGGAGAGGTTGAAGTGCAAAACACACAAAAGTATACAAGACAGTTTTTTCCGGTAAAGAATCCCACAAGGCGCTGGGCGGATAAAACCTATATCGAAAAAGCGCCCACTTGGTGTTCTGTGGACTTGCGTGACGGCAATCAGTCGCTGATCATTCCCATGAGCCTAGAGGAAAAGCTGGACTTTTTCCGCTTGCTGGTCAAAGTGGGCTTTAAAGAAATTGAAGTTGGCTTTCCGGCAGCTTCGGAAACGGAATACACCTTCCTGCGCACATTGATTGAGCAGGATATGATTCCCGACGATGTGACTGTACAGGTACTGACGCAAAGCCGTGAGCATATTATCCGCAAAACGTTTGAAGCGCTGAAGGGCTGTAAAAACGCCATTGTACACTTGTACAACTCAACCTCTCTGGCACAGCGGGAACAGGTATTCCGCAAATCCAAAGAGGAAATCATTCAGATCGCCGTGGAAGGGGCGAAACTGTTTGAAAAAATTGCTGCCGAGACCGGTACGGCTTACCGCTACGAATATTCGCCGGAATCCTTCACAGGGACAGAGCCGGAGTTTGCGCTGGAAATCTGCAACGCTGTGCTGGATGTCTGGAAGCCGACCCCGGAGCGCAAGGCAATCATCAACTTGCCTGTCACAGTGGAATTGTCCTCTCCGCACGTTTATGCCGACCAAGTGGAACACATGTGCGACCACTTGAAGTACCGCGATGCACTGGAGGTTTCTCTGCATCCGCATAATGACCGCGGCTGTGCCGTGGCAGATTCCGAGCTGGGCCTTTTGGCGGGCGCTGACCGCATTGAAGGAACGCTGTTTGGCAACGGTGAGCGCACGGGCAATGTGGACATCATCACTTTGGCCTTGAACATGTATGCGCAGGGCGTTGAGCCGAACCTCGACTTTTCCAATATGCCGGAAATTACCGCGCTGTATGAGCGCGTCACAAGAATGCAGGTATATGACCGTCAGCCGTATGCGGGTAAGCTTGTGTTTGCGGCGTTCTCCGGCTCGCATCAGGATGCCATTGCAAAAGGTATGAAGTGGCGTGAAGAAAAACAGTGTGATGTGTGGACTGTGCCCTATCTGCCGATTGACCCGCAGGATGTAGGGCGTGAATACGAAACGGATGTCATTCGTATCAACTCGCAGTCCGGCAAAGGCGGCATTGGCTATTTGCTGGAGCATCAATTTGGCTATGTGCTTCCGGTGCAGATGCGCGAAGATGTGGGTTATACAGTAAAAAGTGTTTCCGACCACGCCCATGCAGAGCTTTCGCCGCAAGAGGTATTGGATGTCTTTACAGACAACTATGTCAACATCAATCATCACATTAAACTGCTGGATTATCACTTTGTGCGCACGCCCGAGATTTATGTTACGCTGGCTGTCGAAGTGGACGGACAGCCTAAAGCGCTCACTGCTTCGGGCAACGGCCGCTTGGATGCCGTCAGCAATGCAGTGAAAAAAGAGCTGGGTATCTCATTCTCAGAGCTGACTTACGAGGAGCACGCTCTGACAAGAGGTTCTTCCGCACAGGCGATTACTTATGTCAGCATTACCATGGACAACGGCAAAAAGGTTTGGGGTGCCGGCATTCATGATGATATTATTGCTTCGTCGATCAACGCGCTGTTCTCGGCGCTGAACCGAAGCATTGGAGGGGGAAAATAAAGTTATGGGAATGACAATGACGCAAAAAATTCTGGCGGCGCACGCTGGGCTGGACAAGGTGGAAGCCGGCCAGCTCATCAGCGCTAAGCTGGATCTCGTTTTGGGCAACGATATTACGACGCCCGTTGCCGTAAACGAGTTCCGCAAAGCCGGTTTTGACAAAATTTTCGACAAGGATAAGGTTGCCATTGTGCTCGATCACTTTGTGCCCAACAAAGACATCAAGGCCGCCGAACAATCCAAGCAGTGCCGCGAATTTGCCTGTCAGCACTGCGTGAGCCATTTTTACGATGTGGGCAAAATGGGCATTGAACACGCCTTGCTCCCGGAGCAGGGCGTGGTAACGGCGGGCGACTGCATCATTGGTGCAGACAGCCACACCTGTACTTATGGCGCACTCGGTGCATTTTCCACAGGCGTAGGCAGTACGGATATGGCTGCCGGTATGGCAACGGGAACGGCGTGGTTTAAAGTGCCGTCCGCACTGCGTTTTGAGTTAAAGGGCAAGCTTCGCCCGGAGTGCAGCGGCAAGGATGTCATCCTTTCCATTATCGGACAAATCGGTGTGGACGGTGCGCTTTACAAGAGCATGGAGTTTACTGGCGAGGGCGTTGCAGCGTTAAGCATGGATGACCGTCTTTGCATTTGCAATATGGCGATTGAAGCCGGTGCGAAAAACGGCATTTTCCCGGTAGATGATGTCACAATGGCATATTTGGAAGGCCGCAGCGAAAGAACGCCCGTCATTTATCAGGCGGATGAGGATGCTGTTTACGAAAAGACAATTAAAATTGACCTTTCCGCGCTGGAGCCGACGGTGGCTTGCCCGCATTTGCCGGAAAATACTCGTCCCGCCAAAGAGCTGAAAGATATTAAGATTGACCAAGTTGTTATCGGCAGCTGCACCAATGGCCGTATGGAAGATATGGAAACCGCCTATCGTATTTTAAAAGGTAAGAAAATTGCCGACGGCGTGCGCTGCATTGTCATTCCTGCTACCATGCAGATTATGCGCGACTGTGTGGAAAAGGGAATTGTGACGGCGTTGATTGATGCCGGTGCAGTAGTCTCTACCCCGACCTGCGGGCCGTGTCTTGGCGGTTATATGGGTATTTTGGCAGCGGGCGAGCGCTGTGTTGCTACCACCAATCGCAACTTTGTGGGCCGCATGGGACATGTCGACAGTGAAATTTACCTTGCAAGCCCCGCAACCGCCGCAGCCAGTGCATTGACCGGCTATATTACCGCACCGCAGGAGGGACAAGTATGAATACCCAAGGTAAAGTTTTTAAATACCCCGACAACGTGGATACCGACGTTATCATCCCGGCACGTTATCTGAATACTTCCAGCGCACAGGAGCTGGCGAAGCACTGCATGGAAGACATCGACAAAGAGTTTGTAAAAAAAGTACAGCCCGGCGATGTGATTGTTGCCGGATGGAACTTTGGCTGCGGTTCTTCGCGTGAACATGCCCCCTTGGTTTTGAAAACCTGCCAAACGGGCTGTGTCATTGCAAAGAGCTTTGCGCGCATTTTTTACCGAAACGCCATCAATATCGGAATGCCCATTTTGGAGTGTCCTGAAGCAGCCGACGAAATTTCTGCAGGTGATGAAGTAAAGGTCGATTTTTCCACCGGCGAAATTTTCGATTTGACCACCGGAAAAACTTATCGTGCGCAGCCTTTCCCTGAGTTTATTCAAAACATCATTGCGAAAGGCGGCCTGCTGGCCTCGCTGAAGGAGGAAGCATAATGGAAAAAAAGATTACGGTGTTGCCCGGTGACGGCATCGGCCCCGAGATTGTGGCACAAGCAGTGAAAGTTTTGGACTGTGTTGCCGAGAAATTCGGTCATACCTTTACTTATACTTACGCGGATATTGGCGGCTGCTCCATTGATCGTCATGGTGTGCCTATTACAGATGAAGCAATGCAAACATGCAAAAATGCGGACAGCGTGCTTCTTGGCGCAGTTGGCGGGCCGAAGTGGGACACCTGCGCGCCGGAAATCCGCCCGGAGAAAGCACTTTTGGCGGTGCGTAAGGAGCTGGGCTTGTTTGCAAATTTGCGGCCCACAAAGCTTTTTCCGCAGCTGTCGGATGCATCCCCGCTGAAACAGGAAATTGTCGGCCAGGGAATTGACCTGTTGATTGTGCGTGAGCTGACAGGCGGCGTCTATTTCGGTGAGCATACTACGACTGAAAAAAATGGAGAGCTTTGCGCTGTGGATATTATGCCATATGCCGAAAGTGAAATTGAACGCATTGGCAGAGTGGCCTTTGAAACCGCGAGAAAGCGCGGCGGAAAGCTGGCATCCGTGGATAAAGCAAATGTGCTGGATACTTCCCGCTTGTGGCGCAAAACGATGCATCGCTTGGCGCAGGAGTATCAGGATGTGACATACAGCGACATCTTGGTGGACAACACCGCGATGCAGCTGATTAAAAACCCCACGCAGTTTGACGTGCTGGTAACAGAGAATATGTTTGGTGATATTCTTTCCGATGAGGCTTCTATGCTGACAGGCTCCATTGGTATGATGCCGTCGGCTTCGCTTTCTTCTGGAACCTTGGGGATGTATGAGCCGATTCACGGTTCAGCGCCCGATATTGCCGGGCAGGACATTGCCAATCCGCTTGGCACCATCCTTTCCGCGGCAATGATGCTGCGCTATTCTTTCGACATGCCGAAAGAGGCAGATGCCATCGAAGCAGCGGTGAATCGTGTGTTGGATGACGGTTATCGCACAGGTGATATTATGCAGGACGGCTGTCAGCAGGTAGGGTGCAGTGAAATGGGCGATTTAGTCGCACAGCGAATTGCTTGAGAAATCTGTTTAAAATCAGAATATACAAAATGGGCGAGACGGCAAAGAGCTGTTTTGCCCATTTTTTGTAAAAGAACCGGCAGAAAGCACTTTTTGTAAAACTCTTGCCAGAGATACAAGGGTGTGGTATACTTCTAGCTGTATTGTATCCCTGCATGACGGGGAATAATAACAGGAGGAATTGAATATGAAAGAAAGAAATTTGGCACGAAAATCCACTCGAATGGTGTATGTTGCGCTGTTTACGGCAATTATCATTGCCATGAGCACCATCCCGTTCCTTGGCTACATCCCACTCGGTGTCATTCGGGCGACCACCTTGCACATTCCTGTCATACTGGGGTCGATCCTGCTGGGACCATCGGCTGGGGCGTTTTTGGGCTTTGTGTTCGGCATGACGAGCTTCTTGTCTAACACCTTTACCCCCAATATTACATCCTTTGTGTTTTCGCCATTTTATTCTCTGGGGGATACGCAAGGCAACGCATTGAGCCTGGTGATTTGCTTTGTGCCGCGTATTTTGGTGGGAATTATTCCTTATTTTGTGTTCTACGGCCTGGAAAAAATCCTCCGCGGCAAACGTCCGCTTGCGCTGGGCTGTGCAGGTTTTGTGGGTTCCATGATGAACACCTTGCTGGTTATGGGCATGATTTTCTTGTTTTTTGGAAAAGAATATTCCGCAGCAAAAGAAATTCCGTTTGAAGCACTGCTCGGAACGATTGCCACGGTTATCTTTACCAACGGAATTGCAGAGGCGGCAGTGGCCGCATTTGTTTGTGTGGCTGCCGGAACCATTTTACTTCAAGTGAAAAAACGCACTGCATAACCACAAGTCGCAGTGAACATCAGATGCGAAAGAAGGAAAATCAATGATACTTGCTTTAGACATCGGAAATACCAATATTGTGGTTGGCTGTTTGCAGTCGAGCAAAGAAATTTGTTTTGCAGAGCGCCTTTCTACTGATACGAAAAAAACAACAACAGAGTATGCGATTCACTTAAAGAATTTGCTGGAAATAGAGCAGGTTTGCTTGGATGATTTAGATGGCGTGATTATTTCATCTGTTGTACCTCCGCTGACAAACCGAATCCAAGAGGCTGCTTTTAAAGTGACAGGCAAACGCGCACTCGTTGTGGGGCCGGGTGTAAAAAACAGCTTACATATTCAGATGGATAATCCGGCGCAGGTCGGCAGTGATTTGATTGTCGATGCAGTCGCCGCCATTGCAGAATATCAAGCTCCTTTGATGGTGGTTGATATGGGTACGGCAACAACAATCTCGGTAATTGACCGCGATAAAAACTATATCGGCGGGATGATTCTGCCGGGAATTGATACGGCGTTGGAATCGCTTGTGTCCCGCACCTCACAGCTTCCGAAAATCAGTTTAGACCCGCCCAAGCGCTTAATTGGGAAAAACACGATTGAGTGTATGAAAAGCGGCGTGATTCATGGAAATGCTGCGTGTATTGACGGTATGATTGAACGCATTGAACAAGAAATGGGCGAGAAGCTGACCGTTATTGCCACAGGCGGTTTGGCAAGTGCGATTGCGCCGCATTGCCGCAATGACGTGATTGTAGATGATGCCCTGTTGTTAAAAGGGCTTTACCTGATTTATAAAAAGAATCGATAAAGCGGGCAAATGCTTTCGCTGGATAAAATGGGGAAGGCGGTGCCTTCCCTGTTTTTGTGCGAAAATTTATATTGATGATGCTCGTTTTTAACAGAAAGGCGGAACAGAAATGTTAAAGGGGAAAACCGTTGTTTTGGCCGTAACAGGCGGAATTGCCGCATACAAAATTGCAACATTAGCCAGTATGCTGCGCAAACAAAAAGCCAACGTAGAAGTGTTAATGACAAAAAATGCAACTAATTTTATTACCCCGATTACCTTTGAAAGTTTGACAGGCAATAAATGTATGGTGGACACATTTGACCGAAATTTTGAATTTCATGTGGAGCATGTAGCTCTCGCGAAAAAGGCAGACATTGTTTTGGTAGCGCCCGCGACGGCAAACGTCATTGGAAAGCTTGCCGGGGGCATTGCTGATGATATGCTTACCACCACAGTTTTGGCTTGTCAGTGTCCCAAACTGATTGCCCCTGCAATGAATACGCAAATGTGGGAAAACCCGATTGTTCAGGATAACCTGAAAAAATTGGAACGCTTTGGACACGTTATTTTGCCTCCGCTCAGCGGATATTTGGCTTGCGGCGATACCGGCGCCGGAAAAATGCAGGAACCCGAAATGCTGTTTGAGCAGTTGATGCTGTATTTGGCAGAGCCCAAGGATATGGAGGGCTGCCGTGTGTTGGTGACAGCAGGCCCTACGCAGGAGCCGCTTGACCCCGTGCGGTTTTTAACCAATCACTCTACCGGGAAAATGGGCTATGCACTGGCACGGCATTGCGCTCGGCGCGGTGCGAAAGTAACGCTTATTTCCGGTCCAACATCACTGGCTGCTCCTCTTGGGGTGACAATGGTTCCGGTGCAAACAGCGCAGCAAATGTTCGATGCAGTGCGCGAGCATTTTGATGAAACAGATATCGTGATCAAAGCTGCGGCGGTGGCTGATTATCGCCCTGCCGAAGTGGCCGCAGAAAAAATTAAAAAGCAGCCGGGTGACCAAACACTGCACTTAGAACGTACACAGGATATACTGTCGTGGCTTGGGGAGCACAAAAAGGAAGGGCAGTTTTTGTGCGGTTTTGCAATGGAAACGCAAGATTTATTGGAACAAGCCCGAGCAAAGCTCCAGCGGAAAAAGGCCGATTTAATTGTGGCGAATAGCATTCGGCAAGAGGGGGCAGGGTTTGGCACCGATACCAACGTTGTTACATTGGTTTCGGAAAAAGAGGAGCGTGCCTTGGGCTGTATGTCGAAAGACGACACCGCGCGTGAAATTGTCAATGAAGTTTTGAAGCTTTGGAAATAATCATGTAAAAAAGGTGTATTGCAAGGTAGGGTTGCTTTGCGATACACCTTTTTTGTCATAAAGGGAAACACTCAGTGCTAATTTGAAACTAGTTTGTTCATCCAACGCTTGACAAACAGGAAAAAATAAGATATTATAATTTTATTGCTTTAGCAAAGTAAAGAATTAAACTAAGAAAGGGCGAAAAAGATGTCCCGGTTTCTCTCCAATCGATATGCACAGCTGACCCCTTACACACCGGGGGAACAGCCGCGCGAAAAAGTATATATTAAGCTGAATACAAACGAGTCGCCCTATCCGCCGTCGCCCGGCGTTTTAAACCTGACCCAAAAAGAATTGGAGGATTTGCGGCTATACAGTGACCCTGATGCACGCAAACTGAAACAAGCGCTTGCACGCCAGTACCAGGTGCAAGAAGAAAATGTTCATGTGGCAAACGGTTCGGACGAAGCCTTGAATTTTGCATTTATGGCTTATGCAGCTGATGGCAGGGGTGTGGCGTTTGCCGATATTACTTACGGGTTTTACCCGGTATTTGCGCAACTGCATGGCATTGACGTGCAAATCATTCCGCTGAAAAAAGATTTTTCGCTTTGCGCCGAAGATTATTTTGCGCTTCACAAAACGATTGTGATTGCAAATCCGAACGCTCCCACCGGGCTCGCGCTTGCCCCGGAAGAAATTGAAACTATCTTGCAGCAAAACCCGGACAGTGTGGTAATTGTAGATGAAGCCTATGTCGATTTTGGCGCAAAAAGCTGCGTTCCGTTAACCAAACAGTATGAAAATCTGTTGGTGGTTCAAACGTTTTCCAAATCTCGGTCTATGGCCGGTGCGCGGTTGGGATTCGCCATCGGCTGTGCGGATTTGATTGAAGATTTAGAACGCATCCGTTTTTCTACAAATCCTTACAACGTGAATCGCTTAACTCTGGCGCTGGGAGAAACGGCGCTTAACGAGCAAGCTTATTATGACAATAACTGCCGGAAAATTATCGGAACGCGCGAACTTTGCAAACAGCGCTTTCAAAAGCTCGGCTTTGTGTTCCCGGATTCTAAGGCGAACTTTTTGTTCGTCAAAAAAGAAGGCGTGGATGGTAAGATGCTCTATCAAGCCTTGAAGAATCGAGGCGTTTTGGTGCGCCATTTTGACAAGCCGAATTTGACTGATTACAACCGCGTAACCATCGGAACGCAGCGAGAAATGGATGTTTTGTTCGAGTGTCTGGAGGAGATTTTATGAGACAAGCGCAGGTTCAGCGCACAACACAAGAAACCGACATTACACTGTCGCTTTGCATTGACGGAACCGGGAACAGCGACATCAAGAGCGGTGTAGGCTTTTTAGACCATATGCTTACGCTTTGGGCGAAACATGGCAGAATGGATTTAAGGTTATCCTGCAAGGGCGATGTGTGGGTAGATGACCACCACAGTGTTGAGGATATTGCCATTGTATTGGGGCAAGCATTTGCCGAGGCCGTAGGAGAGAAGCGGGGAATCTGCCGTTATGCAGACCGCCACCTTGCAATGGACGAAGCATTGGTGCTTTGCAGCGCAGACCTTTCCGGCCGCGGCGGGTACTACGGTGCGCTCGAATTTCCCACGGAGAAGATTGGAAGCTTTGATACACAGCTGGTGGATGAGTTTATGCAGGCGTTTGCAGCACACGCAAAATTAACACTCCATCTGAGGCAGATTTGCGGCAAAAATTCACATCATATAGCAGAGGCTTGCTTCAAAGCGCTGGGGCGTGTGCTGCGTGAGGCGTGTACCATTGACCCGTCACTGGCGGGAGAAATACCATCGACCAAGGGGATATTATCATGAAAGAAAATCAATGGGATGAACCACTGAGCGAGCTGTACCGGCAGTATGGCTTTCGCAAGTTTCGCATTTCCAAATTTGAAGATTATGACCTATATGTTGAAAATAAAGACTTTTTACATACAGGAACGGTGATTGCGTTTCGTGATGCAGACGGTTCTTTAAAAGCGTTAAAGCCGGATGTGACGTTGTCCGTCATGAAAAACAGCCGCGGGGAAAACGAAAAACTCTATTACAGCGAAAATGTGTACCGTGAAAAAAACGGTTTTTTTCGAGAGATTCTGCAAGTTGGTGTAGAATCAGTGGGTAAGATTGATGCCTATGCACAGGCAGAAGTTGTCATCTTGGCGGTGCGTTCGCTGGAATTGCTTTCTGAGCAATATGTGTTAAATGTTTCAGCGGTTGATTTTATCCACCGCGTTCTTTGTGAAATATCGCCGGAACAGGCTGTCCGTCAAGAAATATTATTGATGGTGGAGCAAAAAAACATTCACGGGATTCAGGCGCTGGTGCAGTCGGGGCGACTGACAGAAGAAAAAGCGACTTATTTAACGGCTCTGATGAAAATTTGCGCACCGCTTCAGGAAGGTCTCATTCTGGCAAAGAAAGCCGTCGGCAATCGGCCGGAGGGAGAACTTCTGCGTGGATTGCAAGAGTTGTCACAGCTTTTAAATCAGCTCGGCATGGGGGAAAGCGTTCGTTTGGATTTTTCCCTTGTGAACAGCATGGATTATTATAACGGCATTATTTTTCAAGGCTTTGTGCCCGATGTTCCCGCGGCGGTTTTATTTGGCGGGCGATACGATAAACTTCCCGAAAAGATGGGCAAGCGAGTTGGTGCAATTGGGTTTGGCATTGATTTGTCTATGCTTGAGCAGCGTGTGAAAAAGGATTCACCCTACGATGTGGATTATGTGCTGTTGTACAAGGAACAAATTGCCCCTAAAGAAATGTTTTTGCTGGCGCAAGCGCTGCGTCAGCGCGGAAAGAGTGTGCTGTGCCAGCCAAAGGAAGTTGACTGCGCGGTTGTGCGGTGCAAAAAAATGCTGGATTACCGCGAAGGGATGACAGCTGAGGAGGTTACAGCATGATTCAAATTGCATTGCCAAAAGGGCGTTTGGGCGAAAAAGCTTATGAAAGGATGGCAAAGGCGGGCTATGAGTGCCCTGCCATTTTAGAAAAAAATCGAAAGCTCACATTTGAAAATGAAGAAAAAGGCGTGCGTTATTTTTGGGTGAAGCCTTCGGATGTCAGCATTTATGTAGAGCGCGGCGCAGCTGATATTGGGATTGTCGGAAAAGATATTTTGCTGGAATATCGCCCTGATGTATACGAGCTGCTAGACTTGCATATGGGCAAATGCCGCATGTGTGTAGCGGGGCCGGAGGATTTTTATGACGACCACAGCCGTTTGCTGCGTGTAGCAACGAAGTTTGCGCATATCGCGACCGAATATTACAAATCGCGCTCTCGAGATATTGATATTATCCGGTTGAACGGTTCGATTGAGCTTGCGCCTATTTTAGGGCTTTCAGATGTTATTGTCGATATTGTAGAAACCGGAAAAACGCTGCAAGAAAATCACCTTGTGCCGCTTGAAGAAATTGTACCAATCAGTGCACGGCTGATTTGCAACCGTGTGAGCTACCAGTTTCAGCATGATGCAATTACAGCTTTGCAGGAAAAATTGGCGGCAGTTTTAGCACAAGAGCAGGCTTGAAGCCGGAGTGAGGGGAAAAGGATGAAAATTTATCGGTTAAACGAAATTGAGGAAAAAGATGTTTTTTTGCGCTGTGATACGGGGGTCGATGTATCACAGCCGGTACGCGAAATGATAGAGCGTGTGCGTAAAGAGGGCGATCAAGCCCTTTATGCATTAACCGAGCAGTTTGACGGCGCAAAATTAGAAACGTTGGCAGTCAGCAAACACGAGATAGAGGATGCACTGCAAAAAGTCGAAAAAGAGTTTTTGGAAATTCTGCGCGAAGCGGCGCAGAACATTCGCCGTTATCACGAAAAGCAAAAAAGGGAAAGTTTTGTCATGACCGAGCGGGAAGGCGTAGTGCTGGGGCAGAAAATCTTGCCCCTTGAACGAGTGGGCATTTATGTGCCCGGCGGCACAGCGGCCTACCCCTCCAGCGTGTTAATGAATGCCGTTCCCGCACAGATTGCCGGGGTTAAAGAGATTATTATGGTAACTCCTCCCGGCCGCGACGGAACGGTGAATCCCGCCATTTTGGCAGCCGCTCATGTTGCCGGTGTAACGCAAATTTTCAAGCTGGGCGGTGCACAGGCTGTGGCGGCATTGGCTTACGGCACACAGTCCGTCCCCCGTGTTGATAAAATTGTGGGGCCTGGAAATGCTTATGTTGCAGAGGCAAAAAAGCAGGTATTTGGTCAGGTAAATATTGATATGGTTGCCGGCCCGTCGGAAGTATTGGTGTTGGCGGATGAAAAATCAAACCCTGCTTACATCGCTGCCGATTTGCTGTCTCAAGCAGAGCACGACAAATTGGCGTCGGCAGTGCTGGTAACAGACAGTGAGACGTTGGCACAGCAGGTTTCTGCTGAGGTAGAGCGGCAGCTTCAAACATTGGAGCGCGAGGAGATTGCCCGTGCGTCGATAGAAGCCAACGGAAAAATTATTTTGGTAAAAGATATGCATGAGGCAATCGAAGTTTCTAACCGGATTGCCCCGGAACATTTGGAACTTTGCCTGGAAGACCCATTTGCATGGTTAAGCATGGTTCAAAATGCCGGTTCTGTCTTTTTGGGGCGGTACAACCCGGAACCCATGGGCGATTATTTTTCCGGCCCGAACCACACTTTGCCTACAATGGGAACGGCTCGTTTTTACAGCCCGCTGTCAGTGGATGACTTTATCAAGAAAATGCAGTTCAGCTACTATACCCGTGATGCATTAAAGCAGGATTATAAAAAGGTGAGCCAATTTGCGCGAAAAGAAGGGCTGACCGCACATGCGCGCGCCGTCGAAATTCGCTTTGAGGAGGAGTGCTAATGATCGCAATTATTGACTACGGCGTAGGAAATCTTTTCTCTTTGAAAAGCTCCTTAGAAGCGATTGGACAAAAAGCTGTTGTTACCGGAGAACAGGAAGTGCTTGACCGTGCCAGCCATATCATTCTTCCCGGTGTAGGGGCGTTTGGTGATGCGGTGCAAAGGCTGCACGATACGGGAATGTTTCGTGCAGCATTGTATCAAGCTGAACAAGGGAAACCATTGCTCGGTATTTGCCTCGGAATGCAGATGCTGCTGGAAACTTCTTATGAATATGGTGTACACCGCGGACTGGGGCTGATTCAGGGGGAAGTGCGTCCTATTTCTGAGCAAATCCCCGAAGGATTGCTGGTTCCGCATATGGGCTGGAACGCGCTTTCTTTTGGAAAAGAAAAAAGTCCGTTATTTGCCGAAGTGGAAGAAGGGGAGTATGTTTATTTTGTTCACTCCTATGCAGGTGTTGGCTGCGGTGCGCAGTGCGTTGCTGTAACGGAATACGGAGCGCCATTAACTGCCGCCGTTCAGAATAAAAATGTATACGGAACTCAGTTTCACCCGGAAAAAAGCGGGAAAACCGGCCTGAAAATTTTAAAGAATTTTTGCGAATTGGAGTGAACGCGATGATTTTGCTTCCGGCAATTGATTTGTATGAGAAAAAAGCCGTGCGGCTGGTTCGCGGAGATTACCGGCAGATGACAGTTTATTCGGAATATCCGCAGGAACAGGCGAAAACCTTTGCACAGCAAGGTGCATCATGGCTGCATGTGGTTGATTTGGAAGGAGCCAAAGATGGAACCACGCCGAATTTTTCGGTGGTGGCAGAAATCTGCCGAACCAGCGGGCTGCGCGTAGAAATCGGCGGCGGTATCCGTGATACTGATACTATCGCGCGCTACTTGGATGCAGGCGCCGAGCGGGTTATCTTAGGAACGAAGGCGGTGTCAGACCCCGATTTTTTGGAACATGCAGTAAGAACTTTCCACTCACATATTGCCGTTGGGGTCGATATTTTAGAGGGCTGCATTGCAACACATGGCTGGCAGGAAAAAAGCACACAGCCCGTGGAGCAGTTTTTTGAGCGGCTTTGCAAGTTGGGTGTGAAAACGGTTATCTGCACCGATATTTCCAAAGACGGAATGCTCGCAGGAACAAATCTGGATTTATACAAGGATTTGTCAAAGAGATTTTCGCTGGATCTTATCGCCTCCGGTGGTGTATCCTCTTTGGAGGATATTCGCGGCTTAAAGCAGATGGGGCTATATGGTGCTATTTTAGGCAAAGCATTGTATACCGGGGCTTTGTCCTTGCAAGATGCGCTCAAAGAGGTGACTTGAGATGGTGACAAAAAGAATTATCCCATGCCTTGACATCAAGGATGGGCGCGTGGTAAAAGGAGTGCAGTTTTTAAATTTGCGTGACGTATCCGACCCAGTGGAGCTGGCGCGCTATTATTCGGACAACGGTGCAGATGAGCTTGTTTTTTACGATATTACTGCATCTTTTGAAAAGCGCAAACTGTTTGCCGATATTTTGACAAAAGTAGCTTCTCAAATTTTTATTCCGCTCACTGTCGGCGGCGGTATTTCGGAGCTGGCAGATTTTGAGCGGGTGCTTTCCTGTGGAGCAGACAAGGTTTCCGTCAATTCCGGCGCGGTAAAAAATCCGGCCATCATCGAACAAGCAGCGCGGCGCTATGGGGATCAATGTGTTGTCCTTTCGGTTGACGTTAAGCGCGTCGGAGAGGCTTGGCATGTGTTTTTGAATGGCGGCAGAACCGACAGCGGGCTGGATGCACTGGAATGGATTCGCAAGGGTGTTGCTCTTGGCGCAGGGGAAGTGGTGGTCAATTCTATGGATACCGATGGGGTCAAGAAAGGCTTTGATCTCCCACTTTTGCGCGAAGTGTGCAGCATTGTCAAGGTTCCTGTCATCGCCTCGGGCGGCGCGGGATGTATTCAGGATTTCAGCAAGCTCTTTTGTGAAGTGCCAAAGGTGTCCGCTGGGCTTGCAGCAAGTGTATTTCACTTTGGAGAAATTGCTATTCCTGTACTCAAGCAGGAGCTGGCTGAAAAGGGAGTGTGCGTAAGACTGTGAGTGTTGCGGAAACATTAAAGTTTGACGAGAAAGGTCTGATTCCTGCTATTGTGCAGGACGCAGAAACAAAACGAGTTTTGACGCTCGCTTATATGAATCGGGAATCTTTAGAAATTTCTCTCGAGAAGGGATTAACCTGTTTTTGGTCACGGTCACGGGGAGAACTATGGCTGAAAGGGGAAACCAGCGGGAATTATCAGCATATCGTGTCCATAGAAGCAGACTGTGATGGCGATGCTTTGCTGGTTCAAGTAAATAAAGACGGTCCGGCTTGCCATCTAGGAACAAATTCTTGTTTTGATGGTCGTTCAATTTATAAAAAGGAGGAATAAGCGTTTGGAACAAGTATTTTCTTATGAAGGCCTCTATGCTTTGCTGCAAGAGCGAAATCAAACCCGCCCCGAAGGCTCTTACACCACCTATTTGTTTGAAAAGGGTCTGGATAAAATTTTGAAAAAAATAGGGGAGGAGAGTACCGAGGTAATCATTGCGGCAAAAGCGCAGGATCGAGATGAAACGATTTATGAAATTGCAGACCTTGCCTATCATGTAATGGTGCTGATGGTACAGGCTGGGATTACATTGGATGATGTGGCGGGGGAACTGGCGTCGCGTCATGTGATTGACCATAAAGTGAAACAAGAAAAAATGACAGGTAAGGCATAAAGAAAAGCGGCTTGGGCGCAAAGAAAGAGCGCAAAAGCCGCTTTTTTACGCCCGATCCGGGTCGGTAAGATCTTATGCGTTTTTTAGTTTTGCGAAGCGCCTTAGCGAAAAAGAAAAAATAAAAAGAAAGATTGTAAGATTTCCCATTGCGTGATATACTAAAAGGCAAGAGAGGAATGGGAGAATGGGAATATGGACAACCTTGCAGAACAGTGCGGCATATTTGCTCGTGCTGGCTGCGGGGTATGGGTTGAAGCGGCTCGGTGTTTTTACTGCTGAACATGCAGCCGTGTTTGCAAAACTGATCATGACAATGACACTTCCGGCAGCCGTGCTGAAAGGTGCAGCCTCGGCGCAGATGAACGGCGTTTTATTTTTAGCTGCGGGTGTGGGCTTTTTTGCTAATGTTTTGCTGCTGAGCGCAGCGGTTTTTGTGTCCCGGAAACTGGATGGAGACAGCCGCGCGTTTTGTGTGCTCAATACGAATACCTTTAATATTGGAAATTTTGCGATGCCGTTTCTGTCGGCTTTTACAGAAGGTCAAGCTTTTGCCGCAATTTGTATGTTTGATATGGGCAGTGCTTTGACAACCTTTGGCCCTAACTTTACTGTGGCGCAAGCTGTGCGGGAGGGAACACAGCGCGTTCGGATTCGTCCGGCAAGAATTATAAAAACTTTGCTGGGCTCTCCAACGTTCGATGTCTATTTGGCTGTTTTGGCAATGCATTTTTTTCACTTGCAGCTGCCGAGTATGCTTTTTGATGCCGTAAGCATGGCCGCGGGAGCCAATACCTTTTTGGCAATGCTGACAATCGGTATTTTGTTTGAATTCCGCTTTCCGCGCGCCGGGCGCGATCTGATTGTGCGCGTATTGGCAACGCGGTATCTTGTCTGCGCGCTTGCGGCCTTGGCTGTGTGGTTTTTCTTTCCGGCAGATGCGCAAACCGTGCGCGTTTTGTGCATTACGTTGTTTGCGCCTATTGCAAACTGTGCAACCATTTTTACAATACAGCATCGGTGTGACGGTGCAGTTTCTGCAGTTATCAATTCGTTCAGCATGGTGATCAGCGTGTGTATCATGATTTTGCTGTTAAGCATTCTGCCCATGCCGATACGATAAAACAACTTCTAAGGAGGTTTCTTCCATGAAAAAACGTGTGGGAATTTTGACATCCGGCGGCGATTGCCCGGGCTTGAACGCAACAATCCGCGGTGCAGCGAAAGCTTTATACCAACGGTTTGGCGACGATGTGGAAATTATCGGTGTGCAAAACGGATATTCCGGCTTGATTCATGGCGATTGGCGAGAAATGCAGCAGCACGAGTTTTCCGGCATTTTAACCCGTGGCGGTACGATTTTGGGCACAAAGCGCACGCCGTTTAAAATGATGCGCGTCATTGAAGATGACAAAATTGATAAAGTTGCCGAAATGAAGAAAACCTATAAAAATGCAAAGCTGGACTGCCTGCTTTGTTTGGGCGGCAATGGTACGCATAAAACAGCGAACCTGTTGGCCGAAGAAGGGCTGAATATTATTGGCTTGCCCAAGACGATTGACAATGATATTTACGGCACCGACGTGACTTTTGGCTTCCATACGGCTGTCGATATCGCCACAGAAGTTTTGGACAGAATCCATACAACAGCTACCAGCCATCGCCGCTGTATGGTTGTTGAGCTGATGGGCAATAAAGCCGGTTGGCTGACGCTTTATGCCGGCATTGCGGGCGGCGCCGATATCATTTTGCTGCCGGAGCTTCCTTATAATATTGATAATGTTGTTGAGGCTGTTTTGCGCCGTGCAGAGGAAGGGAAGTACTTCTCTATTGTAGCTATGGCAGAGGGGTGCTTTGACATTGCCGAGGCGGCAATGAAGAAGAAAGAGCGTCTTGCAAAACGTGCAGAGCGTGGTGAGCGCACGGCAACGAACCGTGTAGCGATGCAAATTGAAAAAGCAACCGGCTTTGAAACGAGGGTTTGCGTTCCGGGGCATATGCAGCGCGGCGGAAGTCCTTCTCCTTATGACCGTGTTTTGGCAACACAGTTTGGCACACATGCAGCAAAGCTGGTAGAGGCCGATCATTATGGTGTTGCAGTGGCGATGAAAAATAACATCGTAACAGAAAATCCCTTAAAAGCTGTTGCCGGAAAAACAAAATTGGTGCCGGAAACATGTGATATGCTGACGGTGGCACGCCGTATGGGTATCTCTTTGGGCTAATCTCGGTGTGCTGAAAACGCAGAATTTTTTAAAAGCCGACTCCAATTGCTGTATTCTGCAATTGGAGTCGGCTTCTTGTGAGATCTAGAAATAAGTTTTAAAAGATGTTTTTTCTTAAATGTTTTAAATTTATATGTTGCCCAGAGCACAGATTTTAAGAGCGAAAAAGTAAATTTTTACATTTTTTAAACTTTTCTATTTGATTTTTTCGTTTTTTTCCACTTAATTTAAAACTGGAAAAAAGAAATACTTGATTATTTGAAAGCTTTATAGTAAACTAGGTGAGTAGCGTTATGTCATGTTTTGTCAGAATGCTTCTCTTTGTGATTAGTGAGTGAGATCAGAGCAACGGAGGGAATCTTTTGGAACAACAAGAATACGAAACCATAGACTTGCGAGAGATAGTTCAAATTATTCGCAAAAATTTGATTATTATTGTCGCAGTTACTTTGGTAGCGGCTTTGTGCGGATATTTTGTTACTGCGATGTTTATTACACCGAAATACAAGGCGAGCGCCACGATGATTGTGAATGCCCGCGAAGATATGGCAGCGCAGACTGTTGTTACCAATGATCAGCTTACTTCCGCATCGAAATTGGTGGAAACTTATTCTGTTATCTTGAAAAGTGATACGGTGCTTGATAAGACGATTCAGGATTTAGGCTTGAATTTAACTTATGATCAGTTGGTTTCCAAAGTGAGTGTTACGCCTGTGAATTCCACACAGGTGATGGAGATTGCAGTCGTGGATCCCAGCGCTGATTTGGCTAAAAAAATCGCTCAGAGCATTGTGGAGCAGGCTCCTGATATTATCGGTCGAACCGTTAACGCCGGCAGTGTTCAGGTGATTTCTGAGCCAAAAGCTTCGCCGGATCCTGTTTCACCTAATAAGACCATGAATACTTTGGTTGCTGCTTTGATTGGCGCTGCTTTAAGTATTGGACTTGCTTTTGTGCGTGATATGATGAACAATAAAATTATGACCGATGCTGATGTTACGAAAAAGATTGGCTTAACCGTTTTGGGTGTAATTCCACAAATTGATTTGAAGGAGTGAGCGTATCGGCATGGCAAACAAAAAAGTAGTGTCCAAGCGACGCTTTCTCATGGTGTCTAAAGATGCACCTTTTCAGTTTCAAGAGGCGTTTAAGTCCTTGCGCACCAATATCAAGTTTATGGCGGTAAGCAAGGAATGCAAAAAGATGATTATTACAAGCGCAATTCCGGGTGAGGGAAAAAGCAGTGTTGCCATCAATCTTTCTGTTTCTTTGGCAGAAACCGGCAGCCGCGTTCTTTTGGTGGATTGCGATTTGCGAAAGCCGATTATTCACCGCTATCTTAGAATTGATAATAAGCACTACAAAGGAATTACGCATGTTCTCAGTGGCGGAATGCTGAAAGACTCTGTGGTAAGTGTAAAGGGAACAAACTTGCACGTTATGGTTGCAGATGCGATTCCGCCTAACCCGGCAGAGCTGCTTGGCAGTAAGCGAATGAAAAATATGATCGACTCGCTTGATAAGTATTATGATTATATTATCTTTGACACTCCGCCGGTATCTGTTGTAACGGATGCGGCTGTTCTCAGTCAGTTTGTTGATGGGGCAATTTTAGTAATTGCACAAAATCATGCCACAGTTGATCAGATTGCTTTAGCGAAAAAGAATTTGATGGCAGTTCATGCTAATATTCTGGGTGTGGTTTTGAACAACTTTAATACGAAACGTGCTGACAAAGATAGTGGTTATTATTACAGTTATAATTACGACTATCATGGCCAGGATTGATATGACAGACTTGCATACGCATATTTTGCCGCAAATTGATGATGGGGCAAAGGATGTTAAGATGTCGCTGCAGCTGCTTGCAGCACAGCAGCGTGTAGGTGTTTCTCAAATTGTATGCACACCGCATTTTCATTTTGAACGCCAGAACTTGGATGATTTTGTTCAAAAACGCTATGAATCCGCAAAAAAACTGGCGAAGACTTTATCGGCATATCCCAATTTTAGAATTGGATTGAAGTTTGGCGCAGAAGTGCGAATTTCACCAAAGGTTTTGGAGTGTGATCAAAAGCAGCTTTGTTTTCAAGGAACTAATGTGATGCTGCTGGAGATGCCGATGAATTATCGTCCCCAATGGGATATGAATGTGCTTTATCAGCTCACAATGGCAGGAGTGGTTCCGCTCATTGCACATGTTGAGCGTTATCCATATGTAAAGGAAGACCCCAATGTTGTATTAGAATGGATTGAGGCAGGCGCTTATATTCAAGTGAATGCACCTTCTATTGTACAAGATCCTGGGGGACGGGCAAGGGTTTTTGAAATGATGGAGCATGGCATGGTTCATGTCATTGCCAGTGACACCCATTCGCCCGACAAACGGCCGCCGCTTTTAAGAGAGGCTTTTCAAATGGTAGACGGCAAATTTGGTTCCTCACATGTCAAGTACTATGTGAAAAACGCCAATGCTCTATATGCAGGTGTTGAACCGGATGTAGAAGAGCCGAGAAAAGTTAAAAAGAAGTTTTGGCGGATGTGACCGCTGTTTTGTGCGGTTGATTTTCAATTTGGTATATGTTTTGTGAGGGTAGACTGCTGCCTTCATAAAATATATAAATATTTGAGAAAGGAGGAGGTTCCCATGAAGAAGTTTATTTCTATCGTTGCTGCAATGGCTATGAGCGCTGTTATGGCAGTTTCTGCTTTTGCGGCCTCCAACGATGTAGCAAACTTGAAGGCTTTGGCAAATGAGGCGGGTGCTGCTGCTGGCGTTGACGTTAGCGCATTCAACGCTTTCATTGACGATTATGCTGAGGAGCATGCTGACATGATCACTGCTGACGTAGTGAATCAGCTGGCTGCTATCAAGGCAACTGTGGCTAACACTGCTGCTGCTAATCGTACAGAGTCTTTCATTGCTGAGCAGGGTGCTAAAGCTATCAAGGCTCTGAGCAAGGCTGGTATCACTGTAACCCCGAACCATTCCATCAATGGCAATGTGATCGGCGGTTCTGTGACTTTCTCTGCTCCTGATGCTAAGAACGCTACCATTTCTGCTAACATTGTTGGTCAGGTTAATGGCTCTGCTTCTACTGCTGGCAGCACGGCTGCTGGTGCTACCACTGGTGTTATCAAGAACACTGGTGTGAACGCTACTTCTGCAATTGTTCTGGCAGTTGCAGTTGCAGGTGTTCTGGGCGGCGCTGTAGTAGGTGCACGCAAGATGAACCTTCTGGCACAATAAGGTGAAAAAACCTTATGGTGTTCACAGGGGGAAGGACTTTATTGTTCTTCCCCTTATCTTTGTATTTCTCACTATTTTAGTGTTATATGTGACATTTGCTCCCATTATTACTCCTTATACGGCTTTGGCGTCGTTGCTGTTTGGACAAACAGCGGCTGCGCCTACTGATCGTTTTCAGGGGTTGTCAGAGGATTTAGCCCAATCGGGTACGGTGCAGCTCACCGAGTATCCTGTGACGGGGGATAAAATAGGACAGATTGATTTGCAGGACACTTCTTTGTCAGTTCCCTTATATTATGGGGACGGAAACGTGGAGCTCAACAAAGGCGCTGGCCTTTATACAGGTGCATGGCTTCCCGGTGAGGGAAGAACCATTATGGCAGCCGGTCATGCTGGTACCTTTTTCAAAAATTTGCAGGGTGTTGAGCCTGGAATGAAGGTGCAAATTACCACCTATTATGGCGTTTATGTCTATGAGATTACAAAGGTTGAGATTTTGGAAGCAACGGATACGTCAGCTTATGACTTTAGCCGTACCGATGAAAATTTGATTATGTATACTTGCTACCCGTTTGATGCACTTGGCTATACGCCATTGCGTTATTTTGTTTACGCAAAATATGTATCTGGGCCGGTTATTGAATAACGTTTTATGGCAGCTGTACTCCTTGCGTATAAAGGGGTACAGCTTTTTTGGAGGAAAGACATGAAACTTTCAAAAACATCAATTGCGCGGGTAATTTCAATTGCCGCGGCATGGATTTTTTCAATGCTGGTTGTTCTGTTAATCGGCTTGCTGATTTTACGGTTGACATTATGTAATCCTAATTTTTTGAAAAAGCAAATTTTAGACAGTAACTATATTTCTGCGGCAGAGCAGGAAATGGAAGAAAACTTTAAAAGTTATGGCGCAGCCGGCGGTTTTGAAAGCAATGTTATGCTCTCGCTTGTCAACCTTGATATGCTGCGCAATGACCTTTTAAGTGCGGTAGATTTGCTTTACGGACAAACAGCTCAAGAGCCTGATTACACCGTTTATGAAGAACATGCCTACCAAATTCTGACGCAGAATATTGCTGAAAGAAATATTACGATGACGGATGAAATTACCGAAGGCGTCCGTGTTTTGGCACAAACATGTGCCTCCGATTATGCTCAGCGTGCAACCATTCCTTTTTTGTCTTATTTAAAGCCTTTAATTTTAATGGTTCAAAAAATTACATTTGGGGCAATTTTGGGAATTATTGCGGCATCTGCGGTGTGTCTTTGGCTCATGTTCGCGCTGCATCGCAATAAGCGAAATGGTTTGGCTTACACTTGCCAAAGCTTGATTGCAGCATCTGTTTTAAGCTGTGCTGCTCCGATTGCATTAGATCTCTTCCTTCCGGTAGAAAGCTTATTGCTGTCCCCCGCTAGTTTGAAGCTTCTGTTGGTAACTTACGTCCAAAATCTTTTTGCGTCTATTTGGCCCTTCAGCATTGCGGTTGTGGTAGTGACAGCTGCAACCTGTACAGTGTATGCAATGAAAAAGACCCATTTTTAACAGTATATTTTTCAGTAGGCCGAATTATTCGAAATTTTAAGAAAAAATGGCAGAACCCATCCCTTCGCTTTGCTGCAACAGTAAACTGAGTTGGCAGCAAAGGTACGGCAGGTTCTGCCCTTTTTTGTTGATATGCAATGCTATTAAAATTGCTGCAAGCGATACGAAGGAGATGTTTGCGGTGCGGGTCCCGCGGATTGACGCTTGATAAAAGATGCATGAAGCAAAAGTGTGCTGATTGGAACTTCGTTAATCAAGCTGTTCAGAGCATAAAATGCACTTTTTCCAATTTCGGTGCGATTTTGCCGAATGGTAGTCAAAGGGGGTTGTGTATATGCACAAAGAGGCAAATCGTCAAATCCAATAATGCTGATATCTTCCGGTACACGCAGCCCTAATTCTTGACAATGAAGCATAACACTGTGAGCAAGCAAATCATGATTGCATAAAATTGCGGTTACATCTTGCTGAAGTAAAAGTGGCAAATGCGTTTGAATACATTCGGCGAAGTGATAGGAGCTGCCGGAAAGGCTGGGATTGTCCCGCAGTCCGTTTTTTCTCAAAGAATGGAAAAAAGCTGTGTGCCGAGCTTGATTGATGTAAGAACCAAGTGTACCGCTGAGGTAACCAATATTTTTATGGCCGCAAGCTTTGAGATATTCGATGGCAAGGTCGATTCCCTCTTGATTATCAATACCAACATAAGCCGTGTTCGGATTTGCTTTTACTTGATTATCCAATAATACAGCTGGTGTGCGGCTGGTTTGAAGCTGAGAAAGCCATTCATCCGATAGGGAAAGCCCAAGAAAGAAAGCCCCTGCATACTGGTGCTCCATCATATAGGCATCATAATAAGTGCTTTTTTGCAGGGATTTCGAAAGAGGCTCGATGATGACATCAAAGCCGGCGGGTACCGCCATTTTACGAAAGCCCATGACAATGTCATAGCCGAAGTCTCCCGGTTGATTGCACTCCATATTCATGACAAAAATAATGATGCGCGGGGCATTATTAGCTCGTTTAATGCGTGTATAGCCCATTTCCACTGCGGTTTCAATAATGAGCTTTCGTAAAGTTTCGCTGACATCGGCGGCCCCGTTCAACGCTTTGGAAACAGTTCCCTTAGAAACATTTAAGCGTTCGGCAATATCTTCAATTCTAACCATGGATCGTCCTTTTCGTTTTATTTCGGTGAAGTGTGACTTTTCTTTTTTCGTTGAATAGTTAGGCAGCGGAGTTAGTGCCTAACAAATGTGAATGATGTTTTTATTATAATATCTTTTGCTTTGTTTTTCAATGTTTCGTAAAATTTTTTATTTTTCTATGCAAATCAACTGCGAAAAGAATGAATTTTGCGTGTAAATCTCTAAAAATACATGCCAAAATCGCAAAAAACACTTGACTATGACCGAAAGAATGGTTATAGTTTAAATATCGAAACTTAACGAAACATCTATGACGCTTAACTTAAAAAGAGCGCTGTGGATGAGGCAAAAGTTTGACAATGAGGTGTTACGATGGAACAGGCATTGCAGAATTTGTTAAATCAAAACTTTCAAAAAACATTGGCAACGGCAACGCAGTCAGAAATTTATTACGCTTTAATGCTGTATGCAAAGGAGCGTGCCGCGCAAATGCCGAAAACCAGCGGCAAAAGAAAACTTTACTACGTTTCAGCAGAGTTTTTAGTGGGAAAGCTTTTGTCCAACTACTTGATCAATCTTCATCTGTTCGATGAGGCAAAAGAGCTGTTGGCTCGTTATGGACATGACTTGAACCGCATTGAAGATGCAGAAAATGAGCCTTCTTTGGGAAATGGCGGCCTAGGTCGATTGGCTGCTTGTTTTTTAGACTCGATTGCCTCGTTAAATTTGCCGGGCGATGGTGCAGGCTTAAATTATCATGACGGCCTTTTTTATCAAAAGTTTGAGAACCTAAAACAAAAAGAGGAAAAAAATCCTTGGATTACCCCGCAAAGCTGGCTGACAGATACTGGTGTTCGTTTTGATGTGCCTTTTGGCGATCAAACCGTTCGTTCGGTGATGTACGATATTGCCATTCCGGGCTATCGCGGCCAGTGCAGCACACTGCATTTGTTTGATTTGGAGACCGTGGATGAAGGCATCATCCGTGAAGGAATTGATTTTGACAAAACGGATATTGCTCACAACTTAACCCTGTTTTTATATCCCGATGACAGCGATGAAGCAGGTCGGCTGCTTCGTGTTTATCAGCAGTATTTCTTGGTATCCAGCACAGCACAGTTGATTTTGAAGGAAACGAAAGAGCGTGGGGGAGATTGGAGCCATCTGCACGAGTATACCGCTGTACAAATTAACGATACCCATCCCACAATGATTATCCCGGAATTGATTCGACTCTTGACGCAGTCCGGTATGTCGATGGATGATGCGGTACGCGAAGTGAGCTTGACCTGTGCGTATACCAACCACACCATCTTGGCAGAAGCGTTGGAGAAATGGCCGATGGACTTTATGCGCAAGGCGGTTCCGCAGCTGGTGCCTATTTTGGAGGAGCTTGACAGACGTGCAAAGCAGGTAAGCGCAGATCCCCGCGTTGCGGTGATTGACGATCAAGATCGTGTCCACATGGCGCACATTGATATTCACTTTGGTTATAGCATCAACGGAGTGGCGGCGCTGCACACCGATATTTTGAAACAGTCCGAACTCAAGCCTTTCTACGACTTGTATCCCGAAAAATTTAACAACAAAACAAACGGTATTACTTTCCGGCGCTGGCTGGTTCATTGCAATCAGCCGCTTACCGCTTATCTGCGTGAGTTAATTGGTGACGGATTCTTGACTGATGCGGACGAGCTGGAAAAGCTTCTCGCGTACCGCAGCGATGAAAAAGTGCAAAAACACTTAAAATCGATTAAACAGCAAGCAAAAGAGGAGCTGGCACGCTTTTTGAATGAAACGCAGGGAGTTTGCGTGAATCCCGATTCGGTTTTTGATATTCAAATCAAGCGTTTGCATGAGTACAAGCGTCAGCAGATGAATTTGCTCTATGCCATCTATCAATATCAGCAAATTAAAAAGGGCAATTTGCCTGTTCGTCCGATCACCATGATTTTCGGCGCTAAGGCGGCCCCGGCCTATACGATTGCAAAGGACATCATTCATGCGATTTTGTGTTTGTCGGAATTGATTTCGCGCGATGAAGAAGTTCGCAAACATCTGAATATTGTCATGGTAGAAAATTACAATGTGACAAAAGCCGAAAAATTGATTCCGGCATGTGATATTTCCGAGCAAATCAGCTTGGCGTCAAAAGAAGCTTCCGGCACGGGCAACATGAAGATGATGCTGAACGGCGCATTGACATTAGGCACACGCGACGGCGCAAATGTTGAGATTGCACAGCTGGTAGGGGATGAAAATATCTATTCCTTCGGCAAGTCCTCTGAGGAAGTAATTCGCCTTTATGATGAACACGCCTATAATGCGGCACAGCTGTATGATAACGACGAAGAAATTGCTGCTTTGGTCGATTTCATTGTGGACAAACAAATGATTCGTTTGGGAGATCCCGTTTGCTTGGGCAGACTTTACAAAGAAATTGTTGGCAAAGACTGGTTTATGGCGCTGCTGGATGTCAAAGAGTATATCCGTGTGAAAAATCAAATGTTGGCTGATTATGAGAACGAGAGTGCTTGGATGGAAAAGGTGATTGTGAACATCGCAAAAGCCGGATTCTTCTCGTCTGACCGCACGATTCGTGAGTATAACGAGGATATCTGGCACTTGTGAGGTGACAAAAGATGCAACAAACCGGAATTTTGCTGGCTATTTCCAGTTTGCCGTCCAGCTGGGGAATCGGTGATTTGGGCAGCCAGGCCTATCAATGGTTGGATATGCTGTACGAAAACGGTATCAATTTATGGCAGATTTTGCCCATGAATCCGCTTGGCTACGGGAACTCGCCTTATCAGCCGTATTCTTCCTTTGCAGGAGACGAAATTTATCTCAGTTTGGAACGATTACAGCAAGAGGGCCTTTTGGAAAATTTTCCGACTCCTTGCGAAAATTTACAGCAAAGAGTAAACTATGATGAGGTTCGGCACAAGAAAGAAACTTGGCTGCGCAAAGCTTTTGAAGCTTTTGTTCCCGATGCCGATTATGAGGAATTTTGCAGCAGGGATTGGCTGTGGCCCTACTGTGCTTTTCGTGCATTTAAGCAGGCGAACGGCGGCGTTTGCTGGACGGAATGGAACGAGACACACAAGCAATGGCGAGTTGGCAGCGCATACCCCACGCCCGAGATTGAAAAAGAGGCACATTACCATGCCTTTGTACAATATCAGTTTTGGAAACAGTGGCGTGATGTTCTGAACTATGCCCATGAAAAACAGATTTCGATTATGGGAGATGTTCCGTTCTATGTTGGGCTGGATTCAGCGGACGTGTGGGCGCAGCAAGAAGCATTTTTGCTGGATGAAAAGGGCTATCCCCAGTTTGTGGCCGGTGTGCCGCCCGATTATTTCAGCGCAACAGGTCAGCGTTGGGGAAACCCGGTGTATGATTGGGATTATTTGCAGAAAACGGGATTCGAGTTTTGGAAAAAGCGCATTGGCTATTGCGCCAGCATGATGGATATGGTGAGAATTGACCATTTCCGTGCCTTTGATACGTATTGGAAAATTCCCGCTTCCTGTCCCACCGCGATTGAAGGAGAGTGGCTGGAAGCCCCGGGCTATGAGGTGCTGGATACGCTTTTTGAAAGCATTCCGGGATTGCACTTGGTAGCGGAAGATTTGGGCGACCTGCGGCCGCAGGTGCTGACGTTACGCGATCATTACCACTTGAAGGGCATGAAGGTATTCGAGTTTGTATTTGATTTTAACGGACGTTATGCAAAGGATACCGGCGAAGTCAAGGAAAATCAAATTCTTTATACCGGTACGCACGACAACGCTACCCTAAAAGAATGGTATGATTCGCTGACAACCGCTCAAAAAAGAAAACTTCGCCGCTGGCTGTCTCAAAAGGGATTTGCAAATGGTGATGTATGCGAGAGGATTCTTCACACTGTATTGGCAGATCGGGCGAATGTTGTTATTTTGCCGTTACAGGATGTGATGAAGCTGCCTGGTCAGGCGCGAATGAATGTTCCGGGCACAGTTGGTTCTCCGAACTGGGAGTGGAGAATGACAGAAATGCAAACGGCACAAAAGTCTTTGCGTGCGTTAAGGCCGTATATTAAAAAGAGGGGAAGATTGTAATGTTAGACAAAACAAAAAAAGATTGGTGGAAGTCGGCAGTCGCTTATCAAATTTACCCAAAAAGTTTTCAGGATACAACAGGAAGCGGTACAGGCGATTTGCAGGGCATTATCCGTCGGTTGGATTATTTGAAAACTTTAGGTGTAGATGTGCTTTGGCTGTCACCGGTTTTTGCTTCGCCGCAAGTAGATAATGGTTATGATATTTCCGATTATCGCGCCATTGACCCGATGTTCGGCACATTGGACGATATGCGCGAGCTGATCGCAGAAGGAAAAAAGCGCGGCATTGGAATCATGCTCGACTTGGTTTTGAACCACAGCTCTGATCAGCACCCGTGGTTTTTAGAAGCAAAAAAGTCAAAAGAGAGTCCCTATCACGATTACTATGTCTGGCGTGATGGTACTCCTGACGCGCCGCCCAATGACATGCAGGCAGCGTTCGGCGGCTCGGCATGGGAGTGGGTCGAGGAGATTGGACAATATTATTTCCATCAATTCGCACCCCAGCAGCCGGATTTGAACTGGGAAAATCCCGCTGTGCGCCGTGAAATCTATGATATGATTTTGTGGTGGATGGATCAGGGAGTCGAGGGTTTCCGTCTGGATGTCATTGACCAGATTGCAAAAGAACCGGATGAGGGCATCACCGGCAATGGTCCCCGCCTGCACGAGTTCTTGCGTGAGCTGAGCGCAAATACCTTCCAAAAAGGTTGTTTGGTTACGGTTGGTGAAGCGTGGGGCGCTGATACAGAGAGAGCCAAGCTGTATAGTGCCCCTGATGGAAGTGAGCTTTCCATGGTGTTCCAGTTTGAACAAATGGTGCTTGACCAGCAAAAAGGGAAAGAGAAATGGGATCTGGCGCCCTTGCCTTTTGCAGAGATGAAAAAGAGCTATGCAAAATGGCAAAAAGAGCTGCATGGAACAGGATGGAACAGCCTGTTCTTGAATAACCACGATCTTCCGCGCACCGTTTCCCGCTGGGGTGATGATAAAGAGTATCGTGTTATGTCGGCTAAGGCTCTGGCTACAATGCTGCACGGAATGCAGGGAATGCCCTACGTTTACCAAGGGGAAGAGCTGGGCATGACCAACATTCGATTGCCGATTGAAAAATATCGTGATTTGGAGACACTGAACCTTTATCGCGCAAGAAAAGAGCAGGGTGTCCCCGAAGAAGAAATCATGCGTTCTATTTACGCAAAAGGAAGGGATAACGCCCGTACACCGATGCAGTGGGATGATGGGGAGAATGCCGGCTTTACAACGGGAACGCCTTGGTTGACAGTCAACGAGAACTATCATACCATCAATGCAAAAGCTGCTTTGGACGACCCCGATTCGGTGTTCCATTACTATCAGAAATTGATTGCTTTGCGCAAGCAATATCCTGTTTTTGTTCATGGCGATTTTACACTTTTAGAGGCGGAGCATCCGCAGTTATTTGTGTATGAGCGTTCTTATGAAGGGGATCGCCTTTTGGTTGTTTGCAATTTGAGCGGACAGCAGGCGGCGTATGCTCTGCCCCAGGGTTGGGAGGATTCCGAGGTTTTGATTGCCAATGCAGAAGGTGGTCTGGACGGCACATTCAGCCCGTGGCAAGCGATGATTTTATACAAAGCAAAAGTTTAAAGCACGTCACATACGGAAGAATTCTGCAAAACAAATAAAACGAGGCCGGCACGCCGCAACAGAGGGGTGCCAGCCTCGTTTTTTTTAATGAAACAATGAAAAATTCAAAAGTGTTATGGTTGCTTGGGACAGCTGCGCTTGGCAAGAAGGTCTTGCAATTCTTGCATAAAGCTGTCTACATCGGAAAATTCACGATACACGGAAGCAAAGCGCACATAGGCGACATCGTCAATCGTTTTTAATTCATTCAGTGCCAGCTCACCAATATAAGTGGTGGTAATTTCTTTTTCATAGGAGCTGAACAACTTTTGCTCAATATTATCAATAGCGTGCTCCAATGTTTCCAGTGAAACAGGCCGCTTTTCACAAGCGCGCATCATGCCGTTTAAGAGCTTTTCGCGGTGAAAGGGCTCCCGTGAAGCGTCTTTTTTGATTACCATCAAAGGGACGCTTTCCACTACTTCGTAAGTGGTAAAGCGTTTTTGACAGGCGAGACATTCCCGGCGGCGGCGAATGCGTTCGCCGTCATCTGCGGGGCGAGAGTCGATCACCTTAGACTCGGTGTCGCCGCAATACGGACATCTCATGGTTGTTCATCTCCTTTATTATCAATGAAAATCCGGTTTAAGAAACTTAGCCCCTCTGCGAGCTCTTGCGCCTCACCAAACCCTGAGCGGTATACCTCTAGGATTGCAGTTCCGTCAAAATGGATAGCGCGAAGTTTTTTTGCAACAGCCTCAAAATCTTCCGCCCCAAAACCGGGAACGGCACAGTCACATGTTGAAGTGAAATCGCTCAGATGCAAGTGTTGAACGTGCGCCCCCATTGCTTCCAGCATTGTAAGGGGGTTTACCTGTGCGCGGCGCGCTTGTTTAATGTCAAATACAAAGCCAATGTCCTCTCGGGTCAATTCACGCAGATGGAGGATGGTTTCCGGTTGGGAACAAATGCAGCGAACAACATTTTCGTGAAGAAAATCTACCCCAAAGCCGCGTGCCATCCCACGCAGACGCAGGTAATGTTCAGCATATCGTTCAAGCGGAAAGGGGAACCCTTTGGACATGCCATGAAAGACAAAGCGTGGAATATTCAGCATTTGGCAAAAAGCAAAATATTGCCGATACAAGAAATAGCCGTCTTCGATACGGGTCGGATAGTCTGTGGCAAAAAAGAATGTTTCCATGCCGCTTGTAAAAGGATGCAGAGCAGCAATGCAGATTTGATGTTTACGAAGAATCAGGCTTAGCGCATTGGCGTAAGCCGGCGTTAATTCTCGCGCGGTGTTAAGAAAAACTTCGGCGCAAGGAACATTCAACTGCCCTAAATGCGCGAGCCCCTCGATTGTTTCTTCAGGGTAAAAGCAAGCAGTAGAAACACCACACTCCATAGAATTCTCCCCTTCACAGACAGATACCGATATGCATATTAAACCATAAAATAGGTGACTTTGCAATAAGATGTAACAATGTAATATAAATAAACAAGGAGTGTGGTTATAAAAACCAGAAAATTGCAGGAATATAAGAAAATCGAACGCCTAAAAAACCTTACCTGACTACTAAGAGACAAGAAAAGGCGTTGGATATGGAACAAAAATATAGCTTAGTGACAAGATAAGTTGCACTGATACTTGACCACATATTGTCCGGTGTGTTCCACTTCTTCTTTGATGTCTGTATTGCGGTATCCGAATGTTTCATAAAATTTTCGAGCGTCCATATTTTTTTCCAAAACCCATAGAAAAATCGTCCGAATCCCATTCATTTTTGCAGATGATAAAAGATGCTGCATCAGTGCTGTTCCAACACCTTGCTGCTGGAAAAAAGGATCTACATAAATTTCGATCAATTCCCAAGTGTTCTCAAAATGAGAATTGCGGTCCCAATGAATCATTCCTTTCACGATGCCGTCATCAAAAACAGCTATATCAGTAAGAGCTTGCGGACAATCTCGGTAAAAAAGTGCAAGATCCAGCACTTGCATCTCTTGAAAGGAAACAATGTCATTTTGAAAAATAGGCCGGTAAGCCATGCGCTTGGCAAATATTAAAATTTCTGCAAGTCTGGAAGCGTCTTTTTTAGATGCTGCCCGTATCATAATGTTACTCCCTTTCAAAAATATCGTTCAAAATCTAATTTCGCATTTTGTTATTTTATCACAGTATGACCGTTTTGTCATAGAAAGTTGCCGGGGGTTTGTCACAAGAATGCTTTTTTCTGCATAAATATAGAGGAATACATAACAAGGAGGCGGTAGAATGAAAGGAAAACGCCGCGTACCGCGTCGGCCACATCAAACTTATCGCCGAGCAAGAGCGATTATGGGAGTTTTGCTGGCTCTGATTATTTTGTGGAGCATTGACATCCGTCTGCGGCCTTTAGTAGAGCAGGTAGCGCGCTATCAATGCCGGGTTGCTGTGCTTGAAGTGATGAACCAAGCAATGGAAGAACAGCTGGAAAATCTTGAGTGGAATACGCAAGAATTAGTGACAACCAAATATAATCCTGACGGCAGCATTGCGGCGCTCGAGATGGATGCAATTGCCTTGAATCGCCTGAAAGCCGAACTGACGCAGGCCATTTCCAATCAGCTTTTGGCAATGGGGGAGCAGAGAATTGATATTCCTCTGGGCACTTTACTGGGATGGCAGTTTTTAACGGGCAGGGGGCCGGACATCCCTTTAAAATTGATTCCTGCCTCATTTGTGCAAAGCACGGTGACAGATTTGTTTGAGACGGCAGGAATTAACCAAACGCAGCATCGCGTTATGCTATCTTTTCAAGTGGAAGTAAGCGCGATTTTACCGGGTTGTTCCGTATCAGTTTTGGTGCAAAATGATTTTTGCGCAGCTCAGACGCTGATTGTCGGTCAGGTGCCGCAGGTATATGCCGTTTCGCAAGATAAAAGCGGGCAAGAGCCGAGCACGACCATCCCGGCAGAATGAAAAAACTGACAGATGGATATAGGCAAAAAGAACTTTTTGTGGTATACTATATCAGATTGATATCATAAGAGGTGATGATGATTGGCCTTGGAAGATGTAAAGCAGGAGTACGAGGCGCTCGTAAAACAGGTGAAATATCATAACCACCTTTACTACGATAAAGATGCCCCGGAGCTGAGTGACTACGAGTATGACGCACTGACGCGCAGATTAAAGCAGTTGGAACAGCAGTTCCCGGAGCTTATTTCGGAAGATTCTCCCACACAGAAAGTCGGCGGTGCAGTCTCCACAAAGTTTGATAAAGTGCAGCACGCCGTGCGGATGGAAAGCCTGCAAGATGTGTTCGATATGGATGAAGTGCGGGATTTTGACCGTCGTGTGCGTGAAGCGGGATTGCAGCCCTCTTATGTGGTAGAATGTAAAATTGATGGTCTTTCGGTCAGTTTGGAATATCAAGACGGCATTTTTGTGCGTGGCTCTACCCGCGGAGATGGCGACGTTGGAGAAGATGTAACCGAAAACTTGGCCACAATCACGGCGATTCCCAAAAAGCTTTCCAACGCACCTCGCTTTTTGGAGGTGCGCGGCGAGGTATATATGCCGCGCGATGCGTTTGAGCGATTGGCAAAAGAGCAGGAGGAAAGCGGGCGGCAGGTATTTAAGAATCCACGCAATGCGGCGGCCGGTTCTCTGCGTCAAAAAGATGCTGCAATTACCGCTGCACGCGGCCTTTCCATTTTTGTGTTTAATGTGCAGCAAGTGGAAGGGCACACGCTGACAGGGCATCAAGAAAGTCTTGACTATTTAAAAGAAATGGGGTTTCCTGTTTCGCCTCGCTATTCCCGCTTTGAAAATGTGGAAGATGTTCTGCGGGAAATTGAGGCAATCGGCGCCCTGCGCGGCACGCTGCCCTACGATATTGATGGCGCTGTTGTGAAAGTGGACGATTTTGAACAGCGCCGCCGTTTGGGAAGCACGGCAAAATATCCGCGATGGGCCGTCGCGTTTAAATATCCGCCGGAAGAAAAAGATACGGTACTCAAAGAGATTGAAGTTTCTGTGGGCCGCACCGGCGTGCTTACACCCACAGCCGTATTTGAACCGATTTTGCTGGCTGGTACAACGGTTTCCCGTGCGATTTTGCACAATGAGGACTTTATCCGAGAAATGGATATTCGCATTGGAGACACGGTTCGTGTAAGGAAGGCTGGGGATATTATCCCGGAAGTGGTGTGCGTGGTTCGGCATGAAGAGAACGCGCAGCCGTTTGTGATGCCCTCTCATTGCCCGTCCTGCGGCGCTCCGGTCAGCCGAGAAGAAGATGAAGCTGCCCTGCGCTGTGTCAACCCTGAGTGTCCGGCACAGGCACTGCGCAATCTGATTCACTTTGCATCCCGCGCCGCAATGGATATTGAAGGATTGGGTCAGGCGGTTGCTGCCCAATTAGTCGAAAAGGGATATGTCCAAAGCGCGGCAGACCTTTATACGCTTTCCTTTGAGCAGCTTTTGACATTGGATAAGTTTAAGGAGAAGTCGGCGCAAAATCTTTTGGATGCAATTGAAGCATCTAAGAAAAATAATTTGGATAAGCTTTTGTTTGGTTTAGGCATTCGCAATATTGGCGCAAAGGCCGCCGCACAGCTTGCCCAGCGTTTTAAAAGTATGCAGGCGCTGCGTCAAGCCAGTCAAGAGGAGCTTGAGGAAATAGACGGTTTTGGCGGCGTCATGGTGCAAAGCGTGCTTGACTTTTTTGCAAAAGATGGCACAAAAGACCTTTTGACACGCTTGGAAGAAGCCGGAGTTAATATGCTGTATGAAGGGGAAGAAAAAGGAGATCGCCTTGCCGGTATGACTTTTGTTGTCACCGGAACACTTGCCGGTATGAGCCGCACGCAAGCGGAGGAAATGATTACGCAAAACGGCGGGAAGGCCTCTTCCTCGGTTTCAAAAAAGACAAGCTATGTACTTGCAGGTGAAGCGGCAGGCTCAAAGCTGACAAAGGCACAGGCACTGGGGATTCCTGTAATCAATGAAGAAGAATTTTTAAAGATGCTCCAATGAGCATAAGGAGGATTTTTTATGGAATTTGATGTTCAGCGCATTGCAAAGCTGGCAATGCTGCAATTTACTGAGGAAGAGGCGGCTGCGTTTGAAAAAGAATTTGCGGCCATTGTCGGCATGGTGGAAAATCTGCCGGAATTGGACAGCGCGGGCACGCTTCTGGACGAAAACAATACAATGGAAATGCGCGAGGATGTTGTTGTACCGTCCCTGCCGCGCAACGAGCTGATGAAAAATGTGCCGCACGCGATTGCAGGCTGTGTTGTAGTGCCGAAAACTGTGGAGTAAAGGAAGGGAACCGACAATGGAATTATATCGTAAAAGCGCATGTGAGCTGGCCTCCATGCTGCGTGCAAAAGAAGTATCCGCAAAGGAAATTACTCAGTCGGTGCTGGCGCGTATCGAGCAGACAGAGCCTTCGGTGGAAGCCTTTCTTTCGGTAAACACGGAAAAAGCATTGGAACAGGCGGAAAAGGTAGACGCAAAAATTGCCGCTGGGGAAGAGCTGGGAGCACTGGCGGGCATTCCTGTCGCGGTAAAAGACAATATCTGCACCAAGGGAACCGCAACCACTTGTGCATCGAAAATGCTGGAAAATTTTGTTCCGCCTTATGATGCGACCGTTGTAGAAAAGCTGGCAGCGGCCGACGCGGTCATTCCCGGTAAGGTCAACATGGACGAGTTTGCCATGGGAGGCTCTTGTGAAAACTCGGCCTTTAAAGCAACGAAAAACCCGTGGGATTTAACCCGTGTGCCCGGCGGTTCGTCGGGCGGCAGTGCGGCTTGTGTGGCGGCTTGCGAAGTTCCTCTTTCGCTGGGGTCCGACACCGGCGGTTCTGTTCGCTGTCCTGCCGGCCTTTGCGGTATTGTTGGTTTGAAGCCCACCTATGGTGCGGTTTCGCGTTTTGGCTTGGTTGCTTTTGCTTCCTCGCTCGACCAAATCGGCCCGTTTGCGCGCACGGTAGACGATGCAGCCTTGCTGTTCAGCGTGATCAGCGGGCAGGATGCTGGACGCGATGCTACAAGTAAGCCGTATACTTTTGGCGGTGTTGAGCAAATGCCGAAGCTGGACGGCTTGCGCGTTGGTGTGCCGAAGGAATACTACGGCGAAGGTGTTTCCGCTGAGGTGAAAGAAGTGGTCTTGAAAGCAGTGGAACAGCTGCGCGGCTTAGGGGCGCAGGTGGTGGAGGTTTCCTTGCCCAGCACACCGTATGCTTTAAGCGCTTATTATATTATTTCTTCTGCGGAGGCATCCTCCAACCTGTCTCGCTATGACGGCGTGAAATACGGCTACTCCGGCAAGCGTGACGGCAGCTTGAACGACCTTTACCTTTCTACCAGAACGGAAGGCTTTGGCATGGAAGTGAAGCGCCGTATTATGCTGGGTACTTATGTGTTGTCCAGCGGTTACTATGATGCATACTACAAGCGCGCGAAAATGCTTCAGCGCTTGATTGGCGAAGAATTTGACAAAGCATTTACACAGTGTGATGTGCTGGTAACGCCTACCACACCGACGACGGCCTTCCGCTTGGGTGAAAAGACGAATGACCCCTTGGCAATGTATGCTTCTGACATTTGCACCACCACAGCCAATATTGCGGGTCTGCCGGGTGTAAGCGTGCCGTGCGGCTTTGACGCGCAAGGACTGCCGATTGGTATGCAGCTGCTTGGCCCGAAGTGGAGCGAGTCGAAGCTGCTGGGCGTTGCAAAATGCTATGAAACCGCTGTGGGCGGCTTTGCAGTAAAGGAGATGTAAAGCAATGAGTGCATTAAGTGAAAAATATGAAGTGATTGTCGGCTTGGAAATTCACGCCGAGCTGAGCACCAAAACAAAAATCTTCTGCGGCTGCAAAAACGCCTTTGGCGCAGAGGTTAATACGTTGTGCTGCCCGGTTTGCATGGGTATGCCCGGTACACTGCCGGTCTTAAATCGCCAGGTGGTAGACTACGCGGTAACAATGGGACATGCTTTGGGCTGCTCGATCAATCGTGTGTCGAAAAACGACCGAAAAAACTACTACTATCCAGACTTGCCTAAGGCTTATCAAATCAGCCAGTTTGATGTGCCGTTGTGTGAGAACGGTTCCCTTGATATTCTTGTGAACGGCGAAATAAAGGGCATTGGCATTACCCGCATTCATATTGAGGAAGACGCCGGTAAGCTGATTCACGATGATTCTTTTGCCGGTTCTTTGGTGGACTTTAACCGCTGTGGTGTGCCGCTGATTGAGATTGTTTCTGAGCCGGACATGCGCAGTGCCGAGGAAGCCAAGGCGTACATGGAAGCCATTACTAATATTTTGCTCTACCTTGGTATTTCTGATGCGAAGATGCAGGAGGGCAGTGTGCGCGCTGACGTAAACGTATCGGTTCGCCCCAAAGGAAGCACTGAATTCGGCACCAGAACGGAAATGAAAAATGTCAACAGCTTTGGCGCTGTGTATCGTGCGATTCAATACGAAGCAAACCGTCAGATGGAAGAGCTGGAAAAAGGCGGTGTCATTGAGCAGGAAACACGCCGTTGGGATGACGCAAAAGGCGTTAACTTTGTGTTGCGTACCAAAGAGGATGCACAGGACTATCGCTACTTCCCTGAACCCGACCTTTTGACATTTGTACTTAGCGAGGAGCATGTACAAAAGCTGAAAGACAGTGTGCCGGAGCTTCCCGTGGCAAAAACGCTGCGTTATGTCAAGGAGTTCGGCTTAAATCAGGCGGATGCAGAGCTGCTCGCCTCCAGCAAACAAAGAAGCGCCTTTTTTGACGCTTGCGTGTCTTTGGGCCGCTGCGACAAGAAGGCACTCTCCAACTGGATGATTGGTGATGTAGCGCGTATTTTGAATGAACGCCGCATTGAAATTGACGAAACGTTCTTGACGCCGGAAAAGCTGACGGCAATGGTGGAGCTGATTGAAAATAAAACCATTTCCAACACAGCTGCAAAAACGGTTCTGGAAGAAATGTTTGCGCGTGACTGCCAGCCGGGCGATGTTGTAAAAGAAAAGGGCTTGGCACAGGTAAGCGATACCGCTGCATTGGGCGCTATTGTGAAAGAAGTGTTGGCAGCTCAGACAAAAGCGGTTGAAGATTACAAAAACGGCAAAACAAACGTGCTGGGCTTCTTGGTGGGTCAATGCATGAAAGCAAGCAAAGGCCAGGGAAACCCTGCTATTTTGCGCGAGATGATGGAGCAGGAAATTGCAAAGCTGTAACAAGAGTTTCAGCCGTAGCGTAATAGGCGCCGGTTCGGCTATGGGTCGAGCCGGCGTTTGCATATGTGTTGCCGGTGCTGCATATACTGGATTAAAACACATGGACAACCTTCAGTGTCTGCAAATAAAAACCAAAGGAGAATGCCTATGAAAAAATTATTGGCCTGTGTGCTGTGTGTGCTGCTTGGGCTGACAGTATTATCCGGCTGTAAACCGAAAATGGCGGAAATTGCTTTGGTCACAAGCGGCGGAAGCGTTGATGACGGAACGGTAAACCAGGAAGCGTGGGCGGGAATCGTCAAATATTGCGAAGAAAAGGGTATTTCTTGCCAGTCTTTTCAAGCGGCAGAAAATACAAAAGAAGCCTGCCTGGAAGCCGTTCAGCTTGCGGTGAAACGCGGTGCGATGTTTGTTGTTTGTGCCGGGACGGCTTTTCAAGACTCACTCCCGGAAGCGGCAAAGCAAGCGCCGGAAGCTACCTTTTTAGGGTTGGACTGTACTCTTTCGGAAGGTGCACCCGCAAATGCTGTTGGAGTCACTTTTTCTGAGGTACAAGCCGGCTTTTTAGCAGGGTATGCAGCTGTGCAAAACGGCTGGACAAAGCTTGGTTTTTTCAGCGGTGCAAGTGATGAAAAAGCGGTTGCGTATGGATATGGATTTGTACAGGGTGCGCAGCAAGCGGCAAAAGAAAAGGAGATGCCGGCGCAAAGCATCGAAATTCGCTATCAATATGCGGCTGATAAAAATAACAAGCCGGAAAATGAGGCTTTAGCCAAAGAGTGGTATCAAGCGGGTACAGAAGCTATTTTTGCAGTGGATGCCACGGTGACAAAGGCCGTGATTTCTGCGGCAGAGGAGTTTGGGAAATATGTGATTGGCTCTGACGTCGATTGGTCCGGCGTCTCTCAAACGGTGGCAATCAGCGCAGTGAAAAATTACAGCCAAACCGTCCAAGAGTTTATTGATTTATCCTATAACGAAGAGCTGCAAGGCGGTGTAACAGTGCATTGTGATGCGTCCCGTGACGGCATTGCATTAACCATGGACGCTTCTAAATTAAAGCTGTTTACAAGAAAAACGTATGATAATTTATTGATTACCTTAGCGGATGATTTGAACGGCATGGCAAGCGCTTTGATCAGCAAACCGGCTGAAGATAAGAGTGTTGCAGCTTCGGGAATTGTTTTGGAACAAGTAAAAGTAATCGAGTAAAAGTGATATCAATAAAAAATGAACCGCTCTTTTGTTTTTCTAAAGCAAAAGAGCGGTTCATTTTTATGCTGCAACGCAGCGTCTGGCATCCAAAACGACTAAACCGTAAGCCGGGTTCTGTATTAAACGACGATCTATCTAGACTGGGTGTTGCCACACAGCTCAAGCCGCCTCCGAAAACGCGCAGGGGACGCATAGTTTTCATATGGGCGTTGCTCCTGGTAGGGTTTACACAGCCGCACAAGTCTCCAAGTGCGCTGGTGCGCTCTTACCGCACCTTTCCACCGTTACCTGCATGACGCAGGCAGTCTCATCTCTGTTGCACTTTCCCTAGGGTCACCCCCGGCTGCCGTTAGCAGTTACCATTCCCTTATGGAGCCCGGACTTTCCTCAAGACAACATGTGCCTCGCCGCCGTATGTTTTACTCATTTTGGACGATTTATTATATCATGTTTTTCGTCATTTTTGCAAGGTGGAATTTTTTGCAAAAACACCTTTTTGTGCCGAAAGTAAAAAAATTATTTTTATCGTGCTTAACACTTGCACTTAACAAAAGAAGAGTTTATAATTTTTATGTCAAGTTGCAGTGTTTGATGTAAACAGGTGCTTTGACACAGAAAGGGGAAAGTATATTATGTTCAAAAACGAGTATTTGCAGCGCGTTTATGCTCAGGTGGAGCAGCGCAATCCCGGCGAAAAGGAATTTTTGCAGGCGGTAAAAGAGGTCTTGGAAAGCCTGGAGGTTGTGGTGGAAAAGCACCCCGAGTATGAAAAGGCCGGTTTGCTGGAGCGCCTTGTGGAGCCCGAGCGTTTTATTCAGTTCCGTGTGCCTTGGGTAGACGATGCGGGCTGTGTACACGTCAACCGTGGTTTCCGTGTGCAATTTAACAGCGCCATTGGCCCGTACAAAGGCGGTCTGCGTCTGCATCCGTCTGTTTGCGCCTCGGTTATCAAATTCTTGGGCTTTGAGCAAATCTTCAAAAACAGCTTGACAGGCTTGCCCATGGGCGGCGGCAAAGGCGGCAGTGACTTCGACCCCAAGGGTAAATCTGATATGGAAATTATGCGTTTTTGCCAAAGCTTTATGACGGAGCTTTCTAAGCACATTGGCCAGTTTACTGATGTTCCCGCCGGTGATATTGGCGTGGGTGGCCGCGAAATCGGCTATATGTTTGGTCAGTATAAGCGCTTGCGCAATGAGTACAGCGGCGTTTTGACCGGCAAGGGCTTGTCTTTCGGCGGCAGCTTAGTCCGTACCGAGGCCACTGGCTATGGTTTGTGCTACTTTACACAGGAAGCTATGAGCTGCATGCGCGGCGACAGCTTTGAAGGAAAAACTGTCGTGATTTCCGGCTCGGGCAACGTGGCAATTTTTGCAACAGAAAAAGCAACGCAGCTTGGTGCAAAAGTAGTTGCGCTCAGCGATTCTTCTGGCTATATCTACGACAAAGACGGTATCCGTCTGGATTTGGTCAAGGAAATCAAGTTGGAGCGCCGCGCACGTATGTCCGAGTATGTGAAGGAAGTTCCCACTGCGGAGTATCACGAAGGCTGCGCCGGCATTTGGACGATTCCGTGCGACATCGCTTTGCCTTGCGCTACGCAGAATGAGCTGGACGAGCAGAGCGCAAAAACTTTGGTGGCAAACGGCTGTAAAGTGGTTTGCGAAGGTGCTAACATGCCTTCCACGCCCGAAGCAGTGGAAGTGTTCTTGGCAAACGGCGTGCTGTATGGCCCGGCGAAAGCTGCAAACGCAGGCGGCGTAGCAACTTCTGGTTTGGAAATGAGCCAAAATTCTCTCCGTCTTTCCTGGACTTTTGAAGAAGTGGACGAAAAGCTGAAAGGCATTATGAAAAATATCTTCCACAATGCCTATGAAGCATCTAAAGAGTGCGGCGCAGAAGGCAACTTGCTGATTGGCGCAAACGTTGCCGGTTTCAAAAAGGTGGCCGACGCGATGATGGCAGAAGGAATTGCGTACTAAAAAAGAATTTGATTGTTCTTTCAAAGCTCACTGGTTTTACCGGTGAGCTTTTTTGTATGTCATCTATCAGAGCACTATTTTATAATTGGAGGAAGTGATATATTCATATAATCTTAGAAAGCTTGTTGTTTTTACAACGTATTTCTTGCCGAGAATGTCCTATAATAATATCAAAGCTTGTCGGTACTACAAAGACATAACCTTTGTGTGCTGAAATCAGGTGACAAACAGGAGGCCTTTTTATGTATTTAAAAAATATTGAAGGGCAAACCGTTTTGGACTTAGCAAAGGAACTAACGGTACAGCAAGGACAAATTGTCAGCAAGACATTGGTTCAAAATTCCTATGTTGGAATTACGCTGTTTGCTTTTTCAAAAAATGAAGAAATCAGCACGCACACTTCTACGGGAGATGCAATGGTACAGGTTTTAGAGGGAACAGGCTGCTTCACCGTTGGAGAGCAAGAATATGAAGTTTCGCAAGGGCAGTCGCTTGTAATGCCTGCCGAAATTCCACATGCTGTGTACGCACAAACGGATTTTAAAATGCTTTTAACTGTCGTATTTCCCACAAAATAAAGGAGCAAAGAGAATGGAAACAATGTTTTGTTATCAATGCCAAGAAACCGCACACTGCACAGGCTGTACCAAGGTAGGTGTTTGTGGAAAAACTGCTGATGTAGCCAATACACAAGATTTGCTTGTATATGTAACAAAAGGGCTATGCGCTATTACAACTGCCATTCGTAAGCAAGGCGGTACAATTTCTGCACAGGTGAATAACCTGATTGTTACGCAGCTGTTTTCGACTATTACCAATGCGAACTTTGACAAGGACATGCTGGAAAATGGCATTCGTGAGGTATTGGCTGTTTCGAAGGAGCTGCGCACACAAGTAAAACACACCGAAACTTTGCCGCAGGCCGCTCTTTGGGATGGCAGCGGAAATTGGGAAGAAAAGGCGAGCAGTGTCGGTGTGCTTGCCACCGAAAATGAGGACATTCGTTCCCTGCGAGAGCTTTTAACGTATGGCTTAAAAGGCCTGTCTGCATACACAAAGCATGCCAATGCTTTGCTGCATACCGACGATGAATTGGATGCATTTTTACAAGAAGCTTTGGCGGCCACGCTGGATGACAGCCTTTCTGTGGATGATTTGGTTGCGCTCAACCTAAAGGCCGGTGAGTACGGTGTGAAGGGCATGGCGCTTTTGGATCAAGCAAATACGGGCGCATACGGCAATCCGGAAATCACAAAAGTAAACTTGGGCGTGAGAAAAAATCCCGCTATTTTGGTGTCCGGTCATGATCTTCGTGATTTGGAAATGCTTTTGGAGCAAACACAGGGGACGGGCGTCGATGTTTACACGCATAGCGAGATGCTTCCGGCGCATTACTATCCTGCGTTCAAAAAATACAGCAATTTGGCAGGTAACTATGGAAACGCTTGGTGGAAGCAGCGCGAGGAGTTTGAAGCTTTTCACGGCCCGATTTTGATGACGACAAACTGTATTGTTCCGCCGAAAGACTCTTACCGTGATCGTCTTTATACCACTGGCGCCGCAGGCTATCCCGGGTGCCGTCATATTCCCGGCGGCGTAGGAGAAACAAAGGACTTCTCTGAGCTGATTGAACATGCAAAGCGCTGTGCTGCACCCGAAGAATTGGAAACGGGCACCGTTACAGGTGGTTTTGCTCATGCCCAAGTGCTTGCATTAGCCGATCAAATTGTAGAGGCAGTGAAAGGCGGGGCCATCAAAAAGTTTGTTGTGATGGCGGGTTGTGACGGACGAGCCAAAAGCCGCAGCTATTATACTGATTTCGCCAAAGCACTGCCGAAAGATACGGTTATTTTAACGGCCGGCTGCGCGAAGTATAAGTACAACAAGCTGGATTTGGGCGATATTGGCGGCATTCCTCGAGTATTGGACGCAGGCCAGTGCAATGATTCATACTCTTTAGCCGTAATTGCACTTCGGTTAAAAGAAGTATTCGGTTTGGAAGATGTAAACGATTTGCCGATTGTGTATAACATTGCTTGGTATGAACAAAAGGCTGTGATTGTATTGTTGGCGCTGCTGTCTTTGGGGGTAAAAAACATTCATCTTGGCCCGACGCTGCCGGCATTTTTAAGCCCCAATGTAGCAAAGGTGTTGGTAGAAGCCTTTGGAATTGCAGGAATCGGAACAGTAGAAGACGATATCAAACTGCTGATTGGATAAAAGCTGTCACAGAAAAATTTTTTAGAAAATCAAATTTATAAACAGGCACTGCCGCAGTATGGAATCAACTGCGGCGGTGCCTGTTTGTTTAAACGTATGAGAACATAAAAGCGAAGTTTAAGCAAAACACCAAAAGTATAAAACAGCAAAAACTTCTCTTAAATAGGAGGGTAAAACGGAACGCGGCCCGATCGCAGCAGGAATGCAGCGCACATTTTCAAAGCCAGCACGTTTGGCATATCCTTCTGCGCGGTAACAATGAAACCGGTTTGTGACAAATACAATAGGGTCGGCAGACGCTACGCCGTTTTGAGACAAAAGCTCCTTGGAAAACAAAAAATTTTCTTGGGTAGATTGGCTTTTATCTTCTTTTAAAATGCGATGGGAAGGAATCCCTTTTTGGATGAGATATTCCGCCATAGCCTGTGCCTCCGGGATTGTTTCGTCTGCACCTTGCCCACCTGAAACAACAATCAAAGCCTTCGGGTTTTGTATGGCGTAGTCATAAGCGGCGTCTAAACGATAGGCAAGTACAGGGCTGACCGCGTTGTTTTTTACCGATGCACCTAAGACAATGATAGCTTTTTCCGTGCCGTCGGGCGGCACCCGGCTTCCGCTCCAATGCAAGAAGGCCATCAGCGCCACAGTGATGCCTACCCCGATCCAAAATATGATCTTGAAAATGCGGCCCACGCCGCTGGAACACCATAAATCAATAGGCTTATGGAAAAATGTGTAAATCCAAAGTGCGGCGGTAATACAGTACATTAAAAAGGTGCCTAAATGAAATGCGCTTTGACGCCAACGCCAAATGCTGTCCAAGGAAGAAATAACAGCCAAAAGCAGAAAAAAAGCAGTTTTCATAACAAATTCCTTTCATCGAGAGGTGCAAAATGTGTAAAATAAGAAGCGTTTTGAAACGCTATTGGAATTTTTTTGAAATTCTTTTCATTATAATTGTAAAAATACTTTTGTGCAACTTGTCAAAATATGGTGAAACGTGCTATACTACGGAAGATAGCTGACGAAAGGAGGATGCGCCGCTTGAAACCGATTATTACGGTGGAGCACCTGAGAAAAGTATACCGCGTAGGAGAGGAAAAAGTCATTGCCTTAAATGATATCAATTTAGAAATAGGAAAAGGTGAGATGTGCTGTATTGTTGGTGCGTCGGGAAGCGGAAAGTCAACGCTTCTGAACCAGTTGGCCGGCTTGGAAAAGCCCACACGCGGAAAGGTGTTTATCGGCAAGCATGAAATCAGCGCCATGACAGAGGATGAACTGGCTGTCTTTCGTCAACAACATTTAGGCTTTATTTTTCAAAGCTATAATTTGCTGGGTTCATTAACTGCACTGGAAAATGTTGCACTGCCTCTGATGTTCAAAGGGGTACCGAAAGCACAGCGCGAGAAGCTTGCCCGAAAAGAACTGAAAAAAATGGGGCTGCTCTCGCGTGCAGGTCATAAACCGACGGAAATGTCGGGTGGTCAACAGCAGCGTGTCGGCATTGCGCGTGCGTTTGTCGCAAAGCCCGCGGTTATTTTTGCGGATGAGCCGACGGGTAACTTAGACTCTGTTACAACACAGCAGGTATTGTATTCCATGCTGCAAATGGCAAAGGAGAGCCAAATTACTTTCGTAATGGTTACCCACGAAAATGAATTGGCCGACTGTGCCGACAGAATTATCACGATCAAAGACGGCAAAGTGCTTTCCAACCAGCTTCTGACGGAAGAAGAAAAAGCGGTGAACAGGAAAAAACTGTTTGGAGAGCTTGCTGCGCAGGACGTAGCCGAGCCGCAAACTACGGTAAAAGAGGAGAAGTGAACACAATGTTTCGATGGAAAAAAGCGATGGTTCAAAAAGCGGCAGCAGGCTTTATGGCGGCAATGCTGCTGCTGTCCGGTGTCAATGCGTTTGCTACGGCAAGCAACTCTCAGGCTACTTCTACCCCCAACAGTACATCCAGCAGTGAAAGTCAGCCTGAAACAACACCGCCGGATGTTACAGGTTCGCCGTATATTACCGCCTATACCGTAACGGACTCGGCCGGAAATGAGAAGCAGACAATTGCTGAAGGGGAGAAGTGCCGCATCATTGTAGCGGTGGTTGACCCGCGTATTACCTCTGAGAGTCAGTTGGTTCTTGCGGATGGCCGTGCCTTAGAAGCAAACGTTAAAGTGGTTTCTACGAATACCTTTGCAACGCCTTCGCTTGGGGATATTTACACGACAACCTTTAAAATGACCCCAGGAGGCTTACAGTATTCCATTGTATTGAATGATATTGCCTATTTGGGCGGCAACAGCAATGAGCTGGTGCTGGATTTGGCATATAATGACGTGCAAAGACCGCTTGTAAAATTGAGCCAGGGTATTAGTCAGTGCGGGACAGGCACCGGGCAGGATGCAGGAAAGGCCCCTGCTTTAATCGTTAAGTCTGCCAGTTACGGCACAGGCCAAATCACTGCCGGTGAGAATTTTACGCTGACTGCGGAAATTTTGCTTTCCGGTAATAAAAATGGGGCGGAAAATGTCGCGGTTAGTTTGACACTGCCCGAAGAAATTACGGTGGTCAGCGGTTCGTCCTACCAATTTATTGGCAATATGAAGGCGAACCAAACAGCCAATGTGCAATTTGAACTCACGGCAAGTGCGGTGGCCAAGGCCGGCAGCTATAATATTTCGATTGATGTTACCGGAAATGCTCAGGCCGATGGCGCTGCTTTGAGCGGAAAAATGCCGGTGACCGTTCCTGTGATTCAGCCGGATCGTTTTGAAATCTCCCATACAGATATTCCCGAAAATATGGTGATGGGTGAAGAAACCTATGGCAATATTGCTCTGATCAACAAGGGAAAAGGTACTGTATACAATGTAGAGGCAAAGCTTGAGGGCGAAGGCTTTACTGTGGATGAAGGTGCCAGCAAATTTATCGGCAATATCAATTCCGGTACGCAAAGCACACAGGACTTTTCTATTACACCGACGCAGGGCGGCACAATCAGCATGCAGCTCGTGGTGAGCTATGAGGACGAGAGTGCCAATATTAAAACCATTACAAAGGATTTCACGGTAACGGTAGATGAAATGATGCCCAGCGATCCCGGTATGAACATGGGAGTGGTGGATATTCCGGTAGAGGAGCCTGCCCAGGGAATGCCCATTTTTGCATGGGTCATTATTGGTGCACTGCTGATTGCCATTGGTGTAACCGTAGCAATTATTTTGAAAAAGAAACGCGCCAAAAAACGCACAGCAAAATTGATGGAGGATGACGATGAAGATATCTGATTTGCTGAAACTCAGCACGGATAATCTTCGGCGGCGAAAAGGACGCACAGCCTTGACGGTTATTGGCGTTGTGGTTGGTACGTGTGCCATTGTTGTAATGATTTCTTTGGGCATTGCGGCAAATAAGCGCACGGAGGAGACGCTGGCGTCCTGGAGCGATTTGACACAAATCACCGTGTTGGGTTATTCCGACAGTGCCGATACCCCTGCACTGGATGACAAAATGGTGGCTAGTTTAAAAGAAATGGAATATGTCATTGCGGCCACACCTATGTATAATTTTCAAAATTTTAATGGAAATGTTTTGGCTGGTGCGCAGGGCCGATATTCCAGCAATGCGGGAAGTATTATCGGCATGGAACCGTCGGCTATTGAGCCGATGGGTTACGAGCTAAAAAGTGGTGATTACCTTGCAGACCATAAAGGAACTCCTAAGAAAATTCCTGTTTTGGTCGGTGAAGATTTTGCCTATAATTTTGAGGATACCAAAAAAAGTTACAGCAACCCGAAGCGCTATCGCTGGAAAGAAACCGATGAAAATGGCAACGCGACCGTTGAGCCTTTCTTCAACATTGAGGAAACAGAATTGGTGCTTCAAATGATCACGGGGTATGATGATCAGGGGAATCCCAAGACAAAAGATTATGAACTCAATGTGGTCGGCATCTTGAAGCAGGACTATGCCAAAGAAGGCTCCAGCTCCATGATTATGAGTATTTCTGATATGAAATGGCTGGAAAGTGAATACAAGAAGGCGTCTGGAGGCTCTTCCGGCGGTGGCGGCGGTGTGATGATTATGGGCGGTGGTTCCGGCAGTAAAACGGGCGGATACAACCAAGTGTTTGTAAAAACCGACTATGTAGACCATGTCGAATCCGTCGAGGCGGCCATTAAGAAAATCGGATATGAAACCTATTCTATGACGGAAACGCGCAAACAGGCTCAAAAAGAAGTTTTTTCCAGTCAGCTGATGCTTGGCGGCTTGGCGGCAATTTCACTTTTGGTTGCTGCCCTCAATATTGCCAACACCATGACCATGGCGATTTACGAACGAACAAAAGAAATCGGCGTAATGAAGGTGCTTGGCTGCCGTATTGGAAAAATTCGAGAAATGTTTTTGATTGAATCGGGTACGATTGGTTTTATTGGCGGAGTAATAGGCGTACTTCTCAGCCTTTTGCTCAGTTTTGTGCTCAATCATTTAACGGAATGGTTGGGGGCTTTGTCCGCGGTATTGGCTTCCATGGGCATCCAGTTTGACGCTTCTTCGGTCAATTTGGGAGGTCTTTTAAATTCCGCAGGCTCTTTTGGCGGCATGGGTGGGGAAGGAACGCAGCTTTCTATCATTCCGCTTTGGCTTGTAATTGCAGCGCTTTTGTTTGCCACTATCGTAGGGCTTTTGTCAGGAATTGCGCCTGCAAATCGTGCTGTTAAAATCAGCGCGTTGGAAGCAATTCGACACGATTAAGTAAAGTAGTTTTAGCGTAATAAAAACGGTTGTTTCACAGTACGTTTATTGTGGAAACAACCGTTTTTTATTTGCAGAAAATAGTATTGACAACAGAAATAGGCAATGCTACAATACATTTAACAATTAAGTTAATTGTTAAATAAAGAAGGAAGGAGAGGAGTGCAATGAGCCTTCAAAAAACATTAAAAGCGATTTCCGACCCCGTGCGACGAGAAATTTTAAATTTGCTAAAGGGGCAGCGGTTATCTGCCGGAGAAATTACAAACCATTTTTCTATTACTGCTGCGGCGGTTTCCCGACATCTTGCAATCTTAAAAGATGCAGAATTGATTCGGGATTCCAGAGAAGGAAAATTTATTTTTTATGAGCTCAATGCCTCTGTCTTGGAAGAACTGATGCTTTGGGCAGCCGATTTAAAGGGAGGAAATTCCTATGATGAAACATAAAAAAATGTTGGTGTTTACATCCATTTTAATTGTTTTGCCGGTGGTTGCCGGACTTTTGCTTTGGGGCCAGCTGCCGGAAAAAATGCCAACCCATTGGGGGTTTGATGGGCAGGTAGACGGTTGGTCTGAAAAAGCTTTTGCGGTGTTTGGCACACCGGTGATTCTTCTCGGAATCCACTGGCTTATGATTGCGCTTGTTTTTTTAGATGCACGCAATCGGGATCAGCCTGTAAAAGCGGTAAGTTTAATCCTTTATATTTTCCCTGTTATGTCTTGGATTGCAAGCGGTATGATTTATGCAACGGCAATGGGGATGGAACTCGATATGGCTACATGGCCTATTGTATTGACAGGTGTACTCTTCTTGGTAATGGGAAATTATTTTCCGAAGATGAAGCGCAATTATACGATGGGCATTCGTTTGCCATGGACAGTTAGCAATGAAGAAAATTGGGTGAAAACACACCGCTTTGGCGGCAAGGTTTGGGTAGTCGGCGGCCTCCTAATGATAGTCAGTGCGTTCCTCCCGACGGCGATTTTGCCGATTTGTGTCATTATCGCTATTTTGCTGGTGGGCTTTGTGCCAATTGGATATTCTTATCTTTATTATCGCAAGCAGCGTAAGGAAAATTCTTTTGTGCAAGATGTAAGCGAAAAGGAAAAAAAGAGCATGAAGGTGTGGACTATTGTCGCGCTGGTGATTATGATAGGAACCTTTATTTTTGTAGGAGTCATGTTATTTACCGGTGATATGACGGTGACATATACAAACGAGGCAATGCAGATTACAGCAGATTACTGGCCCGATAGGACGGTACAATACAGCGATATTGAATCAGTGGAGTATCGGGAGCAAGACGACAGTGGGATACGCACAAATGGGTTCGGCTCTCCGCGTTTGTCCATGGGGACCTTCCGCAACGATGAGTTTGGCTCTTACACACGTTACAGCTACACTCAATGTCCTTGTGCCGTGGTGCTGCATCTAACTGATGATAAAATTTTGGTAGTGAGCGGACAGGATGAAGCAGCCACGAAAGAAATTTATGAAGCCTTGTCGACTCGTGTTTCTCAAAATGCAGTTGAGTGAGTCGTATCGAAGCTTGTGTACAAATAACAACATTAAACTGTTTTTGGGCGGCTGCCGGTTTTCCGGCTGCCGCCTCAGTTTGTCGAAAAAGCTT
>DCEX01000012.1:179891-212874 GCA_002315015.1 Faecalibacterium sp. UBA1819
TTTTTCGACAGTCTCGGGCGGCTGCCGGTTTTTCCGGCTGCCGCCTTTATAATTGTGAGGGAAAATCTTTCGGGGGATTTCTGCTCTATTATTTGAAAAACGACAAAGGATGAGCGAATATCCGTTCATTATCGTGGTATCGCTTTGTAAAAGTAATCAATAACACGAGGGGATAGACTTGCTCATTTTTGTGATTTGGGGTACAATGAAAAAAACTTTCCTTGCACAATCAACGACATGCGCGGTGGTTGAAACAATGTTCTTTGTTTTGGCAGGCGGTGGCGTTTTGCTGCTGCTTTTTAGAAAGTAGGTATGCTTTTTGAGTTCTTATTTTAATGTAATTGGTACGGCTTTTTTCGTGTTCCCCGTTTTGGCGTTTGCTTTTACCGTGCCGTACTTGCTGTTCCAATATAAAAAATTCGGTGCAATTCCGTTACTGCGTTCGGCCATTATTTACTCGTTTATTTTATACTGCTTGACGGCATACTTTCTTGTCATTCTTCCATTGCCGTCGCGTGCCGCTGTGGCTCAAATGACAACCCCGCGTTATAATTTAGTACCGGCATCAGGTTTGATTGCCTATTGGCGTGCCAATCATCTTTCGTTTCGAGAAATAGATTCTTACTTAAAGCTTTTTACAAGTCCTTCGATGCGGGAGATTCTTTTTAATGTGTGCATGCTGTTTCCCTTAGGTGTGTACTTGCGCTACTATTTTAAGTGCAAGATGGGAAAAACCGTTCTGTTCGGATTTTTGATGAGCTTGTTTTTTGAGTTGACACAGCTTTCGGCTTTGTATGGGATTTATCCAAGACCCTATCGTTTGTTTGATGTCACAGACCTTTTGGATAATACATTTGGAGCATGGCTTGGCTATTTGTGTACCCCTATCTTTTGTTTTTTTCTTCCTTCGAGGGAGGAACTGGACAGACGGGCTTATCAGAAGGGTCAAAAGGTTCCTTTTTTCCGAAGAGTGTTTGCTTCTGTTATCGACTGGCTGGCCTTGATTATCTTTTATGTTGCGGTGGAGTCGGTGGGAACCGAGATTTTCCCTATTTTGCGAAAGATGCAGTGGCTCAAGCCTATCATCATGGCGTTTTCTGTCCTAGTCTATTTTGGCTTTTTCCAATGGCTTTGCAAAGGCTACACGGCAGGAAAAGCTTTTTTGCACTTGCGTTTGGTCGATCGCCTTGGCGGACGCCCAAAGTTGTGGGCTTGCATCACCAGATATGCGCTTTTATATGGCCTGGTGCTGCCGGCGCCTTATTACGCTATGTGTTTTTTGGATGCTTCTTCTTTTTTGGATGGTTCGGCATTGGAATTTGCCGGAACAGCGTTTCTATCAGCTTTATTTGCAGCGGTAGGGTGTGTGTTCGGCGCAGAAACCGTAGCAAAACTGCTTGGCAGTGAAAACGAATATCTGTATGGCAGAATTACTGCAACGAAGATTGTCAGCACCATTCAAGTTCCGGCATTTGCTGCTAAAGAGGACGACCAAACGGTAAAACCGTCTTAATTTTATTCACAGAAATCGACCATTTGGGATTTCGAGCATATTTTTTATCAATTTAGCGCAGGAGCATTTTGGATTTGCCATCGTAGAATTTGCACCAAAATGCCCTGCATTTTTCTTTTTTGCAAAGAATCTTGTCGGCTTTTCTTGAGAGCCTTTTCATCTTATGAAGAATATGGTATACTATACACGATTATCAGGAAAATAAGAGGTAGCTTATGACAGAACAGCAGTTTCCCGCACTTCGCAGGGAGTACATTGAACAGCAATTTAAAAACTTAAATGAGCAGCAAAAGCAAGCTGTTTTTTTCTCTGATGGAGCGCTGCTGATTCTAGCGGGCGCAGGAAGCGGAAAGACAACCGTGCTCGTCAATCGTATCGCTAATTTGATTCGTTTTGGCCGGGCGCATGATTCCAATCAAATTCCTGTGGGCTTGAAGCCGGAGCATGTCCAGGAGCTCACAGCAATTTTGCAAAATGGGGGAACGCCGAGTGAGGAACTGGAGCGTATGCTGGCCGAGCGACCCGTTTACCCGTATCATATTTTAGCCATTACATTTACCAACAAAGCTGCGGGAGAGCTGAAAAATCGATTGAGTGCCATGCTGGGACAAGCAGGGCAAGATGTTCATGCCTCTACGTTCCATTCCGCATGTGTGCGAATGCTTCGTCGGGATGCCGACCGCTTGGGTTATCCAAAATCGTTTACGATTTATGATACGGACGACCAGCAGCGTGCCATGAAAGACGTCTATAAAACGCTTTCCATTGATGAGAAATTTTTGCCGTTAAAGGCGTCTCTTTCGGGCATTGGCCGTATGAAAGATAAAATGATCAGCCCGCGGGATGCACTTTCAGATGCGAAAGATGTACGCAGCACATCTCTTGCCCGTGTTTACGAGGCGTATCAAAAGAAGCTCTTTGCCGCTGGTGCAATGGATTTTGACGATTTGATTTATAATACCGTGCGGCTGCTTTCTGAACACGAAGACATTCGAGAATTTTATGAAAATCGTTACCGTTATGTCTTGGTTGACGAATATCAAGACACCAGCATTGCTCAGTTTCAGCTGGTTTATTTGCTGGCGGGCCGCCATCAAAATGTTTGTGTGGTGGGTGACGATGACCAAAGCATTTACCGTTTCCGCGGTGCAACGATTGAAAACATTTTGAATTTTGAGCAGCATTTCGCCGGAGCGAAGGTCATTCGTTTGGAGCAGAACTATCGTTCCACCTCCAATATTTTGAATGCGGCAAACTGTGTGATTCAAAATAACCGCGCCAGAAAGGGAAAAACCTTGTGGACGGACAATGGTGAGGGCGAAAAAATTGTTTGCATGGAAGCAGATAATGAGACAGATGAGGCCGCACAGGTTGTGGCTGAAATCGGAAAGCATGTGAAGGCTGGGGCGAAGCTGAAAGATCATGCTGTGCTCTATCGTATGAATGCACAGTCCGGCCCCATCGAAAACTATTTTGCCCGCGCAGGAATTCCGTATAAGATTGTAGGCGGCAGACGGTTTTATGACCGTAAAGAGGTGAAAGACATTCTTGCTTATATGAGCATCGTGTCAAACCGTCAAGATGATTTGCGTTTGCGGAGAATTATCAACGAGCCTGCACGAAAAATCGGTGCGACAACTGTACAAAATGTGGCGGATATTGCCGCTCAGAACGGTGTGGCTATGTTGGATGTGATGGAGCACCCCGAAGCCTATCCGGCTGTTGGGCGTTCGGCATCTGCTTTAAGCAGTTTTTATCATCTTGTTTATCTCAAAATGGTAGAAGCTTGCGAAACAATGCCGCTGGATGCTTTTGTCAATGCCATTCTGGATATTACCGGCTATCGTGCGATGCTGAAAGCGGCCGGTGAAGAGGGTGAAACGCGTTTGGAAAATATTGGCCAGCTGGTTTCATCGGTAAAAACGTATGCAGACCAACAAGGCGAAGATGCGACATTGGCAGGATTTTTAGAAGAAGTAGCACTGATCAGTGATATTGACAGTTACGATGAGAGCGCAGATGTCGTTGTTTTGATGACCATGCATGCAGCCAAAGGCTTGGAGTTTGAATATGTCTTTATCATTGGAATGGAGGAGGGGATTTTCCCTGGGGAAATGAGCCGTTACTCGCAGGAGGATATGGAGGAAGAACGCCGCCTGTGTTACGTTGGCATTACACGCGCCAAAAAAGAGCTTTATTTGTGCAATGCTCTGTCTCGCATGATTTTTGGACAGACAAAACGCAATCGACCCTCCCGCTTTTTAGAGGAGATTGACAGCAATCTTCTGGAAGGGCGTCAAAGCAGTTCGATGAAGCGCATGAACGAAGCGCGTATGGCATATGCACAACGTCAAAATCCGATTTCTCAAAGAATGACATCCCTTAGCTCCGGTCTCCATGCCGGTTATGTGCAAGGTGGTGCGCGTAATTATCAAGCAGGTTTTGGCCGCCCTGCGCCCTCCGCATCGACTACGGTTTCTGCATCGGAACAAAAAAAGCAGCCCACAGCGGCTTATCAGCCGGGTGATCAGGTAGAGCATAAAGTTTTTGGAAAGGGCACCGTGCTGAAGGTCACGCCGGTTGCAGGAGATTGCATTGTTGAAGTACAGTTCGATACAGCCGGAATTAAAAAGACAATGGCGAATTATGCGCCAATGAAGCGGCTGTAATGGCTGCGACGCCATACAAAGGAGTGTGAAGAAAACAGCATGAAAGGAAAGCTCATTGTGTTGGAAGGGCTGGACGGCAGCGGAAAGGCAACACAAGCACAAATGCTGTATGACTATTGGCGTACGGCGCGTTCAACGCAAGTGCAGAAGGTGACGTTTCCAAATTATGAAAGCGATTCCAGCGCATTGGTGAAGATGTACTTGGCTGGTGAATTTGGCACCAGTGCACAGGATGTGAATGCCTATGCCGCATCGCTTTTTTATAGCGTAGATCGTTACGCAAGCTATCGAAAAGATTGGGGCGCCTTCTATGAAGATGGCGGTGTCATTATTGCTGACCGTTACACCACGTCGAATGCCGTGCATCAGTGTGCAAAGCTGCCGCGCAGGGAATGGGCCTCGTACTTGGACTGGCTGTTTTCTCTGGAATATGAAAAAATGGGAATTCCGCGTCCCGATCTTGTCATTTATTTGGACGTAGATCTGGAGGTGTCACAGTGCCTAATGGAAAGCCGTTATCATGGTGATGCAGAGAAAAAAGATATTCACGAAAAAGATGTTGCATATTTGCGGCAAAGTAGACGAGCGGCAGCCTATTGCGCAAAAGAGCTGGGCTGGCAAGTTGTTTTGTGCAGCAACGGTGAAGAAATGCGTACACGAGAAGAAATTTTTGAGGAGATTAAGAGGATGACCGAGTCTCTTTAAAAGGTTTTAAATCTGAAAAGTATAATGGCTTTACAGAACTGATATTAAGGCATTTCAGAAAATAAAATTTTGGCGTTTCAGAAAACCCCTAGGTAAATAAGCGGAAAAGAGGATCACTATGCAGGATAATCAAGAACGCAGCGTGCCGACAAGAGAAGAGCAGGAGGGGTATGCAAAAAAGCTGGCACAGCTTGCTGTTAGCTTTTACCATATGCCTCAAGAACAAAGGCAGCGTTATGCCCCCAAGATGCAAGAGCTTAAAGAGCGTTTGGGACGGCTTCCGCCGTGGCTGAGTGAAGTATACGAGAGTGAAGTAAAGCGCTTAATGGCACAAAAGGCGCAAGCGGCTGTCAAACGCAATGAGCCGAGTGTGCAAACTTCCGAAAGAGATCCCCGCGATGAAGCATTGCTTCATGCACCAGAGACACAAGACGCAGCAAAGCCCGAACGAGCACCGGCGCAAAATAAGCCGCAGACTTCACTGCCTATCATTGAACCCGCCCCTCAGCAGGAGCAGGAAAGCAGTGCAGAAGAAGCCGCAGCAGAAAGCACGGAGCAGTGGGAAGATGCGTTTGATGAAGATACCCACGAAGTGGAAAAACCTCTGGAAAGTGATTTAGCTTTACAGAAAGAAGTGGACGAAAAACCGAAGAAGAAACGCCGTTGGGGCTGTTTGGTAATCATCTTGATTTTTGTAGCGCTTATCGCTGCGGGAATTGCGGCAATGGTTTGGGCGATGAATGATGTCATCGGCAATCGCTCGCGCACCATTGAGGCAAAGACGATTGAAATTGAAAAAGGTTCTTACTTGAAAAGTATCAGTGAAACATTGGAGGAGAACGGCATCATCCGCTCGGCTCTGTTGTTCCAGTTGTATGTAAAGTTTCAGCAGGAGGCCGGCGCTTTGCAGTACGGCACCTTTGAGCTTTCCAGCGATATGACGTATGATGAATTGATTGAACTTTTGAAAACCGAGCAAAAACGTGACACTGTGCGTGTGACGTTCCCTGAGGGAATTCCCGCGGTGCAGTTTGCGCAGAGGATGGAAGAAGCGGGCCTTTGCACCGCGGAAGAATTTTTGCAAGTGGCAAATGAGGGAGACTTCAGCCAATTCAAATTCTGGAATCTGCGTGATGAAAACCCAAACCAGTTTATGAAGTGCGAGGGCTATCTGTTCCCTGAAACGTATGAATTCTATCAAAATGACGATGTGTACAACATGGTCGCTAAAATTTACGGCGAATTTGATAAACGCTTCACGGATGAAATGTATGCAAAGGTAGAAGAAATGGGCTTTACGCTCACCGAGTTTGTAACATTGGCCTCTATCGTACAAGAAGAGGCTGGGCTGCCGGAGCATCAGGCGGATGTTGCAGCCGTATTTATGAATCGACTGGGGCCGAATTCGATCGTAAGCTTACTGCAAAGCAATTGCAGCAGTTACATCCAGAATGATGACGATAATAACTATATCAATAATACGATTGCGCCTGCCTGCGGCGGATGGGAGAATATCCCCCAGGAAATTATTGATGCATACGACACTTACAAAACGCCGGGTCTTCCCGCAGGGCCTATTTCTAACCCCGGTATGGATGCCTTGACCAATACATTGAACTATGCAAGCAGCCAGTATTACGGCGATTACTATTTCTTTGTAACAGACCTTGCAGGCACATACTACTATGCAAAAACAGATGCGGAACACGAAGTCAATAAAGCGGCGGCGGCACAGGTGAATGCCTCGCTGTAAGATAAGCTAAGATACGCCGCCGCGTTTTCCGCGGCGGCGTATCTTACCAATAAATGGGAGAATGAAAATGATGAAAAAACCGGAACTGCTGAGCCCGGCAGGTGATTTAGAGCGTTTGGAATATGCGGTGCGTTATGGAGCGGATGCCGTCTATTTAGGTGCGTCCGAGTTTGGAATGCGTGCAGCACCAAAAAACTTTACCCCCGACCAAATTGCACAAGGGGCAGAATTTGCGCACAAGCATGGGGCAAAGGTCTATTTGACTATGAATACCCTTCCTACGAATGAGGAGGCCGCTCGCTTGCCAGATTTTATTCGCACGGTGCGCGACACCGGCCTAGATGCCTTTATTGTGGCAGATTTGGGCGTGCTGAGCGCCGTTAAAAAATATGCGCCTGACATGGAGGTGCATTTTTCTACACAAGTGGGAATTACCAATTACCTTGCTGCAAATGCTGCGTGGGATATGGGCGCAAAGCGCGTTGTGCTGGCACGAGAACTTTCCCTCAAAGATATTGCAATCATTCGGGACAATACCCCGCCGGAATTGGAGCTGGAAGCGTTTGTACACGGTGCCATGTGTATGTCGGTTTCAGGCCGATGCCTGATTTCCAATTATATGAATGGAAGGGATGCCAACCGTGGCCAATGCACCCAGCCCTGCCGCTGGAAGTATCATATCACCGAGGAAAATCGCCCCGACCGTTTGTTTGAAATTGGAGAAACGGAAGAGGGAAGCTATTTGCTGAATGCAGATGACTTGTGTACGGCACCGTTTATTCACTTAATTTGTCAAGCCGGCGTGGATAGCTTGAAAATTGAGGGACGTGCAAAGACGTTCTATTATGTCGCTTCTGTCACTGCGGCCTATCGAAAGGCAATTGACGAATATTTAAAAAATCCAGATACATTCCTTTGCCCCGAGCGTGTTCTGGACGAATTGACAAGAACTTCTCACCGCCGCTATTCGCCCGGTTTTTATTTTGGCCGAGAGGAAGCGCGCCAAAATACGGCAGCCGGCGGGTATATCAGAGAGTGGGAACTCGTTGGCGTCGTGAATGAATGGAAGAATGGCCGCGCATACTGTACACAGCGCGGAAAATTTGTAAAAGGAGAAACATTGGAAGCGCTTTGTTTGAATGGTGATGTCGTGTCTTTCTGCCCTGAGATGATTTACGGGGAGGACGATATGCCTATTGAGTCAACACCTCACCCGAAAATGCGCTTTTCGGTTCCCTGCGAAGTCCCATTGGAGCCCTACTCCATTTTGCGAAAACCGTCCAATAACCAGCAAGAATAAAACGGGAGACGATGAGCCATGAAAGAAGTTGTTGCCGCATTGATTTACCGTGAAAACCGCTTCATGATTTGCCAAAGACCGCAAGATAAAGCGCAGGCGCTGCTATGGGAATTTGCAGGCGGTAAAGTGGAACCCGGAGAGACAAAACAGCAGGCATTGAAGCGAGAGTTTCAGGAAGAGCTGGGGGTGGAACTAAACGTAGGTGAAATGTATATGGAGGTAACACACCCCTATGAAGAAGGAAGCATTCACTTAACCGTTTTTTTAGCTGAAATTGCAAAGGGAGAGCCAAAGCTTTTAGAGCACCATGATTTGCGCTGGATTACTCCAGACGAAATAGAACAATATGCCTTTTGTCCGGCGGATATGCCTGTTTTAGAGCGTCTGAAACAAGAGTACAGCGCAAAATAAGAGGCAATGCCACTTGGCAGACAGAATTATAATCCTTGTATCAATTGATGTAGCTGTAAAAAACAGAACCGATAACACTTTAGGTTTTCCCAGCGTGTTATCGGTTCTGTTTTTGTTTTGTTACAGCAGGTGGCTTTCCCACTGCTGAAAGCTTTGTATTGGTCATAAACCATCAGAGCGAAAGGCGTTCGGATAGTGACGACGCATGGAACAATAATCGTTGTCGGCAATAATTAAGTGATCTGTTAGCCGAATATTCACTACCTCTAAGGCGCGAGAAACCGCGATGGTAGTTCCAATATCGTCCGAAGAAGGCAGCGGCAGACCGCGAGGATGATTGTGTGCCAGCAAAATGGTACTTGCATGCGTGCGAACAGCCTCTTTGACCATTTGTGCCACCGAAATCGGGGCGCCGTTTACAATACCTTCCGACAAAAAGACGCACCCCATGGGGCGTTTTTTGTCATCCATCGGAACCATGCAGACGCATTCCGTCATTTTTCCAAAGAACTTCGGCATCAGATATTCCGCCGTTTTTTCCGGTGTATCCAACACGATGCGCTCATCAATGCGATTATTTAAATAGTAACCACACATTTGAGGGATAAACTTTAGAACAACAGCAGTCGTTTTTCCTACTCCTTTTACCTGTTGCAGTTCCTCCTCAGGCGCATCCAGTACGAGAGAAAGACTTCCAAATCGCTCAATTAAGCGATGGGCGAGGCCGTTGGTGTCTCCTCGTGCGTGTGCCAGATACAGCAAAAACTCCAGTGCTTCATGTTCGGCAAAGTGAGATAGGCCCTCATTTAAAAAGCGCTGATACATTCTTTGGCGATGTGCGTCATGCTCTCCCATGGAAAGACACCTTTCTATTTCAAAATTTCTTTACGCGGAAAGCAAGGACAGATTGTTTAAAGCCTGAGCTACGCGCTGTTTTTCTTTGTCGGAAATGCCGCCCAAAGGAAGCCGGCATGGGCCGGCGGATAAATGCATCATATTGAGTGCCGCTTTGACAGGCATCGGGCTGACATCACAAAACAATGCTTGAATCAACGGCAGATACTCCAGCTGCAATTGCCTGCTCAGTGTGAGATTGCCGTCAAAAAAAGCACGGCACAACCGATGGACCTGACGCGGTACAATATTTGCCAAAACCGAAATGACGCCTTTTGCGCCAAGCGACATCATGGGCAAAATCTGCTCATCGTTGCCGCAGTAAAGCGTCAAAGAGTCGCCGCACAGATAAGCGGTGTGTGCAATGTCTGAAAAATTGCCTGATGCTTCTTTCGCCCCAACAATGTAAGGGTGCTGTGCCAGCTTGGCATATGTTTCGGGACGAATCGACATGCCGGTGCGAGAGGGAACATTATACACAATACACGGAATCTGTGCGGCATCGGCAATGGCAAAAAAGTGGCGTTCTAAGCCGGCAGCATTGGTTTTGTTGTAGTATGGTGTGACAAGCAGCAATCCATCTGCGCCAAGCGCTGCCGCGCGTTTTGACATTTCGATTGCGTGGGCAGTATCGTTGGAGCCTGTTCCGGCAAGCACCGGAACACGCCCCGAAACGATGTCAACTGCCGTTTGAATCACTTTCAAATGTTCTCGAACGGTGAGTGTGGAAGATTCACCGGTTGTTCCGCACACGACAATCGCGTCGGTTTCCTGTGTGATTTGTCTTTCCAGAAGAGATTTTAAAGCCGAAAAATGAATTGAACCATCCTGGTGCATCGGCGTAATAAGCGCCACAGCCGAGCCCGTAAACAATACTGGTTTCATACGGCATTCGCTCGCTTTCTGTCAAGAACGTGCTGATAAGCAATCGGCATAAAAAAATACAAATAAAAGGGGACTTATTCTGTGCGGTCAAAATAGCCCTTTGCAGCCAAGAGCTCCGCCAGCAGAACTGCGCCGCCCGCAGCACCTCTCAAAGTGTTATGCGACAGACAAACAAATTTATAGTCGTACTGGGTGTCAGGACGCAGTCTGCCGATGCAGACAGCCATTCCGTTTTCGGTGTTGCGGTCTAAGCGAGTCTGCGGACGGTTTTCCTCTTCAAAATAGTGCAGGAACTGCTTGGGTGCGCTGGGCAGAGAAAGACGCTGGGCTTCTCCTTCAAATTCCTGCCAAAGTTTTTTAATTTGCTCCTCAGTGGGGCGGTTGCGGAAACGGGCAAAAACCGCTGCCATATGGCCGTCGGTGCAAGCCACGCGCAAACATTGTGCGGTGAAATGCGGCGTTTTTGCGGGTACAATGACGCCATTTTCAATATGACCCCACAGCTTTAACGGTTCTTGTTCGCTTTTTTCTTCTTCGCCGCCGATGTAGGGGATGCAGTTATCTACCATTTCAGGCCATGTTTCAAACGTTTTTCCTGCGCCGGAAATTGCCTGATAAGTGCAAACTAAGCAGTCGGTCAGCTCAAATGCCTGATGCAAGGGGTGCAGTGCAGGTACATAGCTTTGCAAGGAACAGTTCGACTTTACTGCAATAAAGCCGTGTTTCGTGCCAAGGCGGCTTCTTTGTGCGGGGATAATTTCGATGTGCTGCGGGTTAATTTCCGGCACAACCATCGGCACGTCCGGTGTTTGACGGTGAGCGCTGTTGTTAGAAACAACGGGGCACTCAGCTTTTGCATAAGCTTCTTCCAGTGCCTGAATCTCGTGCTTCGGCATATCCACAGCGCAAAAAATAAAATCGACCTTCGATGTGACGGCTGCAATATCCGAAGCATCCAACACCACCATGTCCTTTGCGGCTTGGGGCATCGGCGTCGGCATAGCCCAGCGCTGTCCCACGGCTTCTTCATAGGTTTTTCCGGCGGACCGAGAAGAAGCGGCAACCGCCGTCAGCTCAAACCAGGGGTGATTTTCCAGCAAGGATACAAACCGCTGGCCAACCATTCCTGTGGCACCAACCACACCTGCTTTCCATTTTTTCATCTTTCATACTTCCTTTCCTACCCATATTTGCATCCTATGGCAATTTTCGTTTTTTGTGACAAAAATCAAAAAATAAAAGAAAAACCGGCTTGAAAACCGGCCCCGGATACAATATAATTACATATTAGCATCCTATCTATTTATTGTCAACGGAGAGAAAATTCTGTCATGCAAAAAAGTGATTTTTATTTTGATTTGCCGCAGGAGCTGATCGCACAAGAACCTTGTCATCCGCGTGATGCCGCGCGGCTGCTTTGCCTTTCGCGCACAGGCGGCAAAATTGAGCACCGAATCTTTTCCGATTTAACCGAGCTGCTCAAGCCCGGCGATCTATTGGTAGTCAATAACTCCAAAGTGCTTCCGGCACGTTTGGTTGGTCATAAGGCTCCCACCGGCGCGGTGTGTGAGCTGCTTTTATTACGCCAAACAGCAAAAGATGAGTGGGAATGTCTGGCAAAGCCGGGAAAACGTTTGCACGAAGGCAATACCGTTGAATTTGGCGATGGAACACTAAAAGCTCAAATTCTGCAAACCAAAGAGGATGGCAATAAGATCGTGCGTTTTTCCTACGACACGGCAACGCTGTACGAAAAACTCGATGCCTTTGGGAAAATGCCGCTGCCGCCTTACATTCAAAAACAGCTTGAGGATCAAAGTGAATATCAAACTGTTTATGCCAAAGAGCTGGGAAGCGCCGCAGCGCCGACAGCTGGGCTTCACTTTACACCTGCATTGATGGAGCGCTTGAAAGAAAAGGGCGTGGAATTTGCACAGGTGACGCTGCATGTGGGGTTAGGGACATTTCGCCCGGTGAAAGAGGATAATATCCTTGACCATAAAATGCATAGTGAATGGTACAGCATTGATGAAGAGGCGGCAAAACAAATTCAGCAGGCGAAAAGCCGCGGATCAAGAGTCATTGCTGTGGGGACAACCAGCTGCCGCACGCTGGAAGCGGCAGCCCAGCAGCATGGCGGAATTTGCGCTTGCAGTGGGGATACTGATATTTTTATTTATCCCGGCTATCAGTTCCAAGTGATTGACGGCTTGATTACAAACTTTCATTTGCCGGAATCGACTTTGATTATGTTGGTAAGCGCTTTTTGCGGATATGAAAACACTATGAATGCGTACCGAATTGCTGTGGCCGAAAAATACCGCTTTTTCAGCTTCGGAGACGCAATGCTGATTATTTGAGCAAGAAGGGAAGTCGTCTATGTATCGTTTGCTGAAAAAACAGGGAAAAGCACGCAGGGGAGAGTTTCAAACTGTACATGGTACGGTACAAACCCCGGCGTTTATGAATGTTGCTACCGCCGCAGCCATCAAAGGCGGGCTTTCGGCGTTAGATTTAAAAGAAAACCATTGTCAGGTAATGCTCTGCAACACCTATCATCTCCATTTGCGTCCCGGCGATGAAACAGTGGCAAAGTTGGGTGGTTTGCATTCGTTTACCAAATGGAATGGCCCAATTTTAACGGATTCCGGCGGATTTCAAGTATTCAGCCTTTCTAAACTGCGGAAAATTACAGAGGAAGGCGTTACCTTCGCTTCGCACTTAGACGGAAAGCGTATCTTTATGGGGCCGGAAGAAAGTATGCGCATTCAGGCCAATCTTGGTTCTACAATTGCCATGGCTTTTGACGAATGTATTGAAAATCCATCTGAGTACAATTACACCAAAAATTCGTGCGCGCGTACCGTTCGTTGGTTAAAGCGCTGTAAAGACGAGCTGGAACGCTTGAAGCGTGAAAACCTCGCGGTCAACCCGCATCAAATGCTTTTCGGTATTAACCAGGGCTGTTGCTATGACGATTTGCGCGTGGAACACATGAAGGAAATTGCCGCACTCGATTTAGACGGATACGCCATCGGAGGCTTAGCTGTGGGTGAGCCCAAAGAAGAAATGTATCGTGTCATCTCTTTGGTGGAGCCGCACATGCCGGCGGACAAGATTCGCTATCTGATGGGCGTGGGAACGCCCGGCAATATTTTAGAGGCGGTTTATCGCGGCGTTGATTTGTTCGACTGTGTTATGCCGAGCCGCAATGCACGTCATGGCCATTTGTTCACATGGAAAGGTATTGTTAACATTAAAAATGCAAAGTATGAGCTGGATGACAGCCCGCTGGACGAGAACTGCGACTGCGAGTGCTGCCAGAATTTCTCTAAAGCATATCTGCGCCATTTGTTCAAGGCGGATGAAATGCTGGGAATGCGCTTGGCAGTCATGCACAATCTGCATTTCTATAATACTTTAATGGAAAAGATTCGCACGGCTCTTGATGAAGACCGCTATGAAGAATTTTATCAAGAAAATGTCGAGCGCTTGGATACACGCATTTAAAAGATCTGTGAAAATAGAGAAGGGAAAATTTCAACGCTTTTCCCTTGCAAGTTAAACGAAAATTTGGTATGATGATGTAGTATTTGAAAATAGGAGCTGGGCGTTTTTGTTTTCAGGCCCGGTACTCACACAGGAGGAAATGAAATGGATACAAACAGCACGCTCGGGTTATTGACTTCAATTATTCCTTTGATTTTAATGGTGGTCGTATTATACTTTTTGATGATTCGTCCGCAAAGCAAAAAGGAAAAAAAGGATAAAGAGATGCGTAACTCCATCGAGGTAGGCGACGGCATTACCACCATCGGCGGTCTCGTTGGTCGTGTAGCCAGCATCAAAGAGGATACTTTTGTGTTGGAAACAGGTTCTGACCGTGTGAAAATTCGCATGAAGCGCTGGGCAATTCAAAGCGTTGAGAAATTGAATATGGACGGTTCTTCCGCGCCGACCGATGCAAAGAAAGATTCCAAAAAATAATGGCATAACAAAAACACCCCTTGCGTATAGTTTACTATCACGCAGGGGGTGTTTTTTATGAAACAAAGAACGTTTGTTCCCAAAAAGCAGGGAGCAGGATTTGTGATTCACGCATTGATCAGCGCTATCGTGCTTGGCGTGCTATTATGTGCGATGATGGCGGCGTTTTCGGTGTTTTTGTGCAATACCGATTTTCCCACAAAATTGGTTTCGCCGCTTGCCACCACAGCAGCTGGAATCTGTTTGTTAGCGGCGTCTTTTTTATTTGGATTTTTAGAAAAGCAGCGCGGTTTGGTACTGGGGCTCGCCTTTGCCTTGGTGTGCAATGTTGTATTATTTGGCGTATCCTTCTTGATGAATGGAATAGTTTACGATACTTCCGCGCTTTATAAAGCAGCAGCGGTGCTGTGTTTCGGCGCAATGGGCGGCTATTTGGGAATGCTGATGGCAGAACATGCTTCAAAGCTGAGAAGTTAAAACGGCAAGAGAGAAGCTAACGAACAAGCCATTGAGAAAGGGCAGTGCCATTTGAAAGAAATACTGCCATAAAAAGAAAGAAGGGGAAATATGAAAGGCACAAAACCACTTTTTCGCACATTTCACCGTCCAAAACTGCGAATAGAACGCGAAGCGCCAAGCTCTTTTGGAGAAGGCGGAGGATGGCAAGCTGTTTTTTTGCTTTCGGGTATGATCACCGGGGGCTTGTTATTCGCTAAAGCATCCCAGCTTCCAGATGCTTACTTTTCCGCCTTTTTAAGCCAGTACTTTCTCAAATGCCAAAGTGGGGAAGTGTGGCTGGCGTTTGCAGAAAAGCTTTGTTCGGTTCTTTTCGCGCAAGTGGTGATTTTGCTTTTGGGAACAAGCTGTTTGGGAATGCCGCTTATTTTAACAGTTCTCTTGGCAAAAGGAATTGCCGTTGGAAGTGTATTTTCTTTTTTATATGAGCAATCCGGCTTTAAGGGCCTGTTTCTTCACGCAATGATTTTTTTGCTGCCGTCTTTTTTGGAAGTGCTTGTCACGTTTTTCTTTTCCAGACAGGCCTGCCAATCCAGCCAAAGGTTATTTCGTACGGCCGTTTTGGGGCAAACGTATCATCTAACGCAGAGCAGCCACGCGCTCTTTCGTTCTTTTTTTCGGACAACCGCTGTCTTGCTCGCCGCGGCTTGTCTGCAAACGGTGTTAGCTGTCATTTTCCTGCCCGTTTTTCTTTGAGGGCTGAAAATGGACATTGGCAAAAGGGGATGCTTGAGCGGCTTCTTTTAGCTTTGTATCACCTAAATGGGTATAAATCTCCGTTGTAGAAACATGTGCATGGCCCAAAATCTCTTTGAGTGCCAGCATATCGACATGTCCGCGCTGATACATCATGGTAGCTGCGGTGTGACGCAGTTTGTGAACGGAATACCCTTTTCCAGATAGTCCGGCGCTTTGCAAGCAGCGCTCGACAATTTGCTGCACACGCCGCACGGAAATTCGTTTGCCGGTTTTCTTTGAAACAAATAATGCGTTTTTATCCTTTAAATTAGGCAAAGCCCGCCGGGCAGTCAAAAGGGAAGAGAGCGCGTCTAAACACGCCTTGTTTAAGTAAACAAGGCGTTCTTTATTGCCTTTGCCAACAATACGAATAGTTTCATCGTCGTTTAAATCGCTGATGTTAATATTCACGAGTTCAGATAAACGCATTCCGCAGTTTAAGAATAAAATTAAAATGCAGTAATCTCGTTCGTAAAAATCAGATTGTATATTTTTTAACAAAGCAATGCCTTCGTCAAATGACAGATATTTGGGAAGGCTTTTTCTCTTGGCCGGTGTATCAATATCATCTGTGGGATTAACCGACAGCAGTTTCATTTTGTTGCACAGATATTTAAAAAAGCCTTTTAAGCTGGATAGCTTGCGTGCACGCGCTGAAGGTGAATTTTCGCGCTCTCTGGTTACATAATGCAAAAACTCGTAAATATCTGATGTTGTAATACTGGCGATGAATGTGATGTCAATGTCATCCAGTGGAATTTCTTCAAAGCTGTGTGTACCGGCTAAACCGCGAAATTGTTTGATGAACCGAAAGAATGTCCGAAGGTCAATGTAATAGCCATTGACTGTTCTTGGCGATAAGCCTCGAATGGTTTCGCTGTCGTACAAAAAGCGTACTACAAGCGGGGGGCAGTCTTTGTAGTCGCCATGCTTATTGGGGGTTCGCGGATCCAAGTAGGTACTCATTCTTTTCATCCTCCTTTTTGCTCAATATATATAAGTTCGCTAAATTAAAATTTAGCGAACTGTAGGGAAGCCTTTTTGGGATTTACAAGGATGATTCAATATGATGTTTGATCCATGTTCTGATTGACTGTGTAAATCCGTTTATATGCATAGTTTGGCGTCCATTAAAATCAAATTTGATTCGGTATCATTGGATTTTAGAAATTTTGTATCATGTATTTAGATTGCCGTACTGTCCAAATACCTTGTAACGATTCAATGATTCAGCTTGCAGCAAACATAATTCAATATTTTATTTTGGATCTTGTTTGCTGCAAGCAAAATCATATTCTGAAAATACGCAATTACAAATAAGCACTTTTGCTTATGGGCACTGCCTTCTCCCTATCGGTTTGATTGTTAAAATATTGTCAATCCACCTCTTTTATAGGAGAGATACTGCTTGCCGAATATCATGAATAGCAACCAATTCCATTTGCGGAAAATCTTCCAGATTCAGCTGCTTCATGCCTTGTGCTGGAATCATCGCCCGTATAAAGCCCATGCGCTGTGCTTCTTTTAAACGCTGTTCCAAGTTTGGCGCATTGCGCACTTCCCCGCCAAGTCCTACTTCCCCAATTGCGATTAAATCATCCGGTACGGGACGGTCTGTCATGCCGGAAACTACCGCAAGACACACAGCTAAGTCACACGCGGTGTCATCCAAATCCAAGCCGCCGACAATGTTCAAATAAACGTCTAAATTCCCTAAAAAGTATCCGGCGCGCTTTTCCAAAACAGCCAGCAGCAAATTCATTCGGTTAAAATCAAAGCCAGCTGCCGCACGTCTGGGCGTACCGAATGAGGTCTTGCTGACAAGCGCCTGAACCTCGGATAAAATGGGTCGTGACCCTTCTACCGTACAAGCAACGCAGTTGCCGGAAACACCGACGGGACGACCTTCCAGCAAAAGCTGCGACGGATTTTCAATCACTTTCAGTCCGTTTCCCGTCATATCAAACATTCCAATCTCGTTGGTGGAACCATAGCGGTTTTTTGCTGCGCGCAGTACACGATAAGGAAGCGTCTTATCACCTTCAAAGTAAAGCACGGTGTCCACAATATGTTCCATCACCTTTGGCCCGGCAATCGCGCCGTCTTTGTTGACGTGTCCGACAATAAAGGTCGGAATTTCATTTTGCTTTGCAACGTTCATCAGACGCACAGAGCATTCTTTCACCTGTGATACACTTCCCGCAGAAGAAGTGATGTCTGCCGAGTAAATCGTTTGAATGGAGTCAATGACCACTAAGCCGGGCTTTTGAGATTCAATCAGCGCACAGATAGCATCAATATCTGTTTCGGCTGCTAAGGTAATGTTTTCTTCATGAATGCCCAAACGAAGCGCACGCAGCTTAATTTGCCGCACGGACTCCTCACCGGTGACATAAAGAACGGGAATGTTCGGGCTGACCGCACCGCATAATTGCAGCAGCAGCGTTGATTTGCCCGCGCCGGGCTCACCGCCTAACAGTACCACGCTGCCGAGCACAATTCCCCCGCCTAATACGCGGTCTAATTCGCTGATTTTTGTGACAATGCGGCTTTTTTCTTCCATAGCGCTGACATGTGCTAAGGGCAGAATTTGTGTTTGTGCCTGCAAAAGGCTTTTGGAAACGGTTTTCCCTGCGCTTTTCTTTTCCTCACGCACAACGTCTTCGGTCATTGTATTCCATTCGCCGCACGAAGGGCATCGGCCCATCCACCGAAGCGCAGTTTCTCCGCAGGATGTGCAAACGTAGATCGTTTTCAGTTTATCTTTGGCCATCGTTATTCATCCTTCCTAAAATAAGGAAACCGTTGATTTCCGTTTTTTGAACCGTTAAAATAAAAGAGAACATTTGTTTTCCCGGAAAACTTCTTTTGAGGAGGAATTCTGTTTGAAAAAAGCATTGCTCAGCATCTTACTATTGGCAGGTGCTGTCTATTTATTTGGAGTTGGGCTGCCTCCTGCTTCTGTTCCAACAGCAAGCATTGCGGCATCTGCCCCGGTGGAAGCGGAACCCCTTGCAGACCCCTCTTGGCAGCAGGTAAAAGAAAAAGGCTGTCTTGTCATTGGGGTGGATGATGCCTTTCCGCCCATGACCTTTTTAGATGAAAGCAGCCAATTAACGGGGCTGGATATTGAGCTGGCACAAGAAGTTTGTGACGCTTTAGGAATCCGTGCAGAGTTTCAGCCCATTTCATGGGATGAAAAAGAAGCTTTGCTCCAAGATGGCAGCATTGACTGCATCTGGAGTGGGCTTTCCATCACACCGGAACGTGAAACAAAGATGTGTTTTTCGCAGCCGTATTTGATTACGAAAATTTCCGTTTTATCCTCAACAAACGTTTGGATTCCCTATTTTTCCTACCTGCCTTACCACCGAATTGGCGTACAACCGTCAAGTGCAGCGTGGGAGATGCTGAACAGCGTGGAGGACTACGAAATATTTTTGCCGAATGTTACCCCCCTGGAAACATACGCCGAGGGTCTGGAAAGCTTTGCACAAGGAACGCTTGACACCGTGATTGTGGATGAGACTTATGCAAACTATCAGGCGGCGCAAATGCCGGCAAACTATTATTTGCTTCCCTTTGACTTTGGAGATGATTTATATGCTGTCGGCTTTCGCTTATCGGATGAAGCACTTGCACAACAGGTGAATGACACGCTGCAAACTCTTATTGCAGACGGAACCGCTTATGAGATTGCGGAAAAGTGGCTTGCTGCTGAAAAGATTATCATTCCCTAAAAATGTGTTATTGTTCTTTCAGTTTTCGCTCTCTGGCGTAGCAGAAAAGATACTGCTGCAATACGCCTGCGGCACTTTGATATTCTGCGGGAAACGTGCCGGAATAAATGTTTTGCACAACACGCTGAATCCATACATCAACCGGAAAAGCTTCGATATGGTGGTAGCCGAACAAAGCCACACATTCCGCTACTTTAATGCCTACGCCGTGAATGCGCATCAAAGCGGTTCTCAATTCGTCTAGAGAAAGCGTGTACTCCTGAAGCGAAGGCGTGTCAAGAAAAACGCTTGCAGCGTGGAGCACATACGGCGCGCGATAGCCAAGGCCGCAATCCCGAAGCTCCTGTTCAGAAAGAGCGGCAATTCTTTCTGGTGTGGGAAAAGCATAATACGTTTGATTTTCATATTCAAACGGTGTGCCAAAGCGTGTGCATAAAAGCTCCACCGCAGTTCGGATGGCAGGAATGCTTTTGCGCTGAGAAATAATAAAGGAAACCAGCATTTCCCAAGGATCCTGCCGCAAAATGCGAATGCCCATGCCGGCTTCTAAAGCTTCTTTCAAAAAGGCATCCTCCGGCAAGCATAAGCCGCGATAGCCGGAATAGTCTGTATCCAAATCAAAATATTCTTTCCAAACGGTGTCGAATTCTTTCTGTGTACAGGAGAAGTCCCAGACATTTCCTCCTCTTTCGTATATCGTCAATACATTTCCAAATGCAATCACTTGTACAGTGTGATCATCTTGATACGTCATGCGAAAACACTGACCGCTTTCGGCAATCTTTTTTGCGTCAAAATCTTCTAGGATAAGCCTTAGCATAAAAACCTCTTTTATTAAATCTAACTGCGGCTCAATAGCGCTTGATGCTATTTCGCCGTATCAGTTTATTATACTATATTCCTGTTTTGATACGCAAGCAAGAAGAACCAACGCTTTTTGTATTGCTCATTTGTAAATAATTGTGGTATACTAAACATTTAGAATGGTAAAAAATAGGGCTGCATTGAAAATTGCGGCCGGGAGAGCATATAAGTGAGGGATGACCAATGAACCATGGGTTTGTGTTGTGTGGGTGCAGCTGTGTGCCCATTCGTGTGGCGGACTGTGGCTATAACGCCGAGCAAATCGTCAAAGCGGTGCAAAAGGCTGCCGGGCAAGGGGTGGAAGTGTTGTGCCTGCCGGAGCTGTGTGTCACGGGCTATACCTGTGAGGACTTGTTCTTTCAGCCCGCCTTATTACATGGCGTTCTTGATGCTTTGCAAGTAATTTTAAAGGAAACCGCAGATTTATCGGTGCTATTTGCGGTCGGCGCTCCCTTGCGTCACAACGGCAAACTTTATAATTGTGCAATCGTCATTCAGCATGGTAAAATTTTGGGTGTTGTTCCCAAAACCCATTTGCCAAATTATAACGAATTTTACGAGCAGCGCCATTTTGACAGCGCCTCGGAGGAAACGGACGCGATTCATCTGTTTGGACAAGAAATTCCTTTTGGTACAAAGCTTCTGTTTGCTTCTCAGGAGCACGATGCTTTGAAGGTTGCTGTGGAAATCTGCGAGGATTTATGGGCGCCTGTTTCGCCGGGAACAGCACATGCATTAGCTGGGGCAACGATTGTAATGAACCTTTCTGCCAGCGATGAGATCATCGGGAAAGCGGCCTATCGAAAAGATTTGGTAAGCGCACAGTCGGCACGGCTGCTTTGCGGTTATTTGTATGCTGATGCAGGCGAAGGCGAGTCCACAACCGATTTAGTGTTTGCCGGGCATCATCTGATTGCAGAAAACGGCACGGTGCTGGCGCAGTCAAAGCCGTTTGCCAACGAAGACATTTTAGTGGAAATCGACGTTGAACGTTTGTCTTGGGAACGCAGCAAAAACACAACGTTTCCGCGGAATCAAAACCAAGGCTATACAGTCATTTCTTTTCATACAGAAAATAAAGAAATGCCGCTGCATCGCGGTGTTTCCCCTGCTCCCTTTGTTCCGCAAGAACAACACGAGCGCTTTGCACGCTGCGAAGCCATTTTGGAAATGCAGGCACAGGGCTTGAAAAAACGGTTGCTGCATACAAGAAGCACGGGGGCAGTGGTTGGAATTTCAGGCGGTTTAGACAGTACGCTGGCATTGCTCGTAGTCACACGGGCCTTTTCCCTTGCCGGACTACCCTTAGAAAAAATTACCGCTGTCACTATGCCTTGCTTTGGCACCACTTCGCGCACAAAGAATAATGCTTATCGTTTATGTGAGGCTTTGGGTGTCACCTTGCGTGAAGTGAACATTGCACAAACGGTTCGCAGCAATTTTGCGGATATTGGACATGATGAAGCTTGCCTGGATGTCACATATGAAAATACACAGGCGCGTGTGCGCACTTTGGTTTTAATGAACCTCGCCAACCAAACAGGCGGCCTTGTGATTGGCACAGGCGATTTGTCGGAGTTGGCGCTGGGCTGGGCAACGTATAACGGCGACCATATGAGCATGTACGGGGTGAATGCCTCTGTGCCTAAAACATTGGTGCGTCATTTGGTGGCAACGGTGGCACAGCAAAGCGGCGGCGCACTGCAAGAAGTGCTGGAAGATATTCTGGATACGCCCGTCAGCCCGGAGCTGCTGCCTGCAAAGGACGGCGAAATCAGCCAAAAGACAGAAGAGCTTGTCGGTCCGTATGAGCTGCATGATTTCTTTTTGTATTATGTGCTCCGCTGGGCATTTGAGCCAAAGAAGATTTTCTATTTGGCCAAGATTGCTTTTGAAGGGCAGTATGACGAAGAAACCATTCGCAAATGGCTGCAAAATTTTTACCGGCGTTTCTTCGCGCAGCAATTTAAAAGAAGCTGCTTACCGGACGGCCCCAAGGTGGGAACAGTTGCGCTTTCACCGCGCGGAGACTGGCGGATGCCGAGCGATGCTTGTGCAAACCTTTGGCTGGATCAGTTAGAGCGTTTGTAAAAAGAAAATTCTAATTTGATGCGAAGGGGTGCCGTTTTCGGCACTTCCCTTTTGTGATAAAAATGGATAAGAAAGAGGATGTGCAATTATGCCGGATTTGAAACTTGCTTTTGCTGTGTCGGATGCATTTGGCCCTTCGGGCTTTGAGCACGACGTTGCAGATTTGATTGAAAAAGAAGCTGCTGCTTTTTCTCCGAAGCGGGATGGAATGCAGAATGTTTACACTTCCCTGCCCCAAAACACAGGAGATCGCCCCATTGTGATGTTGGATGCGCATATGGACGAAGTTGGCTTTATGATTCAGAGCATCATGCCCAACGGATTGCTCAAGATTGTGCCGCTGGGCGGCTGGGTAGAACACAATATTCCCGCGCATACGTTTTTAATTAAAAACGTTCGCGGTGAGATGGTTCGTGCGGTGTCCACATCCAAACCGCCTCATTTTATGAGTGCTGCGGAAAAAAATGCTCCGCTCAATATTGACAGCATTTATCTGGATGCAGGCGTTTGCTGCAAAGAGGATGCTGTTGAGATTTTAGGGCTTGATTTGGGCTTGCCCGTTTCGCCCGAAGTCAATTGCACTTATCAGGAAAAGACAGGCCTTTTGATGGGCAAGGCATTCGACTGCCGTTTGGGCTGCTCCGGGGTCATCGAAGTTTTGCGTGGCTTGTCTTCCGAGTCGCTCAATGTTGACGTGGTGGGCGCTTTCTCTACACAAGAAGAAGTGGGGCTTCGCGGCGCAAAAATTACCTCTCAGCGCGTAAAGCCTGCCCTCGCCATTTGTTTGGAAGGCACACCTGCTGACGATACGTTTATGTCGAAAGACGAAGCACAAGGTGCTTTGAAAAAAGGTGTGCAAATTCGTTTCCGTGACGGAAGCATGGTGGCACATCCCGGTTTTGTCGCCTTTGCCAAACAGGTCGCCGAAGAGTGCGGTATTACACATCAGTGTGCTGTGAGAACAGGCGGCGGCACAAATGGTGGTGCCATTCACCTTTCTCATTATGGTATTCCGACTGTGGTTCTCGGCATTCCTGTCCGCTATGCCCACACCCATTACGGCTATGCAGCCGCCGCAGATGTGGATGCCGCAATTGAATTGGCCAAAGCGATGATTCGCAAGTTGACGCCGGAAGTTGTAGAAAAACTCTGCCCTAACGTATAAGACTTGTTATCGTAAGCTCGATTTCTAACGACATACCCCCATAGAGTAGACGCTCGAAAGCACATATTCGAGACTACACTATGGGGGTATGTTCTTGTATCGGCGACTATCGAATGCTTCTTTGAAACAATAACCATGTGCTGGCGAAATAACAAATTAACAGTAGAACAAGAATTCCTGCTGTTATACCAATTTGTGCCATCAACACATCAAAACCAATATAGGCAATGATTTCTGCTGATATGGTTTGAATAAAGTAAGCAATGACAACAACGGCAACGATAATTGCTAAAGCAATCGGAAGGCCAAACCAGACACCTAATTGTTTCAAGACCAGTTTTCCTATCTGACGATCCTCAACACCTAATTTGCGAAGTACGGAGAAGCGATATTGGTATTGATTTGCATCCAAAAGCTGCTGTAAAGATAATACAGTAAGACAAATTACCATTAGTACAACAGCGGCATAAATCATTGCGGCCTGCAAAACGAAGATGCTTGCTTTTGTGTCATTGATTTGTAAGGTACTCAAGCGAATAGAGTAGCTAATACCGGTGTCTGCTATTCCTGGGTACTCGTCCGAAAAAGCCTGTTCTAACGCACGGGCATTTTCATAAGAGATAGTTTCAGCCGTTGTGATATAGCGGTTGTGGATGACTGGGAACAGATTTTCACAAACACTGTCTGGAAAGATATAGACTACATCTGTATAAGAGTTGTAGGCTGTTTCTCCGATCGCTTCCTCGTAAAAAGCGCTCTCGGAAAGAGTAAGTTCTCCTGCGTCTGTCGTGATGCTGTGATGCTCTTTTAAAAAGCAATCTCGTTCTTCATTCGTTGCAATGGACTGCCATTGTGTGGTAAACTCGTTCTCTTCTAAGGAAATCGGTTCATATCCCAGCATTTTACGAATGGAGTTGTAATCGCTTAAAGCAATCGCTGCAACAGGAAAGTCGTATTTTACCCGGTTGTAAAAACCATCCTTGTTTGGAAGATAAAGAGAAAAGGGACAATCATAGGCCGTTTTAACGCCGTGTTTTTCAAGGAAATCCGTTACAAGTTCATAATTGTCATAAGTGAGATTGGCTTTATCGTACACATTGTTATAGCGCGAAGAGATCTCCACATCATATATCGAGCGTATCTCCAGATAGCCCGAAGCCCATCCCACCAAAATTGGTGCGGCAATGAACAGAAAGATTGCAAGTACAAAGGTTACACAGATTAGCGTCATGGTTTTACTGGTAGTGTTCAGCTTGGATATAATCTGCCCAAAAAGGAATAGATTTTCGCCTTTATATCTGTATTTTGGAGATTTTTCTTTCCACACGACAATCAAATGGCCGGCAAGGTAAATGAAGCAGCAAATAAAGAAAAGAAGACCAATGAGGGTAAAGAGCAAGTACTGAGTAACTGCACCCTCGACCTCGGGCAGCAGATATTTTTCTTCCAGCTGGTCGATCATAGCTAAAAGCTCATTCAAATGCCGTTTGCGGCTGAAATATAAGATGGTCAAATAACAAAACACAACGACAATCCAGACCAAAGCAATCAGAGAAATAGCATGGATGGATGTTCCGATGGCGATTAAAAATAATGCAAGTGCCAATACACCTAAAATGTTCAGCAGAATCACGTGCAGCTGGTTTTTCAGATATTGTTGACTGCTCATAGTGTGTACCCCTGCCGGTGTTTGGTTTTTATAAAGTCGTGCAAACCAATCTGTTCTAATTTGGTCCGAATACGAGTGATATTGACACTAAGGGTGTTATCATCAATGTAAAGCTGGTTATCCCAAAGAAAATCAACGATGTCATTTCTGGAACAGATTTTACCAGCGTTCTGAAAGAGATAATAAAGAATTTTAGTTCATTTTTCGTCAACTCGGCTCTTTGTCCCTGATATTCAATCATACTGCTTTCTAAGTGCAGCGTCGCACCACCCCATGTCCATGTTTCTGCTTGTCCCGAAGCGTATGCCCGGCGCAAGAGCGAGGTAATCTTGGCCAATAGAATTGCTGTATGGTACGGTTTTGTAATAAAAGCGTCGCCGCCCAGCAGGATACTGTTCAGTTCATCCATATCCGTATTGCAGCTTGTCACAAAGATAATCGGAACATTGGAGATGCTGCGGATTTGAGAACAGATAGAAAATCCACTCGCATTCGGCAGCTTAATATCCAATAAAACAAGATGTGGCTGCTCTGCATGAAAGATATCCTTCACGTTTGAAAAATCTTCTACGAAAGCGGTGATATAGCCGTTGGCTTGCAAAAGAATTTGCAATTCATCTCGAATTTTAGCATCATCTTCAATAATCAATATTTTATATGGGTTCATACCTTCATTCTCTCCCCTATTTGGCTTTTCCATCAACCGTTTTATCTGAGTTCGTATGCTGCCTGATATTCCTTTTTCTCAAAGAATACAAGGTTTGCAATGATGAATTATATTCAGCGGTTTGAATTTGATGATATCAATTTGAAAGACCGTGTATTGCGCTGATGATATTTTTATGAGTGCGTTATTGTGATCTGTATAAAAAAACATCTGCGGAACATACAACTGTCCCGCAGATGCTGAAAACACTCTGCTGCCACGTCCGTGACTCGGTTCTAGAAACTCAATGGTTTACTGTCTGCTCAGTTTGTACTGTTAATCTCGCATCCTAAATCAGGATGAAATACAATGCAAAGAGCCTGTTCATTGTACTACAATATTATTTTGCCTGTCAAGAAAGGGGCTTGTTTTGATTCTTTTGCTTTTGAAAAACAACACCAAGGCTGTTGTCAAGCCATCCTGCTTTGTGCTTTCGTATAAAACAAAGCGGAATATTGAGGCTTTTAGTTATTTTGACGTAACCGTGTAGTTTTGCTTTTCAAAGTCAACTGTTACCATTGTTCCATCGGAAAATACCGTTTTTTGCACCATAGGATTGTTCCCTACCATTTCGTGGCGGATCATTTCACACTTTCCTACCTTTTCGTGCAGTGCGCATACCACATTAGAACGCTTTATCATCTCTTGCATCGTCAGAGTGTTGGAACCTTCAAAGGCGCCGTCCGTGTTGGGATATGCCGCATCGCGAATCAAATACGGTGCACCGCCGTTTAAAAGCGCATACAGCATATAGTCATCGCCCGCATTCTTTTCCATCATCCAAGGCTGAATCACACAATCATGGTACACCAGGTTATAAAGCGGCACCGGAATTCCTTCGCGCGGCGTTCCGTGTTTTTTCATCATAAAGTCATAAGGTGCATAATGGCAGAAAACGAGACTGGGAACGGCCCAATCGCTCACTTCTTCGGAACTGGAAAGAATCCCTTGCGTCAGCAGATACTCAAAGCACTTTCCTCGAAACTCATAGCATTCTCTTCTGGTCATGCGATGCATGGGATTGTCGCATTCATCGCCCTCATTACAGGTAAACACATCCAGATAGGCGCCATCCAGCACAATATTCTGTTGCTTAATTTTTTCAAAGTTGCGCTTGAGAAAATAGGGTGCCTGTGTTGCGCAAAGATACGCTTGAGGGCCGCCTGCCCAGCGTTGATGCTGAGGGATGGTTCCGTCGGAGAGCTTGCAAGCTAAATTTTCATCATAGCTCTGTGCAGACAGGTAGTAGTCGCGGTATTGGTCATGGATTCCGAACAGATAGCCGCACTCGTGCATCGTATCCGCCAAAGCTTTCATTCCTGTCCAACCGCCCGCTGCTTCACATGCGGGGAAATAATCGGGATGGTTGTTGTCATAGCCCGGTTCTGCCCATCCATCCAAGTGCAGATACAGCTTTTTGACACCCAGCTGGTACAGCTCTCGAATTTCCTTTTCTCTTTGCTCAAAGGTAACAAGACGATTATTTTTATCAGGATTCTCCTTATCATAAAAATCCGAGTTTGGCTGAACGACCGTTTTAATTCCTTTGTGTACAAAAGCACTGCCAATCAACTGGTTGACAGACGGGTTTCTGACGGCCTTTTGATCCAAAGTGATCAATTTCCCCTGCTCCTCGACATATTTGCGATAAATTTTGCAAAGGTCGTTATAATCACAACCGTTTACAAAAGTATAGCGCATGATACGGCGATAATCCATTTTCCCTAGACTGGGAGCATACCATGTACCTACATGGGTATAGGTTCCATTTTCTTCGTGTTTTGCATAATAACCTGCATTCCATGGTGTTGTACAAATTGCAATATAGCCATTGCCTTGCTTCACCTGACCATACCAGGGCATATAACCGCCGGCTGTTTCAAAAAAGCCGTCAAATACAATTGGCGAAAGCGCTGTTTTCCATGTGTTGGGAATCAGAATGCCCTGTTGATGCGTCAAGAGCGTATACCAGTCTTCTCTTGGCTCATCAAACTCCATTTTTCCCGGCCACAGCACTTTTTGAATTGTTAAACCATTTTCTTTCAGCGGAATCCACTCAAAATAAACGTCATTTGTGGTCTCTTCAATCCATACATAGGTTTGAAAGGCGTAGTCGATATATGCCCTATCCACTTCAAATCCGTCAAATGTGCTGAGGATTCCCTTGCCATAACCGGTCGAATATTCGCTATGCGTGATGTTTTTTGCCTGTGAAAACAGAAGTTCGCCTTGTTCACAAATGATTTTAGGCTGGTAATCAGCTGCCCACTTCCATTCGGCTTCATCTTTTCGGATAGTGTACAGTAAGGATGTTTCATCCATCTGTACAGAACAATTTTGATTGCAAATAGTTATCATAATCATACCGATCCTTTATTTGATTGTAGTATTGGAAAAATTCTGGTAGAATAAAAAGCGAGGGGTTGAGCTTATGCCATATGTCAAAACGGTATTGAAAAAAGAAATTGAGATAGATAGCATTGTTACCATCCATTATTTTGAATATATGAAAGATTTCGTTTTCAATGGTGAGTCTCATGATTTTTGGGAATTTTTATATGTTGATAAAGGTACTGTCATTGTTCAGGCTGGAGAGAAAGAGCTTCAGCTGCGCACAGGCGATATCGTGTTTCATGAACCCAATGAATTTCATGCCATTCGTGCGATCGGAAACGCTGCTCCTAACCTGATTGCTGTTTCTTTTTCGACAAAATCCCCTGCGATTTCTTTTTTTTGCAAAAAATGCTATACGCTTTCGCAGGAAGAAAGGGCCCTTTTGTCTCATCTGATTAAGGCAGCGAAAGACACTTTTGCAACGCCGATGAATCTTCCATCTGTTGAACAAGTATCCATTCGTGAAAACGCTCCTTTCGGTTCATCGCAATGCATCCTTCTGTATCTGGAATTGTTTTTAATTACCGTGCAAAAAAATCACGTTTCGTGTGCGAATTTGACACAGACAAAGATCTTCACTGTGATGGATACATCCAATTCTTACAAAAAGAACCGGATGGAAGAAAGCATTCAATATATGCAGCTGCATATTTGTGAACCGCTTACATTAACAAGTATCTGCACCGCGCTTTCCGTTAGCCGTTCTACCTTGCAGGCGCTCTTTCATGAAGAGATGAACTGTGGCGTAATAGAGTATTTCAATCATTTAAAAATTGACCGAGCAAAAGAAATTATTCGTGACGGAACGATGAACTTCACAGAAATCTCCTACTTTTTGTCATATAGCTCTGTTCAATATTTTTCTAAGCAGTTTAAAAAATTTACCGGCATGTCTCCAATGGAATATGCCACATCCATTAAGGGAATGACAAACTCTTTAAAAGATAGCCATTCTCACTGGAACACCTTTTGATAAGCTTTTTAAAAATCTGCTTTTAAAAATGCTCGGTATGCTTTAACCGCTTCATAAATATCTGCTTTGCTGGTTGTTTCCCATGGCGCATGCATCGACAAAACAGCAATACCGCTGTCGATTACTTCCATTCCGTATACGGCGCACAAATAGGCAATGGTTCCGCCTCCGCCTACATCTACACGGCCCATTTCCGCAGTTTGAAAGCGAACGTTGTTTTCTTTTATAATCTTACGCAATACTGCCACATATTCCGGGTTGGCATCATTGGAACCGCTTTTTCCGCCGTGCCCTGTATATTTATTAAAAACCGGACCGCAAGACAACATGGCAGCGTTTCTTTTTTTCGTAAACTTCCTTGTACATCGGGTCATAACTGGCGCTGACATCAGAAGAAAGCATTTTGGAATTGGCCAAAGCTCTGCGAACACTTAATTCAGAATAGTTTCCGGTCAAGGCAACCAGCTCTGCAACCATGTTTTCAAAGAACTTTGAAGTCATACCGCTTGCACCGATTCGATCGAATAGGTGTCTTTTAAAAGCTGCGCAATATATGCTTTTACAGCCTCTTTCTCTTCCCGTTGCTTGGTGCGGTTTCCCACCAGCAAGTCCATGTTCTCGCCATCTACAAACTCATCTGCATTTTTCTTTCGTTCATTTTTTCCTAAATGCGGCAATAAGTCGTTGATGACAAAAACGGGGTCTGCTTCTTTTTCGCCAATGACAATATCAATTTTTTCGCCGGTTTCCTTGTATCCTACTCCGTGTAAAGCCAACGGCTGCGCCAACCATTGATATTTTTTACGCCACCGTAATAATGCGTATCAAAATAGGCAAAGCCATCTTCTTCATAAAGCGTTTGCTGTTTTAAATCGATACGCGGGGAATCAATATGCGAACCCAACATATTCATACCGCATTCCAAAGGCTGCTTACCGATTTGAAATAAAACAATTGCACGGTCAGCATATGCTGCATAAACCTTATCACCCGCTTTCAGCGGCTTTTTTTGATTTACAAATTCTCTTAAATCAGAGTAGCCTTTTTGCTTGGCCAATGCAATGGTTTTTCGTGCACACTCTCGCTCTGTTTTTCGCTCGTCCAGACGCTCTCTATACAATGCATTCACTTGTTCTAATTGCTCAAATTCTTCGCTGTTATAGCACTGCCACAAACTTTTCTTTTCCATGCATAAACTCTCCTTTCTCATGATGTTTCATTCATTATAACCTTAGATATCTATCATGTGATTATCAAATTGACCAAAATATTTGTCAATTTTACAAAGTAGAAAGATAACACAGAAAATCCGAGGCTTTTTGAGTAAGAATTACTCAAAGAAACCTCGGATTTTTTCTTTGATAGTGTCTTTACAAGCTAGTCAGTGCTATGTCATACAACTTTTATCTATTCAGTTATGAATTTAGCTTTTGACCGAATTTACAAAATAAATTTGGTCATCGGTGTTATTGATAAAACTGATCACAAAATTCCTTGGATGAAAGCTGTGTTTGAATTTCTTCTTTCCATTTTTCCGGTACAAGTAGCTTTGATAAGGGACTGCCTAACATATCTTCTAGTTCTTTTCGTTCAAAAGAATAGCTGTCGCCGGCGAAGTTATAGGTGATGGCCGTCAGATTGTCAATTGCCGCCATGGCCGCGGCAGAATTGTAGATTAAATCTCGATGCACCTTTTCTTCACCGATATTCCAAACGGTGTCAAGGTAGTTGACCGTCAAAGTACAATTGTCAGAGTCAATCTCATATTTTTTGGAGATATTATTCAGCGGCAGATTTTCAAAAAGGCCCCCAATATTACTTGCATTGCCGACGTAGGGAAACCTGTAATCTTCGATTGCAGAAATATCATGCGTCAGTGCATCAGTTTGGTTGCGGGCGTAATCAGCTTGCTTCGCTTCCTCAGTTGGAATAATCCAAAATTGAATCGTGGAGAACAGAATAATGGCAACAGACAATAAACCAAGGATAATCTTGTTTTTCTTATTCATCTTCTTTCCCCTTCCTGTTTTTTAGCAGAATGTTTGAAAAATTGCTGAATGTGATGGGAATGAGAATGGTAAGCAGGGGCAAATAAAACCGCACTAAGATATTTGCCATTTGATATGGCCCGCTAATGTTTACCGGCCTGCCAAACCATAGATTACTCCCGAATGTTAATGCCGCCATTGTCCCAACGGCAATAAGGAAGAAAAGTGCCCAAATTATCCACATGATATTTTTGCGCTGTTTATTTGCTGTCACCGAGACAAATGCAACACTGTTCAGAGGAAGATTTTTCGCTGCAATATAGATGAAGCCCGAAACGATAACAAGTGTAAGCCCTGTATAACTGATTGAAGCATATCCTGTAAATAAAAGAGGCAAAGAAAATATCCAAAAAATAATACAGTTGAGCAATACTGTTTGAATACATTCCAGATGATACTTGCCAACATTAGTAAGCTGATTTCCGTCTATCAGAAAATCAACAGCGGATAAACTATCCTTAGCTTTTTTTGTTGCGCTCTCGGCATCCATCCCCTGTGCAATCAGGTCATCCCGCTTTGCAATCATATTACTTACGATTTCTTCTTTTAGATCTTTGATCTCCGGTGTCAATTGTTGGTGTAGAAATAAACTGTCAACATATTTTTGCAAATCTGTCATTTGTTTGTACCTCCCAAAAGAAGCATTGTAATAATCTTTTGAGCATGCAGCCATTCGGCAAGCGACTTTTCGTAAGCATCCTTTCCGCTCTCTGTAAGATGATAATATTTACGTCGTCCGCCATGTGACTCGTCACCCCAATAACTAAGAATGTAACCTTGCTTTTCAAGACGTTTCAGGCTGGTATATAAAGATGGTTCTTTCAGCTCATATTCGTTCCCGCTGTTTACAGATACCGCTTTCATGATTTCGTAACCGTAATTATCACCCTCTTTCAATATTTTTAGAATGATCGTGTCAATATGGCCACGAATTAAATCACTGTTGATGTTTTGTTCCGGCATTCACTTCACCTCGCACTCATTATATGCAAAATTACTATGTGTGTCAATATACTATGTTACAAATTACAAAATTAGAGGATAATGTTTTAAATAGCTGCAATGCGTGTAGCTGTTCATCTTTCAAACAAATTCCCACTTGATTTTTTCAAAAAAATTTCTTATAATGAGCAAAGTGACTTTTCACTGTTAAATAGCCGTGTCAAGCTGGTTTTGAACCCATCTAGCAGCAAGTATTTTAGAAAAACGGCACTTGTCAAAAACGAAACATTTCATAGATGTCTCTGAACATTAGTTGGAGCACTCTTCCCCTTATTTTGAGTATTTCTTTATATGCCTCCGTAGTTAAATGGATATAACAAACCCTTCCTAAGCGGCAGTTCGTTCGAATCCTTTTGAGCGGGAAAATTGAATAAATTTGATATACGTCTCTGTAGCTCAGCAGGATAGAGCGTTCGCCTCCTAAGCGAAAGGCCGGCAGTTCGAATCTGCCCAGGGACGCCAGAAAGCACCGCTGCAAGCCATTTTTGCTGGTTTGCAGCGTTTTTTTGTATTGTTTCTCCCGGTCGCCGCTCATGTATGACCGGGAGAATTTTATGCGCTGCAAATGTATATTTTGCTAAGAAGAAACGAACGGTTTTCACAAGTCTGCTAAGAAAAATCGCCGTTCTGCTAATTTGAATTTCACGCCTTTTCCGATGCTCCTGCCGCCTGGTTCGCAATCAGAGCGGCCAAGGCGCTCGCCAGCTCCGGGGATTTCTGAAGCTGTTCCACTAAACTTGCCAGGTCGATAGGCGTCGGTTCAGGTGCTTTCGGCTCCTGCGGCGGCCGTACCCCTCGCAAATCAGGATTGGAATAGAAGGCTGTCTCAAATTTCTGGGCGTTGACCTTTCGATCTTCGTCCAGAATGTGAGCGTAAATGCTGGTAATCATGTCAATTTCCGCATGGCCCGTATCGCCCTGGGTGGCCTTCAGGTCACCGTGGTTGAGTTTCAGCTTGTA
>DCEX01000012.1:213006-213136 GCA_002315015.1 Faecalibacterium sp. UBA1819
CTGGAATCGGTCTTTGGCTTTTTTAAGATAACTCTGGTGCTGGTGTTGGGAAATAGGGGCGTGAACACATGGTAGATGTCCTTTTGCCCCAACATCTTAATGGCCCACTTGGAAGCCCGCGTCAGTTCCT
>DCEX01000020.1 GCA_002315015.1 Faecalibacterium sp. UBA1819
TCGCTCTCGCGTTTAGGAGCTTGCTTATTATATCATACTCAGCAGCTTTTGTCAAGCACTTTTTTGATTTTTTCTTTCGCTCCCTTCCGCTCAGCGGAGGTGACAGCCTATTTATCTTACCACATCTTTCAGTGTTTGTCAACACCTTTTTTCGTGGTTCAGATATTTTCTTTTCGCTTCCCGCTGCGCTCGCCGTGGAACCGTCGCCTCTCGGCCGTTTCTCTCACCGCTGCTTTTCAGCGTTCCGCCGTGTCCTCACCGGACAGCTTGTATATAATACCACGCTTTTCTCCCATTGTCAACACCTTTTTCTAAAAAAATTCAGCTTTCTCTGTTTTTCTTTTAAAATACTCCTTCCTTGCCCATATTTCAGTATATCGACTTCCTCCTCATTATAGGCTTCTCTCATTCCCTTATAATGTAATTATATATATAAAGACTTTTCCCTGTCTAATTCTAAAAACACTTATATAACAAATCGCCGGCAGATGTCTTTCCATCTGCCGGCGAAACTGACCTTATTTACCCTCAAATTTTTCTTTTAAACTTTTGAAAAAGCCTTTGCGCTTTTCATAGTTTTCTTCTTTCAGCGTTTCCTCAAAGTGTTTGAGCGCTTCTCTCTGGGTCTTTGTCAGCTTTTTGGGGATTTCCACTTCCACATGGACATACTGATCCCCTCGTCCGCGTCCATTCACGTACTGAATGCCCTTGCCACGCAAGCGGAACGTTGTACCGCTCTGCGTTCCTTCCGGCACGGTATACTGCACCTTACCGTCAATGGTCGGCACTACTACTTCATCGCCCATAACCGCTTGGCTATAGGTAATCGGCACTACAACGTGTACGTCATAGCGGTCACGCTCGAACATCGGGTCAGGGCGCACGGTTACAATGACAATCAAATCGCCATTCGGGCCGCCATTGATTCCGGCGTCGCCCTTACCCTGTACACGCAGATTCTGATCATCGTCAATACCAGCGGGGATGGTAATCTCCACCCGCTTGCTGCTGGTTGTTTTTCCTGTGCCGTGGCACTTCGAGCAGGGTGTTTTAATAATCTTGCCTTTTCCGGCGCAGCGGCGGCAAGGCTGGCTGGACTGCATCACGCCAAACGGTGTACGCTGCTGCACGGAAACAAAGCCGGAGCCTTTACAATCCGGGCAAGTTTCCGGGGTAGACCCCTTCGCCGCGCCGGAACCGCCGCACTCCGAACAAACGTCCTGCGTATTCACGCTTACAACCTTTTTGCAGCCGTGTACCGCTTCCATAAAGCTCAGCACCAAGCTGACACGAATATCAGCGCCTTTTCTGGGCGCATTAGGGTTGGCACGTCTTGCCCCCCCGCCAAAGCCGCCGAAGCCGCCAAAGCCGCCGAACAAGTCGCCCAAAATATCATTGAGGTCTACGCCGCCAAAGCCGCCGGCTCCTGCACCCGCTCCATAGTTCGGGTCCACGCCTGCATGGCCAAATTGGTCATACCGCGCCTTTTTCTGCTTGTCACTCAGCACCTCGTAGGCCTCGCCTACTTCCTTAAAACGCTCCTCAGCCTCTTTATCTCCGGGGTTCAAGTCAGGATGATACTTTTTGGCCAATTTGCGATAAGCACTTTTAATCTCATCGTCCGACGCGGTTTTGGAAACGCCCAGCACCTCATAGTAATCGCGTTTTTCTGCCATATGTTTACTCTCACTCTCTCCAATTACGGGATAAGGGCGCGCGTCCACCGCTCGCCCTTGTCTTTTTGGTTTCAGCGTCTAAAAAAGCAGCACCTCTGCCTTTCAAAACGCCCTGCCAACCGCTTTGCATCATCGTATCGAACTCCCGAAAACACGAATGCCTTCGGCACGGCAGACGCCCTGCAAATCTGCGGTACGTCTGCCGCCGCGTTTTCGTCAATTCACCGAAAGCGGAATGAAACTCTTTTGATTAAACCTCTTTGTATTCTGCGTCTACTACGTTGTCGTCGCCGCCATTGTTGTTCTGTGCACCGGCATCTTCAGCCGCACCCTGTGCCTGCTGTGCCTGTGCCGCCTGCTGGTACATTTTCTCGCTCACTGCGTAGAAGGCTTTTTGCAGCTCCTCCTGTTTTGCCTTGATGGTGTCGATGTCAGAGCCCTTCAAAGCCTCTTTCAGCGCATCCAGCTTTGCCTGAATATCGCTCTTTTCGCTGTCGCTGATTTTGCCTTCCATCTCGCCCAGGGCCTTCTCGGTCTGGAATACCATCTGGTCAGCCGCATTGCGTGCGTCCACTTCCTCACGTTTCTTCTTGTCTTCCTCCGCATACTGCTCGGCTTCCTTCACAGCGCGCTCCACGTCCTCTTTGCTCATGTTGGTGGAAGAAGTGATCGTGATGTGCTGCTCCTTGCCGGTGCCGAGGTCTTTTGCGGAAACGTTTACAATGCCGTTTGCGTCGATATCGAAGGTAACCTCAATCTGCGGAATGCCGCGGGGAGCGGGCGCAATGCCGTCCAGCTTAAACATACCAAGGCTCTTGTTGTCGCGGGCAAATTCACGCTCGCCCTGCAAAACATTGACCTCAACTGCGGGCTGGTTGTCGGCTGCCGTGGAGAACACCTGGCTCTTCTTGGTGGGGATGGTGGTGTTGCGGTCGATAATCTTGGTGCAAACGCCGCCCATCGTCTCAATGCCGAGGCTCAGCGGAGTCACGTCCAGCAGCAAGAGACCCTTCACGTCGCCGCCGAGAACGCCGCCCTGAATGGAAGCGCCGATTGCCACGCACTCGTCGGGGTTAATGCCCTTGGAGGGCTCGCACTTCATATAATCCTTAACAGCATCCTGCACAGCGGGGATACGGGTCGAACCGCCAACCAGCAGAACCTTGTGCAGGTCGCCGGGGTTCAAGCCTGCGTCCTTCAAAGCCTGACGCACGGGAGCCATTGTCTTTTCCACGAGGTCAGCAGTCAGCTCGTTGAATTTTGCGCGGGTCAAAGTGGTGTCAAGGTGTTTCGGACCGTTTGCATCAGCCGTGATAAACGGCAGGTTGATCTGGGTGGAAGCCACGCCGGACAGCTCAATCTTTGCCTTCTCAGCAGCTTCTTTCAAGCGCTGAGCAGCCATTTTGTCGCTGCGCAGATCCACGCCGTTCTCTTTCTTGAACTCGTCAGCCAGCCAGTCGATGATGCGGTTGTCGAAGTCGTCGCCGCCCAGGTGTGTATCACCGGCAGTGGACAGAACCTCCGTCACGCCGTCGCCCATTTCGATGATGGAAACGTCGAACGTACCGCCGCCAAGGTCGTATACCATAACCTTCTGGTCATTTTCTTTATCCATGCCGTAAGCCAAAGCAGCTGCGGTCGGCTCGTTGATAATACGCTTTACGTCCAAACCGGCAATTGCACCGGCGTCTTTCGTTGCCTGACGCTGGCTGTCGTTAAAGTAGGCGGGAACGGTGATGACCGCCTCCGTCACTTTTTCGCCCAGGTAAGCCTCAGCGTCGGCTTTCAGCTTTTGCAGAATCATGGCGCTGATTTCCTGCGGGGTGTATTTCTTGCCGTCAATTTCCACTTTGTAGTCGGTACCCATGTGGCGTTTAATGGAAGAAACCGTGCGGTCCGGGTTTGTAATTGCCTGACGTTTTGCCACCTGACCGATCAAGCGCTCGCCGTTTTTTGCAAAGCCGACAACACTCGGCGTGGTGCGTGCACCCTCTGCGTTTGCAATAACAACCGGTTCGCCGCCTTCCATCACGGCAACACAGCTGTTTGTAGTACCAAGGTCAATACCAATAATTTTACCCATAAGTCATTACTCCTCTTGAATTTGTTATTTTATCGTTTTTCGCAAAATGTTATGCGGAAGTTGGTTGTTTCAATGAAAAAAATCTTATTCTGCCACGGTGACAGCCGCGTGACGAATCACTTTTCCGTCGCGGCGGTACCCGCGCTGCATCACGGCCAAAATCGTGCCGCTCTCTACGCCTTCGGGCGCGGGCTGCTGCATCACAGCCGCGTGACACTGCGGATCAAAGGGCTGGCCTTCTGCTTCAATTTCTTCCACGTTCAGCGCTTTCAGCGCAGCTTTCGCTTTGTCCAGCGTCATCAGCACGCCTTTTTTATAAGCTTCATCTGCTGTCTGCGCATTGGCCGCCAGCTCCAGCGTGTCAATCACGCCAAGCAGCTTTTCCACCGCAAAGGAAACGCCGTTTCCAAACGCCGCATCACGCTCTTTTTGGCTGCGTTTGCGGAAGTTGTCATACTCTGCCGCCGTGCGCAGCAGCGTGTCCTTTGTTTGCGCCAACTGCTTTTCTAATTCAGCGCAAGGATTCTCCTGTTCGGGCTGCGGCGCCTGCTGGGCTTCGTCTTTCTGCACTTCCTGCGCAGGCTCCTCGCCCGCTTGATTCTCTTGCAGAATTTCTTCGTTTTGTGCCACTATGTGCTTCTCCTCTCTATTGTTCCTGAAAAGAAGCGCCGTTCACGCCGGACATACACTGTCCCAAAAGCAATGAAAAGTACTCCAATCTCGGAATGATCTTTTGATACGGCATCCGAAGCGGGCCGACAATTCCAATCGCGCCCGTTGCGCCGCCGCCTGCCACATACCGCTTGGAAACAATGCATAAGCCCGGCATGGGGTGATCTTCCAAATCCTCCCCCAGCAAAACGGTGGTTCTGTCCGTCTTAGGGCTTACGGCTTGCTTCACAGCTTCCGTGTCGGCAAAAAACTCTAACAGCGTCTTAATGTTCTGTTCCGTTCCTGCATAGTTTAAAAAGTTCTGCTCTCCTTCTAAATATACATTGGGCCGCCCGGCTTCTTTCAAAAGCGTATAAGCTGCGCTCAAAACGGGATAAAGCGTCACGCCCCGCGCACCCATCCGCTGTGCCGCCGCCTGCAAATGTGCGCTTTGCACATCTGCCGCGCTGCGAAACGTCAGGCTCTCGTTCAGCGTTTTTGCCAGCATCTCCACATCGCCGTTTTCTAAAGGAAAGTCCAGCTTTGCGGTTCTGGTTCTTACGCCGCCGCCGTTTGTCACCGCTAAAACCGCCGCCGTAAAGCGCCCTACCTGCATCACTTCGTAATGCGCAATGCACATATCTTCGCTTTTGGGGGTCGTGGCTACAACGGTATATCCCGTCCAATCCGCCAGCGCCCGTGCTGCCGATTGTGCCAGCCGTTCCGGGTCATAGTCCATGTCGCGGAACATCTCGCACGCAGCGCGCTGTTCGCTTTGGGAAAGCTTTGTCGGCGTTCCCATCAGATGGTCCAGATAATAGCGGTATCCTTTTGCGCTCGGCACGCGCCCGGCAGAGGTGTGCGGCTGCTCCAAAAGGCCAAGCTTTGTCAAAGCCGCCATCTCGTTGCGAAGGGTTGCAGAGGAAACGGCGTTCGCAAAATGCTGTGCCAAAAGTCCTGAGCCAACCGGCTCGCCATCCGCACCGTACAGCGCTACAATCGCTTGCAGCACACGCTGCTTTCTGTCATCCATCGCCATGCTGCTCTGCTCCCCCTTTCCTTTGTTTTTGATTTGTTTTTAGCACTCATCACCCCCGAGTGCTAACTTTATTTTAACGCATATTTTTATAATGTCAAGAGCTGTCACAAAAAATTCTTTCTTTTTTTTCAAAATCATCGATTTGCCTTGCCTGTTGCGGGTTTTTCCCCTGTTTATTATAATAAGGTGTAACTCTATTATTCATTATCCGGCTATTTTCAAACCCCATCATTACACAGGAGGCATTTTATGCAATCTCGCAGCGAACGTGCGCGCCAATTGTTTGAGCAAGGCTATACCTGCTCCCAGTCGGTCTGCCTTGCTTTTTCCGATCTTGTCCCACTGGATGAAGAAACGCTTGCAATCGTCGCATCCGGCTTTGGCGGCGGTGTCGGACGTATGCGCGGCCTGTGCGGCTGTGTCAGCGGCATGACGCTCATTTTAAACCTGCTCCGGTCTTATTCCGGCCCCAGCCGCCCCGACACTGAAAAAGCCGCGCTTTATGCCGAAATTCAAACACTCGCACAGCAGTTTCGCCAATCGGCAGGCAGCCTTTTGTGCGCAGACTTGCTGGGTCAAGCCGGGCAAGATACCAGCGCCGTTCCCAGTGCCCGCACTAAGGACTATTATGCACAGCGCCCCTGCGCAGGGCTTTGCGCTTTGGCCGCAGATATTTTGTCTCGTCATTTGCAATCTTTGCCGCAAAACACCTCTGGGCAAACCGAAGCGGAATCCCAGCCTGTATGAGCCATTTTTTGTTCACAGCAACAAAAAGTATTTCTCCGCTGCTTTTTCCCTGCAAAGGCCTTGAAAATTACACTATTCAAGTATATAATTATATCCGTTAACATTTTATCATACCATTTCTGCGCGTTTGTGGGCGCCGGCCCGTTTTGTTCAAACGCCTGACACAACAAAAGGGAGGATTCATATTCATGGGTGCCATTCAAGCTATGGACAACATTTACTACGTCGGTGTACAAGATAAAGACCTTCGCGTCTTTGACATTATTATGCACTCCGACTACGGTACGTCTTACAACTCTTACCTCGTGCGCGGCAGCGAAAAAACCGCCCTGTTCGAAACATGCAAGCTGGAATTTTGGGACGAGTACATCGCCAATATCCGCGAAGTGTGCGACCCTTCCGAAATTGACTATATCGTTGTGAACCACACCGAGCCGGACCATGCCGGCTGCATGGAGCGCATTTTGGAACTGGCTCCCAACGCCAAAGTTCTGGGCAGCTCCACGGCGCTCACATTCTTGAAAGAAATCGTTAACCATCCGTTCGCGTCCCAAGCAGTAACCGAAGCCGACCAAATCGACCTCGGCGGCTTGACGCTCACTTTCCTGAGCGTTCCGTTCCTCCACTGGCCGGACAGCATGTACACCTACATTCCCGAGCTGAAAGCGCTCTTCTCCTGCGACAGCTTCGGCTGCCATTATGCCGACGACCGCGTGTTTAACGACCTCATCGAGGGCGACTTCACCGACGCTTACCTGTACTACTTCACCCACATCATTGGGCCGTTCAAGCGTCCGTTTATGACGAAAGCACTCGACAAAATTGCCGCATTGGATATCCAGTTCATCGGCAACGGCCACGGCCCGGTGCTGCGCAGCAATATTCAAAAATATCTCGACATGTATCGTGAGTGGTGCGCACCGCAGCCCAAAAACGGCAAAGATGTCGTCATCGCTTACGTTTCTGCTTACGGCTATACCCGCAGCTTGGCCGAGGCCATTGCCAAAGGTGTTCAGGAAGCCGGCGTAAACGTCAAGGTGTTCGACCTTGTTACCGACAGCGCCGAGGAAGCCAAAGCAGCCATTGCGGATGCCGACGGCTTCCTGCTGGGCAGCCCGACGCTCGTCGGCGATGCTCTGCCCCCCATCTATGAGATGATGATGGGTCTGAACCCCATTATCCACCGCGGCAAATTCGCCGGTGCGTTCGGCAGCTACGGCTGGAGCGGCGAGGCCGTGCCCAACCTCGTGGCGCGTATGCAGCAGCTCAAGCTTTCCATGCCGCTCGAGGGTATGAAAATCCGCTTTAAACCCACGCAGCAGGATCTCGACAATGCGGTCAGCTACGGCAAGCAGTTTGCCGAGGCGGTTTTGGCAAAATAAATTTTTTCTGAAAATACACAAACGCGGAAGCCCAGATGGTTTCCGCGTTTTTTTGCAAAACACACTTTCTATATAAATGGAAAAGCTCAGGTGCTTTCCGGGGTTTCCCCTTGTGCACCTGAGCTTTTTGCTTTTTAAGACGTGCTTTCCGATGTTGTCTGCTCGCTTGCGTTCCAGAATTCAAGCAGAGTCTGCACCGCATTCATATCCACAATTTTCCACACGCCATCCCCTTGGCGCACTGCGGCGGCTTCCTCCGTTTTGGCCCATTCCAGCACAACAGGCTCGCCATCCAGCGGTGTGACCGTCATTGTAAACCAAGTCTCACCGTCAAAACTTTCCGCTTGTCCCGTCACCGTCAAAGCGTTCCAGTCATTCAACCACTGCGCCGCTTTGGCGGCGTCTGCCGCTTCTCCGTCTACGGTGTAGGATGCTTCAATGCTGCTTGTGCTGTTGCTCTCGCTCTCGTCGGAAATCTCGCGCACAATTTCCATTTCGGTTTTTGTGTCCTGCGTTTCCAGCAAAACAGAAGCAGCGTTATCCCATGCCAGATGAAACGGCTGCTTGGCGGAAAAATCGGCAGCAGCGCCATCGAGTACCGCTTGCCCCAGTGCCGCATCAATCACATAGACATCATCGGAGCCTTCCGGCCTTGCATAAAAGCCGTCGTCCGTCTGCAAGCCCAGCTGCCAAGCCATTTCCGCCTCTTGACCTTGGGCGTCACGGTATGTTACGCGCACCGTCGCCTGCGGGGTTTCCAGCCCATATTCGGCCAGGTCTTGCGGAGCATAAGCGGCACAGCGCAAGTAGCTCAAGCCGGTCAAATAGGCCAATGTGCTTTCCACGCTGCTCGTGTCGAGCGGCTCCCCTGCCGCATTCTCCCATGCGAAGCCATCCAAACTGCCCTCATCTTGCTGCCTGGACAACACCTGAACCGCCGCTTGGCCGCTTTCGATACTCCAGCGGACAGTGTCCGTCATGTCGGGCACTTCTTCCATCTCAATAAAGTCCATCGCGTCCGTTGTCAGTGCATCCAATGCGGTTGTATCGGCAAGATAAATACTTCCGCTTTCCTCCAGGGCACAATAGCGCCCGGTTCCCAACGGATTATCGTCTCCGAAGCGAATCACAGTTTCTCCGTCTGCCGTTGTCAGCGCCACACGGTCGCTGTCATCGGTAATGCCATAAGCGGCGCTGTCTTCCGCCTGTTCCGATAACGGCTGCGCCTCCAGCGGCGTCAGCGCTGTCAACGCAGTGAGTACCTTTTCGCCGTCCACCGGAAAGGCTTCTTGGCCTTCCAGATGCCAAGTATCGTCTGTTTTTACAAAGGAAATGGTCGTGCCCGCGATCTGCCAAGAAGCCGCGGTCAGCTCGTCTGCCGCAGAGGTCAGCGCCACAGCGGGCGCTTCCTCCTCTTGGGGGGTAAAGGCGAGCACCGCATACCCTCCGGCGCACAGCACCAGTGCGCCCGTCAAACTCAGCAAAGTGATCGTCTGTCGTTTCATCAGCGGCTCTTCCTCCGTTTCCAAACCAGAATGCCTGCAATCAGGAACGCGGCCGGAATCACAACAATCGTCACCGCAGACAGCACCGCACGCGCACCGGCAGGCACCGTCAGATATTCCATGTCAAGGCTCTTTGCATGAATCGAAATGCTGTCTTGCTTGTCGCAAAGCCATGCGGCGGCATTCACCACCAAGTCGCTGTTTGCCCCGGCGGTCATTGCGTCCACCTGTGTATCCAGCATTTGCGCGGCGCCGAACCAAACCAGACGTGCCGGCTCAGCATTTTCTTCGTCCGAAACTGTTTTTTCTGCTGCTGCCGCAATATCAAATGTTCCCGTTTCGTCGCCTTCCTCTTTTTCCAAGGTCTCAATCGTCAAGCTGTCCGCTTTGTTGTAACCTTGGTCAGAGGTGCTTAAAAGCGGCGTTACCGTTAAGCCCTCAGGCAGCGTCTCGGCGGTTTCCAGCGCATGAGCCGCCGGAGCCAGCACCACATATCCGCCCTCAATCAGCGGCGAAGTAATATCGTGCTGTACCATTTCCGGCAAAAGATACATTGGGTAGGTTGCCACATAGGATGCATCGCCGTCAAACACCATGCCGGGCTTGGCCGACAGGCCAAATTCCTCGGTCACGCTTTGCAGGTTTGGCATTTCCTCCCCGGTGTCATTCGTGGCCAGCAAAATTTTTCCGCCCGCCGCAATATAGTCTTTCAGCTTCTGTGCATCCTCTTGCGACAAATCGCTCTGCGGCGCATAGATAATCACCGCGTCTGCATCCTCCGGCACGCTTTCCTGCGACATCAATACCAGCGAAGACTCCACCGTCAGGTTTTGCTGTTCCAAAGCATGAGTGATCGCATCCGGCAAGCCGGGTTCGCCATGGCCGGAAAGCACATACACCTTCGGCAGATTCTCGCTCGTCACATATGCCACCGCACTGGTCAGCGCACCCTCGCCGTCAAAGTCCGTGCTGGCGGAATAATAGCTTGTGTATGTCGTTTTAAAAATATCATAGTAAGACACATAGCGGCTGTTGTCTCCGCATACGACAATCAAGCTGTTGTTATACAGCTGTTCCTGCGTATACTGTGAAGCAAAGTTCGGGTAAACGTCAGGGTCAATCGTTTTCACTTTAATGTTGGGCGAAAGCGCGCTGTACTGATCCAAGAACTTCACCAAAATGGAGTCCTCCGCGCCTTTTTGCGCAATGTGATAGATGGTCACTTCCTTGTCCAGTCCAGCGGCCACTTCTTCGCTTTGCTCACTCAAAGTGTAAACGCCGTTTTCCGTCATGTCCCACTTGGTCATGCTGGCCGGCAAATTGGATACCATCAAGTTGGCCGCCACCGCTACCGCTATGGTCAAAGCCGCCACCATGGTCGCATAGCCGCCCGCACGCATCTTGCGCCGCCGTGCAGCGCGTCCTGCCTGCACGCTTTCTGCCGCTTCCTCTTTTGTTTCTTTCCGCATCATTCACTCCACCGCCTTTTCTCCATGCTCTGCACTGTCAGCACTACAAACACCACGCAAACGCTGACATAGAAAAACAGCGCCGACAAATCCATTTCGCCGCCGACAAACGACTGGAACGCCTCAAACAGCGACAGCCGCTCCAGCAGCGCAGGGAACGCCCCGGCAAATGCCTCACTGTTTGCCACCCATACAGCTAAAACCGCACCGCCGGAAACCATCAGCGCCACCGCTGCCGGCCACACCGCATTTGTCATGCGAAGCACAATCAGCGCAAACAGCAGGCACAGCGCTAAAAACAGCCACAGCGAAGCGTCTGCCGTGCCGGGCAGGTACAGCGCCAGCGTGGAAAGAAAATAATTCACCAAAACGACGGCAAAGCAAATCGCCGCACATGCCACCGGGCTGTCACTCAAACAGGAAAGATACAGCGCAATGCTCAACAGCGCCGCCCCCAGCAGAAAAAAGGCAAGCAAACTGCCGTAAGCCGCGCCTAAATTCACCGTGCCGAACATGGAAAGCAGCACGGGATACACCCCCATCAATACCGTGGGAACAGCGAGAACCCCGAGCAGTGCCGCATATTTGCCCAGCACGACCCGCGTTAAGCCAATCGGCAGCGCGTATAAAAGACGGTCGGTTTTTTGCCGCCGTTCTTCCGAGATGCCGCGCAGCGTTAAAATCGGCGTGACAATCACGAAAACAAACGTCATGTTGGAAAGCACATATTCAAACGACGGCAAGCCGCCCGTCAAACATAAAACACTGAAAAAAATTCCCGCAAACAGCATCAGGAACGCCGTAAACAGATACCCTGTCACGGTGGAAAAATATCCGTGCCATTCTTTTTGCAAAATCGCTTTCATTCCTGCTCCTCCTCTGCCGGCTTCTCTGTCGGCTGCTCCTGTTCCTCGGCCACAGGCTCTGCGGGCTGGGCGGTTTCCTCCTGCCCTTGCGGCTCGTTTGTCTGTTCTTGTGCCGCGGTGCCCTCCGTCAATTCCAGGAACACATCCTCCAAGCTTGCGCGCACACCGCTCATGCTCAAAATCGGCAGCCGCTGCTCACTGCACGCCCAGAATACTTCTTCACACAGCGCGTCGCTGTTTCCCTGTTCGCGCTCCAGCACTAAGCGCACCACACGGTCGCTTTCCCGCTGAATGTCCGATACGCGGGTGTCGGGAATCTGCAAGCGCTGTTCTTCGCCCTCGTCACAGGCCAGGCGCACCGTCACACGCGCCGTTCCCGCCAGCAGTTTTTCCAAATTTTCCGGTGTGTCATCGGCCACCAGTTTCCCGTGCGAAATCATCAAAATGCGCCCGCACACCGCTTGCACCTCAGACAAAATATGGCTGCTTAAAATAACGGTGTGTTCTTGCCCCAGCGTTTGAATCAAATTTCTAATTTCAATCATCTGCTTGGGGTCCAAGCCCACGGTCGGCTCGTCTAAAATAATCACTTCGGGTTTTCCCAAAAGCGCCTGCGCAATGCCAACGCGCTGCGCATAGCCCTTGGACAAATTGCGGCACAGCCGGTCCGCCAGCACGTCCGTACCCGTCACCTGCATCACACGCGCCACTTCGCTTTGAATCTCGGCACGGGCAATTCCCTTTGCCTTTGCCACAAAAGTTAAATATTCCCGCGGGGTCATCTCCGGGTAAATCGGCGGCTGCTCGGGCAAATAGCCAATCAGCCGCTTTGCCTCGTGCGGCTGCTCAAAAATATCAAACCCGCCGATGGTCACCGTTCCCTCAGTGGCCGCCAAGCAGCCGGTAATGATGTTCATGGTGGTCGATTTTCCCGCCCCATTCGGCCCTAAAAAGCCGTACACCATGCCTTTCTCCACATGGAAGGATAAATCCTCCACGGCAGCGTGCGCACCATACCGCTTGGTCAGATGCTTCACTTCAATCATGCTTCACACTCCCTTTTCCGGTCGCCGCGCACACACCGGCGCACAGCGTCAACTCTGCGTTCCATTATAAAAGCGGTTTTCCAAAATTTTTTGTGCAGTGCGTGTTGATTTTGTTAAAGGCGTGTCGGTTTTGTGAAAGTGTTCGCGCGTTTTCGCCGCATATCGCACAGCGTCCTGCACATACTAACGGCATATTTTAAAATACGGAATCATTCCATCAAAAAGGAGTGTTGTTATGCGCTTGAATCCGAAAGCTTACGATGCCATGGTGCGCGAGGCTTCGCCCCGTTCCCCCCTGCTGAAAGATTGCCTCTGGGCATTTTGCGTGGGCGGCTCTATTTGTCTGTTAGGCGAATTTCTCAACACGCTTTACTGCCGCGCCGGGTTTACTTTGTCCGATGCCGCCGCACTCACCAGTGCCACGCTGATTGTGCTTTCGGGCATTCTCACCGCGCTGGGCTGGTACCAAAAGCTTGCTTCCAAGGCCGGGGCCGGTACGCTTGTCCCCATCACCGGCTTTGCCAATTCCGTCGTGTCGCCCGCCATTGAGTTTCGCAGCGAAGGGCTTGTCACCGGCGTGGGGGCGCGCATGTTTATCATTGCAGGGCCTGTAATTGTCTACGGAATGCTTGCCAGCGTTGCGTGGGGCGTCATTTGGCACTTTATCCGCCCATTCTTTTCCTAATCATCCAAGTATCACATAAACTGTCGGAAAGCGCCTAACAATCGGGCGTTTTCCCTTTTTTGTCTAAAACTGTTCCTTTTGCTTTCCAAATCCAATTTTATCCCGCTAGAAATATGAATTTTCCATTAAATTCTATTTGACTAATCAACAATATCTTGCAAAAATCGTGTTGCTCTGCTATAAAAAGCTTATGACACTTTTGTGGGAGTTGAGAAGATAGGAAAGAGAAAAACAAGTTGATTCAGATCGCCTCTATTTTGTTCATTGTGGTGGCCGTTGTTACGATTATTTTAAGCATCGTCAACATCAATACCTCTTTGAGCTCTATGACGAATCTGACTGGGCAGGAAGCCGCTTCTGTGGAAGCGCAGCTGGGCGAAGTTGATATGACAATGGACGATGCTATGGGCATTGTATCCGCAATTGCTTATGTCGGCGTTGGCCTTGTTGTTGTATTCAACGCAGTAAGAATCGCCGTAGGTATTCTGGGCCTCAAAAAAGCAGACCAGTCCTCCAAGTTCTTCACCGTATGGGGCATTATTTTCCTTGTTTTCGATGTGTTGAGCCTGTCCGGCGGCGTCGTATCCTTGCTGGGTCTGTGCAATCTGGTCGGCGGCATCGTTGCCCCCATTCTTTTCATCGTGGGCGGCAAGCAAAACCAGAAACCCGCTGCATAATCCAGTGCAGTCGTTGCAGCAAACTTTTACTAAAAGAAGAACCCCGCTTTGGCATTCAAAATGCCAAAGCGGGGTTTGTCTTTTTAAAAGGCTGCTATGACTGCTTCCCACGGGCGCAGGGTTAATTGTCTGCCATCCAATCGCAGGTCGGTCTCATTGCCCAATACGCGCGTGAGTGTGCCGTGTACCGCGTCCGGCACCGTCAGCTGCGCCGGTTCTCCCGTCAGGTTCAGCGCCACCAGCCATCGCTCGTCATCCAGCGTGCGCGTATAGACATACACATCTTCGCGCTCCGGCTCGTACTCCGTCCACTGTCCGTACACCATCACAGGGTGTTCTTTGCGCAAAGCAAGCAACGCCCGGTAGTAATTCCAAACGCTGTTTTCGTCCTCCATTTGACGGGCTGCGTTAATCTCTTTGTAGTTCGGGTTTACCATCAGCCAAGGTTCGCCGTCGGTAAAGCCGGCATTCCGGCTTGCATCCCACTGCATCGGCGTGCGGGAATGGTCGCGGCTGTATCGGTTCAGCACGGCGAGCGCTTGTTCCGGGCTTTTGCCCTTGGCCACCATCTCGTCGTAGTCAAACTTCGCGTTGATGTCATTGTATTGCGAAATATCGGTAAAGGGCGTGTTGCACATACCCAATTCTTCGCCTTGATAGACATAAGGCGTTCCGGGCAGCGTGTGCAGCATGGTCGCCAGCATTTTCGCGCTCTTTTCGCGGTATGCGCCATCGTCGCCATACACCGAAACACAGCGCGGCTGGTCATGGTTTTGCAAAAACTGGCTGGCCCAGCCTTTGCCCCAAAGCGCATGGGCCCACTTTCTTTGCAGAGCTTTGAATTTTCCCCAGGTAAAGTTGTCGCGCAAGTCCACAATTTGGAAGTGGAACACCATCGAAAGCAAGCGTTCCGGCTCACCTACATATTGCAGCGCATACTCCGGCGTAACCCGCACGGTTTCCCCCACGGTCATCACGTCGTAATGCGACAGCACTTCCTCCTTCATTTCTCGGAAAAACTCTACAAGGCCGGGATTATTGGCGTACAGCTCATTATCAAAGCTGAAGCCTTCTTTTGTTGACGGCGGCAGCTTGGAATCAGGCAAACCTTCGGGCTTTTTCACCAAATTGATCACATCCATACGGAAGCCGTCAATGCCTTTTTCCAGCCAAAAGCGCATAATCTTATGTACTTCGCGGCGCACTTTTGGGTTTTCCCAGTTCAAATCCGGCTGCTCCTTAGCAAACAGGTGCAAATAATATTCGTCCGTGGCCTCGTCATATTCCCACGCCGAAGGCGTAAAGTGCGAACCCCAGTTGTTGGGCGGTGCTCCGTCTTTGCCCTTGCGCCAAATGTAGTAGTCGCGGTACGGGTTATCTTTCGATGAACGGCTTTGCACAAACCACGGGTGCTGATCCGACGTGTGGTTTACCACCAAATCCATCACCAGCTTCATACCGCGTGCGTGCATCTCGGAAAGCAGTTCGTCAAACTCCTCCATCGTACCGAACTCCGGTGCAATGCCGCAATAATCGGAAATGTCATAGCCGTTGTCCACCTGGGGCGACGGATAGCACGGGTTCAGCCAAATCACCGTCACGCCCAGCTTTTGCAGATAGTCCAATCGCGCGCGAATGCCCTTTAAATCACCCACGCCGTCGCCGTTGGAATCCTGAAAGCTGCGCCAGTAAATTTGATAAATCACCGCTTCTTTCCACCAAAAACGCTCCATATTCCCCACTCCTTTTGTTCTGTCCTCTGATATGGTGCAGCATCCATATTGTTTGCTTGCCTGCCCAGCATAACGCTTTTCTTTTGCAATGTCAATGGAAATCTGTCTGCATATCCGCAGCTGATTGGGGAAACGCTACCAGTAAAGGTGCGCCGTTTTTTGCGGCGGTCAAACAGGAGGAGAATACCCATGCGAAAAGGTGATACCATTTTATTTGAACATCCGCCCGCCGTAATCGGCTGGGGCAGTGCCGCCGGAAAAAAGGAAAGTGAAGGCCCGCTTTCGGCGGAATTTGACGCGCTTTACCCCGACACACGCATGGGGCAAACCACATGGGAAGCAGCCGAACAGGCGTTTGCCCGCAGCGCTTTGGAAACGGCGCTGCAAAAATCTCATTTGCGGGCATCCCACCTCGACGGCGTCTTTGCGGGCGACTTACAATGTCAATGCACCGCGTCAGGCTATCTCATGCGCAGTGTCGATACCCCGTTTTTAGGGCTTTACGGCGCTTGCAGCACGTTTGCCGAAGGAATGGGGCTGGCCGCTTGTTTCGTTGCGGCACACGCCATGCGCCGCGCCGCCGTTTGCACGTCCAGCCACTTTTGTTCTGCCGAACGCCAGTTCCGCACTCCGCTGGACTACGGCGGCAAGCGCACACCCACCTCTCAGTGGACGGTGACGGGCGCAGGGTGTGCCGTTTTGTCGGAAGGCGACTGTGCAAAACACCCGTGCATTACTAAGGCCGTGTTTGGACGTGTGCGCGATTTTGAGGTAAAAGATATCAATAATATGGGCGCGGCGATGGCGCCCGCCGCCTATGAAACCTTGCGGCGATTTTTTCGGGACACTCAAACGGTCCCTGCGGATTACGACCGCATTTACACCGGCGACCTTGGCATTGTCGGCACACGGCTTCTGCGCACTCTTTTGGAGCGGGACGGCTTCGCGCTGGACAATCATTCCGACTGCGGCATGATGGTATTTGACCGCGAGACGCAAAACGTCGGTGCAGGCGGCTCCGGGGCGGGATGCAGTGCCGCCGTGTTCTGCGCACACATTCTGCCGCGCCTTTCCGACGGCCGCATGAAGCGCTGTCTGCTTCTGTCCACGGGAGCGCTGATGAGCCAAATTACGTCTTTGCAAGGCGAAAGCATACCGGGTGTTGCACATCTCGTTGAGATTTGCGCCCCGATGAAGGAGGAACAACCATGAACTATGTTTGGGCTTTTGTGGTCGGCGGCGCATTTTGTGTGCTGGGTCAGCTGTTAATCGACCTCACTAAGCTCACGCCCGCGCGTATTTTAGTGGCGTTCGTCGTGAGCGGTGTGGTTTTGTCGGCGCTGGGGCTGTATGAGCCGCTGGCAGAATTTGCGGGCGCAGGCGCAACCGTGCCTTTGCTTGGCTTTGGCCATCTTTTGGCGCAAGGCGTGCTGGACGCGGTGGCTGAGCGCGGCCTTTTGGGAGCGCTCACCGGCGGATTTACTGCCGCAGCCGCAGGCATTACCGCCAGCCTTACTACCGGCTTTCTGCTTGCAGTCGTGTCCAAAAGCCGCGACCAATGCTGAATATCTTCACAAGGAAAGGGCTGCCGCGCAGAATNNCAGAATGCGCGGCAGCCCTTTCCCTGCGGCAAATGGTTCCATTCAACCGAAACTCTGTTTGGTAAGCCGTATCGGCTCAGCACGTTCTTGAGCCATGCCGCTCATCCTTTGCAAAGCATCTTGCCGCCAGTTTCAGCATCTGTATCCACGCGGAGCCAATTGTTTACGTCGTGACGGCTGCAGCCGGTAGTACCAATTACCAAAAATAAAATTTGTCGCTTTGCCAATCCAAGGATTGCCCAGCAGTAAAAGGATAACGACGCTTGCAAGCACGGCTCTTTGCGGCGTTGTAATCAGCTCGGGATATTGATACTGCAAGAATTTGACAATCAACCCGTGAAAAGCATAAATCGGCAAAGTGTTCTGTCCCAAAACGGTGATCACCGGAATTTTAACCTTTAAGCCGCTTTGCGCAATGACAAGCAAAAGGCAAATCACAAATCCGGCACAGCACATCGACAACAAACGCATGAACCATGTATACCCCAGTCTTTCGTAGCCGATGGCGCCATAGAGCATATTGGACTTTACATTGCACCGGAACGATGCCAGCTCACATATGACACAGCCAAAAACTAAAAAAGCACCAACCAAAGCTTTTTTCCACAAGTACAATTTATCCCAGAAAATTTCTAGCCGAGCGTCACACTTGAAATAGAACCCCAGCAGAAACCAGAGCTGGAACGTTATAATTCTTGAAGCGCTCCAGGCATAGCCAATGCTGGAATCAAATCCTGCCAGCAGCGCAAGAACAAAGGACAAAACACATAAAAACACCTTTTCACGAAACACCGATGTGTCATAAATGGGAATCAAAGCATGGTACACAATCAGCGCAAATAAGTACCACAAAAGCCAGTAGGGCGTCGAATACTGAAACTCCGTTTCCGGGTCAATAAACGCTCGCACAAAGCTGATGTAGACCGTTTGCAGCACGATATAGGGAAACACCATTCCAAAGAAAAATTTATTTCGGTTCGACTTTGCAAACATTCCGCTTAAAAACAGAAACGCCGGCATGTGAAACGAATAAATGATTTGATATAAAATCTCTTTATATGCGAAGGAAGCGCTGATTTCCAGCAAGTGTCCAAACACAACCATAAAAATAAGCAAAAATCTTAGGTTATCCCACTGATATTCTCTTGTTTTCAATTTCATTCTCCTCTTTGCGTTCCAAATACTTTTGGGAAATGTTCCTCCATCCTCAAGCAAGCATCCTTGCGCTTTCCTGGCAGCACCCGCCTCAAAGCTTGATGGCCTTATAACAAATTGTCTTGCCGGAAAGCAAAAAACAGGTTTTAAATTTACATCAAAAAACCGCCCCCTGAAGCCAGAGAGCGGTTTTATGTCGCGTTTTTATTGCGCAGCCTTGTGTGCCGCCTTTGCCAGGCGAGCAACCTTACGGCTTGCAGTGTTCTTGTGCAGAACACCCTTGCTTGCAGCCTTGTCAATCGCAGATGCTGCAATTTTCACCTTGTCGTTCATGTCAGCAGCGCCGGCGGAAATGGCGGCGTCAGCCTTCTTCACGACTGTTTTCAGGTTGGACTTGATCGCTTTGTTGTGCGCTGCCTCTTTCTTGCTTTGCACGACACGGTCTTTCTGAGACTTAATGTTAGGCATCGTACCACCTCCTTAATACCCATAACAGTGCAACTTATGATATCATTTTTTTCTCGGAAAAGCAAGTGTTTTTTCAAAAAATTTTTCTTCCGGGCCGAAAAAAGCTTGCTTTTGCCTTTTTTAACCATTTTTCATGCGCAAAGTATACAAAAAAAATCTTATTTTGCCGCAAACTGCGTGTAATCCTGTTCTTGCTTTTTTTCCTGTAAAAAGAGTAAAATATACAAGATAACATCTAAGGCAACACCGCATAATTCCAGATGGTGGAGCGCGCCGAAAAAATTTTTGTGAGATGCTCCAAAAAGCGCAGGGCATCCTTGATGGATTGCCGAGCATTTTTGGGAAATATCACGGAAATTTTTGGCGTGATGCGCCGTCTGAACAACCTCGTGTGAATGATGCGGTATTGCCCTAATAATCATAAAAAAGTGTCAAAACGGCGCAGGGCGTTTTGACCTTCATTTGGTACATAAAGGAGCTGTCACATGCAAATCGGGTTGGACATCGGGTCCACCACCATCAAATGTGTGGTGCTGGACGAACAGGGCGACATCGTTTATAAAACATACGAACGCCACTTTTCTCACATCATCGAAAAAACGGCGAAAGTGCTTGAGCGTTTACATAGTGAAGTGCTTCACGGTCAACCGGCGATGCTGTCTATCTCCGGCTCGGCAGGCATGGGGCTTGCCCAGTCGTGCGAAGTTCCTTTTGTCCAAGAGGTCTACGCCACGCGCGTGGCCGCCTCGCGCTATTCGCCCAACGCCGATGTCGTCATCGAGCTGGGCGGCGAGGATGCTAAAATTTTGTTTTTAACTGGCGGCACCGAAGTTCGCATGAACGGTAGCTGCGCGGGCGGCACGGGCGCTTTCATCGACCAGATGGCCACCTTACTAAAGCTGACCCCGGACGAAATGAACGATGCGGCCGCAGCAGCAGAGAAAACATACACCATCGCCTCGCGCTGCGGCGTATTTGCAAAAAGCGATATTCAGCCGCTGCTCAATCAAGGCGCACAAACCAGCGATATTGCGGCCAGCATCTTTTTTGCCGTGGTCAACCAAACCATCGCCGGCCTTGCCCAAGGGCGCGAAATCAAAGGCAATATTTTATACCTCGGCGGTCCTTTGACGTTTTTGCCCGTTCTGCGCAGCAGCTTTGACAAAGCGCTGGGCGTCACCGGCACTTGTCCTGACAACAGTCTTTATTATGTTGCGCTGGGCGCGGCGCTGTACTCTACCAAGGAGCTGTCCTTGGGCGAAGTGGCAAAGCGCCTTTCCGATTACAGCGCGGGCGCATCGTACGCTTACAATCCGCCGCTGTTCAAAAATCGCGAGGAATACGAGGCGTTCCACGCCCGCCACGCGGCAGCGCGTGTGCCGCGCCGGGAGTTTACCGCCGAGTGCGGGCCGGTGCATATCGGCATCGACGCCGGTTCCACCACCGTAAAAGCCGCCGTTGTCAGCGAGGATCACGCGCTGCTCTATACGGCCTACCAGCCCAACAGCGGCAACCCCATTCCCATCATCCGCAAGCTGCTTTTGGATATTTACAGCCGCTGTCCTGAGGTGCAGATTGCCTCCGTTACCGCAACGGGCTACGGCGAGGACATTGTCAAAAGCGCATTCGGCGCGGATTACGGCGTAGTCGAAACGGTGGCCCACTTTACCGCCGCCAAGCACTTTATGCCGGATGTTGATTTCGTCATCGACATCGGCGGGCAGGACATGAAGTGCTTTAAAATTGAAAACGGCGCCATTTCCAACATTTTCTTAAACGAAGCTTGTTCCTCCGGCTGCGGCAGCTTTTTGCAGACGTTTGCCGAGGCCATGGGCAAAACGGTGCCCGAGTTTGCCGAGCTTGCCCTGTTTGCTGACCGCCCGGTCGATTTGGGCAGCCGCTGCACCGTGTTTATGAACTCGTCCGTTAAGCAGGCGCAAAAGGACGGCGCTTCCATTGAAAACATCTCTGCGGGTCTTTCCATCAGCGTGGTCAAAAACGCACTGTATAAGGTCATTCGTGCCTCCAGCGCACAGGAGCTGGGCTGCAAGATCGTCGTGCAGGGCGGCACGTTCTACAACGAAGCCGTTTTGCGTGCGTTTGAGCAGGAGATGCAAACCGAGGTCATCCGCCCCGATATTGCCGGGCTGATGGGCGCTTACGGCGCGGCGCTGTACGGCATGGAAAAGGCGCACCGGGAGCATCACGCCAAGTCCAGCCTGCTGAGCGCCGAAGCGCTGGAGGCGTTTACCCAGGAGGTTAAAAATACACAGTGCGGCCTGTGCGGCAACCATTGCCAGCTCACGATCAACCTGTTCCCCGGCGGCAAAAAGTATATCAGCGGCAACCGCTGCGACCGTCCCGTTACTCATCGGGGCGAACACGACCCGCTGAATATGTACGATTACAAATTACAGCTTTTGGAGCAGTATGGCCCCACGGAAAACGCACCGCGCGGCGTCATCGGTCTGCCGCTGGCGCTCAACATGTACGAGCTGCTTCCGTTCTGGCACACGTTCTTCACCAAGCTGGGCTTTTCGGTGATTACGTCGGGCGTGTCCGACCGCGCGCTGTACCTGGAAGGGCAAAGCACCATTCCCTCGGACACCGTGTGCTACCCCGCCAAGCTGGTGCATGGCCACATTCACCGTTTGGCGCAGAAAAAGCCGGATGCCATCTTTTACCCGTGCATGACATACAATGTAGATGAGGGGCACGGCGACAACTGCTACAACTGCCCCGTCGTTGCGTATTACCCGGAGGTGATTGCAGCCAACTGCCCCGAAGCAAAAGACGTGCTGTTCCTGTATGACTATGTGGGCATTCACCGCCCGGCAGATTTCCCCAAAAAGATGACGGAAATTCTGCAAAAGCACTGGCCGGATCTCACACGCGGACAGGTCAAAGCCGCTGCAAGCGCCGCTTACGAAGAATATGCCCGCCACATGCAGCAGCTGCGCGAGGAGGGCGCGCGCGTCATGCGCGAGGCACGCAGCGAAGGCCGCCATATCATTGTGCTGTCGGGCCGCCCCTATCATGTTGACCCGGAAATCAATCACGGCATCGCCCGGCTCATTTGCAGCCACGGCGCGGCGGTGATTACCGAGGACAGCATTTCCCATATGGTGGGACATGTCGATACCAGCGTTTTGAACCAGTGGACGTACCACGCCCGCCTGTACGCAGCGGCGCAGTATGTCACACAGCATTCGGATATGGATCTGGTGCAGCTGGTCAGCTTCGGCTGCGGCGTCGACGCCATTACCACCGACGAAACGCAGGAAATTCTTCACGCGGGCGGCAAGCTGTACACCCAGCTGAAAATTGACGAAATCGCCAACCTCGGCGCCGTCAATATCCGTCTGCGCAGCCTGTTTGCCGCCATTGAGGCACAGGCGTAACCGGTTTGATCGTTTGACATTGCAAGGGCTTTTATTCGCGGGGCTTCGGCGCCCGTTTGCAAGCCCGCCGTTTTGGAAAGAGAGTGAATTTGCATGGAACGTTTGACTGTTTATCCCAAATTTACAAAAGAAATGAAATCCACCCATAAAATCTTAGTCCCCAACATGGCGCCCATTCATTTCTCCATGCTGAAAGACGCGCTGGAGGATGAAGGCTACCAAATTGAGGTGCTGGGAACCTCCGGCCAAGAAGTGGCGCAGGAAGGGCTGAAATATGTTCATAACGACACCTGCTACCCGGCACTGATTGTTATTGGTCAGTTTATCAATGCGCTGAAAAGCGGCAAGTATGACCTCGACCACACCGCGCTGCTGATTTCTCAAACGGGCGGCGGCTGCCGTGCGTCGAACTACATTCACCTTTTACGCAAAGCGCTGGTGAAAGCCGGTTTCCCGCAGGTTCCCGTGGCGAGCCTCAATTTCTCCGGGCTGGAAAAGGACAGCGGCTTTCAGCTGACCCTGCCGCTGCTGCATAAGGTGATTGCCTCTATTTTCTACGGCGACGCTTTGATGAGCCTTTCCAACCAAACGCGCCCGTATGAAAACGAAAAGGGCGCTGCCGACGCGCTCGTGAGCCGCTGGACAAAGGAAATTGCCCGCCAGTTCGACCAGAAAAAAGGCGTGTCGAAACGCGATATGGGCGAAAACTTCCGCGCGATGGCGCGCGACTTTGCCGCTTTGCCCATTACTTATACCCCGAAGGTAAAAGTGGGCGTTGTTGGCGAAATTTACGTTAAATATTCTCCCCTTGGCAACAACGAGCTGGAAAAATTCCTGCACGAGGAGGACTGCGAGGTCAACCTGCCCGGCCTGATGGGCTTTGTGCAGTACTGCATTGAAAACACCAGCCAAACCATTCACCTGTACGGCGGCAGCGGCATCACCGCGCTGGGGGCAAAGGCTTTGATGCACTATCTGACGGTGCGTGAGCAGATGATGATTGACGCCATCGCCGCCTATCCCCAGTTCCATGCGCCGACGCTGTTCAACGAAACGAAAAAGCTGGCCGACGGCATGATCGGCTACGGCAACAAAATGGGCGAAGGCTGGCTGCTGACCGCCGAGATGGTGGAATTGGTGCATTCCGGCTTTGAAAACATCGTGTGCGCACAGCCCTTCGGCTGTCTGCCCAATCATATCTGCGGCAAGGGCATGATCAACAAAATCCGTGCGGCTCACCCCACGGCCAACATTACCCCGATTGACTACGACCCCAGCGCCACCCGCGTCAATCAGGAAAATCGCATTAAACTGATGCTCAGCGTTGCACGCGAGCGCCTGCAAAGCCCCCCGCGCCAAACGCCGCCCAGCGCGCCGCAGCACGAAGGCCGCCGCGTGCCGAACCTTGTTCCGCTGCCCGCCAATTCCTAACGGCTTTCTGAAAGGGGCTTTTTCATGGAAGTACATACTCGGACAAGCGAACAGGCGCTAAGAGAGCTGAGAAAATATATCATCAAGCCAAGCATTAAGAAAAAGCTGATGGTCACGTCGGGCGTTCTTTTGGCAATGGGCATCCTGGCGTTTTTGGTGCAGCTTTATTTAGCAATGACAGCTTGCTTCCTCGGTATTGTCATCTTCGCTGTTGAGCTGTACTTCCTTTCCAAAAAGCAGATTCAACTCACTTTAAGAAGGCTGTACGAACTATACAATACCGACAAGGTGGAGGGCAAAATCGTCTTTGAGGACGATGCGCTGCGCATGGTCAACTTTATTACAAACGGAGAGCTTCGGCTCCCGTACAGCGTCATGTCTATGTTTGTCCAAACACAAAATTATTACGCCTTATTCACTAAGGAGCACCAAGCGCTCATTGTAGATAAGCAGCAATTCACCCCGGAAACACAGGCGCAGTTTTTAGAGTTAATCCGCGAAAAAATGCCCAAACTTTTAAAGTCGGGCAAATAAAATCAAGAAAGCACGATAAAGAAACGATGTGCCAAAAAACTGCCGCCTCATTCAGAAAGAACCTAGGCTGCAAGGGGAAAAAGGCTTGGAAAAGGGGG